>JAFUGS010000057.1 GCA_017469265.1 Clostridia bacterium
GAACTCGTGGTTGCCCAGCGTGACCACATCGTAGCCCGCCGCGTTCATCAGCTCGATGGCCGAATGTCCCTTGGAGAGGCTGACGTAGGGATTGCCCTGCGTAAAGTCGCCCGCGTCGACCACGATCACGTCCGCTCCGGCTGCCTCGTAAGCCGCTTTCAGCGCGGGCATGCAGGCATAGCCCGCCAGCGCGCCGTGCACGTCATTGGAGTGCAGGATGACGGTCTTGCCGGTCAGATCTGGCGCGGCCGTTTTGACCGTGACAATCTGACCGTTCACCATGGGCGTCGCTGCCAAGGCCGGAACGGCAAGGCTCAGCGCGAGGAGCGCCGACAGCAGGATCGTTAGCAGTTTCTTCATCGATGGATCCCTCCTTTTATGTAGTTTGTCTGACCATCCTGATTATAATCCATCTTTCCGCAAATTGCAATCCTGCGATGAGGAGACCAGGGACGGTGACGTCTCCTTTTTCAGGTTTTCTCTGGATTGCAAACCGCTCCCCCCGTGATAAAAAACGGTCCCGCTCTCCAACCCGGGAAGAGCGGGACTTTTTCTCTGCCTTTATTTTCTGGACTCAAAATCCGCCTCGATGGGGGCACTCCAGCTCCCATCCACGATTTCATGGACCCGCATGCGGCCCACGGTGGCGCTCACCGTGGCGTAGTTCAGGGCGACGCCGGGCCGGTCGTTGTGGAAGGAAACCGCCCTGTCCCTTCCGATGCCAAAGTGGCTGGCCGTCTCCACCGCGTCGATGTTGGCCCCCAGGAACAGGAACTCCCAGCCGTAGCGCTTCTTCTGCCGTTCCACCATGGACCGGACCTGATCCGCCGTGTAGTGCCGGCTGGCGTTTTCCATGCCGTCGGTGGTAATGACGAAGATCGTCTTCTCCGGGCGGTCCTCCTCCCGGGCGTACTTGTGCACGTTGCCGATGTGATGGATCGCGCCGCCGATGGCGTCGATGAGGGCGGTGCAGCCGTCCACGTAGTATTCCTTCTCCGTCAGGGGGGCGATGGACTGGATATCCACCCGGTCGTGGATGACCCGGCTCACGCTGGAGAAAAGCACCGTGGAAACCAGAGCCTCCCCTTCCATGGCCTTCTGCCGCTCAATCATGCTGTTAAAGCCGCCGATGGTGTCCGCTTCCAGGCCGGCCATGGATCCGCTCTTATCCAGGATAAACACCATTTCTGTCAGATTCTTTTTCATCTCTCTTCGCTCCTTTCTCTTCCGCGGGAGCTTTTCCCTCACCGCGGTACCATCATATCCTCTTTTCGGCGCCAAAAGGTCGCCCCGCAGGCGACAATCTGAGAAAAAGCAGCTACTTGACGGGGGAAGGCGCGCCGGGTATAGTATGAACATCAATCCGCATGGCATAGCCACGCGAGCAAAACGGAGGAAGATCATGGCTGCGATCACGCTGAACCCGAAGACCGGCAAGGGGACGATTCATAAGGAAATCTACGGTCATTTCTCGGAGCACCTGGGGCGCTGCATCTATCAGGGCATCTTCGTGGGCGAGGACAGCCCGATTCCGAATGTCCGGGGCATCCGGACGGACGTGGTGGAGGCGCTGAAAAAGATCGGCGTGCCGGTGCTGCGCTGGCCCGGCGGCTGCTTCGCGGACGAGTATCACTGGCAGGACGGCATCGGCCCCCTGGCGCAGCGCAGGCGCATGGTAAACACCAACTGGGGCGGCGTGGTGGAGGACAACTCCTTCGGCACCCACGAGTTCCTGGACCTCTGTCAGCAGATCGGCTGCGAGCCCTATATCAACGCCAACGTGGGCAGCGGCACGGTGCGGGAGATGGCGGAGTGGATCGAGTACGTCAATTCCGACGGGGATTCCACCGTCGTCCGGGGCCGGCGGGCCAACGGCCGGGAGGATGCCTGGGGCGTCAAATACTGGGGCATCGGCAATGAGAGCTGGGGCTGCGGCGGCAACATGCGCCCGGAGTACTACGCGGATCTTTTCCGCCAGTACCAGACCTTCGCCCGGACCTACGACAGCCACCGCCCCTTCCGCATCGCCTGCGGCGCCAGCGATTTCAACTACCGCTGGACGGAGGTGCTGATGGACCGCGCCGGCGGCTTCATGGATGGGCTTTCCCTGCATTATTACACGGTCTGCGGGGACACCTGGCAGGAGAAGGGCAGCGCCACGGATTTCTCCCTCAGCGATTATTACAAGACGCTGAAGAAGGCATCCCGCATGGACGAGCTGATTGCCGGGCATGACGCCATCATGACCCGGTACGACCCGGAGAAGCGGGTGGGGCTCATCGTGGATGAATGGGGCACCTGGTACGACGTGGAACCGGGAACCAATCCCGGCTTCCTGTACCAGCAGAACACCATGCGGGACGCCATGGTGGCCGCGGTGACCCTGAACATCTTCAACCGGCACTGCGACCGGGTGATCATGGCCAACCTGGCGCAGATGGTCAACGTCCTGCAGGCGGTGGTGCTGACGGAAGGGAACAGGCTGGTGCTGACCCCCACCTATCATGTGTTTGACCTGTATCAGGCGCATCAGGGCGCCAGGGAAGTAGCCTGCTTCGTGGAAAGCGACGAGACCGGGGAAGGATCCTGGACCCTCCCGCAGATCACCGCCTCCGCCTCGGAGAAGGAGGGCGTGGTCACCGTGACCGCCGCCAACCTGGACGCGGCGAAGGAAACGGAACTCCGGCTGACCGGCTTCGCGGCGAAGCAGGTCCGGGCCCGGGTGCTGACCGGGGACATACACGCGAAGAATGATTTTGACGCCTCCCCCATCGCGCCGCGGGCCTGGCCGGCGCGGGTGGAGCCCGACGGGGACGTGACCCTGACCCTGCCCGCCTGCGCGGTGGCGGAGATTACCCTGTCATGACCATCCGGCCCTGCCGGCGGTGCCTGCTGCAGGACATGCCGGATCAGGCGGCCCTGGCCGCCTCCCTGCGGGAGCTGATTGCGCTGATTCCGGAGGAGGACCGGGCACCCACGGCGCTGGTCCGCCGGCGGCTGGATGCCTGCCGCGCCTGCGCGCATCTGCGCCAGGGGACCTGCGGGCTGTGCGGCTGCTACGTGGAGCACCGTGCGGAGCGGAAAGCCGCCTTCTGCCCCGCACTCCCCGCCCGATGGACGGAACAAAACCAAGAGGATGAATGAAATGCGTAAACGGATCTTTTCCCTGCTGCTGCTCTGGACATGGATCTGGGCGCTGACCGCGGGCGCAGACAGCGCCGCGGCGGACCGCGTCAGCTATCTGGGGCCGGCGGGCACCTATACGGAGGAAGCCACGGGCCTGTGGTTCACCGGCGGGGAGACGCTGATCCCCCGCCCCACCGTGAACGACGCGCTGGCAGACCTGATGGACGGGGAGGCGGAATTCGCCGTCATCCCGCAGGAAAACACCATCGGCGGAGCCGTGGTGAACTACGTGGACGCGCTGATCGGCGCGGAAAATGTCTATGTGGTGGGCGAGGTGATCCTGCCCATCAGCCAGACGCTGATGGGGCTGCCCGGCGCCGCCCTGGCGGACATCGGGACGGTATGCTCCCATGCCCAGGGGCTGGCCCAGAGCGCCCGGTGGCGGGCGGAGCATCTGCCGGACGCGGCGGCGAAGGAAATGGACAGCACCGCCGCCGCGGCCAGATATGTGGCGGAGACGGGCGACAAAACCGTCGCCGCGGTGGCCGCGCCGGGCGCCGCCGCCCTCTACGGGCTGGAGGTACTGGCGGAAAACGTGCAGATTTCCATGGAGAACAAGACCCGCTTCTACGTGCTGGCCCGGACGCCCCTGCAGGGCCCGGACCTGCGCCAGGCGGTGCTGGTAGCCACCTGCGAGGGCGGCCGAATTGACGACATCGTCATCGCGCTGCATGAGATCGGGCTGGAGTTTGTGGCCGTGCACGACCGGCCGGAGGGCAGCGCCCTGGGCAGATATCATTTTGTCATCGAGATTGAGAATCCCGCCGGGATCACCGCGGAGCAGATTGACGCGGTGCGAGGGTTGGAAGGGGTGCGTTTCGCTGGGTGTTTTAATACGATCTCGAAATAAAAAGCATGCACCTCTACCGTCGCTCCGCTCTCTGAGGTATTCCCCTCCGGGGGACGCCTCTCGGCTCCGTTCACTTACGCAGCGGTTCTAAGCTCTGTCTGCGCCTTACGGCTTGCCAATCGCTAAGAACCGGCGAGAATCAAGGCCCCCGGATTGGAACACCTCAGCGCTCCGCTTGCGGGGCTCATTCGTTACACAGGAGCAATAAAGTAAGGCCGGCCCCAAATGCAGGGGCCGGCCTTAATAATATATTCAGGTTTTATTTTGTACGTTCCAGGTACTCCTCGTAGTTGCAGAGGTAATCGGAGACGGTGCCGTCGCTGTGGATCTCCAGAATCCGGTCCGCGATGGTGGAGATGAACTGGTGATACTGGCTGGTGAAGATCACGTTGCCCGGAAAATTGATCAGGCCGTTGTTCACGGCGGTGATGGACTCCAGGTCCAGGTGGTTCGTGGGCTGATCCAGCATGAGGAAGTTCGCGCCGCTGAGCATCATGCGGCTCAGCATGCAGCGGACCCGCTCGCCGCCGGAGAGGACGCTGACGGGCTTGTACACATCGTCCCCGCTGAAGAGCATCCGGCCCAGGAAGCCGCGCATGTAGGTTTCCAGCTGCTCCGGGGAATACTGGGCAAACCACTCCATCATGTTCAGGTCGCAGCCGTCAAAGTAGGGGCTGTTGTCCTTGGGGAAATAGCTGGTGGAGATGGTCACGCCCCACTTCACGTTGCCGCTGTCCGGCTGGATTTCCTCCGCCAGGATGCGGAAGAGGGCGGTGGAAGCCTGCTCGTTGCCCACCAGGGCGATCTTCTGCCCCCGGGTGACCAGGAAGCTGACGTTCTTCAGCAGCTGCACCCCATCCTGGGTATAGTTCAGGTCCGTGACCTGGAGGATGTCCTTGCCGGCCTCCCGGTCCGGGGAGAAGGAAACCCAGGGATAGCGCCGGCTGGAGGCGGGCATCTGCTCGATGGTCAGCTGATCCAGCAGCTTCCGGCGGCTGGTGGCCTGCTTGGCCTTGCTCTTGTTGCTGGAAAAGCGCTGGATAAAGGCCTGCAGCTCCCGGATCTTGTCCTCCCGGCGCTTCTTCTGGTCATTCATCAGGCTCTGCATGATCTTGCTGGATTCGTACCAGAAGTCATAGTTGCCCACGTAGAGCTTCACCTGATTGTAGTCGATATCCACGATGTGGGTACAGATGTTGTTCAGGAACCACCGGTCATGGGACACCACGATCAGCGTGCCCGGGAAATCCATCAGGAAGTCCTCCAGCCAGGCCACGGAACGGTTGTCCAGGTTGTTGGTGGGCTCGTCCAGCAGCAGGATGTCCGGATTGCCGAACAGCGCCTGGGCCAGCAGCACCTTGAACTTGTCCCCCGCCTGCAGGTCGCCCATCATCATGGTGTGCTCCTCGGTGGGGATGCCCAGGCCCGTCAGCAGCGTGGCCGCGTCGCTCTCCGCGTTCCAGCCGTCCATCTCCGCGAACTCGCCTTCCAACTCCGCCGCCTTTTCCCCGTCCGCCTCGCTGAAATCCGGCTTGGCGTAAAGGGCGTCCTTCTCCTGCATGATGTCATACAGGCGCTGGTTGCCCATGATGACCGTGTCCAGCACGGGATACGCGTCATACATGAACTGATCCTGCTTCAGGGTGGAAAGCCGCTCGTTGGCGGGGATGGTCACGGAGCCGGTGGTGGGCTCCAGCTCCCCGCTGAGGATCTTCAGAAAGGTGGATTTTCCCGCCCCGTTGGCGCCGATAATCCCGTAGCAGTTGCCGGGCAGGAACTTCAGGTCCGCGCCGGAGAAAAGCTTCTGTCCGCCGAAGGTGAGGGATACATTGCTGACTGTGATCATGGTTTACTCCTGTCCATCGTATTCTTGGGAAAACGCTGACTGATTCGGATCATCGCGCGGCGTTCCGCATATGCCGCCGGTTTGAAAGGCTTTCCCGCTCCGTGGGGCGCTTTTCCCCGGCGAAAAGCGGAAACCAAGCCGCGCCGGTTATCCGGCGCAGAGCCGGAGCAGGGCGTTGGCGTAAATCTTCATGGCCAGCATCATGTTGTCGATGCTTTCATACTCGTTGGCCAGATGGGCCAGCTCCTCCTCGCCGGGGAAAACCGCGCCAAAGGCCACCCCCTGCTTCAGCACCTTGGCATAGGTGCCGCCGCCGGTGGACAGGGCCTCCCCCTTCAGGCCGGATTCCTCCTCATAGGCCGCCAGCAGGCCGGTCACCAGCTCGCTGTCCGCCGGCACATGGTGCGGGGGCTTCTGGGTTGTCAGCCGCAGCTGAATCCCCGGCAGATGGGCCGCGGCCTCCGCCTTCAGCTTTTCCTGATCCGCCGTCACGGGGCAGCGGAAATCCAGCGTGCCGGTCCACTCCCCGTTTTCCAGCCGCAGGATGCCCATGTTGTTGGTCAGGGCGCCGGATACTTCATCCGCGCAGGCGCAGCCCAGGCTCCGGCCGTCGGACTCCAGGCCCACAGCCTCCGCCAGGGTGGCGAGGCCGCCCTTCGCGCCCAGCTCCTTCAGCAGGACCAGCATCATGCCAATGGCGCTGCGCTTTCCTTCCGGATAGGCGCTGTGGCCCGCGATGCCCCGGGCGGTCACCCAGACCCCCGCCTCCGTCACGTCCGCCCGGTAGTCCAGGCCCGTTTTCTCCGCGAAGGCCGCCACCCGGTCCGCCAGGGCCTGATCTCCGGCCAGCAGCGCCCTGCACTCCCCGGCGATCACATTGGGGCGCTCCCCGGTGGCCATTTCCAGCACCTGAAGGCCCTCCGCCGCCGCAGGGAAGCGGAGTTCAAAGCCTAGCATGCCCTTCTCCGTATTGATCAGGGGGAAGGAGGCGTCCGGGCTGAAGCCCATCTCCGGCATTTCCGCGTGCTTTGTGTAATAGGCCATGCACTGCCAGTCGCATTCCTCGTCCCCGCCCAGGATCAGGCGGATGCTCCGCTTCAGGGGGACTCCCGCCTCCTTCAGCGCCCGCATGGCGAACAGGGCCGCCAGGCTGGGGCCCTTGTCATCGCTGCTGCCGCGGCCGTAGAGCCGGCCGTTTTCCACCTCCGCGCCGAAGGGATCCTTCTTCCAGCCGTCCCCCACCGGCACCACGTCCAGATGCCCCAGGACCGCGATCTTTTCCTCCGCGTCCCCCAGGGTCATGTCGCAGGCGTAGCCGTCGAAGGTGCGGGTCTCAAAGCCCATCTTCCGGCCGGTTTCCACCGCCAGGTCCATCATGCGGGCAATCTCTTTCCCAAAGGGGGCGCCGGGCTCCGCTTTTCCCTTCACGGAAGGGACGCGCACCCAGGCCTGCAGCGTACGGACGAATTCCTCCCGGTAGCTGTCCAGCAGCGCGCTGATTTTCTGATCCATGTTCTTTCCTTTCAGTCAAATGAATTCCGGTAATCCCGGCTCTTTTTCTTCGGCGCGTCGGGATCGATGTACTCGATCTCCAGCCGCTGAAAAGGCACAGCCTCAAAAAACGCGTCCGGCAGGAAGCGGGTCATGCCGAATTCCTCCCATTCCCGCTGATTCTTGTCCAGCCAGATGGGCTCCGGCAGGTCCAGCGCGTGGCAGGCTTCCAGCAGCGCGTCCCGAGGGTCCTCCCGGGAGCAGGCGACCGTCGCCTGGCGGTGAATCCGGTGGCCTTCAATGGTCTTGACCCACAGGGCAGATGCCATGGCTCGTCCCTCCTTCGCGTAACTGTTTTATTATCTCACGATTGCACCTTAGGCGCAAGCCCTGTTTTGACGGCCTCCGCGGTCTGCCGGGTCATGCCCTTCACCGCGGCGATTTCCTCCACCGTGGCTTCCCGCAAGGCCTTCAGGCTGCCGAAGGCCTTCAGCAGCGCCTTGCGCCGGGCCGGGCCGATGCCGGGGATATCCTCCAGCTGGCTGTGGGTAAAGGCCTTCGCCCGCAGCACCCGGTGATGAATGATGCCGAAGCGGTGGGCCTCATTCCGGACCCGCTGGACCAGCTGCAGCTCCGGCGTATGATGATCCAGGCGGATGGGTTCTTCCGCCCCGGGGAGCCAGATTTCCTCCTCCTTCTCCGCCAGGCCGAAGAGGGTGGGCGGGTCGACGCCCAGCTCGGACAGGGCCTCCATGGCGAAGCGCACCTGCTGGGGGCCGCCGTCGATGAGGATCAGGTCCGGCAGGTCGGAGAATTTTCCGTCCGTGATGCCTTCCTCCCGTTCCCGCAGGGCGTGGGCATAGCGGCGCCCCAGCACCTCCTTCATGGAGGCGAAGTCGTTGGCGCCTTCCACGGTTTTGATCCGGAAACGGCGGTACTCCTTCCTGGCCGGCGCCCCGTCGATGAAAACCACCATGGAGGCCACGCTCTGCTGCCCCTGGGTGTTGGAGATGTCGTAGCCCTCGATGCGCCGGGGATAGTCCGCCATGCCCAGGATTTTGCCCAGGTTCGCGGCGGCGCCCACGGTGCGCTCCTCCTGAATGGTGCGCCGGGCGTTCCGCTTTTTCAGGGCGTCCTCCGCGTTCTTCACCGCCAGCAGCACCAGCTCGTGCTTCTCCCCCCGCCGGGGGGTCCGCAGGGACACCGCGGCGCCCTTCCGCTCCCGCAGCCACGCCTCCAGCTGCTCCGCGGCGCCCTCCGGCAGCGTCTGGCAGAAGACGTTCCGGGGAATCAGCGCCGCCTCCTCATAGTACTGGGTCAGGAAGCCCGCGATGACCTCCCCGGGGTTCTCCCCGCCCTCCCGGGCCAGCAGGAAATGGTCTCCGCCGATCATCCGGCCGCCCCGGACATAGAGGATCTGGATCATGGCGTCCAGGCCGTCCTGGGCCACGGCGATCAGGTCCTGCTCGCTGCCGTCCGTCCGCAGGGCGATCTGGCGCTCCATGAGGCCCTGAACGTCCCTGATCTTGTCCCGCAGCTGGGCCGCACGCTCGTAACGCATGGCCGCGGCGGCTTCCCCCATCTCCCGCTTCAGCTGGTCCACCACCGGGGCGTAGTCCCCCTCCAGAAAGTGGAGCACCCCCTCCATCATTTCGTGGTACTCCCCCTCCGTGCATTTGCCCGCGCAGGGAGCCAGGCATTTGTGGATATCGTAGTTGACGCAGGGGCGCTTCGGGGTTTTCAGCGGCAGGGCCTGGCGGCAGGTCCGCAGGGGAAAGACGCCCCGCACCGCCTCGATGACCTGCTTCACCGCGCTGGCCCCGATGTAAGGGCCGAAGTATCGGGCGCCATCCTTTTCCTGCCGGCGGGTAAGCTCCAGGCGGGGATAGGGCTCCTTCATGTTGACCTTCAGGTAGGGGTAATGCTTGTCATCCTTCAGGAGTATGTTGTAGTAGGGCCTGTGCAGCTTGATCAGGTTGCATTCCAGGATCAGGGCCTCCAGATTGGTTTCGCACAGGAGGATGTCGAAGTCGTCAATATGGCTGATCATGGCGGCCACCTTGGGCGTGTGGGCCGTGTCCCGGAAATAGCTGCGAACCCGGTTCTTCAGGTTCACCGCCTTCCCCACATAGATGATGGTCCCCTCCCGATCCTTCATCAGATAGCACCCGGGAGAATCCGGCAGCATCCGGATTTTTTCCTCCAGCTTTTCACCCCAGTCAATCAAGACAGGTCCCTCCATAAAAAGAAACGGAATCGCTTCCGTCTCCTGTTGTTTACTCCAGCGCGCTGATTTCCCCCTGCAGGGCTTCCAGGGCATTCTGCAGATTGGTCTGGTACTCCCCGGTGTCCATCCCCGTGGTCAGGAAGGCCAGGTACTGATCGATGGTGGACTGCAGGGAAGAGATCTGATCCTCCCCCAGCAGCCGGCCGTTGGCCCCCTCCTGGCCGATGCTGAGCTCATTGATCATGCCGATGGCGTACACATTGCTGCGCACCTGGGCCAGGATGGCCGCGGAATTCGCCCCGGCGTTACGGCTCAGGGACGTGGTCAGGCGGATGGCCGTGGCGATTTCGTTCTGCATGCGCTGAATGTACAGGGCGTGGGTGCTGCTGCGGCTCCGCACCGCCGGCAGAGCCACCGCCGTCATGGCTCCCAGCGCCACCACCAGCGCCAGGATCAGGATATTCTTCATCCGGTTCCGCCGGACCTGTCCCAGATTCGCGGTGGGCTGATTGACGGAAGAGTATCTGCGATACATGGCTGTAACCTCCCTTTTCAAGGGAAAGTATACCACAACTGTTCGCAAATAGCAAAAAATGATCCATTTTCCACCCACTTTGCGTCCAAATCCGGGGATGCTTTTCTGAAATTTTCCCACAGAAAAACCCGAACCGCCACGCGGCCCGGGTTATTTCTCAGCCCTGCTTCTGCTTGTGCTTCGGATTCTCGCAGATGACCATGACCCGGCCCTTCCGCTTGATGATCTTGCACTTTTCGCAAATCGGCTTTACGCTAGGACGAACTTTCATGTCATTTTCCTCCTGTCCATCAATTCTTGCTGCGCCAGGTGATCCGGCCACGGGTCAGATCATAGGGCGAGAGTTCAATGGTGACCTTGTCTCCAGGATAGATCCGGATAAAATTCATCCGCATCTTTCCGGAGATGTGCGCCAGAATCTGGTGGCCGTTCTGCAGCTCCACCTGAAACATGGCATTCGGCAGGGCTTCAACCACCTTGCCTTCCATCTCGATTACGTCGCTCTTGGACAAATTTAGCCCTCCTCGCACAGCGAACGTTCCACCGCGAAGCCGTTCTGTTCCAGCGCCCGTCGAACGTCGCTGTCCTGAACCCTGCCGCCTTCCGGTCGAATCATATCCCAGTTTACCATAATTGGCTTCGCATGTAAATGTTTGATTTTCTTTTTTTTCGGGCGTTCCAGCGGATGGGTCAGCCCGTCCACCACCGTGACCATCTGACCGCCCAGGTTCTCCCGGATCAGGAAGGGCCTTCCTTTGTCCCGGCCTTGGGTGCTGATCACGATCCGGCCCGGCTCCAGGGAAAGGGGCTCCTTCATGCCTGCTCCTCCCCGTCCTCAGCCAGATAGGAGACGCGGGGGAATCCGTCCGCGTTCAGCGGCGTATGCTCCCAGCTGAAATCCGGCAGGGTCAGAATGTCCGGATAGCCTTCCTCGTTGATGGCGATGGTGTGCTCATAGTGGGCGCAGAGCTTTCCGTCCCGGGTGCGGACCGTCCAGCCGTCCGGGTCGTTCTGAATATGCCAGTCTCCCTGGCAGATC
Source organism: Clostridia bacterium (assembly GCA_017469265.1). Lineage (GTDB taxonomy): Bacteria > Bacillota > Clostridia > Christensenellales > Aristaeellaceae > Aristaeella. The sequence continues at coordinate 11,175 of JAFUGS010000057.1, forward strand.
ATGGGCTCCACGGCGATGGTCATGCCCTTCCGGAGGCGCAGCCCCCGTCCCGGATCCCCATAGTTGAACACGGAGGGGTCCTCGTGCATTTCCCGGCCGATGCCGTGGCCGGTATAGTCCCGGATGGGCTCATAGCCATGGCTACGCACATGGGACGCGATGGCGTGGCCCACGTCGCCCAGGCGCTTGCCCACGACGCACTGCCGGATGCCCTGCCAGAAGCTCTGCTCCGTAACCACGATCAGCTTTTTCGCTTCCGGGCTGATGGCGCCGACGCCCACCGTAAAGGCGGAATCCGCCTGCCAGCCGTCCAGCTTCAGCGTGCAGTCCACGGTGATGATGTCGCCTTCCCGCAGGACCCGTTTGTCGCTGGGGATGCCGTGCACCACCTCGTCATTGACGCTGGCGCAGATGCTGCAGGGATAGCCGTCGTAGCCCTTCTCCGAGGGAATGGCGCCGCCCTTGCGGATCAGCTGCTCCGCCAGCACGTCCAGGTCTGCGGTGGTTACCCCGGGCCGGACGCTGGCGCGCACCTGCTGTTCCACTTCGTAGAGCAGCCTGCCCGCGGCCCGCATTTTTTCGATCTGGGCCGCGTTCTTCAGATTGATCATGCTTTCGCTCCCAGGGCGTCCAGGATCGCGCGGGTGGTGTTGTCCATGCCCTGTGCGCCGTCGATCTTCTTCAGCAGGCCCTTCCCCTCATAGTAGCCGATCAGGGGGGCGGTTTGGTCATGATAAACCTTCAGCCGGTTCAGCACGGTCTCCGCCTTGTCATCGTTCCGCTGGATCAGCTCCTCACCGCACTTGTCGCAGGTGATTTTGCCGTTCAGCATGCTGATGTGATAGGTGGCGCCGCACTTGACGCAGACCCGGCGGCCGCTCAGGCGGTTCACCAGCTCCTCATCCTTCACGTCCAGCTCGATGACGCTGTCGATGGTGGCGAAGGTGTCCAGCGCTTCAGCCTGGGGCACCGTGCGGGGGAATCCGTCCAGGATGTATCCCTGCTTGCAGTCGTCCATGGCCAGGCGCTCTTTCACGATGTCGATAATCACTTCGTCCGGCACCAGCTGACCCGCGTCGATAAAGCTTTTCGCCTTCTTGCCGGTTTCCGTGCCTTCCTTCATGGCCCGGCGGAGAATGTCGCCGGTGGAAATCTGGGGAATGTTCAGCGCGTCACAGATCTTCTGCGCCTGGGTGCCTTTACCGGCCCCGGGAGGTCCGAGGAAAATAATGTTCATCCTGCCGATCTCCTTTCCGTAAATGGGAAGAAAGGGGCGAGGCTGAACCTCGCCCCCTCTGAGGTTTGATTGCTGTTGATTTTACATAAACCCGACGTTGTCCATATCCATGTCGATGCCGCGGATGCTCATCTCACCCTGCAGGGTGCGGATGGTCTCCAGGGACACGCTCACGGCGATCAGAATGGAGCTGGCCGCGAAGGGAACGCTGACGCCCGCCAGGCGCAGCAGCAGCGTAGGCACCGCGCTCAGCACCGCCAGGAACAGGGCCGCGAACAGGTTCAGACGGCTGACGATGTTCTGCAGGTACTGACGGATGTTCTTGCCGCGCTGGCCGGGGATCACCGCACCCTGCTGCTGCAGCTGCTCAGCCTGCTGTTTGGGATCAAAGCTGATGGAGCTGTAGAAGAAGGTGAAGGCGATGATCAGCAGCGCGCTGATGATCATATACCAGACGGAGCCGGTATACATGGTGGTGGCCCACCAGCGGGTGAACCAGCCGTTCATCTGTGGATCAATCAGCTGAGCGATGGTTCCCGGGAACGCCAGGAAGCTGTAAGCGAAAATCAGGGGCAGCACGCCGACGGAGACCACTTTCAGGCTCATATGGGTGCTCTGTCCGCCGTACACCCGGCGGCCCTTCACCTGCTTGGCAATCTGCAGCGGAATCCGGCGCTCGCCCAGCTCCACGAAGGTCACGACCACGGTCATGAGGATCGTTGTCACGATGATGACCAGCAGGTTGACCCAGCCGGAGGTGGTACCGGTGGTGGCGGCGGTGTTGAAGCCGGACACGATCCCGTTGAACAGGTTGGAGATAATGCCGACAAAGATCAGCAGGCTGATGCCGTTGCCGATGCCCTTCTCCGTGATCCGCTCGCCGATCCACATGGCCAGGGCGGTACCGCCGGCCATGGTCACGCCCACCAGGATGTAGTTCAGGGCGCCGGCTTTGATGTAGCCCAGGCCCCGGACCAGGCCGATGGCCTGCAGGGCGGCCAGACCCACCGTCACATAACGGGTGATCCGGTTGATCTTCTGCCGTCCGTCCTCTTCCTTGCTCAGCCGCTCCAGCGCGGGAATCGCGATGGTCAGCAGCTGCATGATAATGCTGGCGTTGATGTAGGGCGTAATACCCATGGCCATCACCGTCATCTGGCTGAAGTTGTTACCGGTCATCATGTTGACCAGCTCCAGCAGCGGCAGGCTGGAAGTGTTGTTGGAAGCCATGACGCGGGCCGCGTCCACGCCGGGGGCGGGAATGACGCCCACCAGGCGGTACAGGACCAGCATCAGGAAAGTATAGATGATCTTTTTGCGAATTTCGCCGATTTTCCACATCTTACGGATGTTTTCAATCATGTCAGATCACCTCGGCTTTCCCACCTACGGCCTCGATCTTCTCCTTCGCGCCAGCCGTAAATTTCTGGGCCTGAACGGTCAACTTTTTCGTCAGATCGCCATTGCCCAGGATCTTCACGCCATCCAGGGTCTTCCGGATGATGCCCGCTTCCAGCAGCGTTTCCGCCGTCACGGTGTCACCATCGTTAAAGATCTCCAGACGCTCCACGTTCACTTCAGCATATTCCGTGCCGAAAATGTTGTTAAAGCCGCGCTTGGGCACCCGGCGGTACAGGGGCATCTGGCCGCCCTCGAAGCCGGGCCGCTTGCCGCCGCCGCTGCGGGCCTTGGCGCCCTTGTGGCCCTTACCGGAGGTCTTGCCCAGACCGGAACCGGTACCCCGGCCCAGCCGCTTCTGTGCGGTGGTGGACCCTTCCGCAGGGTGCAGTTCATGCAGTTTCATGGGGTATTCCTCCTTTACTCGTCAACTTCCTCAACCTTCACCATGTGCTTCACGGCGAAGATCTGACCGCGGATGGCGGCGTTGTCCGGCTTGATCACCGTCTGACCCACCTTGCGGAGGCCCAGGGCGGCAACATTGGCCTTGTGATTGGGAAGAGTGGCGATGGGAGATTTCACGAGGGTAATCTTCAGTTTCATCTCTTTCATCCTCCTCAACCCAGAACTTCTTCCACTGTCTTGCCCCGCATGGCGGCAACCTGCTCAGCGCTGCGCAGCTTCTTCAGGGCTTCCAGCGTGGCCTTCACCATGTTGATGGGGTTGTTGGTGCCGTAGCTCTTGGTGCGGATATCCCGGATGCCGGCCATTTCCAGCACGGCACGGGCCGCGCCGCCGGCGATGACGCCGGTTCCTTCGGGAGCGGGCATCAGCACGGACTTGGCGGTGGAATAGTATCCGGTCATCTCATGGGGAATGGTGGTGCCGTTCAGGGGCACGTTCACCAGATGCTTCTTGGCGTCCTCTCCGGCCTTGCGGATGGCTTCCGGGATTTCGGCGGCCTTCCCCATGCCGGCGCCAACGCGGCCGTTTTCATCACCGACCACGACCAGGGCGCTGAACCGCATGTTGCGGCCGCCCTTGACGGTCTTGGAAACGCGGTTCACAGAAACCAGGCGCTCTTTGAACTCGCTCTCCTGTTCATATCTGGGCATTGTGGTCCTCCTCCTTCATCAGAAATCAAGTCCGGCTTCCCGGGCGCCGTCGGCGACAGACGCCACACGGCCGGTATACACGTACCCGCCCCGGTCGAAGACCACACTCTTGATACCGGCAGCCACAGCGCGCTCACCGATGAGCTTGCCAACCAGCTTGGCGGCGCCCTTCTTGTCCACTTCCTCCAGCTGTCCCTTCAGGGCGGGATCCATGGTGGAGGCGGAAACCAGGGTGATCCCCTTGGTGTCGTCAATGATCTGCGCCTGGATGTGCTTGTTGCTGCGGTACACGGACAGACGCGGCATTTCGGGGGTGCCGCTGATCTTTTTACGGACCCGCGCATGACGAATCACGCGAACTTCGTTCCGGTCACGTTTCTTGAACATATGCAGTCACTCCCTCTCTTACTTCTTACCGGCCTTGCCTTCCTTGCGGCGGATATGCTCATCATGATACTTGATGCCCTTGCCCAGATAGGGTTCAGGCTTCCGGATGGCACGGATATCCGCGGCAAGGTTGCCGACCTGCTGCTTATTGGCGCCCTTGACCAGAATGGTGGTCTGGTTCGGGGTTTCATAAGTGATTCCTTCCGGCGCTTCCAGCACGACCGGATGACTGAAGCCGATGTTGATGGTCAGCGTCTTTCCCTCGGCGCTGGCGCGGTAACCGGTACCCACCATCTCCAGGGTCTTGGTGAAGCCGTCGGTGACGCCGACGACCATGTTGTGGATCAGAGCCCGGTACAGGCCGTGCATGGCCTTATGGGGCTTCGCGTCCGTGGGGCGGGTGAGGATCAGCTGATTGCCTTCCTGTTTCACGGTGATGACCGGATTCACCTTCTGGCTCAGGGTGCCCTTGGGGCCCTTCACCGTCACCAGGTTGTCCTCATCCACCGTAACCGTCACGCCCGCGGGGACAGTGATCGGAAGCTTTCCGATACGAGACATCTTGTCACACCTCCTAAATGCGTGTCGGTTTCTTACCAGATGTAGGCCAGCACTTCGCCGCCCACTTCGTTCTTCCGGGCTTCCTTGTCCGTCATCAGGCCCTTGCTGGTGCTGATGATGGCGATGCCCAGGCCGCCCAGAACCTTCGGCAGCTCCTCGCAGCGCGCGTAAACCCGCAGGCCGGGCTTGCTGATCCGCTTCAGACCGGCGATCACCGGCTGCTGCTTGCCGTTCTGATACTTCAGGGTGATCTTGATCTCGCCCTGCAGGCCGTCATCGATGGTTTCCACGGCCTTCACATAGCCTTCGTTCAGCAGAATCTTCGCGATGGCCTTTTTGGTGTTGCTGGCGGGAACCGTCACAAAATCATGACGGGCCACCTGTCCATTCCGGATGCGCGTAAGCATATCGGCAATGGGATCGTTCACTACCATGGTTTTGACCTCCTTCTGTCAATCTCTCACAGTTGGTTTGAGGCCCGCTGCCTCACCTGTTCTGTGATTCGCGGTGGTTCAGGACCTCCGCGCCTCCGCGCTCCGCCCTGCCGTTCCGCGAGAAAACCACTCAAATCATTACCAGCTGGCTTTGCGCACGCCGGGAATCTGGCCCTTGTACGCCAGCTCGCGGAAGCAGATACGGCAGACGCCGTACTTCCGCAGGACGCTGTGGGGCCGGCCGCAGATCTTGCACCGCGTATAGGCGCGGGTGGAATACTTCGCCGGTCTGGACTGCTTGAGTTTCATGCTCAGCTTAGCCACGTTCTTTTTCCTCCTTCAACCTGGTCCATTACGCCTGGGCAAAGGGCATGCCCAGCAGCCGCAGCAGTTCCATGCATTCCTCATCGGTCTTGGCGGTGGTGACGAAGATCATTTCCATCCCGCGGATCTTCTCCACCTTGTCGTACTCGATTTCGGGGAACAGCAGCTGCTCACGGATACCCAGGGCGTAGTTGCCACGGCCGTCAAAGGCTTTCGTGCTCACGCCGCGGAAGTCGCGGACGCGGGGCAGCGCCACAGAAACCAGCTTGTCCATGAACTCTTCCATCCGCTCGCCGCGCAGGGTCACCTTGGCGCCGACGTTCATGCCCTCACGAACCTGAAGTTCGCGATGGACTTTTTCGCCTTGGTCACCATGGGCTTCTGGCCCGCGATGGTGGTCAGCTCATTCACCGCCATCTCCATGGCCTTGGCGTTGTCCTTACAGTCGCCCAGACCCATGTTGATCACGATCTTGCTCAGCTTCGGGATTTCCATCACATTCTTGTAGCCGAACTTCTGCTTCAAGGCAGGAACAGCCTCGGCCAGATACTTTTCCTTGATTCTGGTAGCCATATGGGCGCTCCTCCTTCTCAGTCGATTTCCGCGCCGCACTTCTTGCAGACACGGATCATCTTGCGGCGGTTCTTGCCATTGTCATCCTGCTCGTGCTCCACCTTGTGGGACACGCGGGTGGCCTTGCCGCACTTAGGGCAGACCAGCATCACGTTGCTGGCGTCGATGGGCATTTCCTTGTGGATGATGCCGCCGGGCTGACCCGCGTTGCGGGCCTTCTGATGCTTGGTCACCATGTTGACGCCTTCAACGGTCACCCGGTTCAGCTTCGGAAAGGCAGCGGAGATCTTCCCCTTCTTGCCCTTATCCTTGCCGGAAATGACGATGACGGTATCGCTGGACTTTACGTGCATTATCGTTCCGCCTCCTTACAGTACTTCAGGAGCCAGGGAGACGATCTTCATGAAATCCTTCTCACGCAGCTCACGAGCCACAGGCCCAAAGATACGGGTCCCGCGGGGCATCTTCTGATCATTGATGATGACGGCGGCGTTATCATCGAACTTGATGTAGCTGCCATCAGGGCGGCGCTTGTTCTTGCGCATCCGGACGACCACGGCCTTGACGACCTCGCCCTTCTTCACAGTGCCGCCGGGGGTCGCGGTCTTCACGCTGGCAACGATCACATCTCCGATGCTGCCGTCGCGCCGAAAGCTGCCGCCCAGGACACGGATGCACATGATTTCCTTGGCGCCGGAATTATCGGCCACCTTAAGCCGGGTTTGCGGCTGAATCATTGCGATTTTCCTCCTTATTTACATACCAGTGGAATGCCGTCCTTCGCCAATGGCCTTCTGAAAGGCCGCCGAAACCGGCAGGCATCTGTTTGCAAAGGCTCAAACAAACCGATTCCGGGGAAGGCTGGCTTCCGGGCTGCTTACTTCGCCTTTTCGAGAATCTCGACCAGGCGCCAGCGCTTATCCTTGCTCAGCGGACGGGTCTCCATCACGCGGATGGTATCGCCGATGCCGCACTCATTGTTTTCGTCATGAACCTTCAGCTTGCTGGTCCGGTTCATAATCTTCCCATACAGCGGGTGGCGGACACGGGTCTTGATCTGAATGACGCAGGTCTTGTCCATCTTGTCGCTGATCACGACGCCGATCCGGGTTTTACGCAGTCCTCTTTCTTCCATTTCCAGCTGCCTCCTTTCCACTCAATCAGGCCTGTTCCTTCTGGCGAAGGATGGTCTTGCACCGTGCGATGTCGCGCTTGGTTTCGCTGATCTGCATGGTGTTCTGCAGCTGGCCTGTCGCAAGCTGGAAGCGAAGGCTGAACAGCTGGGCTTTCAGCTCCTTCACCTTTTCCTCCAGCTGCTCCCGGGTCATCGCAGTTAATTCGTTTGCCTTCATGCTTCTTCACCACCCGCTTCAGTCTGGGCCTCAGGGGCCTTCATGATAAACTTGGTCTTCAGGGGCAGCTTATGGCTGGCCAGGCGGAGCGCCTCGCGGGCGGTCTCCTCCGGCACGCCCTTGATTTCAAACAGGACGCGGCCGGGCTTCACCACGGCGACCCAGTATTCCGGCGCGCCTTTACCGGAACCCATGCGGGTTTCAGCGGGCTTCGCCGTGACCGGCTTATCGGGGAAAATCTTGATCCAGACCTGACCGCCACGCTTGGTGTAACGGGTCAGGGCGATACGGGCGGCCTCGATCTGCTGGCTGGTGATCCAGCAGGGCTCGGTCGCCTGCAGGCCGTAATCACCGTAGGCAAGGAAATTTCCGCGCTGGGCCTTGCCCTTCATGCGGCCGCGGAATACCTTGCGGCGCTTTACTCTCTTCGGCATCAGCATTGGTTATTTTCCCTCCTTCACTTTGGGGGCCTGCTTGGCCTTGGGCAGGATCTGGCCCTTGTAGATCCAGACCTTCACGCCCAGGCGGCCATAGGTCGTCTTTGCCTCGGCAAAGCCGTAGTCGATGTTGGCGCGCAGCGTCTGCAGGGGGGTGCTGCCTTCATGGTAGCGCTCCGTGCGGGCGATGTCCGCGCCGCCCAGCCGGCCGCCCACGGCGGTCTTGATTCCCTTGACGCCGGGAACCTTCATGGCCCGCTGCTGGCTCTGCTTCATGGCGCGGCGGAAGCTGATGCGCTTCTCCAGCTGCTGGGCGATGTTCTCCGCCACCAGCTGGGCGTCCGCGTCAGGCTGCTTGATTTCCATCACGTTGATGTGCGCCGGATGGCCCAGGAACTCGGTGATGGTCTTCTTCAGCTCTTCAATGCCGGCGCCGCCGCGGCCGATGATCATGCCGGGCTTCGCGGTGAAGATGTTCACGGTCATGGTCTGCGCGGTGCGCTCAATGTCAATGTGAGAAATACCGGTGGAGTAATACTTTTCCTTCAGCATCTTGCGAAGCTTGTAATCTTCCACCAGATTGTCTGCGAAATCCTTCTTCCC
>JAFUGS010000058.1 GCA_017469265.1 Clostridia bacterium
GAGAGTTGCGTGCAACTCCTCCTACCGTGCTTTGTAGTGTACCTCCCTCAAGCTCAGTATACCAGAAAACGGATAATTTTGCGGCACCCCGTTTTCATTCCTATTTGTGCCGGTGCCGCACCGGCATGAGGATTAAGATGCCGGAAAATGTGCTGGAAATCAGGCGTTTGTCCGTATCCTTCGATACCTACGCGGGCAGGGTACGGGCTGTGCGGGATATTTCCTTCGAGCTGAAAAAGGGCGAAACGCTGGCGCTGGTGGGGGAGTCCGGCTGCGGGAAATCCGTCACCTGCCGCAGCATCATGGGCCTGCTGGCGAAAAATGCGAAGGTGGAGGGAGGGGAAATCCTGTTTGACAACCGGGATTTGCTGACGCTCAGCAACAGCGCCATGCGCTCCATCCGGGGCGGCAGGATTGCCATGATCTTTCAGGATCCCATGACCAGCCTGGACCCGACGATGAAAATCGGCAGGCAGATCGCTGAAGCGGTGCGCCTGCATAAGCCGGTCACCCGCGCCGGCGCAAAGCAGCGGGCGATTGAACTGCTGGATCTGGTGGGCATTGAGGAGCCGGCAAGACGGTATCATCAGTATCCTCACGAATTTTCCGGGGGCCAGCGGCAGCGCATCGTGATCGCCATCGCCCTGGCCGCGGACCCGCAGATCCTGATTGCTGACGAACCCACCACCGCCCTGGACGTGACCATGCAGGCGCAGATCCTGGATCTGATGAAGGATATTCAGAAAAAAACCGCCGCTTCCGTCATCTTCATTACCCACGACCTGGGCGTGGTGGCGAACATGGCGGATCGTGTGGCGGTCATGTACGCCGGGCGGATCATAGAAATTGGTCGGGCGGATGAGGTGTTCTATGATCCCCGTCACCCCTACACCTGGGGACTGCTGGCTTCCATGCCCACCCTCGCCACGGATGATGAGGCGCTCTACGCCATCCCCGGCACACCGCCCACCCTGATCCATCCTGCTCCTGGAGACGCTTTCGCACCACGGAATCCATGGGCGCTGGAGGCGGACAGGATCGCCGAGCCGCCCCTGTTCCCGGTAACGGAAACCCATTTCGCGGCCACCTGGCTGCTGGATGAACGGGCGCCTGAGATTGACCCGCCGGAGAGCATTGTCCTCCGCGCTCGGGCTTTCCGGCAAAACCAATCGGAAAGGAGCGCGTCCCTATGAGCGAACAGACGCTGCTCACCGTCAGCCATCTGACCCATGAATATCCCGGCAGCGGCGGAAAAAAAGCGGTGGATGATATCAGCTTTGAGATCCGGGAAGGTGAAACTTTCGGCCTGGTGGGGGAATCCGGCTGCGGCAAGACCACCACGGGCCGGATGTTGGTCAGATTATTGGACATTACCTCCGGCTCCGTCGCCTTTGACGGCCAGGATATTACGGAACTGCAGGGCAGGGATTTGCTTTCCTACCGCCGACAGGCCCAGATCATTTTCCAGGATCCCTACGCTTCCCTGGATCCACGGAAAAAGGTGCGGGACATCATTGCCGAGGGCATCGACATTCACCGCCTGGCGAAGGACAGGCAGGACCGGGACGAGCAGGTATCCCGTCTCATGGATTCCGTGGGCCTGCGGCCTGAGCACCTGACCCGCTATCCCCACGAGTTCTCAGGCGGCCAGCGGCAGCGCATCGGCATCGCGCGGGCCTTGGCGACCCGGCCCCGCTTCGTGGTATGCGACGAGCCGATTTCCGCCCTGGATGTATCCATCCAGGCCCAGGTGGTGAACCTGCTGCGGGAGGAGCAGCGCAGGCGGAAGCTGACCTACCTTTTCATCGCCCATGACCTGAGTATGGTCAGGTATATTTCCGACCGCATTGCGGTCATGTACCGGGGCCGTATCGTGGAGACGGGGCCGGCAAAGGCGGTGTACGAAAATCCCCTGCACCCCTACACCCAAAGCCTGATTTCCGCTATCCCCCTGCCCGACCCGGAAACGGAGCGGACCCGGCGGCGTATTCCCTTCCAGGCCAGTGAGGAGAGCCTGCAAGGCACCCTGACGGAAGCTGAAAAAGATCATTTTGTGCTTCAGTAAGGAGGAAGACACATGTCCATTCGAGATAGAATCACCGCTTACGCGGAGAAGCAATACCCGGTCTACCGGCAGCTGGCCCTGGACATTCACGCGCATCCGGAGGTGAGCAATTACGAATTTTTCGCCTGTGAGCAGCTGAGCGAACAATTGAAAAAGGAAGGCTTTACGGTTACCGTGGATGTGGCTGGCCACCGCACCGGCTTTACCGGCGTGTATAAGGCCGCAAAGCCTGGCCCCGTGCTGGTGTTTTTAGCAGAGTACGACGCGCTGGTCGGCCTGGGCCACGGCTGTGGCCACAATCTGTTCGGCCCCACCTCCCTGCTGGCGGCATCGGCGCTCAAGCAGGTGATCGACGAAGTCGGCGGCGAGATCCGGGTGTACGGCACCCCAGGCGAGGAGGGCGGCGAAAACGGCAGCGCAAAGGGCAGCTTTGTGCGGGAAGGATTCCTGCGGGACGTGGACGCCGCGCTGTGCGTCCATCCCGGCGACCGCCACGAGGCATCCAGCAAGAACATCGCCTGTCTGCCGGTGGATATTGAGTTCTGGGGGAAGCCCGCCCACGCCGCCGCGGCCCCGGAGCAGGGGATCAACGCCCTGGATGCGCTGATCCTCACCTACAACGGCATCAACGCCCTGCGCCAGCACGTCACGCCCGACGTGCGTATCCATGGCATCGTCACCAGCGGCGGAGACGCGCCCAACATCGTACCCGCCTATGCCGCAGCCAAGTTCTATTTTCGCGCTGCCACCGTGCCAAAGCTGGAAGCGCTGTATCAGCGCATCGAAAGCATCGTGAAAGGCGCGGCGCTGATGACCGGCGCGGAAGGACGGATGCGGCCATACCAGAACCGCATCGACAACATGGTGCCTACTCCTTCCTTTGACGCCGTGTACGGCAGGGAACTTGCGCTGCTGGGTGAAACCCTGCTGCCCCCGGACGAGGGCACAGGTATTGGCTCCAGCGACGTAGGAAATATATCCCAGGTGGTGCCTACCATCCAGCCCACGATCTGCATTACCGACGGTCCCACTCCCTGGCACACGGAGGAATCCAAGGCGGCGGCCAAATCGGAAAAGGGCCTGGCCTCCATATTACTGGGAGCCAGGGCCCTGGCGCTGACGGCGCTGGATTTGATCGAGGATCCCGCCCTGCTTGCCGGAATCAAGGCAGATCACGCGGAAGCGCTGGCGAAGCAGTAATACAATCAAAATGCAATTTGTCTATTGACTTGCTATATTAAATTGATTATAATGCCATTTATCCAGAGAGAGGAGGTGAGCGCGGTGACCGGTCGGAAGATGATGTGTTGTTGTTCCGGACGTGTGTTTGCTGCGCTCACTTTGTAGCTGCCGCGTATTCGGAGCGGCAACTGGCAGGCGGCGCGGCCGCCTGTTTTTTTATTACACAGAACCGGCGCGGGAAAGAGCGGTTCACGGTTGAAAGGAAACCGGAATGATTCAAATTGATCACGCGGTGAAAACCTTCGCGGACGGAAAGCAGGCAGTGCATACGCTGCGGGATGTGAGCCTGACGGTGGAAAAAGGCGATATTTACGGCATCGTCGGTTTTTCCGGCGCCGGCAAATCCACACTGCTTCGCCTGGTGAACGGCCTGGAAAAGCCGGACAGCGGCAGCGTCACGGTGGCGGGCCAGGACTTGTCCGGGCTGAATCACAAGGAGCTGCTGCTGCTCCGCCGAAAAATCGGCATGGTGTTCCAGCAGTTCAACCTGCTCGAAGGAAAAACCGTCAGGCACAATGTATCCATTCCGCTGCTGCTGGCGGGAACGCCCAAAAAGGAAATCGAAGCCCGGGTCAAAGAGGTGCTGCGGTTTGTGGAATTGGAGGAGAAGGAAAACGCCTATGTCAGCCAGCTTTCCGGCGGGCAGAAGCAGCGGGTGGGGATTGCCAGGGCCCTGGCGACCAGCCCGGATATCCTGCTGTGTGACGAGGCGACCTCCGCCCTGGATCCCCAGACCACCGAATCCATCCTGCGCCTGCTTCAGCGCGTGAACCGGGAAATGGGCGTCACCATCCTGCTCATTACCCACCAGATGCAGGTGATTCAGATGATCTGCAATAAAGTAGCGGTGATGGAATACGGCAGGATCGTGGAGGAAGGCGCCGTCCTCTCCGTGTTCGGCATCCCGAGGGAGAAAGTGACAAGGCGCTTTGTCCGCACCGTAATCAACGACCGGATTCCTGAAAAATTCATTTCCGTGGTACGGAATGAAACACGGAACCAGCGGGTGGAGCTGCTCAAATTCATCGGGGATTCCGTGAAGGAGCCGTTGATCGCGAACCTGTGCCGGATGGAAGGACTGGAGGTCAACATCCTTGGCGCGACCATTCAGGAAATGCAGGGCAGCGTCATGAGCGTCTTCATCCTGCAGCTGATCGGGGAGGACGCGCTGATAGACCGGGCGGAGATCCAAATCGACGGGGCCGGCGCCCTGCGGGAAAGGATGGTGTTTCAGGCATGACGGCGGATTGGCAGGAAAGATTCAAAACATTTTTCGGCATCAAATGGCCCAAGCTGCTGGAAAGCCTGGGTCAGACCGTATACATGCTGGGGTTGGCGCTGCTCATCGGCGCGGTGATCGGGCTGCTGCTGGCCCTGCTGCTGGTCCTGTGCCGGAAGGGAGGGCTGAAGCAAAACCGGATGGTTTACGCCATCGTGAACGTGTATGTGAACATCGTGCGCTCCATGCCCTTTATCATTACGCTGGTGTTCGTTTTCCCGCTGACCCGGCTGATCGTGGGCAAAACCTACGGCTCCACCGCCATGCTGGTGCCGCTGGTCATTTTCATCAGCCCATACATGGCGCGGTTGATCGAAAACTCCCTGCTGGAAGTGAGCCCGGGCGTCATTGAGGCGGCCCAGGCCATGGGGGCGACGACCCGACAGATCATTACCCGTTTTCTGCTGCCGGAGGCGCTGCCCTCCATCGTACTGGCCATGACCACCGGCACGGTGGGGCTGCTTGGCGCGACCGCCATGGCGGGGTATGTCGGCGGCGGCGGGGTCGGGGACCTGGCCCTGACCTATGGCTATCAGCGGTACAATTTTCCGCTGCTGATTCTGACCATTGTGATCCTGGTGGTTTTTGTTCAATTGCTTCAGCTGCTCGGAAACCGCGTCAGCGGAAAACTGCGGCAGCATCGGTGAGTCCTGCGCGGTGTTATCCTCTGTCCGGACAGGGGATTCATATAAATCAAACCTTTACGCGATGAATGGAAAGGAGAATTCCCATGAAAAAACTGTTTGCTGTGATCCTGACCCTGGCGCTCACGCTTTCCCTGACCGCCGCGATGGGCGAAGAAAAAACCGTGATCCGCTATTCCAAGTCTCAGGGCCCCTATACGGAGCTGTTTGAGGACGGCATCGTTCCGATCCTGGAAAAGCAGGGCTACACCCTGGAAGTCGTGGAAGCCAGCGATCTGCTGGTGGCTGACAAAATGCTGGAAGCGGGCGATGTGGATGTGAACGTGGAACAGCACACCGCTTACATCGAAACCTATTTCAACGCCAACAACGATGGGCATCTGGTGGGCATCAGCCCCATTCCCACGGTGCCGGCGGGCCTGTATTCCGCGAAACACACCAGCCTGGATGAAATCGCGGAGGGGATGACCGTCGCCGTCACCAATGACGCCTCCAACACCGCCCGCTGCCTGTTGATCCTGCAGAAGATCGGCTGGATCACCTTTGACCCTGCCGTGGACGTGACCACCGTGACCGTGGACGATATTGTGGAAAACCCCTACAATCTGGAAATCATCCAGGTGTTGAACACCACCATTCCCACCAGCCTGGCGGATTATGACTTCGGTCTGATCACCGGCTCCATTGTCTGGAACGCCCGGGACATCGTCGATCCTTCCAGCGCCCTGGCCCAGGAAGACATTCTGCCGCATCTGGTGCTGCAGGTGACCGTAAAGGAGCAGGACAAGGACGCGGAATGGGCCAAGGCCATCGTGGACGCCTACCATTCCGATGAATTCAAAGCTTATCTGGAAGCAAACAACACCGGCATGTGGTGGATTCCGGAAGAACTGCGCTGACACCCAAGAAACCGAATCAATGTAAAAGGATCTGGGGGAACCCGCTCTTTGGATGCGCCAAATGCGGGTACCCCAGATCCTTAAGGGCCTTCAAAGCAGCAGCTTAATCCGGTACCGGCATCTCTTCGAGCTCCGGCTGCGGGGCTGCCTGATCGATCAGGCTTTGCAGCGTGATGCCGCCCAAATAATCGGCCATCACCCGGTTCAAGCCCGTCCACATGGACAGCGTCATGCAAAAGGAGCACCGGTCACATAGGTTCGGATCGGTTTCCAGGCATTGCACCGGCGCAAGAGAGCCTTCCATGATCCTCAGCACCTGCAGCACAGTCACCTCTCCGGCCTCCGGGATCAGCCGGTATCCTCCCTGGCGGCCTCTCGCCGCCAAAAGAAGACCGGCCTGGCTGAGCTGCATCCCGATCTGATCGCCGTATTTCTTGGAAATCTGCTGCCGCCTTGCGATATCCTTCATGGCCACATAACCATTCGCCTGATGCATA
>JAFUGS010000009.1 GCA_017469265.1 Clostridia bacterium
AGGGCACACAGGATTATCTGGATATTATGTCCTATCTTAGCACCGGCCGTAAACATGGCGTCAGCTGCTTCGATGCATTGACCGCTGCTTTCAATGGTAATGCTGAAATCGTCCTCAGATGAGGGGGTTCTGAATAGTTACAAAATGCCTTATTTTTGTCACTTTTCTTTCGCGGAGAGCGCACGTCAGTGCCGGACGGGATGAAAAACGGAATTGACAGGGGGAAGGGTTCCGGATTAAAATAGCAGGAGCAAAGCAAAACAGAGGAGGAAACAATGATGGGACGCGCTGCGGGAATCCTGATGGCGGTATCCAGCCTGTCGGGGAAGTACGGAATCGGAAGCTTCGACCAGGAGGCGTACCGGTTTGTCGACTTTCTGGAAAGAGCGGGACAGACCTACTGGCAGATTCTGCCGCTGAACCCGCCGAACCACTTTCCGCTGGCCTATGACTCGCCCTACCAGAGCTTTTCCACCTTCGCGGGGAATCCTTACTATATCAGCCTTGACGCGCTGATTCAGGAGGGCGTGCTGAGCCATGAGGAGGTCGATGCTGTCGATTTCGGAAACGACCCGGTGAAGGTCGACTACGACAAGCTCTACGCCAACCGGCTGCCGCTGCTGCGGAAGGCCTATGAGCGGAGCCGGGTGGCGGAGCGGGAGGACTACCAGAAATTCATCAAGGAAAACGCGTGGTGGCTGGACGACTACGCGCTGTTCATGGCGCTGAAGGCCTTCTTCCAGGGAGCGGAATGGCCGGACTGGCCGGAGGACATCAGCCGGCACTGGGGATACGCGATCGACTACTACAACCAGCTGCTGTATTTCGACATCGAGTTCCACAAATACACCCAGTTCAAATTCTTCCAGCAGTGGAATGCGCTGAAGGCCTACGCGAACGCGAAGCACATCCGCATCATCGGGGACATTCCGATCTACGTGAGCTTTGACAGCGCGGACGTATGGGCGCATCCGCAGCTGTTCCAGCTGAACGAGCATAACCGGCAGAGCGCCGTGGCGGGATGCCCGCCGGATGCCTTCAGCGCGGACGGGCAGATCTGGGGCACGCCGCTGTACCGGTGGGACAGGCACCGGGAGGACCGGTTCGGATGGTGGATGGCGCGGCTGTGGATGAACTTCCAGCAATGCGATCTGCTGCGGATCGACCATTTCCGCGGGCTGGATGAATACTTTTCCATCCCGGCCGGGAAGACGGCCCTGGAAGGCCACTGGGAGAAGGGGCCGGGGATGGCGATTTTCCACCAGATGTGGCAGAACATGGGATACAAGCCCGTGATCGTCGAGGACCTCGGGTACATGACGGAGAGCGTGCGCCAGATGGTGAAGGAAACGGGATTCCCGAACATGAAGGTGCTGCAGTTCGGATTCGATCCGGACGACATCGGATCGAGCAACGACTATCTGGTTCATAATATTCCGGAGCACTGCGTGGTATACCCCGGGACCCATGACAACGATCCGATCAACGGATGGTTCTCGGGGCTGAGCGCGGAAGAGCAGCAGATGATCCGGGAATACTTCGGATGTGAAAAAACGGCAAAAGGCAAGATGAGCGAGGTTTTCGTAAGGGCCGGGATGATGTGCCGGGCGGAGACCTGCGTGATTCTGATCCAGGATCACCTCGGGATGGGGCACGAAGCAAGGATGAACGATCCTTCCCACCAGGAGGACAACTGGTACTGGCGGATGAAGCCGGGGACGCTGGATGAAGAGGTGGAGAAGCGGATTTTTGAGATGACCCGGCGGTATGGCAGGCTGAACTGGGACGCCGGCAGCGTGCAGCAGCGGCAGTGGGTCAAATAGCATTTCCCCCGGACAGGAAACGAAACGGCTGGCTTTGGCTTGCCGTTTTCTTTTCTTTCGCGGAGAGCGCCGGGATATTGCATCCTGCCGCGGAATGTGGTATGACAAATGTTGCGTCCAACAAATGCGCCTGTACCTCAGTAGGATAGAGGGTCCGCCTCCTTATAAAGAGGCAGACGGCCGCCAAAAATGAGTGATGGGATCTCCCCCAAAGGGAAAATCCGCACTTCCAAGGCGATCTGGACGGCCGCCAAATTGCTAACAAAAGGCGGGCGTTCTGGCTAAGAAGAGGTGTCGATACCCAGTCGAGGTCAAAAATCCTGCTAACGGATCACCAGATCTGCTAAGGAATTATCGATAAATAACTTGTGCAAAAAGCACTTATGTGATATAATGTATGCATGAGCACGACGACCCTGTCGGAGCACATTGCAAGAGTGCTTCCCTGGCTGGATGAAAGCCAAAAACGGAAGTTCCTGGCATCC
>JAFUGS010000059.1 GCA_017469265.1 Clostridia bacterium
TTTGTGTTTTGTTTACCCTGCAACCACTATTTTCCGCACATTGATGCAGGAAATGTCTGTAGTTCCGGCTCATCTGTATGAAGCTGATGGAAAAAAGTCCAGGAAATTCAACATTTAGGGCTTGACATTATGGGGAGAAAAACCATGGAGGACTGATCCGCGATGAAAGCGTATGAACGGTTGCTGCGGTATGTGGTGGTCAACACCACCAGCCATGAAGAAAATGAGGCGCAGGTGCCCTCCGGCGCCGGGGAATTCGACCTGGCCCGCCTGCTGGCCGATGAGATGAAGGCGCTGGGACTGGAGGGCGTCAGGGTGGACGAGCACGCCTACGCCTACGGCTTCCTGCCCGCCACTCCCGGACGCGAACAGGTTCCGGCCCTGGGGCTTAACGCGCATATGGACACGGTGGACGACTGCGGAGGCACGGATACCCATCCCCGGGTGATTTCCGACTACCGGGGGCAGGCCATCCCGCTGGGGACCTCCGGCCGCGTCCTGGACCCGGAGCAGTTCCCCCATCTGAAGGACTGCGTCGGCAAAACCCTGATCGTCACCGACGGCACCTCCGTCCTCGGGGCGGACGACAAGGCGGGCATCGCGGTCATCCTGACCATGATCGAGCGGCTGCTGAAGGAAAACCGCCCTCACGGGCCCATCAGCGTCTGCTTCAGCCCGGATGAGGAAATCGGCCACGGCGCCCGGCTGCTGGATCTGGATTTCTTCGGCGCGAAGTACGGTTACACCCTGGACGGCTCCGCGCCCAACATGGTGGAGTATGAAACCTTCAACGCGGCCCAAGCCCGGCTCACCTTCACCGGCTTCTCCGTGCATCCCGGCTCCGCGAAGGGAAAGATGATCAACGCCCAGCTGGTGGCCATGGAAGCGAACGCCATGCTGCCCGCGGAGGAAATCCCTGCCCGCACGGAGGGCCGGGAGGGCTTCTACCACCTGACAGACATGCGGGGAACCACCGCCGAGGCCTCCCTGACCTATATCCTGCGGGATCATGACGCCGGCCGGTTCGAGGCGCGGAAGGCCAAAATGCGGGAAATCGCCGACCGGCTGAATGAAAAATACGGCCCGGGGACGGTTCGCTGCGAAATCCGGGATCAGTACCGGAACATGGCGGAGGTCATCGCCCGGGCGCCGGAGGTGCTGGAGATCGCCATGGACGCGGTGCGGGACGTGGGCCTGGAGCCGGAATGCCCGCCGGTCCGCGGCGGCACCGACGGCGCGCAGCTGTCCTTCCGGGGGCTGCCCTGCCCGAATCTGGGCACCGGCGGATACGCCTTCCACGGCCCCTATGAGTACGCCGTGGCCGAGGAGATGGACCAGAGCGTCGAAATCCTGCTGAACATCGTGCGCCGTTTCGCGGAGGAGGAATAACGGACACCGGTCCGGATGCCCCCCGCCGTCGGGAGCGCAAAACAAAGGCTTCCGGCCGGGCGGCGCAGAAGCGCGCCGGCCGGAAACAGTAAAGGAAGGAATGCATCATGTCCAGAAACACGGAACTGGAAAAAAAAGTCACCGCCCTGATGGAAGACGCCATCGCCGCGGGGGAACTGCCCTGCGCGAACATGATGGTGCTGCATAAGGATAAAATCGTCTGCTATGCCCAGACGGGAAGGGATCCCGGAACGGGAGAAGAAATCCGCCGGGACACGATCTTCCGCCTGTACAGCCAGACCAAGCCCATCACCAGCGCAGCGGTCAGCCTGCTGATGGAGCGGGGCATAATTGACATGAATGACCCGGTGGAGAACTACCTGCCGGGCTTCAGAGGCTCCTGCGTCCTGACGCCGGACGGAAAGCAGGTTCCCGCGGAACGGCCGGTCAAGCTGATGGATCTGATGGGCATGTCCGCCGGGCTGAGCTACCCGCTGGATGATCCCGCGGGGAAATATGCCGCCGAGCTGTTTGACCGGAACCAGAAGGAGATGGACGAAGGCCGCCCGGGCCTCGGGACGGTGGCGTTTGCCAACGAGATCGGAAAGCTGCCGCTGGCTTTCCAGCCCGGGAGCGATTTCCGGTACTCCACCTGCGCCGATGTGCTCGGCGCGGTGGTGGAGGTGGCCGGCGGGAAGCCCTTCAGCCAGTTCCTGAAGGACGAATTCTTCGATCCGCTGGAGATGACGGACACCGGCTTCTTTGTTCCGGAGGAGAAGCGGGACCGGCTGGTGACCTGCGCGAAGCGGACGCCGGAAGGCATCCGGGTGATGGAATGCCGGCATCTGAATGTCGGGAATTACACGCGGGAGCCGGCCTTCGCCTCCGGCGGCGCGGGGCTTGTGTCCACGCTGGACGACTACCGGCATTTCGCGTCCATGCTGATGCATGAGGGCGAATATGAGGGGCGGAGAATTCTTTCCCCGGCAACAGTCCGGTGGATGACCCGGAGCCAGCAGGATCTGAGATGGCGCTGGGGCGGCCTGGAAGGATATGGATACGGCAAGCTGATGCGCGTCTGCGAGATGCCCGGAGAGGTTCCCGGCCTGGCCGTCAGGGGAGAATACGGCTGGGACGGCTGGCTGGGCACCTATTTTGCCAATTTCCCGGATCTGAAGATGACGCTGCTTTTGAATCAGAATGTGGCGGATACGGGCACCGGCCCCATGACAAGAAAGATCCGGAACGTCGTGCTGGCCGCGCTGGGATAAGCCCGGCCAGGTCCCCCGCCCTGGCTGGCGGGATCATCCGCGTATTTCATGGAAAAAGGAGTGTAAAAACATGGCGAATTTTCAGGTTCAGTATTATTCCTCCGCGCTGCATCGGAAGACCACTTTTCTGGCCGCCATTCCCAACGATATCCGGACGGATATTCCGCGGACGCTCAACGCGCATCAGAAGCGGCCCACGAAAGCGCTGTTCATCCTGCACGGATACACCGGCATGATGGAAAACTGGGTTTCCGAGGAACTGATGAATCACTACAACGTGGCGGTCTTCAGCGCCAACGCCGAGAACTCCTTCTATCTGGACGCCGAAGCCACGGGGCACCAGTATGAGACCATGCTGGCCATCGAGCTGGTGGACTATGTCCGGAAAACCTTCGGGCTGGCCATGCGCCCCGAGGGCACCTATATCGCGGGCATCTCCATGGGCGGCTTTGGCGCGGTTCATACCGGGCTGGCGCATCCGGACCGGTTCGGGAAGATCGCGGGGCTTTCTTCCGCGCTGATCGTGCATCAGATCGCGGGGATGCGTCCGGGGGACATGAGCGACGGCGTGCTGGCCAATTACGCGTACTACGCGGGATGCTTCGGCGATCTGGAAACCGTGGAAACCCGGGACACCAATCCGGAGGTGCTGGTCCGGAAGCTGAAGGAAAAAGGGGAAAAGATTCCGGAGATCTACCTGTGCTGCGGCTCCGAGGATTTCCTGATCGAACCCAACCGCGCGTTTCACCGTTTCCTGACGGAGGAGGGCGTTCCCCACGAATACCATGAGTCCAAAGGCATTCACGACGGCGTCTTCTGGGCGGAATACGAGCCGAAGGCGCTGGCGTGGATGTTCCGGGATGAAGCGGAATAAGGGATCGCGGCGCAGGGAACGCGCCGTTTCCTGATGGACCACGGAGGGAAGGAATCATATGCAGATTGCGCTTTCTTTTGATGACGGCCCGAACACGGTGACAACCCCGCAGGTGCTGGATATTCTGGAAAAGGAAGGGATTCCCGCGTCCTTCTTCCTGATCGCGGACAATATCACCCCGGAATCCGCGAAACAGGCGCTGCGGGCCAGGGCCATGGGCTGCGACATCGAAAATCATTCCAGAACCCACAGCCACATGAGCGGCATGACCGCGGATCAGATCCGGGAAGAGGTCCGGTTCTGCACGGAAAAAATCATGGCCTTGACCGGGGAGCCCCCTAAGTTTTTCCGCCCGCCCTATATCGACGTCAGTCCCCTGATGCACAAGGTCATCGATCTGACCTTCATCTGCGGCGCGGGGTGCGAGGACTGGGTTCCGGAGGTCCCGGCCGAGGAGCGGGCGAAGCGGGTGCTGGCCCAGGCGGAGGACGGACAGATTGTGCTGCTGCACGACTCGGCCGGCAATGACCGTACCGTGGAAGCGCTGCGGATCATCATTCCGGAGCTGAAGCGGCGCGGCTTTGAATTTGTCACGGTGCCGGACCTGTTCCGGAAGGCCAGCGTCACGCCGGTCCGCGGCATCGTGTATTCCAATGTGTATCAGAAGGCCTGACAGGGATCCGCGCGGCAGGCCCGTTCGCTTTCGCGTTCAGAAAGGGCCGCCCTTTCAGCCTGTACGCGGGCTGACCTTTCTCTGATCAATTTTGCGCTTGACAGGCGGAAAGGACATGCTATAATCTATCGCAATTTCGCGAAGAGCGGGCTGAAAGGATTACCTGTCATGAGAAAACTGTCTGGATGGGCCGCCCGATTCCCCCTGCTCCAGCTCTACGCGGAGGCCGGCCTTCCGCGGGCCATCCGGCGCAGCCTGTCGCTGATTCTGCTGGGCAATATTTTCGGCAACCTGCACGGTATTATCTGCGGCGGCGGAACCACCGCGATGATCGGGCTGGCGAACCAGCTGCGGGCGGGGGATCTGGCCTTCGGGGTGCTGAACGGGATTCCGCAGGCCGCGGCGCTGCTGCAGATTCCCTTTTCCCTTCTCGTGAACAGGACGCATCAGCGCAAAAAATACATGCTGACGCTGGGGCTTTTTTCCCGCGCGCTCTGGCTGCTTTTTGGCCTGATTCCCCTGATCGTCCCGACGGATCCGGCTTGGCTTCCGCTCTGGACGCTGATCTTCCTGCTGGGCATCTCCTCCTGCTGTTCCGCGGTCATCAACGTATGCTGGTTTCCCTGGTTTTCGGATCTGGCGCCGAATGAAATCCGCGGAAGGTGGCTGTCGATCCGGGATATGATCGTGGCGGTCTGCAACCTCGCCTTCGGCCTCCTGGTGGCGCGGCTGCTGGATACACTGCCCCTGGACCGGCGGTATGTCATCATCTTCCTGATCGGCGGCCTGGTCGGCATGCTGGACATGCTCTGCTTCGGCTTCTGCGAGGAAAAGTATACCGCCCCTGCCAGAAAGCTGCGCCTGGGCGGCATGCTGCGGGAGGTGCTTCAAAACAGGCCCTTCCTGCGCCTGATCATCATGTGGACCGCCTGGTGTTTTACCTCCAACATGTGCGGGCCCTATCTGGCCCGCTACTCCGTCAATGACATGGAGCTTTCCTTTACCCAGATGATGATCTTCAGCACAGCCGCCGCTTCCGTCGCGACCGTGCTGGTGATGAACCGGTGGGGAAAGGCGCTGAATCAGTTCGGCTGTCGCAGCGTGATGCTGGTGGCGGGCATCGCCGCCTCCGTGACGGATGGGTTTTATCTTCTCTCCGTGCCGGGCAGCGTCTGGCCCGTTCTGCTCCGCAATTTCTTCGGCGCCATGTTCTGGAGCGCCTGCAACCTGACCGCCAACAGCATGCAGCTTTCCGCGTCCCCGGATGAAACAAGGCCCGCCTATATCGCGGTTTTCGCCTGCGTAACCTCCCTGGCCGGCGTAACGCTGGGAACGCTGACCGGCGGCTCCCTGCTGGAATGGTGGGAAGGCGCGGGCATGTTCACCGGCGGGTTTGACCGCATGAAGGCGCTGATTCTCCTCTCGGTGGCGCTGCGGCTGGCGGTGGCCCTGTTCCTGGTTCCGCCGCTGCGGAACGACCGGGACGGCACCCCCGCCCAGCTGCTGCGATCGATCTTCATGGGAAAGCGCAAGCTCTCCGGAAAAGGCTGAAGCGATTTTCCAAAAACAAGAAGACGGAGGGTGTCATTTTCCCTCCGTCTTTTTTTTCGGATTTGTCAGATGGGTGTGCCGGATTCGCCTGTCGTGGCCAGGCGCTTTTCCCTCCGGTTTATTTGTCCCAGATTTTGTTCAGGAAGTAGCAGAAATGGGCGCCGTTCCGGACGATTTCCCGGTCGAAGGGGCCGTCGGGGCTCAGCTTCCGCATATGGGCAAAGGCGAAGTGGCCGTCGTTCAGCGCCAGCTGTTCGCCATAACCGGCTTCGATCATCTTTTCCTCAAAGCCGACGCCCACAAACTTCGGCGCCCGGCGTGCGAAAACCCGCTTCCCGTCCAGCTCGGAAACGCTGGCGATCCGGTCCGTGGTATGGGGCCGGTAAAGGGCGGTCCCTTCGTTCGCGTGGCCATTCAGAATGTATTCCGCGATCTCCAGGTATCGCTCAATATAGGACGCGTCATGCATGTCGTTGCCCGCGGCCAACCGGTCATAACAGGGCCGCAGCGCGTTCCACCGGACCAGGTTGCGATAGGAATGCTCCACCGAAATCTGGCTGTCGAAATAATTGCCGTTCAGCTCGTCTCCGCAGAAGAGAATACGGGACTTCCGGTCCAGAAACTGCAGGGAGCCCTTCGCGTGCTCCTCCAGGGCGATCACCTCCAGGGGGCGTCCCTTCAGGTTGATGACATCCCCGTCGTGCAGAAACACCACCGGATAATCCTCCGGGACATCCAGATCCTCAAACTCCTTAAACTCCGACCGAAGCCGGTAGGTATCCTCAGACATGTATACGCAGTCAAACTGGTAGCAGTTGAGAATATGATCCCCGTGCCAGTGGGTCAGCAGCATGCGGTAAAGCGGTTTTTCCGGGCAGAGGGACTGGCAGAAATCCCGGATGCTGCCCGCGCCGATGCCGGAATCAATGCACAGCAGCTCGTCCTCTCCCTCCAGGACATAGATATGATCTCCGTCCGAGAGCACCTGCCAGACGCCCTCCGCCAGCCGGGTGGCTTTAAAGTAGGGCTCGCTCTGAGGCCGGATATCGCCGTCCGGCGCTTCCAGCAGGATATCCGAAAACTTGCTGAAATCCAGAGGACCCATGTTTTTGCGCCATTTCATAGAGCCTGTTCTCCTTTCCTGTCCGGTGCGGGGGAAGCGTTCCCCGTGTCTCATTTTCTCCCCATAATGTCAAGCCCTAAATGTTGAATTTCCTGGACTTTTTTCCATCAGCTTCATACAGATGAGCCGGAACTACAGACATTTCCTGCATCAATGTGCGGAAAATAGTGGTTGCAGGGTAAACAAAACACAAA
>JAFUGS010000060.1 GCA_017469265.1 Clostridia bacterium
CTAATGATGGCTTCAAAATCCACGGCGAACACCTCCTCATAAATGTCTATGATTCAATATTCGGCATTGGATTTTGGGGTTCCTTTTGGTATTTTGTTACATTTTTGTTAAACTTTTTCGCGTGACTGAACAGTTACGAAAAATTAACCCCACAATCACCTGTCTGTAATCCGCAGCGGGAATATGTCCCCATAAGACGCAAGCTGCATTCCAGAGCTGTTTTTCAAATCCAATGTTTGCTTGAGTCTTCTCTGTTGCCATTGAATTCACCTCGACTTTTCTTTTTCCTCAAAAGTCTAATGGAAAAGTTCCTTCAGCTTTTTGTAGTTCAACTTCAAAATAACTACAAAAAACCATTAAGCAGTATACCACAAAATATCCATCTTGAAAACATGTAAGCATTGCAATTGCTTATCTTCAGCGTTTTCTCATCCAATCATTTTAACCTTTCTGTGAAATAGGCAAAACCAAACTCGCAAGCAGGGCAATTGTCGGACAAATTGCTGTTTGCTTGTTGGGGAACAACCTCCCCAATCCCCTGAGATTCGCGCACTGCGTTGCGCGAGCTGATCATCATGCTCCGCATGCTGATGTCCCTTAAAGGCATCAAAGGGAAATCTGTTTTTCTCTTTGTGCCGATTAGCCACAGCGCTTTGCGCTGTGATCCGGGGTTTGGGGCGAAGCCTCCAACAAGCAAATTGGCAGTTTCTGTACAGAACTGCCCTGCTTGCGAATTTTTTCTGAGAAAGTGACTTAAAACGCTTCAAAAATTACCTGCATATGTGAGGAGAAGAAAAAGTCCTTGATTGAGGGCTACGCCTCTTCGGTAATGAGATTCCTTCTGCAGAGGGGGCTATCATTTTTCGCCTCTTAACAGGGGGTGTGTAGAAACCTTCCTCCACCGAACCGTCATCCAATCCCGGTGAATGTTCCGAAGAAGGGGCTACGATTTTTCGGCTTCTTATAGGATGTTGGTAAACACCCTCCCATCCGCTAAAGCTGTCATTCAGTCGCGATGAATGTTCCGAACAGCACTCGGCGGTACCACCCCTTCATCTTCATGATCGGACATGGGGATGAATCCTTACCGACACATTCAGGAGGAGAAAATGGAATCAATCTTCAAACGAGTGAAATCCTCAGTCACCCCAAAGCAGGCTGCAACGCGTTACGGTCTGAAAGTCCAGCGCGGCGATATCGCCTGCTGCCCGTTTCACAATGACCGTCATCCGTCGATGAAGCTGTACCCGGATCATTACCATTGTTTCAGCTGCAAGGCCACCGGAGATGTCATCAGCCTGACGGCCAGGCTTCTCCAAATGTCCCCTTATGCAGCGGCGAAGAAGCTGGAAAATGACTTTTGTTCCGACAGTCATCCTACGAAAGGTCCGGTGAAAGCACATCCAAGGCAAAACGTTCTGCTGAATTCGGAGCAGCGCGATTGGCTCATTGGTGCCACGAACGTTCTTCAGAGCGTTCGCGATCAGCTGGAAGATCGCCGAATCATCTTTGCGCCAAGGACGCCGGAAGAGTATTTGGCCCCTGCCTTTGTCGAGGCCTGTCACCTGCAGCCCCGGGTTGAGTATCTGCTCGATCTGGCCTGCAGTCCGGATGACAAAGACCGGTTGTTCCTCATCACAGAATTCCGAAAGGAGGTCGGAAAGCTTGAACAGTCCATTCTCAGAAGAAGCGCTGAAGGAAATGGAAACAGTGCGAAACTGCCTGCTTAAATCAGAGAAGGGCGGCGTTATCAACAACCTTCAGAACAGCCAGTTTGCCTTGGAAAACGATCCTACTATGAAAGGCGCCATCCAGAAGAATCTGCTTTCCGGTCAGATTGAAATCGTGAAACCCATGCTTTGGCGGCGGAACGGCCTGATGCTGACGGACACAGATCAGAGCAACATCGAACTGTTTCTGGAGAAAAACTACGGCCTGACCAATCAGCGGAAGATCGCCACAGCAGTGTCCATCGTCGCCAATGAACACCAGTATCATCCGATCCGGGATTATCTGATGGATCTCGAGTGGGATCAGACGCCTCGCGTTCGGTACGCGCTGCATCATTTCCTCGGCGCGGAAGTGACAGATTTCAACGAGGAGTGCCTGCGGGTTTTCATGCTGGGAGCAGCGGAGCGGGTTTTTCATCCCGGCAGCAAATTCGAGCTCATGCTCTGCCTTGTCGGCGGTCAGGGTGCGGGAAAATCTTCCTTCTTCCGGCTGCTGGCAGTACACGATGACTGGTTCTCCGATGATCTGAAGAAGCTGGATGACGAAAATATCTATCGGAAGCTGCAGGGGCACTGGATCATCGAGATGTCGGAAATGATCGCCACCGCCAACGCAAAAAGCATTGAGGAGATCAAGTCCTTCCTCTCCCGGCAGAAGGAAACCTACAAGGTGCCCTATGACAAGTACCCGGAAGACCGTCCCCGGCAATGTGTCTTTGCCGGCACAACCAACCGGCAGGATTTTCTCCCCAGGGACAGAACCGGGAACCGGCGCTTCCTGCCCGTGGCGGTATTCCCGGAAAACGCGGAACAGCATCCCCTGGAGAACGAGATCGCGTCACGCCGGTATATCGACCAGATGTGGGCCGAGATCATGGCGCAGTATCGCACCGGAAAGTACAGCCTTCACCTCTCCGCCGAATCCGAAAAGCTGCTTCGCGGACAGCAGCAGGACTTCACGCAGGAGGATACCCGAGCCGGTACGATCTTCTCCTTCTTTGAGGATTATCCCGGCGACCGGCTCTGCTCCAAGCAGATTTACAAGGAAGCTTTGGATCATCCCTATGACGAACCACAGGACTGGGAAACCCGGAACATCTGCGAAATCGTCAACACTGGCATCGCCAACGGAGATATCCAAGGGTGGAAGGCATTCAAGAGTCCCAAGCGGTTCGGGAAATACGGCACATAGAAAGGCTGGGAGCGAATGGAAACTGTCAACCGGGAGCAGAAAGAGAACGTCAACCGGGGGAAATCCGAGCAGCTCAGCTTTACCGTAGTGAAGGACGTTCCCGATCATCCCTGGGAGGAACAGCCCTCCGTTGACTTCTCCGGTTGACGGTTCGGTTGACGCCCTCTGTGCTTGTTTCTCAAGCTTTTCCTCTTCTTTGTCTACCTGTCAACTGTCAACTGAAAGGAAAAGAATAAAAAGGAGAAAAGAGCAGCGGATACACAGAAAGAGGTTTTCTTTCCCGGTTGACAGGGGCCGGTTGACATTCACGAATTGTACCCCCAATGAAAGAAACGAACATCAAAAAAGACCAGAAAGGAAATTGACACCATGAACAGCAATCTGTATACTCTGGAACAGGTTCAGGAGATCCTGGAGCTGGTGCAGAAGTACGGGGTAAACCCGGCGCATCTGACTCGGAATTCCGAACCGTCGAACATTGAAAACAGCATAATTTCTCAACAGCCATCGCAAGAAACCAAACTGACCCTGTCCGTCCGGGAAGCCGCCGCGCTGATCGGCATCAGCAAGGAAAAAGTCTACGAACTGATCAACGACGGAGAACTCCCCGCCATCCACATCGGACCGAAACGGGTAATCCCGTGGCAGGCGATCCTGGACTGGGTCGAGAAAGGAATGAATCACGATGGCTAAAAAACGCGCAAATGGAGAAGGTACCATCCGCAAACGCGGAGAAAACTGCTGGGAGGCCCGCTACTGCTATGAAGGCAAGCGGCATTCCCTGTTCGCCAAGTCCCAGAAGGAAGCCCGGAAGCTTCTGACCGAGGCCATGGCTTCCATCGATTCCGGCGATTATCTGGAGGAAACGGAAATCACCGTGGGCCAGTGGATGCAGACCTGGAGCCGTGATTTTCTGGGAAACATCAAATCCAGCACCGCTGTTGGCTACGTAGGCATGGCGAACAATCACATCGTTCCCCTCCTGGGGAAAGTGAAGATGAAGGATCTGCAGGTGCTGACCGTGCAGCGGTTCTACAACCGGCTGCGGGAAGGCGGCATGAATCCCAAAACCATCCGCAATGTACACGGCGTGCTCCACAAAGCGCTGGATGTGGCTGTACGGGTGGGATACCTGAAGAAAAATCCGGCGGCCAACGCGATCCTGCCCCGGGTGGAACAGGAAGAAGTGAATCCGCTGGACAAGCCGGAGCTGGCCTGCCTGCTGAAATCCATTCAGGGGCATGAACATGAGGTGCTGATCAACACGGCCGTCTTCACCGGCATGAGATCCGGGGAACTGCTGGGGCTCACCTGGGATTGCGTAGACTTTGACAACGGTATCATCCATGTGAAAAAGCAGCTGATGAATTCCCGGAAAAAGGGCATCAGCTACCAGTACGGAACGCCGAAGAACGGGAAAGCCCGCTCCATCGCCCCCGCACCCTTCCTGATGAAGATGCTGAAAGCGCACAAGGAAGCGCAGGAGGCAAGGAAGCAGGAACTGGGGCCCGCCTGGAACGAAGGCAAGTTTCCAAACCTGGTATTCACTCACTATGACGGCAGTCACCTGAGTCAGCCCAGCGTCTGGAAGATTTTTCAGAAAATGCTGAATGCGGCAGGGCTCCCGCCCCACCGGTTTCACGATTTGCGGCACACCTTCGTTGTCGCTGCACTGCAGGCCGGAGACGATCTGAAGACCGTCTCCGCCAACGCGGGCCATTACTCTGTCGCCTTCACCCTGGATCGTTACGGACACTTCACCGACACCATGCGGCTGAAGAGCGCCAGCAACATGGAGGCCTTCCATGACAGCCTGTAAGAAAAAGCCGCTCGAAAGGCGGTTGGGCCATGGTTGGGCCATACAGGCCAAAACAGAAGCTGAGACCGTTGATTTACAACGGTCTCAGATGTGCGGGAAACAGGACTTGAAACTGATGCGAAAGGGAACGGAAGAGAAGCTATGGATAAGCTTTTTGGAGTGCTGAAGGTGGTTTTGCCGGTGGTGGTGATCCTCCTCTGCGGCGTGCTGGTGCGGAGAAGGAGAATCATGACGGCGGAGGGGATGAATCAG
Organism: Clostridia bacterium; assembly: GCA_017469265.1. Lineage (GTDB taxonomy): Bacteria > Bacillota > Clostridia > Christensenellales > Aristaeellaceae > Aristaeella. The sequence goes on from JAFUGS010000060.1 coordinate 4,994, forward strand.
CTGAAGAGTCTGCTTGTAAAAGTTTGCCTTCCCTGTCTGATTCTGGGTACTTTCTATAAAATGTCCTTTACGGGCCGGGAAATGGCGGCGTTTTTTACCATGAGCGGAACGACGCTGGTGACGTTTCTGCTGGGTCTGGCAGCTTGCAGGCTGCTGAGAATCAGGCAGCGCACCGCTCCGTGGATGTGTACGACCATCGAGGGCGGCAGCGTGGGCTATGCTCTGTTTATCCTGCTGTTCGGTCAGGAGAATCTCTTCCATATTGGTTTGCTGGACGCGGGAAACGCGTTGATTCAGTGGACGCTGGTCATGACGATGCTGGCCGTCTCCGGAGGGGAGAAGAAGACGCCCGGAGAAATCGTGAAAACGATGGTCAGCCCGGTTAATACAGCTGTCCTGGCCGGGCTGATCCTCAGTATGACGGGAATCGGGCCGCGCCTCGCATCCACCCGGGCAGGGGAGACCCTGGAATCGGTGCTGAATTTTGTGGGTTCCCCTGTGAGCGCGCTGATTATGCTGTCCGTGGGCTTTGGACTCAGCTTTGAAGGAATCAACTGGAAGGAAATGATGCAGACGGCGGGAGTCCGTGCTTCGATTTCAGCGGTGATTGGCGTGATTGTCTGCATCGCCATGAGGAACCTGTTCCCGGACGACCCGATGTATCTCGGCGCCGCGCTCATCTTCTTCATTTGTCCGCCCACCTATGTTTATACCATGTATGCCCGCGATGAAAAAGAAAACGCTTATATCAGCGGCTTTCTGGCTTTCTATACCCTTCTGACCGTCGCCGCGTTTGTTGTTGTGGCCGCAGTGAGCGTATAGCAGCGGACAAAGTGGCATAAAGAACGCGCTCCCGAAGGCGGAAGCGCGTGTTTTTGAGTGCTCAGGAAATCAGGAACACCGCCGCGTCATGGGGCGGAAGCGCGGCGGATAGGCTTTGGGTGCCTTCCACCGTCCGACCGCTCCACAGCTCCCGGGCGGCGCCGATGGTTTCCCGCTCCAGAGCTTCGGCGGGAACCGAGACGGTTCTTTCCGCCTCACTCAGGTTAAACAGGGCTACATAGCAGCCCTGGCCATCCTTCCGGGGGGCCAGCCAGACGCTTTCCTCCTCCGTGGTTTTCAGGGGATGGGCGGACCAGCTTTCCTTTTCCATGGCCAGCACCTCCGCTTTCGTCAGCAGATCCAGGGTGAAGGCGTCGTTTTTCGTCATTTCGCCTCCGATCATCAGGGGGGAGCGCATGACGCACCAGAGGGTCATCATCGTCCGCAGCTCCGCGGGGGTAAACCTGGTCCAGCTGTCCGGATCCTCGCACTGGCGCAGGGCTCCCAGGGGCAGCATGTCCGCGTCCGGCCAGTGGCCCGGCGCCGCGTGGACGCACCATTTTTCCGCCCGCTCGAACATGCCCTTCAGCAGCCGCCACTCGTCCCAGAAATCATCGGTGATGCGCCACATGTTTGCCCAGGCCTTCAGATGCTCCGCCTGCTCCAGCGGCGCGGGGCCGGGACTCAGGCTCAGCACCATGTCCCTGCCGGACTTCCGGCAGGCCTGGGAAATCACTTCGATCTCCTTCCGGCAGTGGGGATACTCCCGGGCGATGTCGTCGCACTTGACGAAATCCACGCCCCACTGGGCGTACAGCCGGAAAATGCTGTCGTAATAATCCTGGGCGGCGGGTTCCTCACAGCGGAGCCCGTACATGTCCGGATTCCAGGCACAGACGGAATGGGGGTTGGCCGCCTGATGGCAGCCAAAGGCGCTGCCCTCGATGGGCAGATGCCGGTGGGCCGCCTCCCGGGGCAGGCCCCGCATGATGTGGATGCCGAACTTCAGCCCCATGGCATGCAGCTGGTCCGCCAGGGGACGGAAGCCCTTTCCTCCCGCGGCGCTGGGGAAGCGGTTTTCCGCCGGAATCAGCCGGCCGAAGGCGTCCGTGTTCAGGGTGGAGAAGGGCTGATACTCGTGGTTGACGGCCGTGGGGGAGGACCACTGGATGTCCACCACCACATATTCCCAGCTGAAGGGCTTCAGGTGTTCCGCCATGTAGCGGGCGTTCCGCAGCACCTGTTCCTCCGTCACGGCGGCGCCGTAGCAATCCCAGCTGTTCCAGCCCATGGGGGGCGTCTGTGCGATCATTTGTGAAAACCTCCTCTTTCTGAAAAAACGTTTCTTTTATGGAAACGCTGATTGATTCGAATCAGGGTGAAAGCATTCAGTCTGCTTCGTCGATTTGAAAGTGTTTTTGCGTTCCACAACCTCAACCGACGCGGCCGCCCACCGGGCGGCCGGTTTGCTTCGGCTGGCCTCACAGCCGATGATATTTCCGTTCTTTTTTTTCAGTCTTCCAGCAGTCCGCGGATTTTTTTCGTCAGCTTGCGCATCTCGCCGTTGGCGACCTGGTTCATACCCCGCGCCTTCTGCAGCAGGGCTTCGGCCGCTTCGATCAGCTGCTGATAATCCTGGTTTTCCGCCGGACGGCGCTTCCCTTCGGAGAGACTGCCGGCCTTTTTGATCCGCACGGGCGGTGTCAGACGGATCCACTCTCCGGCCGCCAGGTCAAAGCTGGCACCGGAATAAGGCGCTTCCGCGGGGATGGAGAGGGTGGAGGTGATTTTCGAGGCCAGGGCTTCGCAGTTTTCATCGTCCCCATGGTTGACGAACACCCGGGCGGGCTTCTGCCGCATGCCTTCCAGCCAGCGCAGCAGCCCGGCCTGATCCGCGTGGCCGGAGACCCCGTTCAGCAGGGTGATTTCCGCTTTGACTTCCATTTCCTCGCCCAGAATTTTCACGTGTTTCGCGCCGTCGTAGATGATGCGCCCCAGAGTACCGTTGGCCTGATATCCCACGAAGAGGATCGTATTGGCCGCGTTCCAGATGTTGTGCTTCAGGTGATGCCGGATGCGGCCGCCCTCGCACATGCCGCCGGAGGCGATGATCACCTTGGAGTCACTGTTTTCATTCAGGGCTTTGGATTCCTCGGCGGAGACCAGGGTTTTCAGGCCGTCAAACCAGATGGGGTTTTCCCCCTCCCGCATGATGGCCCGGGCTTCCTCATCCAGGCAGTCCATGCCGCACTGCAGGAAGATGGCGGTGGCTTCGTTGGACAGCGGACTGTCCACATACACCGGGAAATCGGGATACTCCGGCAGCAGATTCCGCATTTTGATTTCCCGGAAGAAGTACAGCAGCTCCTGGGTGCGCCCCACCGCGAAGGACGGAATGATCACGGAGCCCTTCCGGTCAAAGGTTCTGCGCAGGGTGTCCGTCAGGAAGGGAATGGGGTCCTCCGTCCGGTCGTGCAGGCGGTTTCCGTAGGTGGACTCAATCATCACATAATCCGCGGCTTCCAGCGGGCACGGATCCTTGATGATGGGCTGGTCCGTGTTGCCCACGTCCCCGCTGAATGCCATGGTAACCTGCCGGCCGCCTTCGGAAAGAAAACATTCGACGGAAGCAGAGCCCAGCAGATGCCCCGCGTCGGTGAAGCGAACGGAGAGCCCCTCATCCACGGGAATGACCTGACCGTAGGGACAGGGCCGGAAAAGCCGAAGGGCCTGCTCCGCGTCCGCCGCGGTATAGAGCGGCTCCACGGCCTCCCGGCCGACGCGCAGGTTCTTTTTTGTCTGGTACTCCGCATCCTTCTCCTGGATGGCGGCGCTGTCCGCCAGCATGATGGCACAGAGGTTGGCCGTCTCCGCCGTGGCGTAGATTTTTCCGCGGAAGCCCTGCCGGACCAGCAGGGGGAGCAGGCCGGAGTGATCGATATGCGCGTGGGTCAGCAGGACATACTCGATCTGGGACGGGGCGACCGGCATTTCCGCCTTTTCATAGGTCTCGTCCCCCTGGATCATGCCGCAGTCCACCAGCAGAAAACGCCCCGCGTTCCATTCCAGCAGCGTCCGGCTGCCGGTCACCTCATGATTTGCCCCTAAAAAAGTCAGTTTCATCCTGATCCTCCTGTATGACGCTTCCATCTGTTCCGCCCCTATTTTATCGAAAAAGCGAAACCGAATCAAGAGGATACCCGCGGGCATCACGCGGCGCGCCGCGATGCCAGTGACGCGGTGTAAAGCGTATATCCCCGCATTGACTTTTCCGTGGCTCTTCGATACAATAGCTACAGGTTTTCCAAAGAACAGACGAGGAGAAGGACCCATGAAAAAACAGATCACAAACAAGCTGCTGTGGTTTTTTGCTGTGGGACAGTTTGGCTGGAGCCTGCTGTCCGGCGTGGTTTCCAACTGGATGGTCTATTACTATACCGGCAGCCCGGACGCGCAGAATCCAAACACCGGGATATTCGCCAGCGGCATTACCCAGAACCCGATTCTGTTCCGGCTGACGCTTTTCGGTCTGGTGCTGGCTGTGGGGCGGATTTTTGACGCCATTACGGATCCGCTGATCGCCGGATGGTCGGACCGCAGCAACTATAAGGGCGGCCGGCGGATTCCGTTCATGCGGGCCATCGCGATTCCTTTCGCGCTGGTGACGATTGCCCTGTTCGTGGTGCCGCAGACCGGGAATGTGGTGCTGAACGACGTGAGCCTCTTCGTGCTGCTGATGGTGTTCTATCTGTTCATGACCATCTTCTGCACGCCGTATAACGCGCTGATCGCGGAGCTGGGGGACACCCAGGAGCATCGGATCAACGTTTCCACCTATATTTCCTTCACCTTTATCGTAGGTCAGTCCCTGTCCTTCATGCTGCCGAACCTGGCGGGCATGCTGGAAGGCGCGCTGGGCCAGGCCGGCTCTATCCGGATGGCCGTGGCCATCATGGCGGCCATCGCCTGCGCGGCCATGCTGGTGCCCTCCTTTTACATTAAGGAGCGGGATTACATTGATTCCAAACCCAGCCAGACCAGGGCTTTCTCCTCCCTGCTGAAGACGTTTAAAAACGGGCAGTTCCGCCGCTTTGTCTACAGCGATGTCATTTACTTCTTCGCGCTGACCCTCTTCCAGACGGGACTGGCCTTCTACGAGACCAAGCTGATGGAGATTGAGGACACCTGGACCTTCGTGCTGACGGCGACGATGACCTTCATCTCCGTGCTGCTGTACCCGGTGGTAAACAAGCTGGCGCCGAAACTGGGGAAAAAGAAGCTGATCGTGACCGGTTTCTTCGCCTATTCCGTGGTGTTCCTGATTACCTCTCTCTGCGGCAAGGGGCTGCACTGGGGCTTCATCGTCGCGGTCTGCGCCAGCGTCCCCATGGCGATTCTGGGCATCCTGCCCCAGGCCTGCGTGGCGGACGTGGCGGAGCTGAGCCGGCTGGAAAGCGGGGAGGACCGCAGCGGCATGTTCTTCGCCGCCCGGACCTTCGCCTTCAAGATGGGCCAGGCGTTGGCCATGGTGGTGTTCACCTCCGTGACCGTTTCCGAAACCACCCAGTCCTACCGGAATACCGCGATCATCGCCACCGTGACCTGCGTCATCGGTGCCTGCCTCTTCCTGCTGTACAATGAGAAGATGATCCTGGGCCGGATCAATGAGCTGAAGGGGATTAAGGAATAAGAAAAAGCCGCTTCGCGGGGGAGCTTTAATCAGCGTTTTCCTGGAGACAATCGGGATCGGACCGGTTTCCCCTCTCCCGAAGCGGGGCAGCCGCGTTATCTGAACAGCAAAACGGAGCTTTCGGCCAGGGCATGAAAGCTCCGTTTTGTCATCCATCGGATCTGCTGTGAAAAACAGGATAATGGGGAGCGCGCGTACGGGACGCGCCTTATCCCTTACGTCCATTCGCGGGCTTCATCCAAAAAGCACCGGACCATATTCCCGGGCTTGTTTTTCGCGCTGGACAGGAGGGAGATGGTGGTCGTGACGGTGGGGGTGATGTCAATGAGCCGCAGGTTCGGTTCGTGGATGAGGGAATCCGCGGCCTTGTGCATGAGCAGCGCGAGGCCCAGCCCCTGGCATACCAGGTCGATCAGGTTTTCGCCCCTGCGGCTGGTGAAGACGATTCGGGGCTCAAAACCGGAGGCGACGCACATCTGTGTGCAGAGTTTGTACATGAACGCGTCTTTTCCAAGCAGCAGGAGGGATTCGGATTTGAGCTGATCAGGCGTCACGGATGGAAGCGCGGCGAAGGGATGGGTATTGGGGACAACGACGCAGAGGTGATCATGGGCGAAAGGAAGGCATTCAAATTCGCTTCCCCATTCGCCGGTGTCGCGGACGAAAGCGAGATCACATTCCCCGTTTCTGAGCATGGGGATCAGGGTCAGCGAATCCGCTTCCTTGATATTGATGTAAATATCCCCATGACGCGTCTGAAAAGCGGCCAGCAGGTCCGTAATGTGATAGGGCTTCATCATGGGGATGGAGCCGACGGTCAGGGTCGCTTTTTCCGTCAGCCGCGCTTTTTCAAGCGCAGCGTTCCATTCCTGGCAGGTTTCGGACAATTGCCTGGCATAGGGCAGAAACAGCAGCCCGTAGTGGGTGAGGGTGACTTTGCGAGTCGTCCGGCTGAACAGCGGCGCACCAATTTCAGCTTCCAGGGCCTTGATATGGCGGGACAGGGAAGAGGTCGTGATATACAGCTGGGAAGCGGTTTCAAAATAGCTCATTGTCTCCGCGAGGGATACAAATTCCCGAACGTAATTCAGATCCATACTGAAAATGCCTCCCGTCATGATTGTCCCGAGAACTGCAACAATTTTATCGGAATAAGGTCTCTGATGTCAAGGCTTGCCGTGCCTCCACGAAAGCTGGAGGAAATGTGGATTGGTGATTATCCCGGTTTCCGCAACAATAATGACGAAAAACGGTTTGCTCTACGCGGACTGTTTTTTTATCATTCATCTTGGGACCGATCTCCCCATCAACCAATGGCGGATAAGGGGGAAGGGACCGCGATGGAGCATCGAGAAAGGGATGCCTTTTCCTGTGACATTTGAAGCAGTCATGACGGATCGAGAGGAGGAAGAACATCATGTCCAAGGTAATTGACAGCAATCTGTACTGGTTTCCGGAGCAGCTTTTTACAGACGAGGCCCTGGCCGGGCGGTTCCTGGAGGAGATCCCCAGGGAGTACGGCATCAGGGGCACGCTTCAGACGAACCCGGAGACGGGGCTTCGGCAGTATGTCATTGAGAAGCCCGTGGGCAGCGAGAACCTGAACTATGTCCAGGGTGACTATGTGCTGGAGAAGCAGCTGGCCGATATGGACAGGGCAGGGGTCGATCGGGCCGTGCTGAAGCTCTCCTGTCAGCAGGAGTGGATGAGCCTGGAGATGTGCCGTCTGTTCAATGACGGCATGGCGGAGCATGTGAAGCAGTCCGGCGGCCGCATGGCCGCGCTGGGGGTGGTGCCGCCAAAGGGGACGCCCGCTGTGTTCCGGGAGATCGACCGCTGCCTGGACGAGCTGAAATTCGGCGGACTGCAGCTTTCCGCCCACTACGGGAACCTGTATCTGGACGATGAGGCCTTCGCGCCGTTCTTCGCTTATCTGAATGAGCGCGGGGTGACCTGCTACGTGCATCATGTGCCGGTTCCGGTGCAGTACGACAGCCTGACCGCCTACACCAACCTGCGCCGCAGCTACGGCCGCTGCGTGGATCAGGCTACGGCCATCGGCCGCGAACTGTTCAGCGGCTTTTTCACAAAATATCCCCATGTGAAGCTGGTGCATTCCATGCTGGGGGGCGGCTTCTTTGCCTATGCCAGTCTGTGGTTTCCGAAAAAGCCCAGGGTGCAGGAATCGGTATCCCGATTCAAGGATGACAACGAACAGATCGTGGAGCAGCTGAAGAACAATGTATACTTTGAGATGAGCCACGCGCAGCCCTGGGGGAAAGATCAGCTGGAGTGCGCGGTGAAGAGCCTTGGCGCGGATCACATTCTGTTCGGCACTTCCTATCCCGTTCGCCCGGTCTGGCTGCTGGAGGGGGCGGATTTTGTGCGGAGCCTGGACATCCGTGACGAAGAGAAGGAACTGATCCTGCATGGCAACGCCGAGCGGCTGTATCACCTGTAAAAATGGAGAAAGGAAGAAGACCATGTCTGAAACCCATGCCAACGACTTTCTTGTGAAGGAGAAGCCGGGCCGGCTGATGCGCAGGTACGCCATCCCCTGTATCATTTCCCTGGTGGTGGCGGCGCTGTACAACATTGTTGATCAAATCTACATCGCCAACGCGGATTACCTCGGTTCCTTTGGCAACGCCGCCAACACCACCGTGTTCCCCATGACGGTGCTGGCCCTGGCCATTGCCGTGATGATCGGCGACGGCGCGTGCGCGTTTGTAAGCATCCTGCTGGGATGCCGCAACGAGCATGACGCCCACAGAACCATCGGCAACGCCGTGGTGCTTACCGTTGGTTCCAGCGTGATCGTGACGCTGGTATACCTGCTGCTGGCGGAGCCCATTCTGACGCTGTTCGGCGGCCGCGTGAACGATGAAACATTCGCCCTGGCGAAGGAGTACTTTTTCTGGATCACCCTGGGCATGCCCTTCTACATGTTCGGCCAGGCCATGAATCCCATCATCCGGTCCGATGGAAGCCCCCGCTTTGCCATGATTTCTACGGTAGCCGGCGCGGTGCTGAACATTTTTCTGGACTGGCTGTTTATCTATCCCCTGCACATGGGCATGACCGGCGCGGCCGTCGCGACGGTGCTCGGGCAGGTGCTCACCGCCGTGCTGGCGGTTTGGTACCTGTGCCACATGAAGGCTGTGAAGCTGGAAAAGAAGAGCTTTGGCATGTTCCCGGAGCTGATGAAGCGGTACCTTCCCCTGGGCGTCACCAGCTTCCTCTCCCAGGCTTCCCTCGTGGCCTCCATGGCGGCGGTGCAGAATTCCTGCGCCAAGTGGGGGGCGCTGGACCCGGTTTTCGGGCAGCCTTCCTATACGCAGATTTCCCTGGCGGTGCTCGGCATTGTGATGAAATTCTTCCAGATTGCCATCTCCATCTCTGTGGGCCTGTCCGCGGGCTGCATTCCGGTGGTGGGCTATAACATTGGCGCGCAGCGCAGGGATCGGGTGAAGACGCTGTTCTCCTATCTGCTGGCCGCTGAGGCCATCGTGGGCTTTGTGGCGCTGTTCATCGTGGAGGTATTCCCGAAGGGGCTGATCGGGATTTTCGGCGCGGCCAACGAGAGTGAGTACTACACCAATTTTGCCGTCCGCTGCTTCCGCGTCTACCTGTGCATGATGCCGCTGGCCATGGTGAACAAGGGTACCTTCATCTTTCTGCAGGCGCTGGGAAAGGCCAGGGAATCCATGATTCTGTCCCTGGTGCGGGAGATCGTCTTTGGGGTGTTCCTGCCCATCCTGCTGCCGCTGGCGTTTGCCCTGAACGGCGTGCTGTACTCCTTCCCAGTGGCGGACGTGCTGACCTTTATCCTCTCGCTGATCGTCATTCTCGGGACTTTCAGGGAACTGAGCGGAAAAAGGGAAGCAGCTGGTCCGATGTGAACAAAAAGACAAGAAGCCTCCGACCGGCCTGGTCGGAGGCTTCTGTTAGGAGAACGCTGAAAAACAGACACTTTGTTGTGAATCAGAAAACGCCCCGGTTCCAGGCGGAACCGGGGCGTAATGACGGGACAGGGTTTATTCGTAGGAGACCACCGTATACTGATCCCCGATGACCATGAAGGTCTTTCCGCGCTGCAGGGCGATTTCGTTGCCCTCCTCATCCAGCAGCACCAGTCGGGCCAGGCGGCCGCGGCGGTACCAGGCGCCGGAAATATGCTTTCCGTTCATGAAGATTTCCGCCTGGCCGAAGTAACGCAGGTGATCCTCATAGTAGGGATAATATCCAATCCAGTTCAGCTTGCTGCGCAGGACAATCACGTTGGCGAAGGGGATCGCTTCCCCGGTGTTCCGGTCGGAGTAAATACCGGTGCTGGAATCCCGGAGGTATCCGGTGCCTTCCGTGTATGCGAAGGAGCAGGCGCTGGGAATGCTTTCCTCGGTGGTTTCCTCACAGCCGAAGAAATGCATCTGGATGTTCGCCGCGTCATCGCCGCGGGTTTCCGGCTCGTCCGCGAAGCGGAAGAAGCGCTTTTCGAACTTCACATTGCGTTTGACCAGGTTCTGATGGATTTCATTGATGTGGGCGCTCATGTTCTGGGGCGCTTCCAGGAAATCTACCCGTTCCCGGTAACGGTTTCCCATCAGGTCGAAATAACGGATGGGCTTGTTGAAGTCCCACTCGTCCAGCCAGGCGCTGACCATAATGTCATACTCCGTGTTGGGCGGATAGCCCACGAAGGCGACGGCCGACTTGAACATGGCGGCCACGGGCAGCATGGTCATCCGCGCGGAACGGGCGCCGCCCGCCTGCTCGGGATACTGGTTGCCATACACGGCCAGCATCCGGGTGTCCCCGTCCCGGCGCAGGGGAACCTGCACAATCCAGTCCGCCTCGGCCACACCCCAGTGAGGAAAGACCTCCGGCGAATCATCCAGCACCAGGACGATGGGCGTGTAGGGTTCATCTCCCATGGGCAGACCGGTCAGCGGATCCACGCCTTCCTCCTCAGGGTTGCTTTTGGCCAGCCCCTGGATGACTTCGTCACTGAGGGTCAGCTCCATGTTGGGTTCGATCACCGTCGGATCCGCCGCGGCGGAGGACCAGCACCCAAGCAGCCCCAGCGCCAGCGCAAGCAACAAGGAAATGGTTCTTCTCATTTTTCATCCCCGCTTTCTACGTCCCGGTTCCGCTTTCGCAGCGCTCCGCATCGGCAAGAACGCTGAAAAAGCCTTCTCATTCTTCATTCCAGGATATCATAACATATTTTTAAAGAGAATGGAATAGAAAATCCTCCACGCTTTGTAAAGAAATTAATGAAACTGTAACTTTTTTGCGGGAAGCCATGGAGCTGGCGTTCTGTGAAGGGATGGGGAACGCCAGGGATCGCTGTCGGCTAAAACACCGCTTGAAAAAGGGCGGGGAAGGGAGTACAATAACTCGGTGGAAGAGATTCCGCAAAATGAAATCAAGGAGCGTGAGTCGCATGAATTTTCTGGCGTGGCTGCTGAGCCTGATTTTTGCCTTTTCCCTTGGGGCGGAAAGCGCAAAGACCCCTGCGGAGACGGATGACGCGCTGCGGAACCGGGTGCAGGAACATATTGACGTGATTGTGGACGAGAGCGCCGCCATCGTGGACGAGGTGACGACGGAGATTCGGAAGGATGAGCGCGTGCAGGACGCCGAGCAGTTTGTGCAGGACGTTCAGGATGTGGCGGACGAAACCCTGAAGGATCTGAACCAGGTGGTGGAGGACACGAAGACCCGGGTGGAGGAAAAATTCGGCAAGCCCGCGGACACCTCCGAACCCCAGACGGAAGACGCGGCGGAGACGGAGTGCCCCCCGAAGACCGAGCCGGAAGAGACTGACCCCGCGCAGCCGGGCCCTGAAGATTCCGTGAACGGCTGACAGAGATATGTTTTCGGGCGCCTCGGGGACGGGGCGCCATTCTTGTCCGCGCGCTTTTTTGGCATCGCGGGCGGCCGGACCGCGTGAAAAAAAGAATTTCAGGGAGAAAAGATGCTGACGATTCAAAACCTGCGAAAGGAATACCGTACGGGCAGCCTGGTGCAAAAAGCGCTGGACGGGGTTTCTTTGTCCTTTCGGGAGAATGAGTTCGTGGCGATCCTGGGCCCTTCCGGCTCCGGAAAAACGACGCTGCTGAACATGATCGGCGGGCTGGATCGTTATGACAGCGGGGATCTGCTGATCCGGGGCGTTTCCACGAAACGGTACAGCGACCGGGACTGGGATACCTACCGGAATCACACGGTGGGCTTTATCTTTCAAAGCTACAATCTGATTCCCCACCAGACGCTGCTGGCCAATGTGGAGCTGGCCCTGACGCTCAACGGCGTCGGCCGGGAAGAGCGGCGGCAGCGGGCGTTGGAGGCGCTGGAGCGGGTGGGCCTGAAGGAACAGGCGCAAAAGAAACCGGCCCAGCTATCCGGCGGGCAGATGCAGCGGGTGGCCATCGCCCGGGCGCTGGTCAACCGGCCGGCGATCCTGCTGGCGGATGAACCAACCGGCGCCCTGGACACGGACACGGGCAAGCAGGTCATGGAGCTGCTCAAGGAGGTGGCGGAGGATCATCTGGTCATCATGGTGACCCATAATCCGAAGCTGGCCAAAAAATACGCCACCCGGATCGTGCGGCTGAAGGACGGACAGATTACGAAGGACTCCAACCCGTATGCCGAAACACCTTCGGCGGACGCGCCCCAGCGTCTGCGGAAGCCGTCCATGTCCCCGATGACTTCCCTGAGCCTGTCCCTGGCCAATCTCTGGTCCAAAAAGGCCAGGACGACGCTGGTGGCTTTTGCCGCGTCCATCGGGATCGTGGGCATCGCCCTGATCCTATCCCTGTCCAACGGCGCGAACGCGTATATCCACCGTATGGAGCAGGAAAGCCTGAGCCAGTACCCGCTGCAGATTATGAGTTCCACCTTCTCCATGGAGGATTCGCTGCTGGCTTTCGCCCAGCTGCGGCAGGACGCCGCGTCCGCGGAGGATAACGGCATGATCCGGGAGGAGCAGATGATGGGCGGCTTCATGGCCTCCACGGCCACCAATGATCTGGCCTCTCTGAAGAAGTGGCTGGACAGCGGATACAGCGGCGTGGAGGATTACACCCGGAGCATTCTGTATTCCTACGGCATCTCGCCGCAGATCTACCTGACGCGGGAGGATGGCTTCCGCCAGGTAAACCCGGATCAGACTCTTTCCTCCTTCGGCGTGCAGATGGATGAAAGCCTGACGGGCATCATGTCCAATTACGGGGCCAGCGAGATCTTCCGTGCCCTGCCGGAAAACGAGGAGATGTACCGGGAGGACTACGCCCTGATGGCCGGCCGCTGGCCGGAAAAGGACACGGACTGCGTGGTCGTGCTGTCGGGCAGCGGGAAGATCCCGGACATCATGCTGTATACCATGGGCCTTCGGGACGGGGATCAGCTGGACGCCATGATCGAGGGCGTCGTGGCGGGCGGAACCGTGGATACCAGCCTGAGCGAAACCCGGGAATACGCGCCGGAGGACTTTCTGGGCATTACCTTCACTCTGCTGCCGGCCAGCGAACGGTTCACCATGGATGAGAAGCTGGGGGTCTGGACCGACTGCAGGGAGAATACGGAGGCCATGCTGCGGCTGCTTCGGGACAGGGGACAGGAAATGCGGATTGTGGGCGTGGCAAAGCCGAAGGAGGGGAGCTCCTTCGGCATGCTGGAGATGGGCATCGAGTATCCCGCCAGCCTGATCCGCCGGCTGATGGCGGAAGCGGAAAACAGCCCAGTGGTGTTGGCGCAGCAGGCGGAGCCGGATCGGGACGTGCTGACCGGAACCCGGTTCGGCGAGACGCCGGAGACCGGTTTCGGCTTTTTGAAGGATCTGATCACGATCCATCCGGAGCAGCTGATGGAAGCGGTTTCTTTCCGGTGGAAGGATCTGGCGCGCCTGGAAAGCGAGGAAACCCGCATGACCGCGGCCAGAGCGGTGAAGATCTTCCGGGAGCTGCGGCGCACGGGGGATTCTCCGACCCTCTGGGGCATGGTGGAAGCGGGCATCCCGCTGCTGATGGATCTCGTGGAGATTGACGAGAAGAAAATGGGAGAGGCGATCTCCCTGGAGCTGGAGGAGACCCGGCTGCAGGAGCTTTTCGCTTCCCGGGCCGCGGCGAAAAGCGCGACCCTGGCGGGCAATCTGCTGAAGTTCGGATACGCGGATCCCGCGCAGCCCATCATGATCACTTTCTATCCCAGGGACTTTGACAGCAAGGAAGAGGTCATCCGGGTGATCGACGCCTACAACGACGTGATGACGGAAAACGGCTATCCGGAAAAGAAAATCGCCTATACGGACTATGTGGGGGCGCTGATGTCCTCGGTCACAACGATCATTGACGTGATCACCTATGTGCTGATCGCCTTTGTGGCGGTCTCCCTGGTGGTATCCTCCATCATGATCGGCATCATAACCTACATTTCCGTACTGGAGCGACGGAAGGAGATCGGCATCCTGCGGGCCATGGGCGCGTCCAGGCGGAACGTGATCCAGGTGTTCAACGCGGAGACCTTTATCATCGGCCTGCTGGCGGGCGCCTTCGGCATCGGGCTGACGCTGCTGCTGCAGATTCCGATCAATTACGTGATCCGGACCCTGGCGGATCAGGACGGCATCCGGGCTTTCCTGCCGGCGGGAGCGGGCGGTATCCTGATTCTGCTGTGCGTGCTGCTGACGCTGATCGGCGGATTCCTGCCGGCCCGGAAGGCGGCAAAGCAGGATCCGGTGGAAGCGCTGCGCAGCGAGTGACGCGGGGCGGGAACGGACGGATGCAATGAAAGAAGAGGTTGGGAGCCGGTTTTCCCGGGAGGAGCAGCGGGTTTACGCGCTGATCTCCAGGTCGGATGGGCTGAAAGCCCGGGAGATCGCGGCAGCCCTGGGGATGGACCGGAGTTCGGTCAGCCGGCTGCTGGTTCAGTCCGCCCTGATGCGGGAGATGTGCTATCAGGACGGCGCATACCGGTGGCACGCGCTGATCCGGCAACAGGCGCCCCATGAGGGGCTGGAGCTTTTTGCCGGCTGGTACGGCAGGGTGGCGGAATTCCTGGCCCAGGAGGAGACGGAATGGCTGACGCGGCTGCGGGAAGGCTGTCAGCGGATCGGCCGGAATCTGAATGATACCAGGGGGCTGATTCATTCCTTTCTGGACTGCGGGCAGGTGATGCGCGGGCTGTTCGCGGATCTGCGGGAGATGGACGCGCTTCCGAATCATAGGGACTGGGAGCTGGCGTTTGAGCTCCGGCTGAACCGGGCCAGGTACATCCGGATTTACGCGGACGTGCTGCTGATCGCGGGAAAGCGGGCGTTCACCCTGGAGTTCAAGATGAAGGATCAGGTGGACCCGGAGGAAGTGCTGCAGGCAGCGAAATACGTGCCATACCTGGAAATGGTGCTCGGGCCGGAGATGGACGTGATTCCGGCGCTGGTGCTCACCGGGAGACACGATTATTTTGACTTCGTCCCCATCGGACGGAGCGACGGGGAGCTGGCGGCCTGCTCGGGAGACATGCTTTTCAATGTGCTGAATGAGTACATGGGGTTCCTCCGGGCATGAGGAGCCCGGAATACACGCGATAAAGGACGGGGCGTGTTTTGCTGCCCGAAAGGCGGCGGATCCGCCATGTGAAACGCCCGCGGGGAGGTTCATCCCCGCGGGCGTTTCGCATGCTTCAGCCCTCCAAAGGCCGTCGCCGGTTCCGGCGGGGATGAGGAGCCTGCAGGCAAAGTCAGCTTTTCAGCCCGTAGGGGACGGGACGGCCATACCGGTTGGCCAGGCTGCCGGTGACCACCAGCCGCAGACGGGCGGGCTTTTCCAGCAGGGAACGGGGAATCCGGATCCGCTGCGGCGGCCAGAAGGCCGTGCCGCAAAGCTGATCGTTCACATACAGCTCCACCATTTCTTCCGCTTCCACCTGGAGAAGAAGATCCTGATGGCTGGCGGGGATCTCCGCCGTCCAGGTCTGGACGCAGCGGACCGGATCCTCCGCCTGGAGGGTAAAGGGGGAGGCTGTGAGCATCCGTGGGCGTTCCTGCCGGGGCGGATCTTCCGGGACGGCCTCCCCGGGGAAAACCAGCAGACTTCCCCGACGGGGGAGAGAAAGATGAAATTGCTGACCTTCCGGCGTGGGAAGAGAGGGCAGCGGCAGCTTTTCTCCGGTCCAGAGATCCATCTGCGCCAGGGCTGCGTGAGCCGGAAGCAGGGCTTCCGTTTCCAGCGGGCCTTCCCCTTCGTTCACCAGCATCCAGCACCGCCCGCCGTCTGCCGTCCGCAGAGCCGCGGCGCGAAGATCCGGCTGCGGCGGATCGCAGCGGAGAACGGGGGACACCGTCTCCGGAGCGTGCGGGATGGTGGGAAACTGTTCCGCCGGGGCGAGGACGGCTCCATAGGCATGCCGCCCCAGGCGAAGGGCGCCATCCTCCTCCCGGCACTGGGGCCAGAAGCTTTCCGGCAGGTACTGGAAGGCCCGCTGGGACTGGAACAGGGGCTCCACGGCTTCGGGACGGAGATCCCGGTTCCGGCAGGGAACCGCCAGGAAGATCTCCTCCTCGGTTTCCGTCCGCAGGCAGGAGAGACGGGCCATATACGCCGCCCATTGGCGGTAATGGGGCCACCAGATGCTGCCCGGTCCCACGTCCGGGGGACGCTCCTGGCTCCGCTTTCCGGCCAGGCTGTAATAAAAGGCATGGGGAACAAAGAGATTGACCCCCCGGACGGCCAGATAATCCAGGAACCATTTCATGTCGGATCCGGTAAAATACCAGGGGTTGTTTTCCCTGTTGCAGGCGCCGAAGCATTCATTGGCGTTCCGGGGCCGGCCCATCAGACGGGCCATGTCCGCGCCGCATTTGCCCATGACGCTGTCCATGCCCTTCGTGCCGCCTGTTTCCGGGGCAACCCAGCGGTAAACCAGATCCTGTCCGGGAATCTGAAAATACCGGAGCACTTCAATGTCATCACTCTGGTGAGGGTGGCCCATCAGGGCCAGCCCATGGGATTCGCACCAGGCGGACAGGGCTTTGTAGTACACCGACGCTTCCCGCTCCAGAATCAGCCGGCGGTAGAGGGCGGTGTCCGCGTTCTCTTCGCCGCGGAACAACGCCTCCAGCCCGGCCAGGTGTCCGCCGGCCGCCTGGAAAACTTCCGCGAAGCCACGGGTCCAGGGCTGCATGCCCGCCGGGGCGTTCCGGCCAAGGATGCTGGGCTCGTCGGTGAAGAAAGCCCGGATGGTGCTGCCGAACCAGGGGCGGAATTCCCTGGCGTACGCCTCGTGGGTCAGGCGGATGAAAGCGGAAACCGCCTCCGGATTCAGGATATCCGCGCTGCGGGGGACATGGGGCTCCCCGTCGTCCTCGCCGGCGTGGACGCCCCGGAGCGTGCCGCCGCTGAACCGTTCCACCAGCATGCCGTGATCCGCCGTCCAGAGCACCGTGTCCCCGCGCTGGGGCGCATCCACCCAGAGAATGCCACGGCTGGCCAGATCCGGCCGCTCCCGGACAATCTGGCCGCCGGCGGAGCCGGAGGGATACATGCCCTCGTCATACAGCACCAGGGTCATGCCCAGATCCGCCGCGGTTTCCACGGCGGTCCGCAGGTAGCGGAAGAAAAGGGGAGAGAGATAGCCGATGCGTCGGCTCATGCCCATGCGGGGATGCAGCACCACGCCATGGACACCGTGCGCCTGAAAATCCCGCAGCTGGCGGCGGATTTCCCGGTGGGTCAGATCCCCGTTCAGAAACCAGAAGGGAATGGGGGAGTACTCCCGGGGCGGATGATCCAGTCTTTGAAGCAGTTCAGAAAGATTGGGGGCAAGCATGCCGTACCTCCTGGTTCACATGATTTCCATGGCCTGTACCTGGGCACCGGGATGAATGCCGTGATCCTCCGGTGCCCCGGACGGGTTCAAGCTGTTCCGGCAACGGAAGCGCGCTGGAGCAAAGCTCCGGCGGGATAAGGGTTCCGTCGGGGAAAGTCAGCGATGAAAGCATGGGTTTTTTCCTTTCTGCTGGACGCAAGCTGTTTCTGCTGCCGGATGTTCCTGCCCGGGAACGGACGGAAGATCAATCGGCTCCGGGCGGCGTAATGGGCGCCAGTCCCCGGTAATCCCCAAAGGCGGGGCCGCGGGCGAAGGCGGAGGAAATATGGGCCAGCAGATCCATGGTAAGCCGCTGGCGGATTTCCGCGCAGGCGGGATCGCCAAAGCGGTTGAACCATTCATGGGGATCTGCCCGCAGGTCGTACAGCTCTCCCCGCAGGGGGGTGTCCTCCAGCACGTTTCCGTCCCGGAAAAGAATCAGCTTCCAGTCCGCCGTTCGCCACATCCAGGCGGGGGCGGGCTGCAGCCGCTCCGTTCCGCAGCCACTGAACTCGCAGAAGCTGCCCCGGTGCCGCGCGACGGAAAGGAGATCCAGCCCCGGCCAGCGGGGATCCGCCCTGGCGCCGGAGACGGCGCAGAGGGTGGGCAGCAGGTCCGTCAGCATGGCGGGGCGGCTGTCCCGGGTTCCCCGGAGGGCGGCGGGAATCACGTCCCCGGCCAGGATCAGGGGCACCCGGACGCTGCTGTCGAAGAGACAGTACTTGCTGTAGCGCAGATCCCGCTCCCCCAGCATCTCGCCATGATCGGAGCAGAAGACAAAGAGGGTGTTCCGGTCCAGCCCTTTCTCCCGGATTTTTTTCAGCACCCGGCCCAGGAAGGAGTCCATGAAGGTGCAGTTGGCCCAGTAGCGCAGGGTAATCCGGCGCCTGTCCTCCGGGGAGGCTTTTTCCAGCGCGGCCCTGCGCTGGAAATGTACGTCCCACAGAGAGGGGCTGACCTTCATGGCCGCGGCGATATGGGTGTCCGGTTCCTCCGACCAGGGCGGTGCGGGCAGCTCAGGGATATCCTCCAGCCGGTACATGGCCTCGTACCGCGGCGGAATATTGAAGCCCGCGTGGGGCTTGATCAGGGAAAAATACAGGAAGAGGGGCTGATCCTCCCGGGGGGTCCAGGTCTCCAGAAAGTCCATGCATTTCCGGAAGATAAAGCCGTCCCGATGGTGCTCCTCCGGCAGAAGGCTGGGCTTGCCCAGGTAGCCCAGGGCGTTTTCCTCCCCGCCGCCAAATTCCCTTGTTTCCTCATAATAGGCCCGCAGGCCTTCCGGATCCTCATCGTCCATCATGACCGCGCCTTCCTCGCAGAGAATGGAGGAACGGCTTTGCCCTTCCGCCCGGACATGGAACCCCCGGCGGGCCCCTGGCTTTCCGGGCAGCGCGTGATTCCAGTGGGCTTTGCCAAAGCCGGCACAGAAATATCCCGCGTCGGAAAGCAGCTGGGGCAGCGGCGTCCCGGGCAGGCGGGACTCATCCAGCAGGGCGCCGCGGTTGTTTCGTACCCCGGTCTGGGAAGGATAGAGGCCAAACATCAGGGAATTCCGGCTGGGAACGCACATGGGCGCCTGGCACACCGCCTGGTCAAAGCGGATTCCCTCCCGGGCCAGCGCGTCCAGCCCGGGGGTGTGAACCAGCGGATTCACACAGCCCAGAGCGTCCCAGCGCTGCTGATCGGTCATCAGAAAGATGATATTGGGCCTGCTCACGTTTTTTCCTCCCCGACGCGGTATATGCCTGTGAAAAGCATTTTGAAAACAGAAACAGTATACCAGAACGGCCGGCTTTCCTCAAGGAAAAAAGAGAACGGGAAGAGAATTCGAAAACAGCGCTTTCGCAAAAAAAGAAAAACAGAGGGTTGACAACATGGCGAAATTCATACTAAAATAGGACGGTTTTTACAAAAAGAATCATCTTTTGCCATGGAGGATAAGAAAATGGCCGAGACCTATAAACGGCTGGCGGATCGAGTTTTAAACATGCTGAGTCATGCGGACGGCAATGATCCTTCTAACGGGCACCTGACCATGGATAACTGGGAATGGCCTACCGGCGTGGCGCTGTACGGGATTTACAAAACCTGGCAGCAGAGCGGCGATCCGGCGATTCTGGACTATCTGACCGGCTGGTATGATGACATGCTGAGCCGGGAAACCCAGCCCCACCGGAACGTGAACACGGTGGCGCCGGTGCTGACCCTGACCTGCCTGTATCAGGAAACGAAAAACGAAGCCTATCTCCCCGTGATCGAAAGCTGGCTGGACTGGGTGCTGAAGGAAATGCCCCGGACGGAATACGGCGGGCTGCAGCACTGCACGGTCTGGAACAAGCATTATCAGCAGCTGTGGTGCGACACGCTGTTCATGGTGTGCCTGTTCCTGGCGAAGGCGGGGGTGGCCCTGGATCGGCCGGAGCTGATCGAGGAAAGCGAGTACCAGTTCCTGATGCACATCCGCTACCTGCAGAACAAGGTGACCGGCCTGTTCTACCACGGATGGAGCTTTGACCGGCGGCACAACTTCGCGGAAGCGTACTGGGCCCGGGGAAACGCCTGGTTCACCGTGGCGGCGGTGGAGCTGTATGATATTACGAAGCGGAATGACGCCGCCATGCGCATGATTCACAGCGCGTGGCAGGATCAGGTGCTGGCCCTCTGGAAGTATCAGCGGGTGAACGGCCTGTACACCACCCTGATCAATGTGGAGGAAAGCTACTGTGAAACCAGCGCCACCGCGGCCATCGCCTACGGCGTGCTGAAGGGCATCCGGCTGGGCTGGCTGCCCCAGGAGCCCTATCAGCAAATGGGCAAGCTGGCGGCGGACGCGGTGATCGGTCAGATTGATGAGACCGGCGCGGTTCAGGGCGTATCCGGCGGCACCGGCATGGGTCATGACCTGGAGCATTACAAGAAAATCATCGTGACGCCAACGGCCTACGGTCAGGGGCTGACCTTCCTGATGCTGACGGAGCTGATGATTCAGGACTATAACACCTGACCCGATGGCCTGCCGGGGCTGGACAGAAAAGGATTTGATCCGCCGGAGGCGGGGAGGAGAAAAACACGAAAAGGAGTGACGGGGCCATGGCCAAGGCGAAAACGGTGAACACGGCGCTTCCGGGCACGAAGCGGTACGGATACTGGAAAAAGCTGAGCGTGGATATTCTGAAGAATCCGTGGCTGTATCTGATGATGATCCCGGGGCTGATCTATTTCCTTGTGTTCAAGTACCTGCCCATGTGGGGCATCATCATCGGCTTTGAGGACTATTCCCCCTTCCTGGATCCCTTCCGCAGCGCGTGGAAAGGGCTGTACTGGTTCCAACGCTTCTTCTCCACCCGGAAATGGATGGACTACCTCAGCAATACGCTGATCCTGTCCTTCATGAGCATTGTCTTTACCTTCCCCGCGCCGATTATCCTGGCGCTGATGCTCAATGAAATCCGCGGCATCCGGTACAAGAAGGTGACGCAGACCCTGCTGTACATGCCGCACTTCATCTCCATCGTGATCGTCGTTTCCATTACCTACGTCATCTTCGGCACGGATGGAATCATCTACAAGCTGACCACGCAGATGCTGGGGCGGTCCATTGACTATCTGGGGGATCCCGGCGTCTTCCGCTGGATGATCGTCGGGCAGAACATCTGGAAGGAAACCGGCTGGGGAACCATCATCTTCCTGGCAGCGCTGACCACTGTGGACACGCAGCTGTACGAGGCGGCCATGATCGACGGCGCCAATCGGGCCCAGCGCCTGTGGCACATCACGCTCCCGGCCATCCGCTCCACCATCGTGCTGATGCTGGTTCTGCGCATGGGCAGCGTGCTGGATACGGGCTATGAGCACCTGATCCTGATGAGCAACGCGCTGAACCGGTCCGTCTCCCAGACGCTGGACGTGTTCGTGTACCAGAACGGTATCGTGAACGGCCAGCTGAGCTATACGACCGCCGTGGGCCTGATGAAGAGCCTGGTATCCGTGATCCTGGTGGTTACTTCCAACAAGATCGCCCATGCCCTCGGTGAAGAAGGCCTGTACTGAGGGGAGGGAGCAGAAATGGCAAAGAAGAAAGAACTGAACACGGTGCAGCTGAACGGGAAAACCGTGAACGTGAACGGAGGACCGGTGGGTGTCTACCGGACGCCGGGCAGCATCGCCTTTGATATCCTGAACTATCTAGTTATCGGTCTGGCCGCCTTCACGACGGTGATGCCCATTATCTACATCATCTGCAACTCCTTCGCCACGGAGCTGGAGCTGCAGACCCGGCCCATGTTCATCATTCCGGAGGTCTGGTCCCTGGACGCGTACAGGTACATCTTCGCGTCCAACAAGCTGATCAGAGCCTTTGGCAACTCCGTGTTCATCACGATCTTCGGCACGCTGATCAACCTGTTCTGCACCGTGACCATGGCCTACCCGCTGAGCAAGAAATTCCTGCGGGGGCGGACTCCCATCCTGAACCTGATCATCGTTTCCATGTTTTTCTCTGGCGGCATGATTCCCGGGTACGTGGTGGTTTCCTCCTGGCTGGGGCTGCGGGGAACCTACTGGGCGCTGCTGCTTCCCGGCGCGATTTCCGCCTACAACATGATGATCGTCAAGAACTTCTTCCAGGGGATTCCCGCGGAGCTGGAGGAAAGCGCCTCCCTGGACGGGTGCAGCGATCTGGGCATTCTGTGGAAGATTGTGCTGCCCCTGAGCCTGCCGGTGCTGGCCACCTTTGGCCTGTTCTACGCGGTGGGCCACTGGAACAGCTACTTCCCGGCCATGATCTATCTGACGGATGACCGGATGTATCCCCTGCAGCTGATCCTGCGGAACATCATCGTGACCGCGGAGTCCTCCGCCAGCGATATGAGCCTGATGGATCCCAACTTCGTGGAACCCCCGAAGCAGTCCATCAAGATGGCGGTCATCGTGGTGGCCACGGTACCCATCATGTGCGTGTATCCCTTCCTGCAGAAGTATTTCGTAAAAGGCGTCATGGTCGGCGCGTTAAAGGGTTAAAATCCGACGACCGCCAGTGGCGGGAGTATCGTCGGATTTTAACAGAGCCGGCAAGGAGCGGACTCGCCAGTGGCGAGCCGCGACTATGGCGGCGACCGGGAAGAAATCCGACGACCGCCAGTGGCGGAAACAAGGTTATTCGCGGCTTGTCCGCATAACAATTTTTAAAGGAGGCTTTTGCCATGAAGAAAATCGTTGCTCTGTTCCTGTCCCTGGCGATGCTTCTCTCCGTGATGAGCTTTGCCGCGGCGGAGGACGACATGACCCTGAACGTCATGCTGCCCGACTTCTACTCCGACTCCGACTGGGTGTCCCTGGAGGACGGTAACCCCGTGCTGCAGGCCATCTACGATGCCACCGGCGTGAAGCTGAACATCACCTGGGTGCCTGACTCCGGATACGGCGAGCGCACCACCCTGACCCTGGCGGACCCGAACAACATGCCCGAAGTGATGGTCATGCAGGGCGTGCGCGACGCCATCATGATCTCTTCTGCCCGGGCCGGCGCCTTCTGGGATCTGACCGACTACGTGGCCGACGCGGAAAACTATCCGAACCTGGCTGCCGGCGCGGCGTCCGTCTATGACAACATCGCTGTGGACGGCCGTCTGTACGGCATCTATCGGGCCCGCGCCTATGCCCGTGCCGGCGTGTATTACCGGAATGACTACGCCGCGCAGGTGGGTTACGCCGAGGAGCCCAAGACCGTGGAAGAATTCAAGGATATGTGCCTGAAGATGGCCGCCATCGATCCGGACACCTACGTGTTCAATATGTGCAAGTATGTGGCCGGCACCATCGGCATCATGACCGTCATGAACGGCGCGCCCTATCAGTATGGCGTGAACGCCGAAGGCAAGATCTATCCCGCCTTTGAGGACGAAGCCTTCCAGGAAGGCCTGGACTTCATCCGCGACCTGTACGCCGCCGGCGGCATCGACCCCAACTTCATGACCATCGAGTCCGGCAACTGGAACGACGCGGAGCGCAGCGATCCGGTGAAAGCCCTCATGCGGCTGGACTGCCTGGACAACGGCTATCGCTATGAAGAGTGGCTGGAGGAGAACAAGGGCGTGGATCCCGCGGCTCCCGTGGTATCCCTGCTGACCGCGCTGCCGGACAAAAACGGCAACATCCAGATCTGGCCCCAGAACATCGGCGCCTCCGGTGAAATCGTGGTGACCAAGGCTGTTCCCGAAAGCAAGCTGCCCGCGGTCATGAAGTTCCTTGACTGGTGCAACTCCGCCGAAGGACAGACCCTGCTGAACTGTGGCGTGCCGGAAAAGACTTACTGGATCCAGAGCGACGGCTTCCGCTACACCTATCCGGAAGGCGAGCAGGAGAATTCCGCCACCTACGCCAACTACACCAACACCGTGCAGCACAGCCTGAACCAGCTGGGCATGAACGTGAACGGCGACCTGACTCCGCCCGCCATGGCCACCGCCCTGCGCGAGGAGTATAACCAGAACCTGCTGGACAACGCCAAGTACGTCATTGCCAACCCCTGCTACACCTATGACAGCGAGACCAACAACCTGATGGGGGCCTCCCTGGCGCAGGACGTGGAAGACGCCCAGGTGCAGTACATTGCCGGCAAGATCGATCTGGCCGGTCTGCAGGCTGCCTATGCCGACTGGCATGTCCAGGGCGGCGATGATATTCTGGCTGAATATCAGGCGATCTACGACGCTGAAAAATAAGATCTGAGCCCTTTGGGCGGAGGCTGCCGCAGTACTGCGGCAGCCTCTTTTCAAAAAGCCTCATTTTCCGCTTTACCGATCCGGTAAGACGGTGATACAATCAGGAGGCAAGATCGCGGAAAGGACAAACGAAACATGGTCATTTATCAGGATCCAGTAACCGGATACCAGGTGCGCAGGTATACGGATGGGCCGGAGCGCAACGCCAAGCTCTATTTTACCTGCGAGAATTTTTCCACCGATGACCGATATTTCTTCTTCATGAAGCAACAGCTGGAAGGCCGGACGGACGGGGGCTGCTACCGGGCGGAGGTGGAAACCGGCAGGATTGAGCGGGTGACGGACGATACCTTCCGGGGCTTCGCCACGGACCGGGAGAAGAACATCGGCTATACCTGCAAAAACGAGACGGAAGTCTACGCGGTGGACCTGGATACGAACCGGATGGAGAAAATCGGCGATCTGCCCCGAGAGGGCCAGATAACCGGCCACCTGACCGCGGCGGATACGGGCCGGATTGCCTGCAGCTATCACCTGGTGAACAAGTACTATGGCCTGGTTATCCTGGATCCCGGAAAGGAAGCGGAAGTGGTTTATCAGAGCGATTACCGCCTGGGCCACGCGCAGATCTGCCCGACCGATGAAAACCTGATTTTCTATATTCATGAAACCGAGGGGGACGCCTTTCAGCGGACCTGGATGTTCGACGTGAAGGAAAGGTACGCGCGGCCCTATTATGTGGAGCATCCCAACGAATGGATCACCCATGAGGTCTGGTCCGCGGACGGGACGGAGATGGCGCTGATGAAGCTGGATCCCGCGGGACCGGTGGACGGGGAGAAGGGGGAAACCCATACCGGCAATATCATTATCGGGGATAAGGACGGGCGGCATTTTGACGTGGAGGCCCGCTCCACCCAGCTGCTGCATCCCTGCATCAGCCGGGATCATAAATGGCTGTGCGCGGACCGGATCAGCTATCTGGGCACCAGGATTCAGGAGGGCGTGGTCCTGTTTGAGCGGGCCACGGGCAGGCAGAAGCTGATTGCCGCCACCGGATGGTGCAAGACCGGCGCGGACCATCAGCATCCGTCCTTCAACCGGAAAGGGGATCAGATTCTGTTCTCTAACCCGGATGAAAACGGGGTTGCCCAGGTATGTGTAATCGACCTGCATCAGGTCTGGAAGGATTGGTGAACGAGATGGCGACAATTTGGATCATTGGGGATTCCACCGTGGACAACAATACCCCGCCCTTCCGGGGATGGGGCTGGGCCATGCCGGCGTTTGTGCGGGAGGGCGTGGAGGTGCGCAACCACGCGCTGTCCGGCCGCTCCAGCCGCAGCTTCCGGGCGGAGGGCCTGTTTGAGCCCGTGGAGAAGGGGATGGCACCGGGAGACCTGCTGCTGATCCAGTTTGGGCATAATGACGAAAAGGAGGACGAGCGTCACACGGATCCGGAGACCACCTATCCGGAGTATCTGTGGCAGTACTGCCAGGCGGCGCTGGACCGGGGCGCCCAACCCGTGCTGATCACCTCCTGCGAACGCCGCTTCTTTACCGGCGACAAGGGCCTGCTCTACACCCATGGGGAATATCCCCGGGCCGTACGGGTGCTGGCGGGGGAGAAGGGCATCCCGCTGTGCGACCTGCTGAAGGACAGCCGGGCGCTGTACCTGTCTCTGGGGCAGGAGGAGACCGCGAAGCTGTTCGTGCGGCTGGCTCCGGGGGAGCATCCGGATTATCCGGAGGGGCATGATGACAAAACCCATTTCAACGCTGACGGCGCCAGGGAACTCTGCCGGCTGGTAGCGCGGGAAATGAAGGCCTGGCCGGAGCTGGCGGGATTCCTGAAGGAAGAAATCTGACAGAAGGAAGGACAGCCGGGACATGCGAATCTTTATCTGCGGGGACTCCACAGCCGCGGTGTACGATCCGGCGAAAACCCCGATGGTCGGGTGGGGCCAGGCCCTGGCGGAAATGATGCCGGAGGCGGAGCTCCACAATCACGCCATGGCGGGCCGCAGCACCCGGACCTTCCTGGCGGAAGGCCGGCTGGCGCGGCTGGACGGGGAGCTGAAGCCGGGGGATCTGCTGCTGATCCAGTTTGGCCACAATGATGAGGGGGACAAGCCGGAACGGCACACGGAGCCCTGGACGGATTTCAGCGAGAACCTGGAAACCTTCGTCCGCTTTGCCCGGGACCGGGGAGCCCGGCCCGTTCTGCTGACGCCGACCTGCATCCGCCTGTGGGAGAACGGAACGCTGCGGGAAAGCCACGGGGAATACCTGAAGGCGATTTACGCCGCGGCCGGCAGGCTGGGCGTCCCGCTGATGGACGTTTACCGGGAAAGCCGCGAGATCGTCCTGGCGGCGGGGGAGGAAGGCAGCAGGGCCTTTTATATGGGCCCGTTTCCGGAAAACGGCCAGGACGCGGAGGAACAGGTCAAAGCGGACAATACGCACACCCGGCGGCCGGGGGCGGAGCGGTTTGCCCGGCGAATTCGGGAAATGCTGTACGCACTGGAACAAAAGGAGGAAGGAAACATGGAACGTTTTGCCTGGAAGGGACGGATCAAGCCGGGGATGCAGGCGGAATACAAGCGCCGCCATGATGAAATCTGGCCGGAAATGCTGGCCCTGCTGAAGGAGGCCGGCATCCGCAACTATTCCATCTGGAGTGATGGCCGGGACGTCTTCGGCTATTACGAATGCGAGAAGGGCATCGCCTACGCGGAAAAGACCCAGGCGGGCAGCCCCATCGTGGACAAATGGAATGAATACATGGACGATGTGCTGGAGCTGGTGATGGATCCGGAAACCGGCGCCCAGCCCAAGCTGAGCCGGATGTTCCTGATGGAATAACGCCGGGCGGAGAGGACACGGGGCCGCGGGGCGGAACGACGAAAAAATGGCAGGGAGCGAAAAGACATGAACAGAATTTATTGCTGCTATCCCGGGGGAAAACACAAGGCGCTGACCATGAGCTACGACGACGGCCGGACGGAGGACCGCCGCCTGGTGGAAATCTTTAACCGTTACGGCATCCGGGGCACGTTTAACCTGAACAGCGGCCTGTGGGAAAGAGGGGACCGGATCGACCCGGAAGAAATCCCCACCCTGTACCGGGGCCACGAGGTGGCCTGCCACACGGTGACCCATCCCACCATTGCCCGCTGCCCCCTGCCGGAGGTGGCGCAGGAGGTCATCCATGACCGGGCCTGGCTGGAAGGAAAGACGGGATATGCCGTACGGGGGCTGGCCTATCCCAATGGCTCCCTGAGCCGGGAGATCGAGACGCTGCTGCCCGCCTGCGGCATCCGGTATGCCCGGGTGGTGGGCTCCTCGGACAGCTTTGCCCTGCCGGAGAACCCGTACCGCTGGGAGGCCACCTGCCACCACAACCACCGGCTGATGGAGCTGGGAGAACAGTTCCTGAACCTGCATAAGCGGCAGTATCTGTACCTCATGTATGTCTGGGGACACAGCTACGAATTTACCAACCTGGACAACTGGGAACTGATGGAAAACTTCTGCCGGATGATGGGCGGCCAGGAGGACATCTGGTACTGCACCAACATTGAATTCATGGACTGCATGGATGACTTCGCGCGCCTCCGCTTCGCGGCGGATAACAGCTTTGTCACGAACCCCAACGCCGGGGACTGCTGGATTACCGTCAATGACGGCGATCCGGTCCGGATTCCCGGCGGCGCCGCGGTCAGCCTGAGCTGACCGGGGAGGAACTGGCGAAAATCGAGGAGATTCTGCGGTCCTGAACCGGCGCCCCGCCATTATGCGGCGGCCTTTCTGACCGTGTTCGGCGCATATTGCGGGAAAAGCAGGAAAAGCGTATAATAGAGCAAACTTTGCCTGAAAAAAGGGAAGGGGGCAGGAGCGGGTTGAAAAGGTACCTGGCGATTGATATCGGCGCTTCCTCCGGCCGGCACATCGTCGGCTGGGAGGAGGACGGCGCGCTGCGGACGGAGGAAGTTTTCCGCTTCCCCAACGGCGTTTCCGAGCGGGAGGGCCATCTGATCTGGGATCTGGATGCCCTGCTGGGTTACGTGAAGGAAGGCATCCGCAAGGCGAAGGAAGCGTACGCGGACATCGTGAGCCTGAGCGTGGACACCTGGGGCGTGGATTACGTGCTGATGCGGGGGGACGCGGAGGTGCTTCCGGCCTACGCCTACCGGGACAGCCGGACGGAAGCGGTGCTGTCCGCGGTGCACGACAGGATGCCCTTCGCGGAGCTGTACCGTCGGACGGGGATCCAGTTTCAGCCCTTCAACACCCTGTATCAGCTGGCGGCGGATCAGGCGGCCGGCCGGCTGGAGGGCGTGACGGATTTTCTGATGCTGCCCTGCTGGCTGATGTACAGGCTGTGCGGCGTGAAGGCGCATGAGTACACCAACGCCACCACCGGCGGCATGGTCAGCGCCGAAACCGGGGAATATGACCCGGAGATCATCGCGGCCATGGGCTTCCCGAAGCATCTTTTTCCCGGGCTGCGCCAGCCGGGCGAAACCCTGGGAATCTATGAAGGCATGCGGGTGGTGCTCTGCGCGACCCACGACACGGGCAGCGCGGTGGAGGGCATCCCCATGGAGGTGAACGCGCCTTACATCTCCTCGGGTACCTGGAGCCTGCTGGGCGTGAAAACGGAGAAGCCCATTACCACGGCAGGCAGCCAGGCGGCCAACTGGAGCAATGAAGGCGGCGTGGGCTACAACCGGTACCAGAAAAACATCATGGGCATGTGGCTGGTGAACCGGCTGCGGGCGGAGCTCTGTCCGGAGAAGCCCTGGGGCGAAATCACCGCCGAGGCGGCGGACAGGCATTTCGATCATCTGGTGGACGCCAATGATGAAATCTTCCTGGCGCCGGAAAGCATGCGGGCCGCTTTTGACGCGCGGCTGCCCCATCCGCCCAGATGCGTGGCGGGCTATTTCCGCTGCGCGTACCGGAGCCTGGCAAGGAGCTACGCCCAGGCGCTGGCGGAGCTGGAAGGAAACACGGGAAAAACCTATGACCGGCTGTATATCGTGGGCGGCGGCGCGAAGAACGCCTACCTGAACCGGCTGACGGAGGAAGCCACCGGCCGGAAGGTCATCGCCCTGCCCATTGAAGCCACGGCCCTGGGAAACCTGAAGGTCCAGATGGCCGGCGGATAAGCTTCCGCATGAAAAAACGCAAATACAGAAGATAAGGAGGATCCATCATGTTAGTCAACACCAAAGCCCGGGTCGGCGTCTTCGCCATCGCGCTGGGCGCCTATCTGCCCCAGTTCCCCTCCCTGGTGCCGGAATTCCAGGGACAGTACGAAACCTTCAAAAAGCGGATTCCCGATGACGTGGAGATGATCGATGGCGGCATCGTGACCACGAAGGAACTGGCCATGGCGGCCGGGGACAAGTTCCGGGCGGCGGACGTGGATCTGGTGATCCTGCAGCTGCTGACCTACGCCACCAGCTACAACATGCTGCCGGCGGTGCGGGATCTGGATGTGCCGGTGGTGCTGGTGAACGTGCAGAAGAAAAAGGCCCCGGATTACGCCACGACGGATACGCCGACATGGCTGGGCGAGCTCTACGCCTGCGGCGCGGTGGGTGAGATGGTGGCGGATCTGGAGCGGGCCGGCAAGCGGCACGCGGTGATCACCGGCGTGGAGGAGGGCGGAGACCCGGCCCTGCAGGCGGAGATCGAGGACTGGTGCCGCGCGGCCCAGGTGCGCCGCCGCTTCCGGGACACCAATATCGCCCAGATCGGCCGGCCCTATCCCGGCATGATGGATTTGTATATTGACGAAACCAATCTGTACCACCGGATGTGGCTGTACACCAAGCAGTTCGACTGGGAAAAGATGTGGGCCATCGCGGATCTTATCACCGACGAGACGGCAATCCGCGCCAAGGCGGAGGATATCCTGAACACCTTTGACATCGAGGGCGGCGCCACGGTGGAGACCGTCTGGGACATGGCGAAGTACGTGGTCGCCTTTGAACAGTGGGTGAAGGATGAACAGCTGGGCTTCGTGGCCAGCCACTATGACGGGTTTGCCCAGGGCATCGCCGGCAAGCTGGACTCCATGCTGATTCCGGCCTTCTCCATGCTGATCAAGCAGGGAACCGCCTGCGCCGTGGAAGGGGACATCAAGGTGGCCATGGCCATGGGCATCCTGAAGACCATCGCGGGCACGGGCCAGCTGAGCGAGATGTATTCCATCGACTTTGATGAGGATATCTGCATCATCGGCCATTCCGGCTCCGGCGACGCGGACATTTCCCAGGCGCGGAAGCCTACCATGAAGATCGTGCCGGTTTTCCACGGCAAGACCGGCGGCGGATATCTGACCCAGTTCTATCCGCCCACGGACAGCCCCATCACCTTCCTGGGCATCACCCAGGACCGGGACGGCCACTTCAAGTTTGTGGTCGCGGAAGGCGTGAACGAGCAGGGGCCCATCTTCATGTTCGGCGACACCAACATGCGGATGCGCTTCACCATCGGCGCCCGGGAATTCTGCAACCGCTGGAGCGAAGCGGGTCCGACCCATCACATGGCGGCGGCCGTGGGCCGGCACATTGACACGATTCTGAAGGTCGCGAAGATCTTTAATGTACCGGTGGATGTCATCACCCGGTAAGACGGCGAAGCCGCACACGGCGGAACGATCAGGGCGCGGAGCACGGCTGCCGCGGCCGGAAGAAAAAAGAAAGGAAAAAAGAACATGAGCATGCTGGATCTGGACATTATGCAGCGGTATATCCGCACCTGTAACGACGGCTGGCTGCAGGGCTGGCACGAGCGCAACGGCGGCAACCTGACCTACCGCCTGAAGGAAGAGGAAGTCGCGGAGATGCGGCCCTTCTTCTACGGGACGCCCCGGGAGTGGGTGCCCATGGGTGTGACGGGGGAGAACCTGGCCGGAGAATACTTTATTTCCACCGGCAGCGGCAAGTACTTCCGGAACGTGATCCTGGATCCGGAGGACAGCCTCTGCGTTGTGGAGATCAATGAGAAGGGGGACAGCTACCGCATCGTGTGGGGGCTGAAGAACGGCGGCCGGCCCACCAGCGAATTCCCCACCCACTTCATGAACCATTCCGTGCGGGTGGCGGCCACGGGCGGCGCGACCCGGGTGATTTATCACGCCCACACGCCCAACGTGATCGCCATGACCTACGTGCTGCCGCTGACGGACCGGGATTTCTCCCGGGCCCTGTGGAAGAGCGCCACGGAATGCCCTGTGGTTTTCCCCGGCGGCGTGGGCGTGGTGCCGTGGATGGTGCCCGGCGGGGCGGACATCGCCCTGGCGACCTGCGAGAAAATGAAGGAATTCGAGGCCACGGTCTGGGCGCAGCACGGTCTGTTCGTATCCGGGCCGGATTTCGACATCACCTTTGGGCTGATGCATACGATTGAGAAGAGCGCGCAGATCTGGGTGCTGCAGAAATCCACGGGCCTGCCGGAGCGGCAGACCATTACGGATGACGCGCTGCGGGCCATCGCGAAGGAATTCGGCGTCACGATCCGGGAAGAATTCCTGGATTAACGCGGCGTGAAAGGGCCGCGGGACGGCGGGTAACACAGGAGGTTTTACGGGACTGAACATGAAAAGATGGATCGCGATCCTGACCGCGGCGGCGCTGGTTGTTCCGGCGGCGGCCCCGGCGGAAGAAGACGATTTGATGATTGAGGAGATCGTGGAGAACGTGCTGCTGGACGACACGGGGGAGGAAATTCCCCTGCCGGCGGCGGCTCCTGCGGCGCAGGCCGCCGTGACGGTCTTTACGCCCTCCTACGCCAGCGCCTGGCCCATCCGGGAAGGCGAGACGGGATACTGGACCCTGCCCATGGATATTACGGACGAGACCGCGGTCTGGGAGATGCTGATGGCGCCCATCACCGTGGTGGATACCGGCAAGGACAGCGGGGAGAAAACGCAGACCTATCTGTACCGGGAGCCGGATGAAAGCAGCCTGAAGGTGGGCGTGGTCACCTGCGAAAGCCAGGGCGTACGCGTGCTGGAGACGCGGGAGGACGGCTGGTCCCTGGTGGAATGCTACTCCAGCTCCTTCCACGCCACCAAGGTGGAAGCCTGGAATCTGCTGGTCAGCGGGTATATTCCGACAAAGTACCTGAAGCAGGTCAGCCCGAACCCGGATCTGGGCATCGTGGTGGACAAGCTGACCCAGCGGATGTACATCTTTCAGGACGGGAAGCTGCTGAGCACGCTGCTGTGCTCCACGGGGCTGGTGATGTGGAACGGAAGCAAGTACCAGCCGTACAATGAAACCCGCAGCGGTGAATTCCTGCTGATGAGCAAGGTGGGAACGCTGATCAGCGACCGGCTGTACTGCGACATGGCGATCCGCTTCAACAGCGGCGACATGATGCATGAGGTGCCGCACGTCAAGAACGCGGACGGGACGAAGAACTACGGCTCCACCGAATATAAGCTGGGGACCAAGTGCAGCCATGGGTGCATCCGGGTGCAGCGGAACAAAACCCCGGAAGGGATCAACATGAGCTGGATCTGGAACCAGGTCAAGAGCGGGAGCAAGGTCAAATTCGTCATCTGGGAGGACTGGCAGGGACGGCAGATCGCCGTGCCGGACGCGGATACACCCCTGTACTACAACCCGAACAAGGGCAATTACTACCATCGTTCCTCCTTCTGCTACAGCGCCAAGGCCATTACCTTCCAGCCCTTCACCTACGGCGAGCTGGATCAGGAGCCCTTCAGCAAGCTGAAGCAGTGCCCCTTCTGCGGGCCGCCCCTGCGGGAGGCGGAAATCCAGGCCGTCAATGAGCGGTACGCCGAAGGCGGGGATCACGATGAGCTGCTGACCAGCCTGCAGGCCGGCTATTATGAATACCTGCAGCAGAACTGAAAACAATACGGAAAGCGCCCCGGAATCCGATGATTCCGGGGCGCGCGTTTTTATCATCCGGGGTTGAAGATCAGCCCTTGGCCCGGCTCTTGCCGCGGCGGCTGAGAACGATGCTCTGGAGCACGATGAAGAAGAGCAGCATGGCGCCGGTGGTGATGCTCTGCCACCAAGGATCCTTCAGGCCGCTGGTGACGACGATCTTCTTGATGGTGGTCAGGGTCAGGGTGCCGAAGAAGGTGCCGATCACATTGCCCACGCCGCCGCTCAGCAGCGTGCCGCCGATAATGGAGCTGGCGATGGCGTTCATCTCCGCGCCGGCCGCGTTGGTCGCGTTGCCGGCGCCGGTATGCATCATGAAAACGAAACCGGCGATGCCGCTGAGCAGCCCGCTGATCAGATAGGTCATGAAGCGGGTCTTTTTCACATTGATGCCCAGCATCAGGGCGCTCTGCTGGTTGCCGCCCAGGGCGTAGAAATTCCGCCCCAGCCGGAGGTACTTCAGCACCAGGAAGATGACGATGACACAGAGCAGGGCAATCAGTACGCCCAGTTCGATGCGCCCGGGAATGAGGTTGCCGTTTTTCGCCACATATCCCAGCCAGGGGATCTCCAGCTTTATAGAGCGGATGGCGTTCAGGCCCTCATGGGTCAGCTTCTGGGGATTGACGGACAGAATGGTGGTCATGCCCCGGGCAAAGAACATGCCGGCGAGGGTCACGATAAAGGGCTGAATCTCCAGATAGCTGACCAGCAGCCCGTGGACGGCGCCGAAGGCCAGGCCGATGCCCAGGGCCAGCAGCATGGAAACAAAAAGATTGCCGTCCGCGTTCAGGTAAAGCACGCAGCTCATCACCACCAGGGAGGTGACGCCGCCCACGCTGATGTCGATGCCTCCGCCGATCATGACCACCGTCAGCCCGCAGGCCACGATGATCAGCGGCGCGTTGTCGTTCAGCAGGTCGAAGATCTGCTGGGCCCGAAGGAAGCCGCCGCCCAGAAAGATCATCGCCAGGGCATACATGGCGATAAAGATGCAGATGGTGATGGTCATCAGCAGCTGGGTATCCGTAAGCGGTTCACGACGTGTTTTCATCAGCCCACCTCCTTTACGGCCGCCGCCCTGCCGGCGTGAAAACGGTTGACCAGGCCGGAAAACCAGCGCTTTACCACCGGCGACCCGATGACCACCAGCAGCACGATGACGATGGCCTTGTAGGCCTTTACATCCGTGGAGGGCACCTTCATGGCGTACAGGGTGATGGTCAGCATCTGAATGACATAGGCGCCGAGAATGGAGCCGCTGATGCGGAATTTGCCGCCGCCCAGGCTGTTTCCGCCGATGGCCACGGCCAGGATGGTATCCATCTCAATATCGATGAGCAGGGTCTCGTGGTTGATCAGCCCCAGCCTGCAGACCCCGATGCTGCCGGCCACGGAAACGCAGATGCCCAGGATGATGAAGCTCAGCAGCTTGATCAGCGTGGGGCTGATGCCGTTCAGCCGGGCCGCGCTCTGATTGATGCCCACGGACTGAGTGAACAGCTCCAGCGTCGTAAACCGGAACACCAGGGAAAACAGCAGCGCCATGATGGCGACGATTATGACCGGGGTGGGGATCGGAACGCCGGGAATAAAACTGCCGATGGCGCTGGTAATGGCGCTGTCGATGGTCGGGGTCGCACCGCCGTTGATCCAGTAGGCGATGGAACGCCCGCAGGTATACAGGATCAGGGTGGCGATCATGGGCTGGATTCTGAAGACGGCGACCAGCATGCCGTTAAAGGCCCCGAAAAGCATGGCGACGGCGCAGCAGGCCAGGAAGGCCAGCGCCACGGTTCCGCCCGTGACAGGCGCCGCTCCGCGGATGATCCGGACGAAGACGCTGCCGGCGATGGCGGCGGCGGCGCCGACGCTGATATCCTGTCCGCCGCAGGCGGCGGTGACCAGAGTCATGCCCATGGCCAGAATCGCCAGCTCGCTGGCGCCGTTGATGATGCTGATCAGGTTGCCGGCCAGCACCGTGTTGCCGGTATTGTTCAGCTTGGTCTCAATGCTGAAGAAGCCGGGATCCCGGATCAGATTGAAAATGATCAGCAGGCCGATGGCGATCAGGGGGATCAGCAGCTGCCCCAGGCCGCCCCGGCGGGCTTTTCCCGTTTTCTCACTCATGACGCTTCACCTCCCGCGATGGTCTGCATGACCCGGGTTTGGGTCAGATCGTCCCCCGTCAGCTCGCCCACGATGTTCCGGTCCCGCATGACGATCAGCCGGCTGCAGGTCCGGAGCATTTCCTCGATTTCGGAGGATATGAAGGTGATGCTGACATTGTCCTCCGCCAGCTTCAGCACCAGCTTCTGAATCTCCAGCTTGGTGCCCACGTCGATCCCGCGGGTGGGCTCGTCCAGAATCAGGTAATCCGGATGGGTCAGCAGCCAGCGGGCCAGGATCACCTTCTGCTGGTTGCCGCCGGACAGGGAGCCGATGGGCGTATCCTTGCTGGCGGTTTTGATGTTCAGGGCCTGAATATACTCATCCGCGAACTTTTCCGCCTCGGCCCGGCTCAGGGGGCGGAAGAATCCCTTCATGACCTGCAGGGCCAGGATGATATTCTCCCGCACGGACAGATCGGCGATGATGCCGTCCCGCTTCCGGTCCTCGGGAAGATAGCCGATGCCATGCTTCATGGCTTCGATGGGGCGGGTGATGCGCACGGGCTTCCCGTCCACCTTCACCTGCCCTCCGGTGACATGATCCGCGCCGAAGATGGCACGGACGCTTTCGCTGCGGCCGGAACCCAGCAGCCCGGTGAAGCCGTTGACCTCGCCCCGGTGAATCTGAAAATCGAAGGGGCGGCTTTCCGAGGAGGAGAGCTGCCGCGCCTCATAAACCACGGGCCCGTCTGTCCGGTTCCAGCGCTCGAAGGCATTCATGCTGTTCAGCTCATCCAGATCCTTGCCCATCATTTTGGCAACCAGCTGCACCTGCGGCAGTTCCTCAATCCGGTACGCGCCGACCAGCTCCCCGTTCCGCAGCACGGTGATCCGGTCACAGACCTCGTAGACCTGCTCCAGGAAGTGGGTGACGAAGATGATGCCGACGCCCCGGGCCTTCAGGTCCCGCATCAGGCTGAAAAGCATCTGCACCTCCTTGTCATCCAGGGAAGAGGTGGGCTCGTCCAGGATCAGCACCTTGCACTGCATGTCCACGGCCCGGGCAATGGCCACCATCTGCTGTACGGCGAGGGAGCAGCTGGCCAGCTGCTGGCGCGGGCGGGCGGGGATTCCCAGATTCTCCAGAATCTGTCCCGCCTTTTTCTCATACTCCTTCCGGCGAACCAGGAAGGAGGCGCCCCGGCCGATGTACATGTTTTCCGCGACGGTCAGGTTGGGACAGAGGGTGATCTCCTGATACACCGTGGCGATGCCGATGTTCTGTGCGTCCTGCGGAGAGTGAATATTCGCTTCCCCTTCCACGCCGTCCAGATGAATGCTGCCCGCGTCCTTTCCGTACACGCCGGTCAGCACCTTGATCAGGGTGGATTTCCCAGCCCCGTTTTCCCCCATCAGGGCATGAATCTCCCCCTTCCGGAGAGAAAAATCCACATTGTGCAGGGCTCTGACGCCGGGAAACTGCTTGCAGATTCCCCGCATGGTCAAAACCGTTTCGTTGGGCATGCCTTTCGCTCCTTTCCCGCCGCGGCCGGGCGCCCCGGGAGGGACGCCGGTCGGATTTGCCTCAACCGGCCCGCTTTCCCATGAGACGCCGGTTCAAAAAAGCGGTGTGAGCCGCGGACCTGCATCCACTGGCTCACACCGCGCCGTTACGACTGTTTTTCCCTGTCGGGAGGATTAATCTTCGCCCAGGCCGTAGGTGGCGATATCCTCATCCGTGATGGTCTTGGCGTCGAAGCCCTTTTCCTCGTTGATGATCTTCTTCTCCGCGGGGGTCTCGCCGCTCTTGATCAGGTCGCTGATGATCTGCGCCTGGAAGGGGCTGCACTGTCCGTCGTAGTTCCAGTTGCCGGCCTTCAGTTCCTTCAGCGCCCACTTGTTGCAGTCAAAGCCCATGACGATGACCTTGCCGTCCACGCCGTGGGTGATGCCGTTCTCGTCCAGGGCCGCCACAGCGCCCTTGGCCATGCCGTCGTTTTCCGCGTAGATGACGTTGAAGTCTTCGCCGCTGTTGATGACGGATTCCACGATCTTCTTGGCTTCCGCTTCATCCCAGGTCGCGGTCTGCTGGGCCACCTTCTTCATGGTGCCGGCTTCAAACTGCGCGTCCAGCGCGCCGGTGCGGCCGATCTGCGCGTCGCTGCCCATGGCGCCCTGAATGTGGATCACGTTGT
The DNA here is from genome assembly GCA_017469265.1 of Clostridia bacterium. GTDB lineage: Bacteria > Bacillota > Clostridia > Christensenellales > Aristaeellaceae > Aristaeella. Next base: position 42,344 of record JAFUGS010000060.1, read on the forward strand.
AGGCTTCCAGGCCCTGATCCAGCAGCCAGTTCACGGCGGTCTCGCCTTCCTTGGCCATGTCGGAAACCACGGCGGCTTCATACAGGCTCTCGTCCACGTCGATCATCCGGTTGAAGAGATACACCTTGATGCCTGCTTCCTGGGCCGCGGTCAGGACCTCGTCCCAGCCGGTGGTCTCAGCGGCGGAGATCAGCAGCACATCCACGCCGTCGGTGATGAAGCCCTGGGCGGCGGTCAGCTGTTCGTCATTCTTCAGGCTGTAGTAGGGAGACATTTCGTAGCCGTTCTCAGCGGTGAAGACGCTTTCAAAATCCGCCACGTTCGCGGCGCGGTAGCCGGACTCGGACGGGGGATTGTTGACCACACCGACCTTGATCAGATCGTCCGCCTGCGCGAAGGCGGCCATGCTCAGGCAAAGCGCCAGAGCCAACACGAGAGCAATCAGTTTCTTCATGGAAGTATCCTCCTTCATCTTTTGGAACCTTTCCGGTCCCTTTAGGTAAAATATATACCGGAAAGGGCAAAAAGAAAATGCAGGAAACTGCTTTTCAGGTTCGATTTTATTTTTATTTTGCCTGAAAAAACAGGGAAAAGTTCAATTTCATTTCGGGAAAGGGTACTTTTTTCAGACCGCGGTCAGCCGGCTTCGCCGCCGGCGGCGTCTTCCACGTGAGCATGCCGGTATTCGCTGGGCGTGAGGCCCAGACTCTTTTTGAAAAGATAGCTGAAGTAGTGGGCATCGTTGTAGCCCACCTCGAAGGCAATCTGCGCGCTCCGCATTTCGGTGGTGCGCAGCAGCTCCTTCGCGCGGTTCAGGCGCAGCGCGGTGAGGTACTCCGTAAAGGTTTTGCCGCTTTGCTGGGCAAAGACGGTGGAAAAACGGCTGTTGCTCATGCTGACGGCCCGGGCCACATCCTGCAGCATCAGGTTCGGATCCGTAAAGTGCTGAGAAAGATAGAATTTTGCCTCGTGCACCACGGAGAGGGTTTTCTTTTCACTGGGCAGCTCACCGATCTCCCGCACCCCGACGATGACGGTTCCCATCTCCGCCTGATCCGCCAGGCTGTGGCGGATATGCCGCGCGGTCCGGAGACTTTTCAGAATATCCTGGGGATCCTGGACGATTTCGCCGATGCTGACCCGGATCCGCTGGCAGCCGGAGCGTTCCAGATCCCGGGCACTGGAGGAGGCGAAGGCGTAAGCCCTTTCCTCCGTTTCCGCTTCATCATTTCCCAGAATCAGGAGCCGGGCGCCGGTGCGGCAGGGGGAGGCAAACACCACGCCGCCGCTGTTTTCCGCCAGATCGGTGAGCACTTCATACCCCGTCTTCACGGGATCAAAGGCGGCGTCAATGACCGCGTAATGGGAAGCCTGCAGGCGCAGCCCCATGTTGCTGAGCTCCCGCAGGGTTTTCTCCGCATCCGCCTCGCCCGCGTCCTCGGAGTACAGGGAGCTGAGCAGCTTTTCCCGCAGGAAAAGGCTGCCGCCTTCCATGCGGCGGCGCAGGCTTTCGCTGCGCTCCCGGGAGCGGCGTTCCTCGGCCAGCTGCGCGCTGACCCGATCCAGCGCGTGGCGCAGATCCTCGGCGGTGATGGGCTTCAGCAGGTATTCCCGCACGCCCAGCTGAATGGCCTGGCGGGCATACTCAAACTCATCGTAGCCGCTGAGAATAATGACCCCGATCCAGGGCATCTGGCTTCGGACCAGCCGGCACAGCTCCATCCCGTCCATGAAGGGCATCCGGATATCCGTGATGAGAATATCCGGGTTCATGTCCCGGATCATGGGCAGGGCGATCTCCCCGTCCGGCGCCTCCCCGACGAGGGAATATTCACTTTCGTCCCAGGGAAAGGAGGAACGAATCCCTTCCCGGATGACGATTTCATCATCCACCAGAAATACTTTGGTCATCTTTTCTCAGCCTCCTGTTTCATGGAGCTCGGGTTGAGCGGGATCCTCGGCATTCCGGGTCAGATCCTCCCGGGTCAGGCAGGGAACGCGGAGCGAGACGGTGGTGCCGCCAGGTCCGCTTTCAATGTGCACGCCCTCCTGCTGATTGTAGTACAGCCGGATGCGCAGATTGACGTTCACCAGGCCGAAGCCGCCGGTGCCGGAGGCTACGGAGGGGCGGCCTTCCGCCATGCGGGCCTTCAGGGCTTCCAGGGTCTGGGCGTCCATCCCCCGGCCGGTATCCTGCACCCGGAACAGCAGGCTGTTTCCTTCCTGCCGGCCGGTAACCCGGATGATGCCGCCGCCCCGTCGGTACTTGATGCCGTGGTACAGGGCGTTCTCCACCAGCGGCTGCAGCAGCAGCTTCAGGATATAGAAATGACCGATTTCATCCGGCAGGTCGATCTCATATTTCAGAATGTCCCGGTACCGGGTCTGCTGAATGCTCAGATAGCCGGAGATATGCTTCTTCTCCTGGCTGATGGGAATCCAGTCTGCCCCTGAGGACAGGCTGATGCGGAAGAAGTCGCTGAGGGCGCTGGTCAGATGGATAACCTCCTTCTGATCTCCGGCTTCCGCTTTCCAGACGATGGCGTCCAGCGTGTTATACAGGAAATGCGGATTGATCTGAGCCTGCAGGGTTCGCAGCTCCGCCTTCTTCAGGTTCCTGGCGTCCTGCACATTCTGGCGCATGGTGGATTCCAGATTGTCCGCCATGACGTTGACCTGATCCGTCAGCCGGGTCAGCTCCACGACATCGGTCTGGGGAATCCGGGCCCGCAGATCCCCCTGAGCCAGCTGGGCGGTGACGGTCTCCAGCTGCTGGATCGGGGCCCGGACGAAGCGCTCAGTCCGCTGACGGGTGCGGTCGCTGAGAAAGAGACTCAGGGCTACCAGCAGCACCTCCGCTCCGGCGGTCAGCAGGACGGCCCGGTTCAGCGTGTCGCTCATGGCGGCGGTGACGCCGATTTCCCCGGTGATGTAATTGTTCAGCATGCTTTCCACCAGCGCGGCCACATCCCGGATCTCTTCCAGGATGGCTTCATTCTGCACTACGGGAACCTGTTCCTGAATGTTCTGGACGATCTGAGACACGTACTGCGACAGGGTATCCATGGTGCGGCCGGCTACGGTCAGTTCCAGCCGGTCTTCCTCCCCGGTTTCCGCCACGATCCGGTCGATGGTGCCGCTGACGTCCTCCATCAGCGCGAAAACCTCCGTCTGGGCGAGGGCTTCCCGCCCGCTGACCAGGTTCCAGACGGATTCCGGGATGTCCGCCGCGACGACGGGCTTCAGCCGGGCGATGGTTTCCATCCGGGAGATGGACTGGTGATACCGGCCGCTGAAAACCAGCATCATCACCAGGCTCACCACCAGCGGTGTGACCAGAATGGCCAGCATCATGCGGCTCATGCGGTTGATCCGCCCGACAATGCTTTTTCCCCCGCCGAGGCGGGACGCGCTTTCCTTCCGTTTCCACATGGTTCAGTACCCTCTCGGCGCCAGGGCGGAAAGATCCTGCTCATCGCTGAAGACCTGCTCCACGGGATGGGTCTCCGGCGAAACGGGACGGCCTTCCTTCAGGGCCAGGGCGGTTTCCATCAGGGTGGCGCCCAGCATGGGGGTGCATTCCACAATGCAGTTGATCTTTCCCTCCCGCAGGATATCTATGGCCTCCTGGCCGCCGTCAATGGAGATGATGACCATGTCCTGTCCTGGCTTGAAACCGGCCTGCTCGATTTCCGGCAGGGCGCCCATGGTCATCTCGTCGTTGTGGCTGTAAATGACGTCGATGCGCTTTCCGTATTTTTCCAGCAGATAGCGCATGCACTCCGCGCCGCGGCTTTTCAGGAAATCCCCGTTCACGCTTTCCAGCACCCGCATCCGGTCATCCCCGGCGATGCGGTCCATGAATCCCGCGTGACGCTGGCGCATGGGGGTGGAGTCCTCCGTACCCGTGATTTCCACGATGTTCAGATGATCCTTTCCCAGCGCGTCCGCTTTCCGCAGCAGATATTCCGCTGCGCTGACGCCTTCCTGATAAAAGTCCGCCCCGATCAGACAGACATAAAGATCCTCCGACTCGGTCCGGATGGTCCGGTCCACCAGCACCACGGGGATTCCCGCCTGCTTCGCCTCCTTGAGCACATTGTCCCAGCCCTCCTCCACGATGGGGGAGAAGGCGATCACATCCACCCGGTAGGCGATGAAGCGCCGCAGCGCGGCGATCTGGTTTTCCTGCTTCTGGTTGGCGTTTTCCATCATGAGGCTGATGCCGTACTCCGCGGCTTTCGCCTCGATGTCCCGGGTGTTGCCGATACGCCAGGAGCTTTCGGATCCCAGCTGGCTGAACCCCAGCAGCAGGGAAGGCTCCGTGGCCTGGGGCTGCTTTTCCCCGCAGCCGGACAGCAGCAGGCAGCCCAGCATCATCCAAAGAAGAAACATTCTTTTCCGCATTGCGCTTTTCCTCGCTGACATGATTATACAGAGTCCCGCTCCACCAGCCGGGAAGGGAGCAAGATCCGCTTGGGCAGGGTCCGATCCCCCCGGATGCGTTCGGTCAGCACTCTGGCCGCGGTGAGCCCCATCTCCTCCGTTGGCACATCGATGGTCGTCAGGGGTGGATTGGCGTACTGACTCATTTCAATATTGCTCATCCCGATGACCGCCACCCGGGACGGAACGGGGATGCCAAGCTGGTACAGCGCCCGCAGGGCGGCGATGGCCATCAGGTCGCTGGCGGCGTAGAAAGCGGTGGGCAGCGCCTCCTTCCGGGCCAGATCCTCCACCAGGCGGATGCAGGCACGGTCGTCCCACTCGCAGTTCAGCACCCATTCCGCCCGGACCTCCAGCCCAAGATCCTCCATGGTTTCCAGATAGCTGCGGAAACGGCGGGACTTCTTCAGCGGTGCGCCGCCGACGCTGCCGCCGATGAACCCGATCTGCCGGTGGCCCTTTTCATATAAATAGGAAACGGCCATTTTGCTGACCCGCAGGTGATCATACTCAATGTTATCGATGGGCATATGCCCCGTGTCAATGCCGACGATGTGGGGGATGGTTTCCCGAAGCCGGGAAAACAGCGGGTCGGCCAGGGGCCGCATCATGACCAGCCCTGAAAGCGAGGCGCCCAGAACCCGGTCCAGCACGGCAGGATTTTCCAGCTCCTGCTCGGTCTGAATCAGGGAAATCCGTCCGCCCAGGCGCACCAGCTCCGCCTCCAGGCCGCTAAGAATGGACAGATAATAGGGATCGCTGTATTTCCCCCGGGTGGTGGCCAGCAGACAGCCCACATCAAAACGGGAGTCCGCAGGCGCAACCCGGGACGCTGCCTGCCGGCGGACCAGGGGCTGATAGCCCAGCTCCGCCACCGCCCGGAGCACGCGCTGACGGGTTTCATCCGTGGTTTTATAGACCTGATTGTCATTCAGAATCCTGGAAACCGTGGCAGGGGAAACCTGTGCGAGGCGGGCGACCTCCCGGATATTCGCCATGGCGCGTTCTCCTCTCCTTCCATGCTGCGGGCGCGGTTTCATCATCTGTTCTTCCGCAGTCTATGATAGAGGAAAGCGGGAACCCTGTCAAGAAAAAGCGTGAAACAAAAGGAGCTGTTTCAGAAAACAGATGACCCCACAGGGGCACGGTCAGAAAAGCGAGAGCGGGGCGGGAGAAGGCCGCGGGAGCGAAAGAAAGACCTTTCACCTTTTTTCGGTACCGGTTCCGGAGCGTGCCTCATGGAAAACAAACCGGCTTCCGCGTGGAAAAAATGGATAAAAAAGGATTGACAGTACGAGGGAAACTGTGTTATTGTTTAGTAAACAACAAAAGTGTTTCACAAATATGTTGCGCTGACACGGCGCCGCTGAACAAAAAGGAAACCGGAAAGGAAACGGAGTACGGAAGATGAAATTTGTATTGATCGGCGCGGGGCAGCGGGGCATGATCTATGCCCGGTATGCCTGGGAGAAAGGGCATGAGATCATCGCGGTGGCCGAAAAAGATCCGGAAAAACGGCTGACGGCCTCCCGCCTTTTTTCCATTCCGCCGGCCCGCTGCTATGAAACCGGGGAGGAGCTGCTGTCGGCTCCCCGGATGGGGGACGCTGCGATTATCGCGACCATGGACCGGGATCATTACCGGGAAGCGGTTCCCGCCATGGAAAAGGGATACCATCTGCTGCTGGAAAAACCCATTTCCCCCCTGCCGGAGGAGGTGCTGGCCATCGAGCAGGCGGCGGAGCGGACCGGACGGCACGTGACGGTGTGCCATGTGCTGCGTTACAGCCCCTTCTTTCAGGCCATACACCGCGCCGTCGCCGAAGGGACCATCGGCCGCGTGATCACCATTCAGCATAACGAGAATATCGGCAATTTTCATATGGCCCACAGCTTTGTCCGCGGCAACTGGCGCAGGAGCGACCTGTCCAGTTCCCTGATCATGCAGAAATCCTGCCATGATATGGACCTGCTGGTCTGGCTGACGGGCAGCCGGTGCGAAAGCGTCGCCTCCTTCGGGGACCTGACTTATTTCAAACCGGAAAACGCGCCGGAAGGCGCGGCGGAACGCTGCTGCGAATGCGGCCTGCGGGACAGCTGCCGCTTCAGCGCGTACCGCTGCTATCTGCCCGTGGCCGGAAACTGGCCCGCGGCGGTGCTGACGGAGGATCAGAGCGAGGCGGGGCTGCAGGAAGCCATACGAAACGGTCCGTACGGACGGTGCGTCTTCCACTGCGACAATGACGTCTGTGATCATCAGGTGACCATTCTGCGGTTTGAAAACGGCATTACGGCTACGTTCAACCTCAGCGGTTTTACGAACCGGATGACCCGAACCATGAAGATCATGGGTGAGGATGGCGAGATCCGTGCCAGCGAGGCGGATAACCTGATCGAGGTGACCCGGTTTGCCGGGAACGGGGTGGAACAGAGCGAAAGCACTGTCATCCGGCCGGAGACCGCCTTCACAGGGCACAGCGGCGGGGACGGCGGCATCGTGGAGGATTTTCTGGCCATGCTGGAGGGTCGCTGCGGCGCCTCCGCCACGGAGATTCATGAGTCGGTGGAGAGCCATATGATGGCCTGCGCCGCGGAGCAGGCCAGGCTGCGCGGCGAGGTGGTCCGGCTGGCGGATTTCCGCCGGGCACTGGAAGGAGCGGGAAAATGACGAAGGAAAGACTGGCGTCCCTCCTGCGGGTGACCGGTCCCATGGCGCCGGAGGGACTGGCGGACTGCATTGGGGATCTGGCTGAAAGGGATATCCGGGAAATCCTGCCCCGGGAGGCGCTGGCGCGGGTGCTGACGGAAAACGGGGTTCCAGAGGAAAAGCAGGCGCCGGTTTTCGCGGCGCTGGAGCAGGCCAACGCCGTGCCGGAGCTGGTGGCGCTGACGGATATCATGGCCAGGGACGCGGTGCGGGCGCTGCACCGGTGCAGCGCGGTGGATTTTTTCGAACCCCGTCCCATCTGCCTGGAAGGGTTCGCCCGGGAGGCCTTCGCGTTCCTGTTTACGCAGCGCTGCGTGCTGGAGGGGCGCGCCGCCCTGCGGCGACGGGGGGTGCCGGAAGCCTTTGATGCGGATATCCCGGAACGAATGACCCGGAAACAGCTGGCGAAATATCTGCGGACGGGAAGCCTAGCGTTTGACGATTATCCCTGGGACATGAACTTTTACGGCTGCGGCATTTTCCTGATGGATCGGTTCTATTTCATTCCCTATCGGTGGGAAGAAGGCCCGGAGGCGTGGCGCAGCCGGGAGACGGGGCAGGTCACGGCGCTCTGGCCCGCGGGGGAAAGCGTGCGCGGGGACGGACAGCTGGACGGGACAAACGGCGTCTTCGATCCCGGCGCCTTCCGCACCATTCGGGAGGAAACGGAGGAGATGGTGCGGGGAAACCCGGTGTCCCCGGAGGGAAGGATCCTGGCGGAGCCGGTCACCCTGCGGAAGCGGGAGTGGCTTCCCGTGCTGCGTCCGGGAGACTACATGCTGGCGCTCCATATTCCCGGCGGGGAAGGGTATACGCCGGAACGGGTTCGGCACAGCTGCGAACTGGCGCTGGATTTCTTTGACCGGTATTATCCGGAATACAGCTACAGGGGATTCTGGAGCGAATCCTGGCTCTATGACCCCGGGCTGGCGGAAATCCTGGCGGAGGATCGGAACATCATTCAGGTGCAGCGGCAGTTTTACCGCTATCCCACCCGGGAGGGAGACCGGATGATCCGGCTGGAGGTGCTGGGGGACGAGAACGCGGATTTCCGGAACCGGCAGCCGCGGAACAGCCTGGAGCGGGGTATGAAGGCCGTATGGGACCGGGGAGACCGGTTTCATACCACCGGCATGTTCCTGCTGCGGGAAGAGGTATCAGAAATCGGCCGGGCGCCCTACCTGCGGGCCGCGGACGCAAAAGCATAACCGGCTTCCCGCGCATACAGGGATGCGGAGCGGATATCAGCCAGATCATCCTCGACGTGAGACGGCGGCGGGGCAGAAAAGAAAGCGTGAAAGGAGGGAAGCGCGTGCAGGCGGGAATCAAGGAAAAGAACAAAGGCTTCTGGTGGGAGATGAAACGGCATCGGACGCTGTACCTGATGTGCGTGCCGGCGCTGCTGCTGCTTCTTGCTTTTGCGTATCTGCCCATGGGCGGCATATATATGGCTTTTACCAAGTACAATGTGGTGGACGGTATCTTCGGATCCCCCTTCGTCGGCCTGGATAATTTCCGGTACTTTCTGCAGGGTAATCCCTATGCCTGGAACGCCATCGGAAACACGCTGATCATTAACTTCTGGGGCCTGATCCTGGGGACCATTCTTCCGATCACGCTGGCCATCTTCATGAACGAGCTGAAGAACGGCGTCTTTAAAAAGCTGAGCCAGAGCGCCATGTTCTTTCCCTATTTCCTGAGCTGGGTTGTGGTTGGTGCGATACTGTACGGCTTTTTAACCGCCAATTTCCGGGTGGACCGGCGCAGCGGTGAACTGATCGTCACCGGCGCGAACGGCGTGGTGAACCGGCTGATCATGGCCATGGGCGGAACACCGGTCCGCTGGTACGCGGAGCCCCGGTACTGGAAGGCCATTGTGATCATGCTGGATGTCTGGAAATGGGCCGGGTACAATTCCATCATCTACATGGCGGCCATGGCCGGATTTGACGGGAGCCTGTATGAGGCGGCCACCATCGACGGGGCCAGCCGGTGGCAGCAGATCATTCATCTGACCCTGCCGATGCTCAAGCCCAATGTGGTCATTCTGACCCTGATGTGCATCGGGCGCATCTTCTTCGGAGATATGGGGATGATCTGGGGCGTTGTGGGAAACAACAGCACGATCCTGGACGCGGTTACGGTCATTGACACCTACGTCTATACGTCCATGCGGTCCATGGGCTTCGGCTTCAGCACCGCGATCGGCCTGTGCCAGAGTGTCATGGGCCTGATCCTGATTCTGCTGGCCAATCAGACCGCGAAGAAAATCAACGACGGGGAGGGGCTTTTCTGATGAAAAATGCGATTCGTCAAAGCCGGAACGACCGTTGGGTGAAGATCATCGCGGGGCTGGTGGTGGGCTTGTTCGCGCTGGTGTGCCTGTATCCGCTGCTGCTGACGGTGACGGTCAGCCTGACGCCGGAGGATCTGATCGCCTCCGACGGCTACCGGCTTTTTCCCAAAAGGATGACGCTGGATACCTATACCTACATCTTCGCGCACAGCGGCAACCGCATCCTGCTTTCGTACGGGGTGACCATTCTGGTGACCGTGACCGGCACGCTGGGCTCCATGGTGGTGACCTGCATGATCGCCTTCGCCATCAGCCTGAAGGAGCTGCGGTACCGGAACGTCATTGCCTTTATCTGCAATTTCACCAGCATTTTTTCCGCGGGCCTGGTCCCGTGGTATGTGGTCTGCGTCAACTGGTACGGGCTGCGGGATCATATCCTGGCCCTGATTCTGCCGGCGCTGTTCAGCGTGTGGAGCATGTTCCTGATGCGGACGTATTTTCACGCGATCAGCCCCAGCCTTTATGACGCGGCGAAGATCGATGGCGCCGGATACTGGACCATTTTCTGGCGGGTAGCCATGCCGCTGAGCACCACCGCCCTGCTGACGGTGGGCATGATGTACGCGCTGAACTACTGGAACGACTGGTGGCACGCGCTGATGTTCATCAGCGACCGGAATCTGTATCCGCTGCAGTATTATCTGTATTCCATCGTGTCCAACGTGAACGCGATCTCCAGCGGGCGGGTCCCGGCCGGCGCGGCGGCTTCCATCCGCCTGCCGTCGGAAACCGTGAAAATGGCGGTGACCATCATCACCATCGGGCCGATCATTTTCCTGTATCCGTTCATTCAGCGCTACTTTATTCAGGGCATCATGACCGGCGCGGTCAAGGAATAGACCGAAAAAGGGATCTGAGGCGGGAAAACGCCTTAAAAATCAAAAAAACAAGGAGGAGACCAAGATGAAGAAACTGTTATCCATGCTCCTGACGCTGACGCTGCTGCTGACGCTGGCGGCGCCCCTGATGGCCAGGGCGGACGATCCGGAAGAGATCACCATCCTCTACCCCGGTGAGGAAACGGATGAGATGGCGGCCTTCCTGAACGGAAAGTTCGCGGAAAAGGTGAAGGCGGACCTGAACATGAAGGTGAACTTCCGATTCCTCAGCTGGGAAGCCTACTGGGATCAGAAACAGCTGATGCTGGCGGCGAAGGAGCCCATTGACCTGTACTGGGATGGCCTGCCGGATCTGCCCACGATCGTGAACAACAAGGAAGCCCAGCCGCTGGATGACCTGATCGCCAAATGCTGGCCGGAGAGCATGAAGGAGATTCTGCCGGACAGCCAGCTGGCCGGCGGCCGTATCGGCGGCGTCCTCTACGGGATTCCGTCCGCTTACGCCCCTTCGTCCGCCATGTTCCAGTTTGTCTGCGTGCGGCAGGATCTGCTGGAAAAGGTGGGCATGACCGAAATCAAAAACGCGGAAGACCTGCGGGAATTCGCACTGCGGGTGCAGGAACAACTGCCCCAGTACAAGGGCGGGGCGGATATCCTCTTCAAGCCCCTGACCCGGAACTTTACGGACGAGCAGTACACCTGGGTGGCCAGCCAGGATCTGGTGGTCTTTGGTGAGGAAAGCAAGAAGGCCTACAGCTACGCGCATACCCAGGCTTTCCAGGATGTGGCCAAATTCAACCGGGAAATGTTCCTGGACGGCCTGTACGGGGACGAGGTCGCCATCAAGTACAACGAGCGGGACAGCCGGATGCAGACAGGGCTGTACCTGTGGGTGGAAGGCTCCCTGGGCAAGGATAACGAGATCAGCGGAAGCGTGAAGGTGGCGGATCCGGACGCGGTTCTGGCGAACTATCTGCTGGCGCCGGAAAAGCCCCGTTACATCAACGCCACCGGCGGCGAGGTGCTGTGCGTGCCTTATTCCGCGAAGAATCCGGAAGGCGCGATGAAATTCCTGGCCTGGATGTGGGGCAGTCAGGAAAACTACCTCTTCTGCCTCTACGGCGAGGAAGGCAAGGACTGGGAGCTGAACGCGGACGGCCGGCTGGTAACCCTGAGCGAGACCGCCCGGGGCGATGGTTACCTGTACGAGTGGATGTTCCGCAACGCGAACTACCAGGTCTTCCCGGAAGGCGTGAGCGACGAGTATATCGAGATGTACAGGCACTGGGACGACGAGGCGGTTCCCTCCGCCATGCTGGGCTTCGCCTTCGACAATTCCGGCCTGGAAGCGGTGGAAACCGCCTGCCTGGAAGCGTACAAGAAGCTGGAGCCGATTCTCTACGGCTATGTGGATTTCGAAACCGAGTATCCCAAGGCCATCGAGGCGCTGGAAGCCGCGGGCATCGAGCAGTATGTGGCGGAAGTGAACCGGCAGCTGGAAGCCTTCATGGGCGAGTAATCCGGAGGACCGCGGTTCTCATTCCGGTCGGACAGCAATGGGCCGGCAGGGGGATTCCCCTGCCGGCGCTTTTGAGAGGAGACAAAAATGCGGCAGCTGCTGAGCCTTTTTCAGCTGGAAGGAACGCCCATCCAGTGCGTTCCCTTTGGACAGGGACACATCAATCAGACCTGGCTGGTGGTGACCAACCGGCCCCATCTGTATATCCTCCAACGGGTGAATACGGGCATCTTTCGAGACCCGGAGGGCCTGATGCGCAACCAGCGGCTTGTCGTCGCGCACATGCGGAACAAGGGCCTGGACTCCCGCCACGTGCTGACGGCCGTGCCGACATGGGAAGGCGGCGATTTCTGCTGGGTGAATCCTGCCACGCGGGATGGAAAGGATGATCCTGCTTCGGACGGAAGGCAGTTCTGGCGGATGTATGAATACGTCACGGGCGGAATCTGCCTGGAGCGGGCGGAGAACGCGGAGGACTTCCGCCACAGCGGAGAAGGGTTCGGCGCGTTTCAGCGTCTTCTGGCGGACTTCCCGGCGGAGCGGCTGACGGAAACCATTCCGCGTTTTCATGACACCCCTGTCCGCTTTGCGGCCCTGCGGGAGGCCCTGCGGGCGGATCCGATGAACCGGGCCGCCGGCGTCCGGCGGGAGACAGATTTCCTGCTGGCGCGGGAAGATCGGGCCGGAATCCTTGTGCGGATGCAGCGGGCGGGGGAACTGCCCCTGCGGGTGACGCACAATGACACGAAGCTGAACAACGTCATGCTGGATGAAAAGACCAGGGAGCCCCTGTGCGTGCTGGATCTGGATACGGTGATGCCGGGCCTGGCGGCCACGGATTTCGGTGACGCGATCCGCTTCGGCGCCTCTACCGCCGCGGAGGATGAACCGGACACCAGCCGGGTCGGCCTGGATCTGTCCTATTACCGCGCCTTCGCGGAGGGATTCCTGTCCGCGTGTGGGGCCCATCTGTCCCCTGCGGAACTGGAAACCCTGCCGGAAGGCGCCTGGTGCATGACGATGGAGTCCGCGGTCCGTTTCCTGACGGACTATCTGCAGGGAGATGTCTATTTCCATACGGAGCGGCCAGGGCAGAATCTGGACCGGACCCGAACCCAGATTGCCCTGGCCGAAGCGATGGAGCGCCGGGAAAAGGAGATCCGCGGGATGCTGGCCGGAGGCTGAAAGCACCGCGGAGAAGAATCCGTCGGAAGCGTGCCGCGGCACGCGGAAAATCATTTCCAGACCCGGAAAACCAAGACAGAAAAGAAGCCAGGATCCTCTACGATCCTGGTTTTTCTGATCCCCCTTTTCTGTGGAGCTGAAGATGGATGGAGACGTGAGAAGAAAAAACGCAATGAATGCAGCCTGCATCCCTTTTGGCGCATGCGCTTTGCTATAATGCGGGAAAGGGCGGAGCCCGAGCGAGAGAAAAATATCGAAAAACATCGAGCGGGAATCCGAAGGAGGATGACGGGATGAAAAAAAGATGCTGGCTGCTGACGCTGTGCCTGCTGATCATCGCGCTTTGCAGCGCGGCCAGGGCGGAGCGGACGATCACGATGACCGTAAACGGCAGCGCTTCGACATCGCAGAACGTGCTGTCCAATGAAAACGTGACGCTGGTGATCGAAGCGCCGGGAGCAACCGCGGTGCGGCTTCGGGACGGGAACGAGGATAACTGGTATTACTACGACGGCCGGGAGTGGAACACGGATTATATTGAGGCGAGCTGGACGTATAACAGCGGAGCCAAAACCGTCTATGCCCAGGCCAGGTACGACAGCTTTCCGGAGGGGACCAACCTCTGGGAAGAGGACCGGGAGGACCTGTGGCAGACCGGTGCGGAAAGCGCGCGCTTCACGCTGTACGTATCCGCCGAGGGCGAGATGAATCCGCCGGCCGCGGCCTGGGTCGGGGCCTCCACCGTGGCCCGGGGAGAAACGCTGACGATGCGGATTTCCGGTACCCAGGGCAGAAATGAGTGGTTCTGGGTGGACGTCGGCCGGGTGCTGGATGAGGGTGATGAGATCGGATGGATGGATCATTATAACATGGGGGATGATCTGATTCTGACGCTGCCGACGCATGCTTTCGATCCGGGAACCTATGAGATGGATGTCTTCGCCGGCGCGGTGGGATGGGATAACAAAAGCACGGCGCTGCGGTTCACCGTTACGGAGCCGGCTCAGGCGCCGGGCGCGATGCTGTCCGTCTCCAGGCCGGAGGTCCGGATTCAGGAAGCGCAGAACATCTACGGCTATATTCCGGACGCGGACCGAATCGGCTTCATGATCCGGAAACAGGAAGATCCGACCTGGTGGAACCGGGAGGAACGGGAAGGCCCCTTCGGCGTGCTGGAAAGATGGGGCTTTCCGGATAAAGGAACCTACATCATCTCCTTGCTGGACCTGAGCGAGGAAACCGCGGTGGAGATCCGCGAGGCTTCGGTGACTGTCAGTCAGGACGCGCTTTCCGGCCGCCTGACCATTCCGAATCTTTCCGGCATACCGAAGCGGGTTTCGACGGGTGAAGGCGTGAACGCTGTTCTGGAAATCGATGAGAATGCCTCCGGGTTCGACCTGGATCTGGAGTACTGCCAGGACAGCGGCGACCGGGAAGAGCTGCTGCATTTCAACCGTACGCTGGGGTCCGGTTCACTGACGCCGGAGATGATGCGGACGATTCATCTGCCCGCGACCCTTTTTCAGCGGGAAGGGATTTACCGGCTGCAGGTCGGGGTCTGGGCGGATCGGTACGAGGGCAATGGCGCCGAATGCTATTTCCTGTGCCGGGACGGGGAGCCGGAAGCACAGCTGACGCTGACGGTGAACGGCGGCACCGGGGATCTGGCGTCCTGGCCCAGCGGCAGGGGGCTGGACATCCGTGTGCAGGCACCGGAAAACGTGACCGCGGTCCGGCTGTGGAAAAACGGGTACTGGGATTACCGCGGCAATCCGCGGGAGGGACTGCGCTGGGAGGAAGGCTTTGGCGACGGGGATTACATGCTGATCGCCCAGGCAACCACGGCGGACCCCATCTGGCGTGCGGATGGGTTCGACTGGGAAAACTTCCAATGGGAGGACCTGGACTGGTCCCTGTCCAGCGACGCGGTCAGGGTGCATTCTGCCAGCCAGGGGACGATGCAGATCCCGGAGGTGACCCTGTCCGCCGCCAGCGTGGCCCGGGGGGAGATCATTGCGGCCATCATTACACCCCAGCGGGAAAGTGAATGGTACTGGGCGGAACTGATGACCCTGCGGCGCGAAGAAGACCAGTGCTGGTATGAAACGATCCGCCATCTGGATGGAAATGGCCAAAACCAGCTTCGGATCCATACGCTGGACCTGGAACCGGGAGATTACTATCTCCGGATCGGCATTGACGCCGAAGGCTGGGCCGGCAGGGATCGCGTGATTCCGATCATCGTCCGCGAGCCGGAAGGGGAACTGCCGGAAGCCATGCTGGACTTCAGCCGGGAAACCATGCAGGCCAGCGAGAACCTGACGGTCTATGCCTCCGCGCCCGGGTGCGATCATTTCCGGCTGGATATACGCTGGGACCGGGATCCGTACTGGGAGGACGGCCGGGACGACTGGAAAAACGACAGCATTTCCTGGGGATGGGGCTGCGGCTGCGGCGGAACCTATACCTTTACGCTGTCTTACTGGCAGCCCGGAGCGCAGGAAGCGGGAACCATTACGAAGACGCTGACGGTTACCTCGGAAGGCGCGCTGGATCAGCCCGAAATGGAAGGCGTGCCGGCGGTCCTGAGCCTGGGAGAAGGCATCCGGGCCAGCTTCCAGGCCATTGACGGCGCGGAATGGTACAACGTGGGCATCCGGTACTCCGAAAACGGATGGGACTGGGAAGACCTGGTGAATGAAGAACGGGATCCCGGGGAGGACGGCGCGACGGCGCTGGTTTTTGGACCGGAGATATTCTCCCGTACCGGCACCTATCAGATCTGGGTTGATGCGGCCGCGGTGGGGGTCGATAACGGATATCGCGAAGCACAGATGGAAGTGATCGATCCGGCGACGATCAGCGACAGCCTGGTGCTGAAAATCAACGGCGAAACGGATGGCGCGCAGGCGGAGGTCTACCTGCATGAGAATGTGCTGATCTCGGTGGACGCACCGGAAAATGTGACGGCCGTACGGATCCGGAACGCGTATAATGAATGGGAATACCGCTGGTGCGGGGATGACGCCTATGAATGGTGGATGGGCGCCCATCAGGGCGGGGATGACACCTACATTGCGCAGGCCAGCACGGATCGGTCCATTGTGGACTGGGCGGAGGCAAACGACGGCAGTCTGGACGGGTTCGACTGGAGCGGCCTGACCTGGAGCATGACCAGCGCGCCGGTGACCATGCATGTCATCTATTGCGGTGACCTGGAGGCGCCGGAGATCACCTTCCCGAACGGGACGGCAGTGGAATGGGGAAACACGCTGGACTTTACCCTGACCCCTGTGGAGAATGCCTACGGTTACGGCGTCCAGATCCGGAAGGCGCGGGACAGCGGGGAATGGTCAGAACCGGTGCTGGATATGGAAATCACCGCGGATGAAACCACCCTGCTTCAGATTCCCACGGACGCGCTGGAACCCGGGAACTATATGCTGGCCGTTGATCCCAGGCGCTATGGCTGGCACGGGGATCAGGAGCGCTATGCCTTTACCGTCCTGGCATCCGCCGGATGGACGGCGGAACCGCTGTTCCGGGCGGACAGGGCGGAAGCGCTGACCCTGGAAACGGTCACCTTCTCCGTCCGGGCGCCTGGCGCGGAGCGGGTGAAACTCTGCTTCGCTGATGCGGGAAACGTCTGGCAGGAGACGGAAGGGGAAAGCCTGATTTTCCGGGTGGGGATGAACTGGGTCAGAACCTATGATCTGTACGCTTACGCGATATATCCGGACCAGGAGGACTGGCAGCCTGTGGGGGAAACCGTTTATGTCAGCGTGACCGCCCCGAACGGCGGCGTATATGTGCGGGCCCTGACAGGGCCCGACACCGCGAGGACGGATGAAACCGTGACCTTTGAGGCGGCGCTGGATTTTTCGGAAGCAGGCGGAACGGGACATGGCGAGTGCTGGCTCAGCGATGAGAACGGCCAGATTCACGACATGGAAGTCAGCGAAACCACGGACGGAGGCGTGTGGCGGGTCACCTGCCGGATTCCGGCGGAAACCCTCGCGCCCGGACTGTACTATGTAACGGTGTACGCGCTTCCGGACAGAGCGGGATATGCCCTCGGCATGAAGGAACGGGCGGTCACCATCACGGAGGGAACGCCGGCCGGCACGCTGACCGCCAGCAAAAACCCGGTGGAAATCTTTGAAAACTTCACCCTGACGGTCAACGCCCCCGGCGCGACGGCTGTCGCCGTGTATGAGGACGGCTGGTGGGATTACGCGGCGGGATCCTTCCTGGAAGTTCCGATGAACACCTGGGGGGACGGAGAAACCGTTTATTACGCCAAATACACGACCGCGGCAATCACGCCGGACGCGCCGGATTTCGACTGGGAAACGGTGGAATGGGACGGCCTGACCAACGCGGTCACCGTATATACGAACCCGCCTTCCTACGCGCTGGAAGTCCTGCGGTTTACGGTGAAAAACAGGGCCGTGATCCGGGGCAAGGAGCTTGAGATCACGGTTCTGAATGAAAACAGCCACCTGGAGAATGTGGCCTACGGCGCGCATCTGCTGCCCGTTGGGGGAAATTTCTCCGGTTCCAGCTGGTTTGGCGCGGATGCAGACAAAAAGATCCTGGTCAACACCGCGGAAGTGGAGCCGGGCGAATACTGGCTGGAGGTTTCCGCCAACTGCATCAGCTGCTACGGAGTTTCGGACCGGATCCAGGTGACGGTTCTCCCGCGCCCGGCGGCTTCGACCGTGCTGACCCTGCCCGCGGGGCTGCGGGTGATTTCGGAGGAAGCCTTTGCCGGCGTGGCGGCGGAGAAAATCATCGTACCGGCGGGCGTGACGGAGATCGGATCCCGGGCTTTCGCGGACTGCCCCAATCTGATCGAGCTGGAGCTGCCTGAAGGGATCACCTCTTTCGCGGCGGACGCGCTGGACGGATCGGGCACCATCTTCCTTTACGGAGAACCCGGAAGTGACCTGGAAGCTTACGCCGAAGCCTGCGATGGGCTGCGGTTTATCCCGGCCACGGAATAAGCGGCCGGATCTACGGAAGGAAAAGAAACATACGCGGGGCCGGCGGATACGCCGGCCCCGCGCTTTACGGACAGAAGGAACCGGGCTTTTCAGTGATCGCTGAGGCCGGGAAAAGCGCGCCTGTCCGGGAAAAGAATGTATGCAGGCAGCATTCTTGCGCTCCGGGAGGTTCAATGGTATAACTATGACAGCATCCACAGATAACGGCAGCGGCCGGCATGATCAGAAAAACGGGGGGTTGCGGCATGGCGGATAAAGTCAGCACCGATTCCCTGCTCAGAAAAATATTCCGGACGAAAAACCTGAATACGTTTCTGCAGCAGAACGAGCAGCATCTGCGGACCGTTGATTTTCAGACGCTGCTGCGGGATTACTGCGCGGCGCGAAACATGATTCCGGAGCGGGTCATCCTGCTGGCGCAGATCGACCGAACCTATGGGCATCAACTGTTCAACGGCACGCGCCGGCCTTCCCGGGAGCGGGTGCTGCAGCTGGCCGTGGCCCTTGGCCTGTCGCTGGAGGAGACGCAGCGGCTGCTGCAGGCGGCCGGCCGGAGCGCGCTGTACCCCCGGCTGAAGCGGGACGCGGTGGTAATCTTCTGTCTGAAGAACGGATACGACATGATGCGGACCCAGGAACTGATGAGCAGGTACGATCTGACGCCGCTGGGGGAATCATAAGGATGGAAAAGGAGAAAATCACCGGGCCGGAGCTCCCGGATGAAACGGAATATCCGACGGCGCTGACGGAAGCATATGAGCTGATGGAGCGGATGTCCGCTTCCCCCGGAACGGAAACCCTGCTGGCCCGCAGGCGGGATACGGGGGAAAAGGTCACGGTAAAATGCTTCCTGGCGGAGAATCCGCTCTTTGATCATTCGGAGCCGGAAACGCTGCGAAATCTGAATGTGCCGCCGCTGCCCGGCTTTGTCGGCGAGTATCGGAATGAAAGCATGCGCTGCGTGCTGCGGCAGTATGTGGAGGGGGAGTCCCTGGCGGACCGCGCCGCGGGGGAGCGGCTGACGGAAGCGCGGGTCCGGGAAATCGGCATTCAGTTATGCGAGGAGCTGCGGGCGCTGCACAGCACCGAGCCGCCGGTCATTCACCGGGATGTGAAGCCGCAGAATATCATCCTTCGGGAAGACGGGATCCCTGTGCTGATCGATTTCGGGATCGCCCGGGTCTGCTCGGAAAAGAAAACGGATACCCTGATCCTGGGCACCCACGGCTTCGCGCCACCGGAGCAGTATGGCTTTTCCCGGACGGATGCCCGGTCCGATCTGTACAGCCTGGGCATGGTGCTGCACTGGCTGCTGCATGGCGACACGGAGCAGCCGCAGGGCGCCGTCACGCCGCTGGAAAAGGTGATTCTGCGGATGACCGCGTTTGACCCGCAGCGGCGTTTCGCTTCCGCGGCGCAGGCGAAGAAGGCGCTGGAAAGAACAGAACCGGCGCAAAGACGCCGGCGCCTGTTCCGGTGGGCGGCGGCCGCGGCGCTGGTGACGGCGGTCATCGTGCTGGGCGTGACATGGTTCCTGCGGAAGCAGGAAGAACGGGCTGCCTTCGCCGAGCCGCTGATGGCGGAGGCGGCGCGCCTGAACCTGGGGCTGGCGGAAGGGGAGGCGCTTTCCCGAAGCCGACTGGCGGAGGTCAGGGGTATCTACATCATGGCCAATCAGGCCTACGCGGACGCGGATGCCTTCTACCAGGCGGTCAACCGCTGGTATTCGGAGGGAAAGCCGGATCGGGGGGCCATGACGGATCTGGCGGATTTGTCCATGATGCCCCATGTGGAACAGGTCTGCGTGGCGGCCCAGCAGCTGGCGGATCTGTCGGCCCTGGAGGGGCTGGAGCAGCTGAAAAGGGTGGAGCTCAAGCATAACCAGATCCAGGATGCGTCCGTGCTCGCGGGGAGAACCCTGCTGACTTCGGTGGGACTCAACGATAACCCGATCCGGGATCTGTCGCCGCTGCTTTCCTGCCCTAATCTGGCCTTTCTGGACCTTTGCGACGTGCGGAACTATGATCCGGAGCTGATCAGGCAGCTTGGCAATTTTCAGTATCTGGACATCTCCAACCCGACGGAAAGCTATCATTACCTGGGGCGGAAAAGCGTTGCGATGCTGCGCCTGGCCTGGACGGGGCTGAATACGCTGGAGGATCTGGCAGGGGTGACCCTGCTGGAGGACCTGGATATCTCCCACACGGCGGTCAGCGACCTGACGCCGATCGCCTGCCACACCGGGCTGAAGGTCCTGAAGATGGTGGATATCCCGGTGACGGACCTGACGCCGCTGCTTTCGCTGCCCATGCTGGAAAGCGTGACGCTGGGCAGGGATCAGGCGGATCTGGCGGAATCGCTGGGGGACGCGCCTTTTTCCATCCTGTACGAATAAAAAGACCGGGGCGGCCGCGAAAACTGAAAAGCGGCTGCCCTTTGACTTCCGCGCAAAAAGCAGGGGATGATCTGAAAACAACGGAAAAGAAATGACAGCGGGCAGAAAAACTGCTATAATACCACCGGCGTGCCTGCCGTTTTCCATTTCAAAGGGAAAGGACAGGTTGAGCCCCACGGAGACTGGAAAACATCCTGCTTCTTCCGATCATGTTTCCCACTGAAGACATCAAAAACCTGGAATAGAGGAATACGAATACCACCGAACAACCATAACCAGATCCCGGACGCGGGCGGCCCGCCGGGCCGGAACCGATGAGGGCCAAAGCCAGCCGGTTTGGGAAAGGACGATTTACAGGAGGGAATATGCTTACAGACATTATTACACCGCGAAAGAGTCAGTTTGACGAAGCGGCCCAGACGGTGCTGCGGGGGCATGAAAACCGCTCCCGACGGGTCGCGCTGCTGAAGGGGAGCCTGACGCAGAACAGCCGCGGCGAAAGCCGGGGCATCAGCGCCCGGGTGACCCGGGAGGGACGGTACGGTTTCGCGTCCATCGCTTCCTACACGGAAGCGGACGCGGAACGCGTGCTGCGCGCGGCGACGGAAAACGCGCGCTTCCTGGCGGACCGGGCCGGAAGCCCCCGGGCGGCGTATCCCGCGCTGGCGGGGGGAACGGTTTCCCCCGTCCGCCCGGTGACGGATACGGCGCAGAAGCGGATCATTGAAGCCTGCCAGGCCCTGGACCGGTATGTCCAAAACAAATATCCAAAGCTGCTGAGCCGCACGATCGTGTATACGGAGGACTCCCAGGAAAAGATCATCGCCACCTCGGACGCGGCCAGCGGCCATGTGACGTATCCCCGGTGCTACATCTATGTCATGCTTTCCGCGGAGGGGAAAAACGGCGCGCCGGTGGAGCTGTTCAAGGCTTTCGGCGGCGCCGGCAGCTTTGAGGATCACTTCGCGGATCTGGCGCAGTATGAGCCGGCCATCGACGCCCTGTATCAGCACCTGATGAACAAGACGGAGGGCGTATACGCGGAAGCGGGAAACAAGACCGTGATCCTGGGCGGCATGATGGGCGGCATGCTGGCCCATGAGGCGGTGGGCCACACGGTGGAGGCGGACCTGGTGCTGGGCGGCAGCGTGGCCGGCCCGAACCTGGGCAAACCCGTGGCCTCGGAGATGGTGACGCTGGTGGACTTTGCCAGCGAAGCCTTCGGCGCGCCGACCCCCCTGCCGGTGTTCCTGGATGACGAGGGCACGCTGGCCCGGGACGCGACGCTGATCGAAAACGGCATCCTGAAGGGATACATGAACAGCCGGGAGAGCGCCGCGCGCTTCGGAATGGAGCCCCTGGGGAACGCCCGGGCGTGGATGTTCAACGACGAGCCCCTGATCCGGATGCGGAACACCTGCATTCTTCCCGGCCGCAGCAGCCTGGAGGAGATGATCGCCTCCATTGACGACGGGTATTACCTCATCGACAGCAGCAACGGGCAGGCGGACCTGACGGGGGAATTCATGTTCGGCGTGTCCCTGGGATATGAAATCAAAAAGGGAAAGCTGGGCAGGGCCCTGCTGGACACGACGGTGAGCGGCGTGGCCTTCGACATGCTGAAGACGGTTGATATGCTGGGCGAGCGGGTCACGTGGTCTTCCAGCGGCTTCTGCGGAAAGAAGCAGCCCATGCCGGTGGGCATGGGCGGGCCGGATATGCGCTGCCGGATCACCATCGGCGGACGCTGAGAGGGGAGGAGAAGATTCATGCGCAAGATTGCGGACCGGCTGGAAGCGCTCCTGCGGGAAAAAGGCGCGAAAAACTGGAGCTATCAGGTTTCGGAAAGCGAAAAGCAGGAGCTGAACACGGAGAAGACGGATTTTAACCTCTTCCGCACCACCTTCGACCACCACGTGGCGGTCACCGTGCTGCAGGACGGCCGGAAGGGCAGCGCGGCGGGCAATGACCTGAGCGAAGCGGGCCTCGCGCGGGTGGTGGAGGACGCCCTGACCGGCGCGGAAGGCGCGCAGGCGGATGAGGCGAATGTGCTGGCGGAGCGCCAGGAACCGGCGAAGATGCGCTCCGGCAGCTGGGAAGGGCCGGACATGCCCCGCTTTTATGACAGCCTGCGGCAGCTGATGGCGGCGGTGGAGAAGGAATATCCTCAGGTCAGCCTGATGACCGTGATCGGGGATCACGTGAAAACCCATACCCTCTACGCCAATTCCAACGGTACCCGCTTTGAGCGCCGCCACGGCGTCTATGAGATGGAAATGGAAATGTCCGGCACGGACGGGACCCGAAACACGGGCCTGGATTATACCGGCCTGATGACCCATGATCTGGACACCCCGCTGGCGGATCAGGGCAGCGTCCGGCAGCATCTGCGGGATACGGAAGCAGGCCTCCGGATGGTCACGCTGCCCGGCAAATTCGAGGGCACGGTGATCTTCACGCCGGACTGCCTGGGAAGCTTCCTGCGCATGCTGGCCGGCAACTACCTGATGAGTTCGGTGATCATGGAGGGCACCAGCCAGTGGCTGGATAAGCTGGATCAGCCCGTGGCCAGCCCCCTGGTGACCGTTTCCCTGAAGGCGAAGGATGACCGCATCGCGACGGAGCCTTTCTATACGGGGGACGGATACCGGGCGGAGGATGTGACGGTTCTGGAGCGCGGCGTGCTGAAAAGCTTCCTGCTGAATCTGTACGCCGCCCGGAAAACCGGCCGCGCCGTCACGAAGAACGACAGCCTGGCCCTGGTGATGGAACCGGGGGAGACCCCGCTGGCGGAGATGATCGCGTCCGTCAGGCGGGGGCTGATCGTGGGCGGCTTCTCCGGCGGGTATCCCGGCGCCAATGGCGAGTTTTCCGGCGTGGCGAAGAACAGTTTCTACGTGGAGGACGGCCGGATCGCCGGCGCGGTAACGGAAACCATGATCAATGGCAACCTGGAGAAGGTTTTCCGGCAGGTGCGGGCTATCTCCCGGGAGCAGGTCCGCGACGGAGGCAGCGTGCTGCCCTACCTGGCCAGCGACGGCATCGTAATCTCCGGTAAGTAAGTCAAGGCGCGGCGTGGCCCTTCAGCGCGGCCAGAGCGGGAGGGGCACGCCGCTTTTTTGCGGAGGATCATCATTGGAAAAGGAACTGAAGGTGGCGCTGCACTACGCGAAACGGTACGGGTGGCAGTATCTGCTGGGCATTCTGTCCCTCTTTCTGGTGGACAGGATTAACGCCGGAGTGCCGCTCCTGTCCGGAGAACTGACCGACGGCCTGGCGGCCGGGACGCTGGATATGGGCGGCGTCTGGCAGATCGCCCTGCGGCTGCTGGGCATGGGCGCGCTGATCATGCTGGGACGCTTTGGGTGGCGCTTTTTTCTGTTCGGCTCCGCCCGGAAGATTGAGCGGGATCTGCGGTCGGATCTGTTCGCCCATCTGGAAACCCTGTCCATGTCCTGGTACAACGAGCACAAGACCGGGGATCTGATGGCCCATTTTACCAACGATCTGGGCGCGGTGCGCCAGCTGATGGGCATGACCGTCATCTCCGCCTTTGACGCGACGGTGATGCTGGTGCTGGTGCTGATCAGCATGATCCGCTTTGTGTCCCCCCGGCTGACGCTGATCGCCGTCTTTCCGCTGATCGTCATCCTCTTTGGCGATTTCTGGTTCGGGAAGGCCATGCACAAGCGCTTCCTGGCCAGGCAGGAGGCTTTTTCCGCCCTGACGGATCAAAGCCAGGAAGCCATCTCCGGCATTCGGGTTATCAAGGCTTTCGTCCAGGAGCGGCAGGAGCTGGCCGCCTTCGCGAAGGCGAACGCCCGGGCTCGGGAGAAAAACCTGGATGTGGCGCGGCTGGTGGCGCTGGTGCTGCCGCTGCTGGACCTGATCGTGGGGCTGAGCCTGCTGCTGACGCTGGTGTTCGGCGGCAGAATGGCCATTGACGGGGAGATCACCCTGGGCCAGTTTGTCGCCTTTAACAGCTATGTGGCCATGCTGGTCTGGCCCATGATCGCGGTGGGGGAAAGCGTATCCAATTTCTCCCAGGGCATGGCTTCCCTCCGGCGGATCCGGGTGATCCTGGAGGAACGGCCAGAAATCCGGGACGAGGGGGATCCGTCCATCACCGCCCTGCGGGGGGACCTGGTGCTGGATCATCTGTCCTTCTCCTATCCGGACACGCCGGCGGATCACCCGGCCCTGTCGGATATCTCGGTGCAGGTCGCGCGGGGGGAGACGCTGGCGGTGATCGGTCGCACCGGAAGCGGCAAAACCACGCTGATGAACCTGCTGGAACGCCTCTGGGATACGGAACGGCCGGAGATGATCCGGATCGACGGGCATCCGCTGCGGACCATTCCGCTCTCCGTGCTGCACCGGGACATCGCCTATGTGCCCCAGGACTCCTTCCTCTTTTCGGATACGATTGAGAACAATATCGCCTTCGGCGTAAAGGACGTGGATGCCGAAGCGGTCAGGAATGCGGCCGTCGCGGCGGACGTACACGAGAACATCATGGGCTTTCCGGAGGGATATCAGACCATGCTGGGAGAACGGGGGGTGACGGTTTCCGGGGGCCAGAAACAGCGGATTGCCATCGCCCGGGCGCTGATGAAGGACGCGCCGATCCTGATCCTGGACGACGCGCTGTCCGCGGTGGACACGGACACGGAGGAAAGGATTCTTTCCCGGCTGAAGGCCCTGCGGCAGGGGAAGACCACGTTGATTGTGGCGCATCGGATTTCCACCATTCAGCACGCCGATCACATCCTGGTGCTGGAGGACGGCCACCGGGCCGAGTTCGGTACCCACGCGGAGCTGATGGCCCAGGGCGGCCTGTACAGCTCCATCTTTGACCGGCAGCAGCTGGAGAAGCAGCTGCGGGAGGAGCATCCCGACCTGCCGGCCCGGGAGCAGAGGGGAGGCGAGCCGGCGTGAGCGGGAATGAAAAAAAGACCACGATCCGGCAGCGGCTGCTGGAGCTGTTCCGCCCGGCGGATGAGGACCGGCAGGAGCTCCATTACCACGGGAGGCCCATGACCCGGCTCATCGGCTATCTGAAGCCGCACCGGAAGGTGTTCTTCCTGTGCCTGGCGCTGGTGCTGCTGCTGACCGGGCTGGAGCTGATCCGCCCCATGATCATTGGTAACGCCATTGACCGGTATATCACCGGGGAAACCAGCCCGGAGGTGCTGGCGGCGGGCCGGGAACACTGGGAGACGGGAGAACAGGCGGATGCCCGCTTCGCGGGGGTGCTGCGGGCGGCGGGGCTGTACCTGGCCGCGCTGGTGCTGATCATGCTGTGCAACCGGGCTCAGATGCTGATGCTGCAGCGTATGGGACAGGACATCGTATATGAAATCCGCAATGAGCTTTTCCAGCATGTGGAAAAGCTGACCATGCGCTTTTTTGACATCACCCCGGTGGGCAGGATCGTGACCCGGCTGACCAACGACGTGGAGGCGATCAATGAGGTTTTCGCCAACATCCTGGTCAAGCTTTTCCGCAACGTGGTCAAGATGATCGGTCTGGCGGTGATCATGGTTTCCCTGCACCCGCGAATGGCGCTGTACAGCTTTATCCTCCTGCCGGTGGTGGCCGCGTTGACGCTGCTTTTCCGGATGATTTCCCGGAAGACCTACCGGCTGGTCCGTACCCGGCTGACGGCGCTCAACACCTTTCTGTCCGAGCACCTGTCCGGCATGAAGGTCATTCAGGTTTTCGGGCGGGAAAAGCAGAAGCAGGAGGCCTTTGAGGAAAAGAACGAGAGCCTCTACCGCTCCAGCTTCCGGGAGATGATGGTTTTCGCCATCTTCCGCCCGGGCATTTATCTGCTGTCCATCGTGGCGCTGATGATCATCATGGTGGCGGGCGGCGCCTCCGTCCTGCGGGCGGAGATCACCCTGGGGACCCTGTATGTATTCCTGCAGTACATCAACTCCTTCTTCGAACCGATTCAGGAGCTGGCGGAGCAGTTTACGACCCTCCAGAGCGCCATCTCCGCGGCGGAGAAGATCTTTACCCTCCTGGACACGGAGCCGGACATTCCCGAGGAGCGGAATCCCATCCTGCTGCCCGGGATCCGGGGCGAGATCGTCTTTGACCACGTCTGGTTCTCCTATACCGGGAAGGAGGAGGACTGGGTGCTGAAGGACGTGTCCTTCACGATTCAGCCGGGCCAGTCCGTGGCGTTTGTGGGCGCGACAGGCGCGGGAAAGAGCTCAATTCTGAATCTGATCGGCCGGTATTATGACATTCAGCGGGGCGCCATCCGGATCGACGGGGTGGATATCCGTCAGCTGTCCCGGGAGCAGATCCGCGGGGCCATCGGCCAGGTGCAGCAGGATGTATTCCTCTTCACGGGGGACATCGCTTCCAATATCCGCCTGCGGGACGAGACGATTACGGACGAGATGATGGAGCGGGCGGCCCGGGAGGTCAACGCCGCCCGGTTTGTGGAACGGCTGCCGGACCGATACGCCTCCCGGGTCACGGAGCGGGGCGCCACCTATTCCGCCGGGCAGCGGCAGCTGCTGTCCTTTGCCCGGACGCTGGCTTTTGATCCCCAGATCCTGATTCTGGATGAGGCGACCGCCAACATCGACACGGAGACGGAGCAGTGGATTCAGGAGGCGGTGGCCCATCTGATGCGGGGGCGAACCTCCATCATGGTGGCCCACCGGCTGTCCACGATTCAGCACTGCGACCGGATCATCGTCATGCATC
This sequence comes from Clostridia bacterium, assembly GCA_017469265.1. Lineage (GTDB taxonomy): Bacteria > Bacillota > Clostridia > Christensenellales > Aristaeellaceae > Aristaeella. Next base: position 69,522 of record JAFUGS010000060.1, read on the forward strand.
ACGGGCGGATCCGGGAGTCCGGGACGCACCAGGAGCTGCTGGCGCAGGACGGGATCTACAAAAAGCTGTACCAGCTTCAGCTGGCCTGAGGGCCGCTGAAAGACGGGCTCCGCGGAGCGGGGACGGACGGAGAAAGGGAAGCACCGCCCCGGCGGGGGAAGGAAACCGGCGGTTTTGGCCGGAGTGGAATTCCTCAGAGCGCAGAGCGACGGAACAGATATGAATTTTCTAGGAAAAGGAAGGATGAAAATGAACGAATCCGTGCTGGAGCGGCTCTCCTCAGGGCCGGTGTATCTGATCTGCGGCGGGATCATCGCTTTTGTGGCGGCGGTTTGCGTGGTGTTCCTCGTCCGGGCGTGGAAGGCGGGACTGGCCCTGGGCATGGACCGGGCAAAAATGAAAAGGGCTGTAACCGCTTCCGCCTCGTTTTCGGTGCTGCCCAGCGTGGGCATCCTGCTTGGCGTCATCGCCCTGAGCGGCTCCCTGGGCGTGCCGTGGCCCTGGCTTCGGCTGAGCGTTATCGGCGCGCTGCATTACGAGACCCAGGTGGCCGCGGCCGCCGCGGAGGCGGTGGGGCTGCCGGAGCTCAGCGGCAGCGCGATGACCACCCAGGCCTTCGGGACCATCGCCCTGCTGATGAGCGTATGCATCATGTGGGGGATGATCCTTTCCACCCTCTTCAACCGGCGGTATCTGAAGAAGCTTCACGGCGCGGGGGAGAAAAAGACCGGGGAAAAGAAAGGCCTGGGCTTTGGCGACCTCGCCATGAGCGCCATGTTTATCGGCATGGTCAGCGCGTATCTGGGCAGCTACCTGGGCGATTTTGTGTCCGGGCAGGGGCTGTTCACCTTCCGGGGAAGCTGGACGCCGCTGGCGGTGGCGGCGGTGTCCGCCGCGGCCATGGCGCTTTTCACCTGGCTGTCGGAAAAGAAGGGCCTGCAATGGCTGGATAACTTCTCCATCGCGGCCAGCATGCTGATCGGCATGGCGGCGGCGGCGCTCATCGGACGGTAAGGAGGGGTAGAAAATGGAAAAAACGGAACAGACGCTGGATCAGTATATGAAAAACACCCACCGGCTGGGGCGGGCGGTGTCCATGGTTTCCCTGGCATTGCTGCTTGGCGCGCCTTTCCTGATCGGCGCGTACCTGGGGGCCATGCCGGATCTCGGCGCCGTGGCCCGGGGCTTCCTTTCCGTCGGGCTGGTGTGGACTGTCTCCAGCGTGGTGGAGTTCCTGGTTTACACCCCCATGCTGGGGGCGGGCGGCAGCTATCTGGCCTTTATTACCGGCAATCTGATTAACATGAAAATCCCCTGCGCCATGAACGCGAAGGACATGGTGGGCGCCAAATCCGGCACACGGGAGAATGAAATCATCTCCACCCTGTCCATCGCTACCTCCAGCCTGGTGACCATCCTGGTGCTGGCGGCGGGGGTGGCGCTGCTGACGCCGCTGCGCCCGGTGCTTCAGAGCCCGAGGCTGGCGCCCGCCTTTGCCAATGTGGTGCCCGCGCTCTTCGGCGCCATGGGTTATAAGTATTACCGCCAGCATATCCGCCTGGCCGCGGTGCCGCTGATGGTCATGAGCCTGCTGTTCATGCTGGCGCCGGGCCTGACCGGCTCCACCAGCATGATGATCATTCCCAGCGGCGCCATCGCCATCGGCCTGGCCTGGCTGGAGTACCGCCGGCACCGGAAGGAGGGACGGGTATGATCGCGGTCTGGATTCTTCTGGGACTGCTGGGCCTGATGCTGGCCCTGCTGCTGATCGCGGTGATCCGCACGGTCCGGATGCCGTCCAAAGCTTCCACCTATGTGCCGGATCCGGATCCGGAGAGGGCCATGGCCTACGCCCGGAAGTTGTCCCGGATGATTCAGTACGAAACCGTGTCCCGGCCGGAAACGGACCTGCGGGAGAAGTTTCTCGGCTTCCATCAGGTGCTGGCGGAGCTTTTTCCCCTTGTCCATGAGAAGCTGGAGAAGACGGAAATCGACGGCAACCTGCTGTATTGCTGGAAAGGAAAATCCGACGCCCGGCCCCTGGTGCTGATGAGCCATCAGGACGTGGTGCCCGCGGAAGGGGAATGGACGCATCCGCCCTTCTCCGGGGACATGGCGGAAGGAAAGGTATGGGGCCGCGGCGCGTCGGATACAAAATGCTCCGTCATGGCCTTCTTTCAGGCGGTGGAGGAGCTGCTGGCCCAGGGATATGTTCCGGAAAACGATGTGTATCTGTCCTCCTCCTGCACGGAGGAATGGGCGGGAGACGGCTGCCCGAAGCTCGTGGCGGAGCTGGAGCGCAGGGGTGTCCGCCCCTGGCTGGTCTGCGATGAGGGCGGCGGAATCATTACCGAGCCGGTGGGCGGCATCCCGGGCAATTTCGCCATGGTGGGTGTTTTTGAAAAAGGAAAGGCGGATGTGAAGCTGACCGCCCGCTCCCAGGGCGGGCACGCCTCCGCGCCGGTGAAGCATTCTCCGGCCGCGCGGCTGGCGGACTTCATTCATGAGGCGGAACACCGTTCGCTGTTCCGTCGCCGCATGCCGCCGGAGGTCCGGGCCATGTTTGAAACCCTGGCCCCGTACGCCTCCTTTCCGCTGAAGCTGGTCTTCGGCAACCTGTGGCTGTTCCAGCCGGTGATGCTGCGGGTGCTGCCCATGATCTCCGCCCAGGCCGGCGCCATGATTCAGACGACCATGGCCTTCACCATGCTGAAGGGTTCGGACGCCTATAACGTCATGCCCCAGGAAGCCAGCCTCGGGGTGAACATGCGCTTCATTCCCCATCAGGGGATGCGGGAAAGCCTGGATATTGTCCGCCGCCTGGCGGAAAAGCATCAGCTGGAGATGCAGGTGTACCACGCGTCGGATGTCTCGGCGGCCACGGATATCCACGGGGCCCCGTTTCAGCTGGTGCAGCGGGTCATCGCGGAGACCTTCCCCGGCTGCGCGGGCAGCCCCTATGTCATGACCGGCGCCACCGATGCCCGGAATTATGAGCGCATCTGCGACAGCATTGTGCGCTTCGCGCCGGTGATCTACGGACCGGAGCAGATGAAGGGCATGCACGGCCTGAACGAGAACATTGAAATCAACTGTCTCCCCGGCGCGGTGGACTTTTATCAGAACCTGATCCGGGCGGTTGGTAAGGCGGAGTAAGCCCCTCAGGCGTGGCCGGGATAGATGGGAAGGTTCCGCGCCAGGGGAATCAGGCGGCGGAGCGAGGCGGCCATGTCCCGCTCGCTGCCGCCGGGCAGGTCCGTGCGGCCCCAGCCGGATTCAAAGAGCGTGTCGCCGGTGAAAAGCAGGTCCCCGATCCGGTAGCAGACGCTGCCCGGGGTATGCCCCGGCGTATGGAGCACCTGAATGTGCAGGCCCGCCAGGGCAAGGGAATCCCCTTCCCGCGCCAGGTCCGTGGCGTCCGGCGCGGTGATGGATCGCCCCAGGAGCCCCCGGCTGGCGTTCAGCGCGGCATCCGTCAGCATGGGCCTGTCCAGGGGATGCACAAAAAGCCGCGGCGCCTGCTTTTCCATGAGGGCGCCGACCGCGCCGATATGGTCAAAATGCCCGTGGGTCAGGAGAATGGCGGCAATCTCCCGCCCTTCGGCGGCCGCCAGAATCCGTTCGGCCTCCGCGCCCGGGTCGATGACTACGCAGTCCCGCCGGTCCGCCTGTCCCACAAGATAGCAGCAGGTGCCAATGGGGCCGACGGTGACTTCCTTCATCCAGCATTCGCTCATGGGTTTTTCCCTCCAAATCACGGATATGCCGATATTATAGGGAAAAAGCGGCGCCTCGTAAAGCGGAACGGGTACGGACGAATTCATGAATCCTCAGAGGAAAACAAAAAAACGCCGGAGCGCGGGGATCAGACCCGCGCTCCGGCGCTTTTTTCAGGAAGCTCCATCAAAGGAGCCCAGACCGCTTACGCCACTTCCGTAAAAGCGTCCTTTCCCAGACCGCAGACCGGGCAGACCCAGTCCTCCGGGATATCCTCAAAAGCGGTGCCGGGGGCGATCCCGCTGTCCGGATCGCCGACTTCGGGATCATACACATATCCGCAGGGGCATTCGTACTTCGCCATGGTTCTTCCTCCTTCTTTATCTTTCACTCGGGACATTGCCCTGATTCACTGTCATTCTACCGGCTGCGGGGCGTCCTGTCAAGATGGGGCGCAGATTCGTACCGGCCAGAGAAGGGCCCGGCCGAGAAGCGCGTCCCGCCATGCCGGGCCTTTTCCGGGGAATCATCAGGAGAAAAACTGGAAGGCTGTAAAGGCCACGTAGACGCAGAGCAGCAGGATTCCCTGCCACCGGGACAGTTTCCCCCGCAGCAGGCTTGGCATGCAGAGAATCAGCATGACTGCCAGCATGACCGGAATATCCACCAGCAGGGAGCTGTTGATCCCGGCCAGCATTTTCTCCGAGGGAATGGAGAAGGGGGAGATGGTAATCGCGGTGCCGCTGACAAGGACCAGGTTGAAGAGGTTGGCGCCGATGATGTTTCCAAGGGAAAGGCTGCTGTGGCCTTTCACCAGGGAGGTAATGGCGGTTACCAGCTCCGGCAGGGAGGTGCCCAGGGCGACCATGGTCAGCCCGATGACGGAATCCGGCACGCCCAGCGCCGCGGCGATCAGGGTGCCGTTGTTGACCAGCAGATTCGCGCCGACGGCAATGGCGGCCGCACCGACCACCAGCAGCACCAGCTCCAGCCAGAGTTCCCGGGGCTTTTCCTCCGTTTCCTCCGCTTCCTGTGCGGCGGCTTCAGGATGCTTTTTCATCTGCCAGACGGTGAGCACCATGTAAAGCACAAAGCCCGCCAGCAGCGCCAGCCCGTGCCACCGGGAAAAGTACCCCGTTGTGTAGGCGATGCCCGCGTAAAAAACGGCCGCCAGAAAGAAGGCCGCCACAGGCAGCCGCAGGGTCCGGGACTCCACCGCGGAGGGGCGGATCGCGACGGTCAGCGCGGCGATGAGGCTCGTGTTGCAGATGATGGAGCCAATGGCGTTGCCGTAGGAAATGCCGCTGTTATGCGCCATGGCCGCCTGCGCGGAAACCATGACCTCCGGCAGGGTTGTCCCGATGGAAACCACGGTCGCGCCAATCAGCAGCTCCGGCAGATGAAAGCGATGGGCCAGCCCGGTGGCGCCATCCACGAACCAGTCGCCCCCCTTGATCAGCAGCGCCAGACCCAGCAGAAACAGCAAAACGGGAACCAGCATTTTCAACCCGCTCCTTTCCAAAATCGAAAAGACGCGCTTTTTTCACGCGGACATGATCATACTGCTTTTCGGAGAAAAAATAAAGCCCGAAAAAAGGAAAATAGCCCTGCCTATTTTGCGGACGGACGGAGAAACGCCACGGGTGCTTCCACGGGTGTCGCGAAAAGTTGGAAAGTGTGGTATGATGGGGCGGAAAAACCGGAGGGGACGGAGGTGAGGCCGGTGGCCGGAAAGAGCCGCGTCCGGCGGGAGGATGCCCGGGTGAAGGCGCCGGCGCTGCTTCACCTGGTCCGAATGGGGTACAGGTATCTTCCCCGGGAAGAGATTCAGAGAGACCCGGAGACATGCATTCTGCCCTCGGCGCTCAGGGACGCTGTGGCGCGGATCAATGGCGCGGAACTGGCGGAGGAAAGCTTCTCGCGGCTGATGGCCGACCTGCGAACCCTGCTGGCCATGGAGGATCTGGGACAGGGGTTCTATACCGTGCTCCGGGACGGATGGAACGGGCTGCGGCTGCTGGACTTCGCGCGCCCGGAGAGAAACTGCTTCCAGGTGGGGACGGAGATCCCCTGCGCCCGGGGGCGGAAGCGGTTCCGGCCGGACATCACCGTGTTTGTCAACGGCCTGCCCCTGGCCATGATGGAGGTCAAGGCGCCGGAACAGCGGGACGGCATTCTGGCGGAATATGACCGGATGTGCCGGCGGTTCCGGGAGGGGGCGTTCCGCCGGTTTCTGCAGGCGGCGCAGCTCTGGCTGTTTTCCAATGACCAGAGCGTGGACACGGCGGCGCTGACGCCCCGGGACGGGGCCTATTACACCACCGCGGCCGCGGAGACGTTTTCCATCTATCCCGGGCCGGGCAGGGCCGACCGCGGCCTGTACCGGGGCTCCGCGCTGGACCGGAAAACGGAAGCGCGGGTCCTGGCGGATCTGGGGCTGGAGGAGATCCGGAAGGATCCGGCTTACCGCAGGTGGAAGGCGGCGGATACGCCGACGAACCGGATGCTGACGGCGCTGCTGAGGCCGGAAAGGTTTCTGTTCCTGCTGCGCTTCGGCATCCGCTATGTGGAGGATCCGGCGGACGGGGTCCGGAAGCGGATCCTGACCTGGGAACAGCTGGACGCCCTGAGCCGCGTGGAGAAAAAGCAGGCGCGGGGTTTTCTGAACTGGCGGATTCCCTGCACCAGGCCCGCTGAACGGTGCTTTCTCGGGGCGGCGGCCGCAGCCGTCCTGCGGGAGCGGATGCCGGACTGCCGGCTGATCTGGGTCGTGGAAAGCCGGGCGGAAAAGCGGCGGGCGGAAGCGGCTTTCCGCGGCCAGGGCCTTCAGGAGGGAGAGATGACCCTGCTGGCCGCGGAGGAAATCCGGCGGGACATGTACGCCGCTCCGGAGGAACGCGCCTTCACGGGCCGGCGCGTGTTCTTCCTCAGCGAGCCGGCGCAGCAATACCGCCCGACGCGGGGCCAGCCCGCGGGCCGGCTTCGGGCCGCGGATCCCCGGGCGATTCTGATCACCATGGGAGCGGAGGCGCTGCACGAGGGAGAGAACTATACCTACCTGCTGCAGTGCGCGGACGGCACCCTTTACTGCGGGTGGACCAATGACCTGGAAAACCGGGTCAGAACCCACAACGCGGGCAGGGGCGCCAGATACACCCGGAGCCGGCTGCCGGTGCGGCTGGTATACTGGGAACGCTTTGAAACAAAGGAAGAAGCCATGCGGCGGGAATGGCGGATCAAGCGGCTGAGCCGGGCGGAAAAGGAAGAACTGATCCGGAAAGCGGGTATGGAGCTGAACCCCGGCGCGAGGCGGGAGAAAGGACGAAAGGCATGACGGAAAACAGGAAAACCGTGTGGGTCACGGGCGCGTCCAGCGGACTGGGCCTGCACACGGCCATGGCGCTGCGAGACGCGGGATGGCGGGTGATTGCCGGCGCCAGAAGCTTTTCGGAGCCGGGGGAGAAGGACGGCATGTACCGCCTGCCGCTGGACGTGCGGGATGAAGCCAGCGTGGAGGCCTTCTGCGACCGGGCGCTGGAGATTTCCCCGCGCCTGGACGCGCTGGTGCAGTGCGCGGGCATGCTGGTGCTGGGCTCCTGCGAGGAGACGGCCATCGAGGAATACCAGCGGGTGATGGACACGAATTTTCTGGGCATGGTGCGGGTGAATCAGCAGGCCCTGCCCATCCTGCGGGCGCAGGGAGAAGGGCGGATCGTGCTGTTTTCCTCCATCAACGGCCTGCTGGGCATCCCTTTCCAGAACGCGTATACCGCCAGCAAACACGCCATCGAGGGATACGCGGAGGGCCTGCAGATGGAAGTGCGGCCCTTTGGCATCCAGGTGATGCTGGTGGAGCCGGGAGATCACCGCACCGGCAGCGAGAAATACCGTCACCAAGCGGCGAAGATGGGGCCGGAATCCCCCTACGCGGCGGCTTACGCAAGCGCCACGGCGAAAATCCATCATGACGAGACGAACGGCAGCGACCCGGATCAGCTGGGGCGCAAAATCGCCCGGATGCTGGAAAAACGCCGGATGCCTTTCCGGAAGCGCATCGCCAGTCCGGACCAGCATCTGGCGGTCTGGCTGCACAAGCTGCTGCCGGCCCGGTGGAATGAAAAGATCCTGCGGGATTATTATATCAAAAACTGAGCGACGGGGCGGGATACCCGGCCGGAGAAGCCTCCGGCGGAAAAAACGGAGCAAGGGGATACGATGATGCTGAAACGAATGACGGCCGGATGGCTTGCGGGGCTGATGCTGCTCTTCTGCGGCACGGCCTGGACGGAAACAGCGGAAACGGCGCCGGCGGCGCCGGCGGGGGAAACCTCCCTGCTGGAGGATCCGGAGAACGGGCGGTGGGAATACCATTCTCCCACCCTGACCATTACCATCGACCGGTATACGGAGACGGTGAAGTCCGGGGGCAAGAAGAAAACCCGGGAATACTGCATTGCGGATATCCAGGCCTCGCCGGAATCGCCGCTGTATCCGATCATGACGGAACCCACGAAAAAGCATCCCGCTGGATACAAGCTGGTAAGCCCGGAACTGCTGACGGAAAAGTATCAGCCGCTCTTTGCCATGAGCGATGACATGTACGGCATCCGGCTGCAGAAATACAGCTACAAGGGCATTGTCATCCGGAACGGGGAGATCCTGTCTGATCAGACGCGGAACAGCGCGAAAAAACGGCCATGGCCCAACCTGGATACGATGGCGCTGTTCGCGGATGGCAGCATGAAGGCCTATATCTGCGACGCGTACACGGCGGAGGAGTACCTGGCCATGGGCGCGACGCAGGTCTTTTCCTTCGGGCCCATCCTGATCTCCGACGGTCAGATCACGGAGCAGGTGCTGGATCCCAAGTACTATCCCTATAACGAGCCGCGGGTGGCGATCGGCATGGTGGAACCCTGGCATTATGTGGCCATCGTGGTGCGGGGCCGGCCGAAAAGCAGCTACGCCGGGGTGCATCTGGACTGGGTGGCCCAGCAGCTGCTGGACCGGGGCTGCGTGGAGGCGCTGAACCTGGACGGCGGACAGACCGCCACCATGATGTTCAACGGCCAGATCATCGAAACCGGGGATAAGGGACTCCGGTCCCAGGGCAGCCTGATCTGCTTTGGAACCATGGGAGAATAAACAGCGGAGCCTCGGCGGAACGCCGCGGCTTTGTGTAAACAAATTGTAACATTCTTCCTGAAACGGTTGAAAGCGCGGAAGGGGAGGGGTATAATACCCGGTAATCAGACGGTGGCTGAAAGTGATGGAAAGAAAGGATGAGCTGCATGAGAAGAAAAGGCTGGCGGAAGAGCGCGGCGTGTATGCTGCTGGCGCTTTGCCTCGGCGTGTGCTGGCTGGCCTTCCCCTCCGGAAGCGAAGCGGATGCACCGGAAGCCACGAACGATCTGACAGAGGAACAGGACGACTCCACGGAAGGGCAGGAGGGTGAGGAGACGCCCACCCCGACGCCGACACCCACACCGACGCCTGAGGAGACGCCGACGCCTACGCCGACCCCTGAGGAGACGCCGACGCCCACACCTACACCCACACCTGAGGAGACACCGACGGAAAAGCCAACACCCACGCCGACGCAGCCTCCGGCGGAAACGACTACGGGTGCCCCTGCAGAGACGACCACGATTCCGCCCGCGACGCCTACTCCGCAAGACGAGGATACTTTCACATTGGAGAATGGTGAGCTGAGAATCAAAGACGGTGTCACGGAGATCACGGAGGGACAGTTCAAGGGAAGGTCAGATATCACAAAAGTGTATCTGCCGAATTCGGTAAAGACGATTCAAAAAAACGCCTTTGCGAATTGTTCAAATCTGAAGGAAATTGTCATTTCACCCGAGAGCAGTGAATTGAAAACAATTGGTGAAAAAGCTTTTCAGAACTGTGACAGGCTGAATGAGGACAGCATGAAGACGCTGAGAAGCATAAAGGGCATCAGCATTGCAGACGATGCGTTTCCTGCAAAAGAGACCCCTACGCCGATGCCTTCTTCGAAGCCTACGGCCACATCGGATCCCACGCCTACCCCGACCCCTGCGGCCACGCCGGATCCCGGGGAGGATACGGCGCAGGAGGAGCATGAGGTTCCTTCCGCTTCCGGATCGGGGAGCAAGACCACCACGACCAAAACAAACACAACCACCACGACCAAAAAGGTCACCCACGCCAGGGGCACGACCACCATGACCCATGACTATGATCAGGTGCAGGTTACGGAAGCGGACAGCGGGACGGCCATGCATACCCTGACGCTGGGTGGTGAGACGATGGCGCTGTCCCTGCAGGACGGGGACGGGGCGGAAGCGGAATTTACCCTGAGCTACGGGCGGCATGATGCCGAAGACCCGGACAGCGGCGCGGTGAATACCCTGATCCTGAAGGCGGCGGATCCGGCGGCCTGCGAATGGACGATGAACGGGGAAACGCTGCGAAAGCTGAACAAGAGCGGGATCGCGTACCTGACCTTTGAGATCGGCGGCGTTACCGTGACCGTACCGACGGAGGGCTTCCTGGCCGGCTGGACCTACGACGCGCTGAAGAGCCGGGGCACCGCGGGCCGGCGGTTTGAATACGAGCTGAAGATGGGGGATACGGACGCGCAGTGGGCTGTAACGGTGGAAAGCCAGCGCTATGAGCTGGATACGGATCCCCTGGCGCCGATGTACCTGGTGGGGCTCGAAGCGGCGGAAAGCAATGGATAAATGTCGAAGGGCTCCGACAAAACAGTGAAGAGGATGGATTTGAGGAGGTCAGAAAACAATCGCACCGGTGAACCCGGAAACAAGAAAGGAAGGAACATGAAAATGAAGAAGATCAGCGCGATGATTCTGGCCCTGGTTTTACTGGCGGGCAGCGGACTGGCGGAGTTTTCCTATGAGGGAACGATCGTGGCCGGGGACACCCTGCCGGTTCAGGTTCCCTATGGCGGAAAGGTTTCGGACGTGCTGGTGGAGGCTGGCGACCTGGTGGAGGAAGGCCAGGTGCTGGCCACCATGCGGACAACCTTCAACTACGCGCCGGTGGAAGGCACCATCACGGGGCTGTACATCGCCGAGGGGGACGCGACAGAGACGGCGACGGAAAGATACGGCGCCAGCCTGTACATCGAGCCGACCAACCGCTACACCATCAAGGCGACCACCGATAAGGCCTATAACAACAGCGAAAACCGGTACATCCACCTGGGAGAGCGGGTGTACCTGAAGTGCACGGCGGACGGATCCCACACGGGAACGGGCATGGTTTCCGCCCTGACGGACAGCGGATACAGCATCGAGGTCACCGGCGGGGAATTCTCCCTGCAGGAGACGGTCACCATCTACCGGAAGAGCGATTACAGCAAGGAAAGCGTAATCGGCCGGGGCACGGTCAGCCGGGCCACCCCGGTGGCGGTGAAGGGCAGCGGCAGCGTGCTGAAGATCCACGTGCAGAACGGGGATTTTGTGGAGCGGGGCGAAGTGCTGTTTGAGACGGTGGAAGGCGTGCTGGACGGCCTGTACGCGCCGGACAACCAGGTGCTCAGCCCCACGAAGGGCATTGTCAGCAGCATCGACAAGAACAGCGGGGAGTCCCTGGCCAAGGGGGACACCCTGCTGAAGCTGGTTCCCTCGGACAGCCTGCGGGTTGAGTTCCTGGTACAGGAAGCGGATGTCTTCACGCTGCAGGTGGGGCAGAAGGTCCGCATGGAGCTGTACTGGGACACGGAGCAGGGCCGGTACTACGAGGGGGAGGTCACGCGGATTTCCCGCATTCAGGAAACCACGACCGACAGCAGCACGACGGACCGGAAATCCTACAAGGCGTATGCTTCCATCACTCCGGATGAACGCATCCGGGTGGGGATGAGCGTGGTGCTGACCGTGGAAGGCACGGAAACCGCGGAAACCACGGAGACCGCGGAAGCCATTTCCACGGACGGGGATTAAGGATCAGAAGGGGGATGCCGTTCCGGAAGAAAAAAGAGACTTCCGGAACGGAGGAAAGGGAAAAGAATCGACATGAAACATGAAAACAGAACGGGAAACAGGCTTTTTTTCCTGATGCTCTGCGGTCTGATGACGGCATGGCTTGTTTGCTGCGCCGCGCCGGCGCTGGCCTCCACGGGGGATCGGACAGTGCTTCAGGCGGACAACGGGGACGGATACAGCACCGCTTATGTGCAGGATCTGATGGTGGAGGGAAGAAAGATCTACCTCTACATGACCGGCAGCGTCCCCAACTTCCGGGTATATGACATGGACACGGGGGAAACAACGGTTTATGACATGACCGCGCTGCAGGAGAAGCTTCGCGATACGGAGGCGGAGGAAAACCGCACCGAGGACGGCGACCCCGCCACGATGGACATCGCGGCCTGGTTTGACTGGAACGGGGAGATTTACGCGATCCTGACCCGGTCCTACAGCCGGAATGGCTTCAGTCAGATGGAAGGCGGATTCGTGCGCAGGCTGGTGCTGTCGGATGGTCAGATGGACCTGGAGGCCTGCGAGCTGCCCCGGCTGGACTGGTCGGAGATGCTGGAGGACGGCGGCGACTGGACCTACTCCCGCTATGTGAGCGACCACGCCACCGTGGGGGATACGCTGGCGCTGAGCTGCTTTGGCGATAACGGGGAGATGCAGCTGCATCTCTTTAACCTGCAAACCGGTGAAACGGAAGAACGGGAAATTCAGGACCTGAATGATTTCACTCCGGGGCCGGACGGAAAGCTGCTGATCGCCCGCTACAAATGGTCGGACACGCCGGAAATGCTCCTGGAGCTTTATGACATGGAGCGGGACGAGGGGGAGCCTTTTGCCCGCTATGCCGTGGAAAGCGGCAGCATCCGCGCCGTCGCCTACCGGGAGGAGACGGACACCCTGTATTTTATCCGGAACGGGGAAATCTTCGCCGCGCCGGGCCGGGATCTTGAAAACGCGCAGAGCGTGAATGACTGCGCCATTGCCAGCTCCGGGGTCTTCACGCCCCTGACGGAGGATGGTTTCCTGATCGTGTATGGCTATGAGGGCGTGATGCTGCGAAACACGGATCCCGCGGCGCGGGGTTCTACCACCATCCGGATCCGTCCGTACAGCTGGAGCGAGGGATACAATCTGGCCTACTACGCGTTTACGGAAAGCCACGGGGATATCGGCGTGGTGCAGGAGGATTACGGGGATGAGACCGCCCTGCTGCAGGCGATGATGAACCAGGACGACCGGGTGGACATTTATATCCTGTCCTCCGACTCCAGCGTTTACGGCGCGGTGTATGAGCGGGGATTCATGGGCGACCTGAGCGGGGACGAAAAGCTGGTGGAGGCTGTTTCCCAGATGTATCCCATGGCGCGGGAGACCGCCAGCCGGGACGGGAAGCTGGTGGCGGTTCCCCTGGGCCTGTCCGGGGAGAGCGTGGCCTACAACCAGAAGGCCTGGGAAGATCTGGGCCTGACGGAGGAGGATGTGCCGCGGACCTGGGATCAGCTGCTGGATCTGATGGAAACCCTTCCGGAAAAGCTGGCGGGCACGGCGTACCGCGCCTTTGATTTCTACTACACCCAGGAGGGAATCCGCGGGGAGCTGCTGATGCAGATGCTCCGGAATTACGCCCTTCAGCATCCGGATGAGAGCTTTTCCGAGCCGGCGCTGCAGCGGCTGACCGACCGGGTGGCGCGGATCGATCTGGAGACGCTGGGCATCTTTACGGAAGAGGAGATGGAAACGGCGGAATCCCGCTACGAGGAGCTGGGCGGGATGAAAACCGCGCTGCTGTCCATCAACAGCAATCCCGGGCTGACGATCTACGACCAGGACACGCAGTGCCTGCCCATGGCTTTTACCGCGGAGGAGCAGCCCATTCTTCCCGTGACCATGGTTATGGCCTTCATGAACCCCTTCTCCCGGCATCCGGCGGAGGCCATGGCCTACCTGGAGTGCCTGGCGGAGCACCTGGACCTGGCGACGGAGTACGCCCTCCACGAAGAGCTGAATGAGCCCGTCCGGTATCCCGACCATGAGGAACAGCGCAAAAGCATGGAGGACTGGCTGGCCACGATGAAGGAAAGCATGGCCTCGGGGGAGGATGCCCCCTCCAACATCCGGACGATCGTGGAGGAAATCGAAAAGGAACTGAAGGACTTCGATGAAACCCACTGGATGCTGTCCCCCGCGGCGATCCGTGCCTATCGGGACCGGGCGGCGTATCTGGTTCCGGCCCGCTTCAGCTTCTGGAGCCAGCTGTACGGCGACGAGAACGGGGAAGCGTTTTCCACCCTGTGGGCAGGCTTCCTGAAGGGACAGAAGACGTCCGGTGAGCTGCTGAGCTTCATGGATCAGAAGATTCGCATGATGCGCCTGGAAGGGAATTGATCCGTTGTATACCAAAAAAAGACTGGCGCTGCCCTTTCTGCTGCCGGGGCTGGCCGGAATTCTGCTGTTTTACGTGGTTCCTTTTTTCGGCGGCGTCTGGTACAGCCTGACGGACGGCAGCTTTGAGAACGCTTTTGTCGGCTTTGACAATTATCTGAAGGTGTGGCAGAATCCCATGTTTCAGCTGGGACTGCGAAACACCATGGAGCTCAGCGCCATTTGCGCGCCGAGCCTTTTCCTGCTGTCCTTTCTGCTGAGCCTGATCCTGAACCGGATCCGCCCCGCCGGCAGGCTGTTCCGCTCCACGGTGCTGCTGCCGTATCTGATGCCCTCCAGCGCGGTGCTGATTATCTGGCTGCTGTGGTTTGACTATGGCGGGCCGGTGAATCATCTGATCACCCTGCTGGGCGGGCAGCGGGTGGCCTGGCTCCAGGGGTCGGAGCTGCGGGTGCCGGTGGTGCTGCTTTTCCTGTGGAAGAACCTGGGCTTCTGCGTGATCATCTTTCTGGCCGCGCTGCAGGCGATTCCGGCCTCTCTGTACGAATACGCGGAGCTGGAAGGCGCTTCCTTCGGCCGGCAGGCTTTTTCCATTACCCTGCCGCTGATCGTCCCCTCCGCGTTCCTGGTGTTTATTCTCAGCTTTGTGAACGCCTTTCGGATTTTCAAGGAGGTCTACTTCATCGGGGGCGCCTATCCGGAGGAGCCGCTGTATACCCTGCAGAATTATATGAACAACATGTATGGCAAGCTGAACTACCAGAACGTGACCACGGCGGCGTACAGCTTTGCCGTGATCGTTTTTGCGCTGTTCGGGCTGCTGTTTTTCCTGCAGCACCGGGCCCAGCGCGGGCTGAACTGAGGAGGCGGAGCATGCGAAATGTAAAAGGCTTCCGGCTCCGGCTGATCCAGGTCTGCCTGGGCCTGCTGGCGGTGCTGCTGCTGCTGCCCATGGCGCAGACCTTCCTCTACTCCTTCTCCAGCATGACGGAGATGCAGGCTTTCATGAAGACCAGGGGCAGCTACGACGAGACCCGGTGGATGGAGGCCCATCTGATTCCCAACCTGGTTTCCCTGGGCCAGTATCATCAGATCCTGATCGCGGACAACACGGTCCTGTGGTTGTTCATCAACTCCGCCATGTACGCGGCGCTGATCCTGCTGGGCCAGGCGGCCATCATTCCGCCCCTGGCCTTCGCGCTGAGCAAATTCCGCTTTCCCGGCCGGAACGGGCTGTTCTTCGGCATCATCCTGCTGATGCTGCTCCCGTTTCAGGTGACCATGGTGCCGAATGTGCTGACGCTGCGATCCCTGGGGCTGATTGACACCATCTGGGCGGTGGTGATTCCCATGTGGTTCGCGCCCTTCTATATCTTCCTGATCCGGCAGTACATGGTCGGGCTGCCGGGAGAACTGATCGAGGCGGCGGAGATGGACGGGGCGGGCGCCATGAGCGTATATTTCCGGGTGATTCTGCCGGTATGCCGGCCCATCCTCGGCGCGGCCGCGGCCCTTTCCTTCGCGGAAAGCTGGAACCTGGTGGAGCAGCCCCTGACCTACCTGACCACCCGGATGGATCTGCAGCCCCTGTCCACCATGTTCAACCAGCTGGCGACGGAGAACACGGGCTTTGAGTTCGCCGGGGCGGCGCTGTATATCTTGCCCGCGCTGTTTGTGTACCTCTTCTTTCAGGAGGACATTCTCAGCGGAATTCAGTTAACGGAGTTGAAATGACGATGAAGAAATTTGCCCTGCGGGGGCTGATCGTGCTGGCGGTGGCGGTTGCCCTCTGCATCTTTTTTTCCGGAACCCTTCGCACCCTGACCACCCCGAAGGCGCGTTTCGCGCAGGCCAAAATGGGGAAATTCGAGCAGAGCACCAGCCTCACGGGCAAGGTGGTTTTCCCGGAGGAAGCGGAGATCCGGCTGCCCGTACCGGAGGGCGTGACCCTGACGGTGACCCGGGTGAGGGTGGCGGCGGGAGACCGGGTGAAGCAGGGCGATCCCCTGATTCAGGCCCGGGTCACGGATGTAGACAAAACCCTGGAAACTCTGCGGAAGGACTATGAAACCGCCCGGAACAGCCTGCGTATCCTGGAGAAGAAAACCGGGGAGATCCGGCTCAGCCCGGGAGAACAGAAATGGCAGGAAGCCTGGGAGGCGGAGAAGACCGCCATGGAGGCGGAGCGGGACGCCCGGGTAAACCGGCAGGTGCTGCTGCAGCAGGCGGGACTGGAAGCCGGCGCGGACGCGCTGCCCGCGGACGCGGGAGAGGAGCTGACCGCGGCGGATCAGGCCTGGCGGGACGCGGAGGCGGCCTGGCGGCAGGCGCAGGCGCAGCTGAAGGCACTGGACCGGTACGCGATTGCGGAGAGCACCTGGACATCCATCCAGCAGAAAAAGGAATATACGGAGAAGATGGCGGCCTGTGAAGAGCAGATGACCGCCCTGGAGGTGCTGAAGAAGGAGGCGGAGCAGATCTCCGCGCCTTACGACGGCTATGTCAGCCAGGTGCTGGTGGAAAAAGGCGCCTCCGTGGACGGGGATACGGTGCTGGTGATGATGACCGCCGAGGGCACCGCCCCGGTGATTCGGGCGGATCTGGGCAGCATGAAACAGGATATCGGCAAGGGAACCACCATGACCGTGGAAACGGACAGCTGGGGACGGCCGGAAACGAAGGTGCTGTCCACCGGGGTCAACCAGGAGGGGCATGCCTACGCGGACTGTGAGATCAATGAGGATGTCCGTTATGCCCTGGGCAGCGTGGCCACCATGATGAAAAACGAAATCAAGATGACCCTGTATACCCGGGCGAAGGAATCCACCTGCCTGCTGCCGGCCAGCGCGGTGCGGGGCAGTGGCAGCGACCGCTACGTCTATGTGGCGGAACGGAAAAGCTCCACCTTCGGCGGCAGCGGCATGATCTGCCGGAAAATGCCCGTGACGGTACTGGGCGAATCCGGCAGCACCGTTTCCCTGGCGGAGGACCTGACCTATTCCCAGGTGCTGTACATGGAGGACCGGGCCCTGAGTGAGGGTGCCGCCGTCATGACCTATGACGGAAACTGAGAGGGGAAACAGGTCGGAACGATGAAAAAGAAAACGCGGTTATCCTGGCTGAGCCTGCTGGGGATCCTCCTGCTTCTGGGAGGCCTGGCCGGCCTGTACAGCGGGCCGGAGATCAGCCAGTACGCCTTTGCGCCGACGGAGCTCAGGGCGGACAAAGCGCTGGAAAAGATGGGGGAAAGCCTCCAGGATGCCTACGCGGCCCTGGCGCTGCATGGCAGCAGCCACGGCGTCTCCCTGGAGACGGAAAAGAAGAGCCAGGGGGACATCACCCTGTATCAGGTGGCGGGGGAATGGAACAGCGTCTATCCCCAGGTCATGACGGCGGGCCGGCCGGTGAACCCCCAGGATCAGCGGTCTGGTCAGCGGGTGATTGTGCTGGACGCGGAGACGGCTTTCCAGCTTTTTGGCGATCAGGATCCGCTGGGGCAGCAGGTCAAGCTGGGAGGAAAGACCTTTGAGGTGGTGGGCGTGGCCGCGCACCGGCGGCGCATCGGGGAGACGGATCCCCATTGCGCCTGGATTCCCTTCGGGCTTCCGGACGTGCCGCCCTGTGACATTTTCGTTTTCAGCGCCGGCGGCGCCAGCGGTGCCGCCCTGCGCACCATGTTTGAAAACGCAGCGCGGGAGACTCTGGGCGACGGGCAGGCCATTCATCTGGGAAAAGAAAAAAACCGAGGCACAATCATGCTTCGGGTGGTGCTGCTGGTGCTGGGCCTCCGGCTCCTGGCGGCCTGGATCCGGCTGGCCAGACGGAAAAGTGGTCAATGGATCGCGGAGATCCGGAACCGGGCGAAAACCCGCTATCCCCGGCAGATGATCGGCTTCACGCTGCTGCGCGCCGCGGGGATGCTGGGCGTCTTCGGACTGGCCGTGGCCGCCGGCGCCGGGCTGGCGGTGATGGCGGCGGCGCCGATGCGGGTTTTTCCGGAATGGGTGCCGGAGGTGCTGGTGGATCCGGAATCGCTGCGGCAGCGCTTCTGGGATCTGACCGCCCTGGCGGCGGCGCCGCGCCAGTGGCGCACGCCGGAACTGGCGGAAATCCGCTTCTGGAGCGGGATGATCCGCTGGGGGATTCTGCTCGCCCTCCTGGGCCGGATCAAAGGAAAAAAGGCCCGGCAGAAAACGACAGCGGATCCCGCCCTTTGAGGAAACGCTGATGAAAGCTCCCCCGCGACGCAGATGTTCGACAAGGAAACCGGGAACAACCTGATCTGGTTTGACGAGGTATCCTCCAGGGCTAACTCGCCCGTGTGCAAACAGTATAACTTCTGAGCGCGGACGGGAACTGGCCGGGGTGAAAACCGGCACAGCCTGAAAGGCTGAATGTGCCTTCAGGCGGGATTTTCCGGAAAACGGGCGGGAAGAATGACAAAACGGTTATTCTTTCCGCCTTTTTCCGTGACGCCAGGGGGAAGCAACCCCCACGGAAATAACGGTTGCAAAGCCGAAAGGCCTGTGATAGAATGGGCGCGTTCTGAATCAGGGGCGGTTTCCCCGAGATGGAGAGGAGTAAGTACGATGGAAGTAAACGAGAAGACCCTGGTGGGCGAGATCGTGATGAAGCATCCGGAAGCCATTGAAGTGCTGATGTCCATTGGCATGCACTGCCTGGGCTGCCCGGCGTCCCAGGCGGAGAGCCTGGAGGAAGCATGCATGGTGCACGGCTTCGATCCGGCTTCCGTGGTGGAAGCGATTAACGACCGCATTGCCGCGGCCAACTGAAGTAAAAAGACCGTACCCGGAACCGGTACGGTTTTTTTGACGATGCGGGGCGGCGCGATGCGGCCGGCCTCCGCGAAGAAATGATAAAAGGAGCGAAACACAATCATGATCAACATCCGTAAAGCCACCCCGTCGGATACCCAGGCCGTGCTGGACCTTCTGAGCCAGGTGCTGGAGGTACACGCGGTGATCCGGCCGGACCTTTTTATTTCCGGCACCCGAAAGTATACGGCGGAGGAGCTGCAGGTGATTTTCGCCGATGCCCAGCGGCCGGTGTTCGTGGCGGAGGAAGAGGACGGCGCCGTGGTGGGGTACTGCTTCTGCATCCTGCAGCCGGTGGAGCATTCCAACAACCAGCGGGATTCCCTGACGCTGTACATCGATGACCTGTGCGTGGACGAAAAGCGCCGGGGACAGCATATCGGCCGGATGCTGACGGATTACGTGACCCATTTTGCCCGGGAAAAAGGATGCTATGACATTACGCTCAATGTCTGGGAGGGCAATGACCAGGCGCTGAATTTCTACCGCCGGAACGGTTTCGGCGTCCGGAAAACCGTGATGGAAAAAATCCTGTAAGGGAAAAAACGCGCGCTTCACGGAGCGCGAAACACGGCGGAAAAACAGCGGGATGAATTCAGAAGCGTCATGAACTCGTAATCAATTTGTAGCACATTTTGCCGAAAGATCATGTATACTTCTGTGTGTCCGGAAATGATTCCGGACAGAGCACAGATCAATTACAGGAGGAAGAAGACATGAAGAAGATCGTTTCCCTGCTGCTGGCGCTGGCAATGCTGCTTTCCTGCGGGCTGGCCCTGGCGGACAACATCAAGATGGATAAGCTGACCTTCCAGTTCGTGCCCTCGAAGGACGCGGACGTGATCATCACCGGCACCAAGAACCTGCCGGACCTGATCAAGGCGGAAATGGCCAACCTGGGCTATGACATCGGCGATGTGGAAATCTCCGTGGGCACCAGCTATGAGGCCACCGGCGAAGCCATGAGCGCCGGCACCATCGATGTGGGCTGGCTGCCCGGCGGCACCTACGCCATCTACAGCCAGAACAAGGAAGTGGACGTGATCCTGACCGCCACCCGCGCGGGCCTGTCCAATGACAGCGAGAATCCCGCGGACTGGAACGGCGACGCCAACAAGACCCTGCCCACCGAGAATCAGGTGACCTTCTATCGCGCGCTGATCTACGCCGCCCCCACCGAAAAGGGCAAGGCGCTGGCCGCGAAGGTGAACGCCGGCGAAACGCCCACCTGGGAGGAGCTGGACGCCTGCACCTGGGCCGTCGCGAACACCTCTTCCTCTGCCGGATACATCTATCCCACCATGTGGCTGATGGATCACTATGACGGCAAGAAGATCTCCGACCTGAGCTCCGTGCTGACGCTGGGCTATGCGGACGCCTTCGCGCAGGCTGCCGCCGAGCAGGTGGACATCATCTGCTGCTACGCGGATGGCCGCCGGGACTATGAGATTCCGTGGAACCTGCCCACTGACCAGGCGGATGAGACCGGCAAGCAGGGCATGGGCCGCCAGGACACCATCTGGAACGAGCTGAACGTGATCGGCGTGACCCCCGGCATCTATAACGATACCGTCGCCGTGACCACCGCGAAGCCCGAAATCTACAATCCGGAGTTCATCAGCGCCCTGCAGACCGCGCTGATCAACATCATCAACACCGACGAAGGCAAGGACATCTTCTATGTCTACAGCCACACCGGATACGCCATCGCGCATGACAGCGATTATGACGGAGCTCGTCAGGCGCTGAGCGTCGTGAAGTAATTTCATATCGGGATCAGGCCCGGCAGCCCCATCGGTTGCCGGGCCTTTTCAGAGAAACAGCGTGCCGAAGCAGCCTGCCATGGACAGGAAAAGGAGACGATCCAGTTGATAGAGTTCAAACATGTGGACAAGGTATATCCCAATGGGGTCAAGGGCCTGAAGGACATCAACCTGACCATTGATCAGGGGGAATTCGTGGCGATCATCGGACTCAGCGGCGCAGGGAAGTCCACGCTGATCCGGACGATTAACCGCATGATCGACGTGACCGGCGGCCAGCTGATCGTCGACGGGACGGATGTCATGACCCTGAAGGGAAAGGCCATGCGGCGGTATCGGCGGAAGATCGGGATGATTTTTCAGTCCTACAATCTGGTGACCCGCTCGACGGCGATCAAGAACGTGCTGACCAGCATGGTGCCGGACATGCATTTCTTCCGGGTGCTGCTGGGGCTGTTCACGAAGGAGCAGAAGATGCACGCCCTGGAGGCCCTGGACAAGGTGGGCATCCTGGACAAGGCCTATACCCGGTGCGATCAGCTCTCCGGCGGCCAGCAGCAGCGGGTTTCCTTGGCGCGGACGCTGAATCAGAATCCGACCATCATCCTGGCGGACGAGCCGGTGGCGGCGCTGGACCCGGTCACCGCGAAACAGGTCATGAGCGACTTTAAGCGCATCAATGAAGAGATGAACATCACGGTGCTGATCAATATCCATCACGTGGATCTGGCGCTGAATTACTGCTCCCGGGTGATTGGCATCCGGGCGGGCGAGGTGGTCTACGACGGGCCCACCAGCGCCGTGACCCAGGAGATTCTGGATCAGATCTATAATGGCGCCGCGATTCCCAAGGCGGAGAAATGAGGCGGAGCATGAAAAAGAAAGACGCAAACGCCTCCGCGGTGAAGGTTCCGCTGCTGGATCGGATTATTCCGCCGAAGACGATTACGCTGCCAAACGGGCATACCGTTCGCAAGCCGGTCTCCCGGGCGCCGTTCATCTCGGTCATCGTCATCGCGGTGATCTGGATTTCCGCCGTCGTGACCGGATTCGATTTCGGCATCATCATCAGCCGGGGCAGCCAACTGGGATACATTCTGGGACGGATTTTCCAGCCCAACTGGAGCTATTTTGGCGGGGACGCGGCGAACACCTCGAAGCTGATGGGCGCGCTGTTTGATACGATCAAAATGTCCATCATGGGCTCCGTGATCGGCGCGACGCTGGCCCTGCCCATTGCCGTGCTGAGCTCGACAAATATCAATAAAAACGGTGTTGTGGTCTGGTTTCTGCGAATTCTGCTGATGATCATCCGGACGCTGCCAACCCTGATCATCGCGAAATTCGCGTCCCTGATCTTTGGACTGGGCACCTTCGCCGGCACGGTGGCCATCGTGGTTTTCACCTTCGGCATTGTGGCGAAGATGATGTATGAATCCATCGAGACCATCGACATGGGCGCTTTTGAGGCGACGGAGAGCTTCGGGGCGAACAAGTTCCAGAGCTTCTGGAGCGCCTGCATGCCCCAGATTCTGCCGACCTATCTGAGCTACTGCCTTTACAGCCTGGAGATGAATATCCGGGCGGCGGCCATCCTGGGATACGTAGGGGCCGGCGGCCTGGGCATCCTGATCAACGAGTTTATCGGCTGGCGGGATTATGAGAGCCTGGGCGCGGTGCTGCTGGCGCTGTTCGTGGTGGTGCTGATTATTGAAAACACCAGCCAGTACCTGCGCAGGAAGCTGAGCTGAGAAAGGGGAGAGCATTGCAACATGGCGAAGACAAAATCCCTGCTGAACGCGGATCATCCCCTGTCCATTGAGGAAGCCTATGAATCCCGGCCCCGGCTCTGGTGGATGTACACGATCGTGGTTCTGATCGTCGCGGCGCTGCTGGGCTGGAGCGGAACCTCCATCAGCTATCACGGGCTGGCTTCCAAGGGCATGACCATTGCCCAGGGCATCGGATACGGCCTGATCCATCCGGACGTGAACCTGCTGTTCAACCTGACGAATGAAGGCGTTCCTTATCAGCTGCTTCAGACGGTGGCCATTGCCGTGCTGGGTACGATCATCGGCGGCATTCTGGCGATTCCCTTCAGCTTCCTGGCCTGCGACAAGATCGTGCCGAAGCCCGTGGCCCTGATCTTCCGGACGGTGATTCTGGGCATCCGGACCATTCCCAGCCTGGTCTGGGCGCTGGTCTGGATTCGGGTGACCGGGCCCAACGCCTTCTGCGGCGTGGTCACGGAATCCGTCTGCTCCATCGGCATGATCTGCAAGATGTATATCACGGCGATCGAGGATATCGACACGAAGATTCTGGAGAGCCTGGACGCGGCGGGATGCAATGGATTCCAGAAGATCCGCTACGGCATGCTGCCCCAGATTATTCCGAACTTCATCTCCACGGTGATCTACAGGTTTGATATCAATGTCAAGGATGCCACGACCCTGGGCATCGTCGGCGCCGGCGGCATCGGCGCTGCGCTGATCCAGTGCATGAACTCCAGCCGCTGGAGCATGGTCGGCGCGTATCTGGCGGGCATGATCGTGCTGATGATCCTGATCGAGCTGTTCTCCACCAGGGTCAGAGCGAAACTGGCCAGAGGATAAAAATGAGCAAGAAACTGACGATATATTTTACCTCGGACACCCATGGATACCTGTACCCAAACAATTTTCATGACAAAAACCCCCATTCCATGGGGGTTTTTGCCATGCGGTTTCCGAAGGACGGAAATACCCTGATCATTGATGGGGGAGACACGATTCAGGGGTCTCCGCTGGTCTATTATTGCCGGACGGAGAGGGTCCCCCTGCCGGTGGCCCGGGCGCTGAATGACCGGGGATATGATTACGTGACCCTGGGCAACCATGATTTCAACCTGGGTCCGGAGCGGCTGGCGGACTACCTGAGGGAACTGCGGGCGGAATGCCTGTGCGCGAATGTGACGGACGGGCAGAACCGGCTGAAGATCGCGCCTTTCGCCATCCGCGTCCTGGAAAACGGGCTGCGGGTGGGGCTGATCGGGATCGTGACGGACTGGGTGAACCGGTGGGAAAAGCCGGAGAACCTGATCGGCCTGCGGATCACGGATCCCCTGGAGGCGGCCCGGAAGGAAGCGGAGAAGCTACGAGGCCGGGTGGATGTGCTGGTCGGAATCTACCATGGGGGCATGGAAAAGGATCTGGCGACAGGCAGACGGCTGTCGGACACGGATGAAAACATCGCCTGCCGCCTCTGTGAAGAGCTGCCCTTTGACCTGCTGCTGACAGGGCACCAGCATATCGCCTTCGCGGGCGGGGAATGGGCGGGAACCTGGATTGTGCAGACGCCGGCCAACGCGGAACAGTATATCCGGGTGGAAATGGATGAGAAGGGAAAATTCCGTTCGGAACTGATGACCGTGCCGGATCACGCAGCGCTTCGGCCGGAGGAAGAAAAGCTGTACGCGGACCTGAACGACTGGCTGGACCGGCCGGTGGGACATCTGAGCCGCGCGCTCTGGCCCCGGCCCCATCTGGAGATGGCGATGGAAGGCAGCGGCATAGCGGACTTCTTCAACCGGGTTCAGCTGCACGCCAGCGGGGCGGAGATCAGCTGCGCCGCGCTGGCTAACAGCGTACGGGGATTTGCGGAGGAAGTGACCGTGCGCGATGTGGTGGCCAGCTATGTCTACAGCAACACGCTGGTGGTGCTGGAAGTAACGGGCGCAATCCTGAAGCAGGCGCTGGAACAGTGCGCCTCCTTCTTTCAGGTGGGGGAGGACGGGACGATTCGGGTCAGCGCCCCCTTCCTGGAGCCAAAGGAAGCCTATTATAATTATGATTATTTCGCGGGGATGGAATACACCTTCGATCTGCGCCGGCCGGTGGGCGACCGGGTCACGGAAATGCGCCGGAAGGGCGGAACCATTCTGCCGGAGGAAAAGCTGACCCTCTGCATGTGCGATTATCGGGCCACCGGCTCCGGGGATTTTGACATGTATCTGGGCTGTCCGCGGGTCAGGGAGATTCAGACGGATATCTCGGAGCTGATTCTGGATGAGCTGAGGGCCTTTTCCCTGATCGAGATTCCGGAAGGGCACCCGATCCGGGTGATCCGGCCCTGAGCGAGGGAACTTGTATCCATTCGATTTGATGACGCGGAAACGGAGATGGAAAACATGCATGTTTTATTGACGAACGATGACGGGATTCAGAGCGTGGGGCTGGAAAGCCTGGCGCAGGCCTGCCTGCAGCGGGGACACGAGGTTACCATTTCCGCGCCGGCCACGCAGCAGAGTGCGGCCAGCCAGCGGATTACGATTGACGCGCCGCTGCTGGTCCGGGAAGTTCCCTGGAAGGGCGCGAAGGCCTACGCGGTGGAGGGCAGCCCGGCGGACTGCGCGCGGTTGGGCCCCCGGCTGGCGGAAAAACCGATTGACTTTGTTTTTTCAGGGATCAATAACGGGGAGAACGCGGGATGCGCCGTTTTTTACAGCGGAACGGTGGCGGCGGCGCGGGAAGCCCGTATGTGCGGATATCAATCCATGGCGGTTTCCATCGACGTGGGCAGCACGGAGCCCATGCGGATGAAGCTGGCCAGGATGGCGGTGGAGATCGCCGAAAAGCTGCAGCCCCTGGACTGGCCGCGGATGCGCATGCTGAATCTGAACGCCCCGTCGCTGCCGCCGGAGGAATGGAAGGATCTGCGGATCTGCCCGCTCAGCGACGCCTATTTTAAGGATCAGTATGACCGGCGGGTCAGCCCCCGGGGACAGGTCTACTTCTGGCTGGGCGCGGGCATGGAGATGGAGCCCCATCGGAAGGGGACGGATCTGGATCTGCTGGAGAAGGGGCATGTAACCCTCTCCCTGCTGGGCGGCTGGCAGGACGACGCCGCCTGGCTGGAAAACGTTTTCTGACGCTGCGCCGGAAAGGCGCGAAAAAGCCCGGCCGATTCCGGCCGGGCTGTAATTCTGAAGTTTTCCGGATGATGGTTTACTGGGCGACCGCGTCCACGATGGCCAGGGTCAGGGTCAGCTCCACGTACTCACCGTCGGTGGGAACCTGCTCCGCCGTGCTCAGATCCACGCCGGTGCGGTAGACGGTCAGCTTCACCTCGTCCCCCTCCTTCAGGGAGCCGATCAGGTTGGTCAGATCCGTGGTGGAGGAGATCAGGGTTTCGTTGGCTTCCACGATGATGTCATAGGGCTGGACGCCGGCCGCGGCGGCCGGGCTGTCGCTTTCAACCTCCATGACATACACGCCGCGGGGCAGGGTGCCGCTCTGCACGGCTGCGCCGGTCAGGGTCGTGATGGTGACGCCCATCCGGGGCCGTCCTGTGAGGCCGGTGCCGGCGTTCGGGGTGCCGGCGCTTTCACGGGCGCCTGCGCCGGAATCCAGGGCGGAGGTATCGGAGGCCAGCGCCTTGTCAATCACGGCCTTGGCGTCGTTGATCGGGATGCACATACCGATGGACTCAACCGTGGCGTTGGAGGAATACCGGCTGCCGGTGTACTTTAGGGTGGGGATACCGATCAGCTGGCCATTCAGGTCGAACATGCCGCCGCCGCTGTTGCCGCTGTTGATGGCCGCGTCGGTCTGGATCATGGTGTTCACCACATCGGAAACCCGGCCGTATTTATCCGTGCTGGTGCCGGTGGAAATCTCCCGGTTCAGGCCGGAGATGATGCCGGCGGTGACGGTCTTGTTAAAGCCGATGGGGTTGCCGACGTTGAACACCAGGTCACCCACCTGCAGGGCATCGCTGTCGCCCAGGGCCACAGGCTCCAGATCCAGGCCGGCCACGTACAGCACCGCCACGTCCAGGTCCGTGTCCGAAGCCGCGACCACCGCGCTGAACAGGTCAGGTTCGCTCTGCCCTTCCCGCTCCACGGAAACCTCCAGGCTGCTGGCGTCTTCCACCACGTGGTAATTGGTCATGACATATTCCTTTGCCACCACCACGCCGGAGCCGCTGCCGTACTTCACTTCCCGGCCGGAATCCTGATTGTTGCCGTTTCCGTTGCCGTAGGGATAGCCGTAACCAAAGAAGTCACTCCAGGGGAAGCCGTAGCCGTAACCGTAGCCATTGCCGCCGTAACGGTTGCTGACCAGCTGATAGTTGTTGACGCCAACCACGCTGTCCTTCACCTGCGCGATGGGGGCGGTAAAGGGAGAGGCGCTGGAGGCGCTCATGACGGAGTCCGCCGCCTGGGCCGGCTGCGTGCTGCCCACCAGGGAGCCGATCATGACGCAGGCCAGAGCCAGAGCGATATATCCAAGAGCTTTTTTGTTCCAAATCTTCTTCAACATCTTTCAAAATCCTCCTTTCCGGATTTCGAGGACAGTATAGCGCCGCTTTTTGACAGGAGTATGAACGCAATGTAAACGATGAGGACTTCATGGGAAAATTCGCCCGGAAAAGGGAAAAAGGACGTCCGGCGCCCGAATGATCACGGAACGCCGCGCAATCCGGCGGATCGGCATGTCAAAAAAAGAATTATTTCGAACCAGTTTGCCAAAAAGGACAAAAAGCTTTGAAAAATTCGCAATTTCCCCTTCTCAACCGGCGGGTTTTCGGATATAATAAGCCTGTCACCCCGAAGCGTGGGACCTTATGGGAGGATCTGCATGACGGATTTTGTGAGTACCTGGAACAACGAATCCTTTCTGACCTATCCAGTCGGCCCCCTGGGGCTCATTGCCATGCCCGGCACGGAGAAAATGGGCGAAAAAGTCAATAACTGGCTGAAGAAGTGGCGGGATCATACCGAGGAATCCATGGGGGATGAGATTCGCACCACCCCGGGTTTCGAAAGGGAAGATTTCCTCATCAAGGTCTCCTGTCCCCGTTTTGGCAACGGCGAGGGCAAGGGCATGATCAAGGAAACCATCCGGGGGTATGATCTTTTCATTCTCTGCGACCCCGGCGCGTACAATGTCACCTATAATATGTACGGGGTGGATGTGCCCCTGAGCCCGGACGATCATTTTGCCAACCTGCGGCGGATCATCGCCGCCACCAACGGCAAGGCCCGGCGCATCAGCGTGATTATGCCCATGCTGTACGAAGGCCGGCAGCACCGCCGCGCTTCCCGGGAGAGCCTGGACTGCGCCATGATGCTGCAGGATCTGGAACGGATGGGCGTCAGCAACATTATCACCTTCGACGCCCACGATCCCCGGGTGCAGAACGCGATTCCCACCGGCGGCTTCGAGAGCATCATGCCCAGCTACCAGATCTTCAAGGCCTTGCTGAAAAAGGACAAGACCCTGCAGATCGACAAGGACCATCTGATGATCGTCTCCCCGGATGAAGGCGCCATCGACCGGAACATCTTCTATGCTTCCGTCCTGGGCCTGGATCTGGGCATGTTCTACAAGCGGCGGGACTACACCCGCATCGTCAACGGCCGGAACCCCATCGTGGCCCATGAGTATATGGGCAATACCGTGGAGGGGAAGGATATCTTCGTGGCGGATGACATCATCTCCAGCGGGGACAGCGTCATCGAGCTGGCCCGGGAGCTGAAGAAGCGCAAGGCCAACCGGATTTTCGCCGCGGCAACCTTCGCCCTGTTCACCAACGGGCTGGACGTTTTTGACCAGGCCTATCAGGAGGGGATCATCGACCGGGTGATCTCCACGAACCTGACCTACCGCCGGGAGGAGCTGGCGGAGCGGGAATGGTTCCTGGAGGCGGACATGAGCAAGTATATCTCCTATATCATCGCGACCCTGAATCATGACCGCAGCCTATCCCGGCTGCTGAATCCCTATGACCGGATTCATGCCCTGCTGAAGCGCTATGAGCGGGAGCAGCAGGAAGCCGGGATCCGGCTGGTGTAAGGATCTGAGCCCCTGGCCTGCCTTTGGGCGGCGGGGGCTTCTTCTTTTTTGATTTTTGGAAAAAACGCGGGAGGGACACAGACATGGAAATGGGCATTCGGCTGCATGACACCATTCAGGGCACGCTGGAGGAGCGGCTGGCCTTTGTGAAAGGGCAGGGGTTTACCTGCGTGCATCTGGCCCTGAGCAAAACCCTGCCGAACTTCACCATGGCGGACGCGCCGGAAAAGCTGAAGGAGTCCGGCTTTCTGGAGGCGGTGAAGGACCCCTTTGACAGGACGGGCCTGCACTGCGCCGTGCTGGGATGTTACCTGAATCTGACCCATCCGGACGCCGCGGAGCGGGAGAAAACCCGCCGGATCTATGAGGCGCATCTGGCTTTTGCCGGAAAAATGGGCGCCTGGATGGTGGGGACGGAAACGCCCGCCCATCCCGCCAGCCCCTTCGCGCAGGACGCGCCGGAAAGCGAGGAAGCCTTCCTCTTTTTCCTGGACCAGCTGCGGCCCCTGGTGCGCCGGGCGGAGGAGGAAAACGTGACCCTGGCGGTGGAGCCGGTGTACAGCCATATCGTTTCCACGCCGGAGCGGGCGGAGCGCATGCTGGACGCCATCCCCAGCGATCATCTGAAGATCATTCTGGACGCGGTCAATCTGCTGGGGCCGGGAAACCTGGACCGGCGGGAGCAGGTGCTGCGGGAAGCCATGACCCGCCTGGGGGACCGGGTGGCCCTGCTGCACATGAAGGATTACCGCCTGGAAGGGGATCAGATGCCGGCCATGGCCTGCGGTGAAGGCGAAATGGATTACAGCGCCCTCATGGCCTTCGCCCGCCGCCGGGATTTGTCCATGACCCTGGAAAACACCGTCCCGGAGAACGCGGTCCGCGCCCTGGAAAAGCTTCAGAACAGCTGAGGACGGGAAACAATCTGACCGGGGATGACGACGGGTATGTCAGAGAGACAATCGTCCTGCCGCTGGTTTTGCCTTCATGCATTACGCGGGCAGGGAAGGAGGGACGGCAGCCTTCCTGGATATATCTGAACTGAATGAACAGAGCGGTGGGAGAAGGGGAAAATGGAAGCGCTGACAAAAACGCCGGATGAAAGCACCGTGGAGGAATACCGGAATATTCTTCAGTCCATCGACTGGCAGACCGCCGGGAAGGCGCTGCTGATTCTGGTGGCGGGCTTTGTCTGCGTCCGGCTGGTTCTTCATTTTCTGAAAAAAATCCTAAAACGGACGGGAATCCCGGCGACCGTCCATACGATTCTGCTGACCCTGACAAGAGTGCTGCTGGACGTGGTGGTCGTTCTGTCCGCTGCCAATGCCATCGGCATTCCGGTGACCTCCTTTCTGGCGCTGCTCAGCCTGGTGGGGCTGGCCGTTTCCCTGGCGGTTCAGAACATTCTGAGCAATCTGGCCGGCGGAATTCTTGTTCTGGGCAGCCATCCGTTTGAAACAGGCGATGTCATTGAACATGACGGGATCGCCGGAACCGTCCGGGAAATCCGGGTGCTGCACACCCGGGTGGAAACCTTTGACGGCAGGATGGCGTTTATCCCCAACAGCAGCATTTCCAGCGGAAAGTTGATCAACTATACGGGAACCGGGCGCCGGCGGGTGGAGCTCAGCGTCTCCGCGTCCTACGACAGCGCGCCTTCCCAGGTCCGGAAGGCGGTTCAGGCGGCGATCAAGCGGACGGAGGGCGTGCTGGAGGATCCGGAGCCCCGGGTTTTCCTGGACCGCTACGGGGATTCCGCCATCAGCTACACCATCTGGTTATGGGCCCGGAATGAGGACTTTCTGTCCGTGAAGATTCAGCTGAACGAGCTGCTGTACGATGTCTTCGCGGAGTACGGCGTAGAGATGACCTATCCGCATCTGCAAGTCCATCTGAAGGACCGGTGAAGCCGCGGGCATACCATGAAAAGGTCACCGGACGGACCCGAGCGGCTGAATAAAAAAGAAAATCCGGGATGAAGCAAATGCGGAGCCTAAAGGGTACCCGTGCTTTCAGACAGCTGAAGTTTTTGACAGCCCATGTTCATAACTGCTGTTTTTGCTAAAAACAACCGCAAATTTGGCATCCCTGCTCCACCGGGGCCTTTTTTTGCTGTCATGTGAATCATCCTCCCGTGTGGCTTTTCGGCTGTTTCCCAGCAAATAGGGTATCACAGTCTGGTGGTTTCCCAGCTTGGCCTGTGAGCAGCCGCAGGTGGCGCGTAGGCGTTTCAGGCTGGCGTCCTTTCAATCACAATCTCAACACGCTCTGGAAGGATATGATGGAGAAGACGCGGCGGGACGGATTATTTCCGCCAGCGGCGCAGCAGCAGGGATAGGGCGTAACAGGCGGCGGCCACCAGCACGATGGAGGCGCCGGCGCTGGTGTCCTGGTGATAGGCCAGGATCAGGCCGAGGATCCCGCTGAAGAGGGCGATGAGCACGGAGAAGACCGCGTGTTGGCGGCTGTTCCGGGCTAGGTTGCGGCCCGCGGCGGCGGGCAGGATCAGCAGCGCGTTGATCAGCAGCACGCCCACCCAGCGGATGGCCAGCATCACGGCGACGGCCACCAGCACCACGAAGGCGCCTTCCACCAGGCGGGTATGGATCCCCCGGGACCGGGCCAGGGAAGGGGAGACGCTGGTCAGCAGCAGCTGGTTGTACATGGCCGCCCAGAGGATCACCCCCAGGGGCAGGGCGATGGCCAGGGAAAGAAGATCCTCCGGGGTGACGGCGAGGATATCACCGATCAGCAGGGAGGAATACCGGGCAAACTTGCCGCCCCGGGCCAGGATCAGCAGCCCGGCCGCGATGGAGGTGGAGGAAAAAACGGAGATGATGGTGTCCGTGGAGGCGGAGCCGCTCTGCTTGATCAGGCAGATCAGCACCGCCCAGACGACGCCGAAGATCAGCATGGCCATCAGGTCGCTGCGAAGGCCCAGCAGGATGCCCAGGCCGATGCCGGTGATGGCGGAATGCCCCAGGGCGTCGGAGAAGAAGGCCATTTGATGGTTCACCGCCATGGTGCCCAGCAGCCCCAGCAGGGGCGTCAGCAGCAGCACGGCCAGAAAGGCGTTTTTCATGAAGGAAAAACGGAACACCTCAAAGGGAAGCAGCGTGTCCATCAGCGCGTACAGGTTTTCCATCAGCGATCCGCCTCCTTTTCCGCCCCGGGATCCGCCGCGGGAGCGGCGGAAGCTTTGGACCGGGGGGACGAAGTGATCCGTGCGATCCGGCTGAGGCCGGCCGCGGGCCGGGATTTTTCACCTTCCCGGGCGGCATGGGTGTGGGCCGCATCGCCGTGGGCGGAAGGAGCCTCCGGCAGGAGGACATCCGGCTGGGGCGCCTCACTCTCCCGGGCAGTATGGACATGCGCCGCGCCGCCGTGGGCGGGCGGGGTATCTGTCAGCAGCATCTCCGGCAGGAGGACATCCGGCCGGGGCGGGACGGTTTTCTCCGCGCCGGTGCCGAAAACGCTCTCAAAGGCGGGGGAGGAAAAGACGGCTTCCGGTTGGCCCTGGGCCAGCACATTTTTATCCAGCAGAACCACGTGGTCCGCGTACTCCCGGACCAGGCGCAGGTCATGGCTGACCAGCAGGATGGCCATATGCCGGGTTTCCTTCAGGTGGGTCACGGTGTCCAGGAACATTTTCAGCCCGTTCCGGTCCACGCCGCTGACGGGCTCGTCCAGCACCAGCAGATCCGGCGCGGGATGCAGGGCCAGGGCCAGCAGCACCCGCTGCAGCTCCCCGCCGGAGCAGCGGCCCAGGGGCGTGTCCCCCAGGCCGGCGGCGTTTACGTCGGCCAGGGCTTCCGCCACCCGGGCGCGGACGCTTTTGCGGATGCCCGTCCAGACGGGACGGCGGGAAAAGGCGGAGGCCAGAAAGTCCGTCACCGTCAGGGGCATCTCGGGATCGAAGGACAGATGCTGGGGCACATAGCCGGTGGTCAGGTGCGCGAGATCCCGCCCGGCGCTGTCCACATGCCGGATGGCGCCGCCATGGGGAATTTCGCCCAGCAGGGCGCGGATCAGCGTCGTTTTTCCGGCGCCGTTCTGCCCGATCAGCACGGTGAGCTGACCGCAGTGGATGTGCATGGACACATCCTGCAGAAGCAGCTGCCCGCCCCGGCGAACGGAGACCTGATCCAGGTCAATGTGGCACAGGGCGCAGCGATGAAGCGGCATAGGGGGATCCCTCCTTGAAAATCGGGGAATAATGATGTATTATACCAGATGTTACTTTTTGTGTAAACCAACGGAGAGGAAGGCCCATGGCGAAGATCATCGCGATTACGAATCAGAAAGGCGGCGTCGGAAAAACGACGACCGCCGTGAATTTGTCCGCCTGGCTGGCAGAGATGGGGAAGAAGACGCTGATGGTGGACCTGGATCCCCAGGGGAACACCACCAGCGGCCTGGGCTGCCGGGTGAGGGACAACAATTCCGTCTATGACGCGCTGATGGGCCGGGCGAAGATTGAGGACTGCGTGCAGAAGACCGGCGTCAAAAAGCTGCGGCTGATCGGGTCCGACATCCGTCTGGCCGGCGCCGAGGTGGAGCTGGTGGGGGAGGATCGGCGGGAATACTATCTGAAAACCCTGCTGGCCCCCATCCGGGAGGATTATGCCTTCATCCTGATCGACTGCCCGCCGAGCCTGAGCCTGCTGACGCTGAACGCGCTGGCCGCGGCGGATTCGGTGCTGATTCCGATCCAGTGCGAGTATTACGCGCTGGAGGGGGTCACCAGCCTGATGAATACCATCGGGCGGGTGAAAAAGGCCATGAATCCCAGGCTGGAGATCGAGGGCGTGCTGCTGACCATGCTGGACGGGCGCACGAACCTGGGCCTGCAGGTGGTGGATCAGGTCAAGAAGCACTTTAAGAAGGAAGTTTTCGCCACCACCATTCCCCGGAACGTGCGCCTGGGGGAAGCCCCCAGCCACGGGGAGCCCATCCACCTGTATGACCCGAAGAGCACGGGGGCCCTGGCCTATCAGTCCCTGGCGAAGGAAGTTCTTGCCCGGAACAGGAAAAACGGAACGGGAGGAAAGCTGTAATGGCGAAGAAGGCACATGGCCTGGGGCGCGGGCTGGACTCCCTGTTTGCGGAGAACGAGGACTGGGGCGCCAGCATTCAGGAAATCCCCATCGGGGAGCTGGA
The DNA here is from genome assembly GCA_017469265.1 of Clostridia bacterium. Lineage (GTDB taxonomy): Bacteria > Bacillota > Clostridia > Christensenellales > Aristaeellaceae > Aristaeella. The sequence continues at coordinate 103,202 of JAFUGS010000060.1, forward strand.
TCCGAACCCGGACCAGCCCCGGAAAACCTTTGACGAAGACACCCTGCGCCTGCTGGCGGACAGCGTGCGGGACCAGGGGGTGCTGCAGCCGCTGATCGTGGTGGCGGCCAGCAACGGCCGGTACCGGATCATCGCCGGGGAGCGGCGGTATCGGGCGGGGCGGATGGCCGGGCTGGAGACGGTGCCCTGCATCGTGAAGGATCTGGACATCGTCCGCCAGATGGAAATCTCCCTGATTGAAAACCTGCAGCGGGAGGACCTGAACCCGGTGGACGCGGCCCGGGGCATCCGGGCGCTGATGCAGCAGTGCGGATACACCCAGGAGAAGGTCGCCTCCCGGCTGGGCAAGAGCCGCCCGGCGGTGGCGAACCTGATCCGGCTGCTGAGCCTGCCGGAGGAAGTGACGGAGATGGTCCGGGACGGCCTGCTGACCGCGGGGCACGCCCGGGTGCTGGCGGGGCTGACGGAAGCGGCGGAGCAGATCCGCCTGGCCCGCCTGGCGGCGGATGAGGGCCTGAACGTGCGTCAGCTGGAGGCGCTGGCGGCGAAGCGGAAAAAGCAGGACCCGCGGAGGACGAAGGCGGGCAGAACCCTGGCGCCGGAGCTCCGGGAGCTGCAGGAACGCCTGCTGGAAAAGACGGGCATGAAGGCCACCCTGACGGGGACCGTGAAAAAGGGAAAAATCGTACTGCAGTACAGCAGCCTGGAGGAATTGAACCGGCTGCATGAGCTGCTGGAGCAGGTGCAGGCATGAGCGGAAAAAAGAAACTGCCGGAAATGCCCTACTGGGACGGGCCCCTGAGCCACCCTTTCTACAGCCATGTGGTGAAACGGGCGCTGGATCTGCTGCTGGCGCTGCTGCTGCTGCCGCCGGGGCTGATCCTGATGCTGCCCCTGGCGGTCTGGGTCAGGCTGGATTCCCCCGGGCCCGTGATCTACAAGGCCATCCGGGGTGGATATCACAATCAGCCCTTCTACATCTTCAAGTTCCGGTCCATGGTGGTGGGGGCGGATCAGACCGGCGGCACCACCGCCAAGAATGACGCCCGGGTCACCCGGGCGGGCCGGATCATGCGGCGCTTCAAGCTGGATGAGCTGCCCCAGCTGTTCAACATCCTGCGGGGGGACATGAGCTTTGTGGGCCCCCGGCCGGAGCTGCTGCTGTACACGAATCAGTACACGGAGGAGCAGCAGTGCATCCTGTGGGTCCGCCCGGGGGTGACGGACCGGAGCAGCATTGTCTACATCGCCCAGGACGAGATCGTGGGCGAGGAGGATCCGGTGGGCAACTTTGAGCGCCTGATCCTGCCGAAGAAGAATCAGCTGCGGGTGGAATACGCCCGGAATCAGAGCTTCCCCCTGGACTGGCAGCTCTTCTGGGAGACCATCGCCGGGGTTTTCAAAAAGGCCGAGAAGGCCGCGAAGGAGAAATAAAGCGTTGGAAAGTTATGAAGCGCGGGTGCACAGCGCCTTCGGCGGGCGGACGCCGGACGCGGGGGATCCCCGGGTGCTGGCCTGGCTGATCCGGCGGAACGGGCTGGAGATGGCCCATCTGAGCCGGGGCAGCCATATCGGCAGCGTTTTCAGCGTGGCGGAGATCATCGCCGTGCTGTACGCCCGGGTGCTGCGGGTGGATCCCGCAGCGCCGAAAATGCCGGACCGGGACCGCCTGATCCTCAGCAAGGGGCACGCGGGCAGCGCGGTGTACGCGGCGCTGGCGGAGACTGGCTTCTTCCCGGTGGAGGAGCTCAGCACCCATTACGCCAACGGCTCCCGGCTCAGCGGGCACGTAAGCCACAAGGGCGTGCCTGGGGTGGAGGTTTCCACCGGATCCCTGGGCCACGGGCTGGCGGTGGGCGCGGGCATGGCCCTGGGCGCCCGGATGGACAGCGAGGCCTGGCGAACCTTCGTGGTGCTGGGCGACGGGGAATGCGACGAGGGCGCGGTCTGGGAAACCGCGCTGCAGGCGGCCCAGTTCCGGCTGGACCGGCTGATCGCGGTGGTGGATTACAACCACATGCAGAGCCTGGATTTTGTGAAAAACACCCTGGCGCTGGAGCCCTTTGAAAGCAAGTGGCGGGATTTCGGGTGGAACGCCCTGTCCTGCGACGGGCATGACGTGAACGGGTTGGAGAAGGCCTTCGCCTGGGCGGAGGGGAACGCCGGCACCGGCAGGCCTTCCGTCATCCTGGCGAACACGGTGAAGGGCAAGGGCGTTTCCTTTATGGAAAACGATATCCTCTGGCATTACCGTACGCCCCAGGGGGAGGAATACGAAGCCGCGCTGCGGGAACTGGAGGCGCAAAGGCCATGAGAGACGCGTTTGTCAGGGCGCTGCTGCGGGAGATGGCCCGGGATGAGCGGATTGTGCTGGTGACGGGGGATCTGGGCTTCGGGGTGCTGCGCCCGGTGAAGGAACAGTTTCCGGACCGGCTGCTGAACGCGGGCATCGCGGAGCAGAGCATGGTGGGGCTGGCCGCGGGCCTGGCGGCCACGGGCCGGAAGGTGGTGGTCTATTCTATCGGCAATTTTCCCACCCTGCGCCCCCTGGAGCAGATCCGGAACGACTGCGCCTACCACGGGGCGGACGTGAAGATCGTCTGCGTCGGGGGCGGCTTTGTCTACGGCAGCCTGGGCATGAGCCATCACGCGACGGAGGACATGGCCGTGCTGCGGGCCATTCCGGGGGTGACCTGCTTCACGCCCGGCGACCCGGCGGAGACGGAGGCGGTGGTGCCGGCGATGTTTCAGACGCCGGGCACCTGCTACCTGCGGCTGGGGCGGGGCAATGAGCCCCACGCCCATGAGGAGCCGGTTCCGGACTGGCGCTTTCCGAAGGCCATCCGCCTGCGGGAGGGCCGGGACATCGCGCTGCTGAGCGCGGGCGGCATCCTGGTGGAGCTGAAACGGGCGGCGGAAAAACTGGCGGAGGCCGGCGTGTCCGCGGAGGTGGTCAGCTTCCCCTGCCTGAAGCCCCTGGACCGGGAGGCGGTCCTTTCCCTGGCGGGCCGGTTTACGGACCTGATCACCGTGGAGGAGCATACGATCCTGGGCGGCTTCGGCGGCGCGGTGTGCGAGGTCATCGCGGAGGCGGGATGCCCCTGCCGGGTTCACCGGCTGGGCCTGAAGGACGAGTTCTCCGCCGTGGTGGGGAATCAGGCGTACCTGCGCCATTTATACGGAATCGATGGAGAAGCCATCGCTGAAAAGGCCATGGCGCTGATCAATGAAAAAAGAACTGACGCTGGAAGAAATCCATGAGGAGCTGCTGGAGCAGCTGCGGGACATCGTGTCCGTCTGCGAACGGCACGGCATTGAATACAACCTGATGTGCGGGACGCTGCTGGGGGCCGTGCGCCACCAGGGCTTCATCCCCTGGGATGACGACGTGGACCTGCTGATGACCCGGGAGGCCTTTACCGCGTTCCGCGCGGTCTATCCCAAAGAGTGCGATCAGCGCTTCGAGCTGACCTATCTGGACACCTGGACCCCCCGGGTCATGAACCGGGACCCGGAGAAGGCGGTGGCCTTTACGGATCTGTTCATCCTGGATCCGCTGCCCCCGGCGGGCTGGCGGCGGAAGCTGCATCTGCTGCACCTGCACCTGCTGCAGGGCATGATGAAGAAAAACGTGGACTACAGCCGCTTCGGCCTGAAAAACCGGATTCTGCTCCGGGGGACCCATCTGCTGGGGCTGCCCTTCTCCTATGCCTGGAAGGCGAAACGGTATGAGCGGGTGTCCACCCGGGTGAAGGAAGGCACGGACCTGCACATGAGCAACGGCGCCTTTGAGCTCATGACCCATGTGTGGCATCCGGAGCAGTTCGCGGAGAAAATCAGGGCGCCCTTCGCCGATGTGCAGGCCGTGATCCCGAAAAGATACGACGAGGTGCTGACGATTCTCTTCGGTCCGGACTACATGCCGCCGCCGCCCCCCGAGGAGCGGGTGGCGAAGCACCTGGATCTCTGACGAAAAGGATTATGCACACATGGAAATGTATTTCTGCCCGCTGTTTTCCGGGTCCAGCGGCAATGCCCTGTTCTGCCAGTACGGCGGCACGCGGCTGCTGATCGACGCGGGAAAACCGGGCCGGCCCATCGAGGAGGCGCTCAGGAGCATCGGCGTCGCCCCGGAGACGCTCAGCGGCCTGCTGATCACCCACGAGCACACGGATCATATCCAGGGCGCGGGGGTGCTGGCCCGGCGGTACCATCTGCCGGTGTACGCCACCAGCGGCACCTGGGCGGCCATGGAGGATAAAATCGGTAAAATTCCCGGTGATCTGCGCCGGGAGTTTTATGTGGGCCGGGATTTTTATCTGGGGGAGATGGGCGTGGTGCCCTTCGCCATTCCCCACGACGCGGCGGACCCGGTGGGCTTCCGGCTGTACGGCGGAAAGCTCAGCGTCTCCACCGCCACGGACCTGGGGCATTTTTCCCGGGAGGTCTATGACCAGATCGCCGGCAGCAGCCTGATCCTGCTGGAAAGCAACCACGACCCGGACATGCTGCGGGCCAATCCCCATTACAACGCGATGCTGAAGGCCCGGATCCTGGGAGACCGGGGCCACCTGAGCAACGACGCCTGCGCTTCCGCGCTGAAGCATCTGATCGCCGCGGGAACGGGAACGATTCTGCTGGGCCATCTGAGCGGCGAGAACAACACGCCGGAGCAGGCCATGCGGGTCAGCCGGGCCGCCCTGGCGGAGGAGGGCATCCTGCCGGGCCGGGATGTCCGGCTGGACGTGGCCCTGCGGGACCGGAGAGGAGAAGTGTACGTCATAAGGGAGAACGAAGATCCATGATCATCCTGTCCTTGCAAGATGTTTCGAAAAGCTTTGGCACCCACCAGGTGCTCCGGGAGGTGTCCTTCGCCCTGCAGGAGGGCGAGCGCATGGGGCTGGTGGGGGTGAACGGCAGCGGCAAGAGCACCCTGATGAAGATCATCGCCGGGGTGGAAAACGCGGACGGCGGCACCGTCAGCCTGCAGAAGGGGCTGCGGATCGGGTACCTGGCCCAGCAGGGGGAGCTGAGCGGGGAGGAAACGGTGGCCCGGGTGCTGGAAAGCGTGTTTGACCCCGTGGTGGCGCTGGAAAACGAGCTGCGGGAAACGGAACGGGAAATGACGAAGGCCGCCGGAGATCCGGAGCGCCTGCGCCAGCTGGGCGGAAAGTACGACCGGCTGACCCGGGCCTTTGAGGACGGAAACGGCTACGGCTGGCGGTCCGCGGTGCAGGGGGTGCTGGCCGGGCTGGATCTGCGGAAGTACCAGAACCAGCGGACCTCCATTCTGTCCGGCGGGGAGCGGACCCGGCTGTGCCTGGGGCGGATGCTGCTGTCCGGGCCGGATCTGCTGCTGCTGGACGAGCCCACCAACCATCTGGACCTGAAGAGCATCGCCTGGCTGGAGGACTATCTGCGGAGCTACCGGGGCGCGGTCCTGGTGATCAGCCATGACCGGACCTTCATGGACCATGTCTGCGGGAGAATGGCGGAGCTGCTCATGGGCACCGTGGAGACCTACGGCGGCAACTATACGGAATACCTGGAGAAGCGCACGGCGGTCTACGAATCCCGGATGAAGGCCTGGCAGAACCAGCAGAAGGAAATCGCCCGGGAGGAGGCCATCATCGCCACCTACCGCCGCTTCAACCGGGAAAAAAGCATCCGGGCGGCGGAAAGCCGGGAGAAGCGGCTGGAAAAAATGGAAAGGCTGGAGCGGCCCCAGGAGGAAGGGGCCATTCATTTCCATTTTGCAACCCGCCGCCGCACGGGAGATGACGTGCTGATCGCGGAGGGCCTGCGCAAGGGCTACGGCGGGCGGGATCTGTTCACAGATCTGAAGCTTCATGTCCGGGCGGGGGACCGCATCGCCCTGATCGGCGACAACGGCACGGGCAAATCCACCCTTTTCAAATGCCTCATCGCCCAGGAGAAGCCGGACGCGGGGATCATCCGCTGGGGCGCGGGCGTGGACATCGGCTACTATGATCAGCATCAGGCGGGCCTGCGGGAGGACAAAACCATCCTGGACGAGGTCTGGGACCGCTTTCCCCGGCTGGAGCAGTACGAGGTCCGGGGCGCGCTGGGCCAGTTCCTCTTCACGGGGGAGGAGGTCTTCAGCCCCGTCTCCACCCTCTCCGGCGGGGAGAAGGGCCGGGTGGCCCTGACGGAGCTGATGCTGCGGAAGGACAACGTGCTGCTGCTGGACGAGCCCACCAACCATCTGGACATGGACAGCCGGGAGGTGCTGGAGGAGGCACTGGAGGGCTTCGAGGGCACCATCATCGCCATCAGCCATGACCGGTACTTCATCAACCGCTTCGCGGAGAAGGTCTGGGCCCTGGAGGACGGCCGGCTGAAGGAGTACCTGGGCAATTATGACGCGTACTTCGCCAAGGTGAGCCGGGACCAGCCCCCGGACGGGGATCTGCCCCAGATGACCCGGACCGCGGCGGAAAAGGAAAAGAAAAAGAGCCGGGAGGAGCAGCGCCGGGAAAAGGAGCGGAAGGATCATCTGGCGGCGCTGGAAAAACGCATCGCGGAGGCGGAGCGGGAGAACGCGGCCCTGGAGGAAAGCCTGGCAAAGCCCGATATCTGGCAGAACCCGGAGGAAGCGGCGGAAATGACTAGGCGCTACAATGAAGGAAAGGCGGCCATCGACCGGCTGTACGAGCAATGGGCGGAGGCTGCGGAATAACCGTTTCGGCACGGACGAAAGCGGGGGGAAAACCTCCCGCTTTTTGCGTGACATAGGAGAGATCCGCGCTGACCCGGCGGAATGCTCCCGCCCGTTTCGGCGGAAGCACCACGGCACGGGGCATAGAAATGGGCACGCCAAGAAGCGTGTTAAAGTCATAAAACCGGGAAAGCCCGTGAATTCTAAGGTTTCGCGGGCTTTTCTCCGTTTTCGGGCGGTCAAAAAGGCAAAAAGGGCCCCGGAAGGGCAAAAAAAGGGGCACACCTAAAGGCGTGTACATTATGCGAAAGGAAGAGGCTTGAAAAATATGGCGGGATGGAAGGAAAAAGTCGCGAAAAAGTCAAAATTTTTTTTAAAAAAGGCCGGAAAAGCCCTTGATTTGATCACCGGACTCGTGTATAATATGCCTGTTGTCTGTGTAGGGATGAAGGGGTAAGTTGCCGCCAGGCCAGGCGGGTAATTATCCTGGACCAGCCCGTCAATCGGGCGACGGACTCGAAACGCCGAACCCGGACCCGCACCTGCGAGCGGATCCCAAACGCGGCGAAAACGAGCACGAAAATCAAGGAGGGAAAACAGGTATGGCCAACCAGAAAATTCGTATCAAGCTGAAGAGCTACGAGCACAAACTGATCGATCAGAGCGCCGAGCGGATCGTGGAAACCGCCAAGCGCACGGGTGCCCGTGTCTCCGGCCCCATCCCGCTGCCCACGGAGCGCGAGGTCGTGACCATTCTTCGCGCGGTGCACAAGTACAAGGACAGCCGCGAGCAGTTCGAGCGCCGGACGCACAAGCGCCTGATCGACATCAATAACCCGAATCCCAAAACGGTGGACGCCATGATGAAGCTGGATCTTCCTGCTGGTGTCGAAATCGAAATGAAGCTGTAAGCGGGAGGAAAGAGAAGATGAAGAAAGCGATCGTGGGCAAAAAGATCGGTATGACGCAGGTCTTCGCGGAAGACGGCCGTCTGATCCCGGTCACCGTGATTGAAGCGGGCCCCTGCACCGTGGTGCAGACCAAGAACAAGGAATCCGATGGTTACGATGCCGTGCAGGTCGGTTTTGGCGACCTGACGGAGAACCGGGCCAAGAAGCTGCTGAACAAGCCGGAGCTGGGCCATTACAAGAAGGCAGGCGTCGACGCGAAGCGCCACCTGCGGGAGCTGCGGTTCGATGACTGCGCGGGCTACAAGGTGGGCGATGTGCTGAAGTGCGACCAGTTCGCCTCCGGCGATAAGATCGACATCACCGGCACCAGCAAGGGCCACGGCTACACCGGCGCCATCCAGCGCTGGAATCAGCACACCGGCCCCATGGCGCACGGCTCCAAGTATCACCGCGGCGTGGGTTCCCTGAGCGCGAACTCCGATCCCAGCCGGGTGTTCAAGAACAAGCACATGGCCGGCCACTACGGCGTGGACCGCGTCACGGTGCAGAACCTGGAAGTCGTTCAGGTGGACGCGGAGCGGAACCTGCTGCTGGTGAAGGGCGCTGTGCCCGGCCCCAACGAAGGCCTGCTGCTGATCCGTGACACCGTGAAGGCCTGATCCGGTAGGAAGGAGTAAAAGACAATGGCTAAGACTGCTCTTTATAATATGGAAGGAGCGACCATCGGCGAAGTGGAGCTGAGCGACGCGATTTTCGCCGCTCCCATTAATGAAGCCGCCATGCACCTGGTCGTCCGTTCCTACCTGGCCGCGCAGCGGCAGGGAACCCAGAGCGCCCTGACCCGCGGACAGGTCCGCGGCGGCGGCCGGAAGATCTACCGCCAGAAGGGCACCGGCAACGCCCGGCACCATGGCAACCGCGCGCCCCAGTTCAAGCACGGCGGCGTGGTGTTCGCCCCCAAGCCCCGGGATTACGTCATCGCCGTGAACAAGAAGGTTCGCCGCGTGGCCTTTAAGAGCGCCATGACCGCGAAGCTGAACGCCGGCGAGCTGATCGTGGTGGATGCCCTGACCCTGAAGGAAGGCAAGACCAAGCTGATGGCCGAAACGCTGAAGAAGCTGCAGGCGGAGAAGAAGGCGCTGGTCGTGCTGCCCGAGCGGGATGAGAACGTGGTGCGCGCCACCGCGAACCTGCCCAAGGCCAAGACCACCTATGTGAACACCCTGAATGTGTATGATATCCTGGACGCGGACAAGGTGATTCTGACCAAGGCCGCCAAGGAATCCGTGGAGGAGGTGTACGCGGAATGAAAAACGCCTACGACATCATCAAGCGCCCCATCCTCACTGAAAAGGCTTATGAGGGCATCGAGGACATGCGTTATGTCTTCGAGGTGGACATCCACGCCAACAAGGCGGAGATCAAGTCCGCGATTGAGACCGTGTTCGCTGACGACGGCGTCAAGGTCGCGAAGGTGAACACCCTGCGCACCATCGGCAAGATGAAGCGGCAGGGCCGCACCCAGGGCCGCACGCCCGAGACCAAGAAGGCCTATGTTACCCTGAAGAAGGACTCGAAGCCCATCAAGTTCTTCGCGGGTATGGCCGAGTAAAAGCAGGGAGGAGACGAAAACATGGCTATTCGAGTTTACAAGCCGACTTCGCCCGCCCGGCGCTTCATGTCGGTTCTGACCTATGAGGAGATTACCAAGAAGAAGCCCGAAAAGAGCCTCACGGAATACCTCAAGAAGAACGCCGGCCGCAACAACCAGGGCAAGATCACCGTCCGGCATCAGGGCGGCGGCAACAAAGTCAAGTACCGCATCATCGACTTCAAGCGCGACAAGGTGGACATCCCCGCCAAAGTGGCCGCGATTGAATATGACCCGAACCGCAGCGCCTTCATCGCCCTGCTGTTCTACGCCGACGGCGAGAAGCGCTACATCCTGGCGCCTCTGGGCCTGAAGGTGGGCGACACGGTCATCAGCAGCGACAACGCCGACATCAAGCCCGGCAACGCGCTGCCCATCAGCAACATCCCCGTGGGTACGCTGATCCACAACCTGGAGCTGAAGCCCGGCCGCGGCGGCCAGCTGGTCCGGTCCGCGGGCATGAGCGCTCAGCTCATGGCCAAGGAAAACGGCTACGCGCAGCTCCGCCTGCCCAGCGGCGAAATGCGGAAGCTGCCGCTGAACGCCAAGGCGACCATCGGCACCGTGGGCAACACGGATCATGAGAACGTACGCCTGGGCAAGGCCGGCCGCGTTCGCCACATGGGCGTCCGGCCCACCGTCCGCGGCGTCGTCATGAACCCGAACGACCATCCGCACGGCGGCGGCGAGGGCAAGAGCCCCGTTGGAATGCCCGCTCCTGTGACCCCGTGGGGCAAGCCGGCCCTGGGTTACAAGACCCGGAAGCACAAGAAGTATTCCAACAAGATGATCGTCAAGCGCGCCGGCAAGAAGTAAGCGGAAGGAGGCTATGGAGAACAAATGAGCCGTTCCATTAAGAAGGGCCCCTATGTGGAGGCCGCGCTGATGAAGCGCATTCAGGAGATGAACAACTCCGGAAAGAAGGCGGTCGTGAAGACCTGGAGCCGCGCGAGCACCATCTTCCCGGATTTTGTGGGCCACACCGTGGCCGTCCATGACGGCCGGAAGCATGTTCCGGTCTATGTGACGGAGGACATGGTGGGACACAAGCTGGGCGAATTTGCCCCGACCCGCACCTTCCGCGGCCATGCCGGCGACAAGGGCAGCAATCGCAAGTAAGGAGAGGAGTGAAACAATATGGCGACCCGTAGCAAGGAAAAAGCGGCAGCCCGCAAGGCCAATGCCGATAAGCGGCCGCAGGCGCATGCCAAGTACGTTCGCATCTCTCCCCGGAAGGTCAAGATCGTGATCGATCTGATCCGCGGCAAGGACGTGGACGAAGCCCTGGCCATTCTGCAGTATACCCCCAAGGCCGCGAGCCCCGTGGTGCTGAAGCTGCTGAACAGTGCCATCGCCAACGCGGTAAACAATCAGGAGTTGAACCGCCAGAACCTTTATGTCGCAGAGGTGTATGCCAATCCCGGCCCCACCCTGAAGCGGTACGTTGCCCGCAGCCGCGGCAGCGCATCTCCCATGCTCAAGCGCACCAGCCATATCAGCGTGGTGCTTGACCAGAAGTAAGGCGAAGGAGGATTCAACATGGGTCACAAGGTTAATCCCCATGGCGCGCGCGTTGGTGTCATCTATGACTGGAGCACCCGCTGGTACGCCGGGAAAAAGGATTTCGCGGATCACCTGGTGGAAGACTACAAGCTTCGCAAGATGCTGAAGGAAAAGTATTATGCCACCGGTATTTCCCACATTGATATCGAGCGCACCGCGCAGACCATGACCGTGAACATCTTCACCGCGAAGCCCGGCATGATCATCGGCCGCGGCGGCGCCGGCATTGAAGAGCTGAAGAAGACCATCACCGAGTTCCTGGGCCA
>JAFUGS010000010.1 GCA_017469265.1 Clostridia bacterium
CGGAAAAATGTTTCGCTTCCTGCATGGATGGTAACACAGGCCGATAAGAGAGGCATCAACTGCTCCAAGGTGCTTCAGGAAGCTTTGAGGGCAAGGCTGGCCTGAAACGAAAAGACTGCTTCGGCAGTCTTTTTTCATTTTGGGGGAAAAACGGCAAATTTTTGGCTCTTCGCTAGAACCCGAGGGTAGTAAATGAGCGAGATACCATGGAAACTAAACATCACAGGGCTTTCCTGATATACTTGAAATTGTCCAGAAATCAAGGTCAGGAGTGAAGCTCTGTGACAATCTCGAGTTTAGCGAAATTCATCGCCGGCGTCAACCGCATAGTTGTGGAAAATGTGGAAATCGAAAACCCCGAAATTAATCCTGCAATCATCATCGAGGTAGAATATCCAGCCTCCTCGAAACGTTTTCTCACGATTTCTTTCAGCGCCGGCGGAGTAAAAGCGTCATCAGCTCCTATACAGACGTCCGAGGTGGCCCGATCCATCCTGAGAAAATCCCGGGGCACAATTTCATCCGAATAGCTATTTTTGACAATGTTTTTCAAGCCGCGCTTGCGTTTCCGGCTGATGAACCTGATCTGGCTCCGAACCGGAAACGCCGAAGCTTTCTCGTTTCTTCTCTCAGGCTGCCGGATATGAGGAAACAACCGTTTTTGGGGGAATGAGCGCGTATACAGGAGCGGCTGCGGCATGGAAAAGAATGTCTTCCGGTATTCCTCCCGACAGCCGATATGACGATTGTCCCGTTTCTCATGAGGGCGGGCAAGCGTCAGTGAAGGGGAACGTATCCCGCCTGGGCGACGCAGGCCTGTCCTTCGTCAGAAACCAGCCAGTTCACAAAGCGCTGCGCGTTTTCGTTTCCCCTGGCGTAAACGGCGTAATAATACACCGTGAAAGGATAGGCGCCGCTCCGCAGGTTTTCCGGCGTCGGCGGCACGCCGTCCACCGCCAGCACTTTTATGCCGCCGCTTTTGTACAGGCTGTCCACATAGTACAGGTAGGAATACCCGATGGCGTTGCGGCTGTTGTCATAATTTCCGATCTGCGCGATCAGGTCCGACATGCCCTCGGAAATATAGTTCTCCTCCACAGACTTCAGCTCATATCCATCCATCACCAGCTCTTCCATGGCTGTCTGGCTTCCGGACCCGTGGGGCCGCTGAAAGGGCGCAATCAGGGCGTCCTTCAGGCCGCCCACCTGCTCCCATCGGGCGATGACGCCGGTATAAATTCCCCGAATCTGATCCGCAGTCAGGCTTTCCACCGGGTTTTCGCTGTTCACCAGGAACACGAAGGCGTCGTAGCACACGGGGGTCATTACCAGCTCCACCCCCGCGTCCTCGGCGGCCTTTTTTTCGTCCGCGTTGGGGCCGGTGCCCAGCACCAGGTCGATGGGATGGGTATCATCCATCATGATTCCCCGGGAGGCAATGGTCACCATGGGATTGGGCAGCCCCCGGGTCAGCCGGTCATAGGCATAGGGCGTGGTGGAGAAATTGACGAACCCATTCAGATCCTCCTCCGGCAGATCCAGCCACTGCCGCGCCAGCTCCATGGCCAGCGGCACGCACACCGTGGAGCCGTCCACGGAAGGGTATTCGCCCCATTGCTGAATGGAAAGCCCTTCGTGCCCTTCCAGGGGAGCGGAAGATCCCAGCTGAAAGTCCGCTGGATCCGTCACATAACGCTGCCAGTTTTCTCCCCGGGCGATGGACTGATTGATCTGGCTCCAGGATCCGCTTTCCGCAGCGGCCGTGCCTGAAAGCAGCAGGGCCGCGCTCAGCAGGATACATAATCCTTTCAGATTCCTTTTCACGTCGATTCCTTTCTCCGGTTCCAGGGAATCCCTTTCGCTTCACCGGGATTCCTGTTCCACGATCAGCAGGTTTTCCGTTTTCACCCATCCGGTCAGCGCGATGGTTCGGATCCGAGCCCAGTCCTCCCGAGTTTCCAGCACCTCCGCCTGCTCGGACCGATAGGTCCAGCCCAGGGAAGCGCCTCCCGGCGCATCCAGAAGATGAATGGGCTGGCCGGGTTTATCCGTCATCAGCATGGCAAAAACCCGGCTGTCCCCGGTAAAAGGACGGCGGAGAATCAGCTGGCTGAGGGGCAGCTCGGTTTCGTCGTCCTCGGTGCCCGCTTTCCCCGATTCCTGATAAAAACGGCCCACCATGTCATCCTCGTCGTCAAAGTAAGCGGCGTAATAGGCGTCCATGTTCCGCCGCTTCAGCTCCGCCATCCCTTCCTCCGTGGGCAGAACCGCGGAGATTTCAAAAAAGACGGAATTTCCCGCGGGCAGGGTATGATCCAGGCTGACCCAGGAATCATCCCCCCAGTCCCAGATTTTCGCCCGGTTTCCGGCGAAGGAAGAATAGCTGGCCCGGGTACCCGAAGGCTTTTCCTTTACGGGGGTCTCCGCCGTCGGGGAGATATAGACAGGGACCGGTCCCTCGCCGTTTTCTCCGGAAAGCCAGACGGAAACGGTCACCCGGGTCTCCGTGATCACACGGCCAAAGTTGTCCGTGGCCCGAGGCGTTTCCAGCGTGCCCCCGTTATCCCCCATATATCGGCTCTGATCCTCGTGCAGCGCGTAATCGTCGTCCCAGGAGGCCGTCATGCCCGGAGGCAGGGAAAGCCGTTCCAGGCTGACGCAGTTGGCGAAGGCGTCATCGTCCAGCTCCGTCACCGTCAGCGGCACGGTCAGGCTATGCAGCCTGCCGCATCCGCCAAACGCGTATGCTTCAATGCGTTTCAGCCCGATGGGCAGGGAAATCGTCTGCAGGGGGATCCCCATGTCGCCGTCGTCGAAGGCGTAGGAAGCGATTGTTTTCGTCCCCGCGGGAACGTCGTAATGCAGGGCGGTCCGGCCCGGCGGGTAGGAAAGCAGGGTTTCACCGTCCGCGCTGAAAAGAACGCCGTCCCGGCTGGCGTACTGCCGGTTTCCCGCCTCCACCTCCCACGCCTGAATGACGAGGCCGTACAGACCGGGCATTCCGCCCGTGTAGTCCTTTCCCAGGATCAGGCTGGAGATCCATCCATAGGCGAACGCCATGTCGGAGACCCAGTCGGCGGGCCCCGCAAGGAAAACGCTCTGTCCGGTCAGCTCGGTAAGGGCCTCATCCCCGATCATCCGCAGGGTGGAGGGCAGAACAATCTCATGGACCGGAGCTGAAAGCATATCCCGCAGATTCAGGCCCGGACACCAGATGTCCCCTTTCTGAATGACGGGGCTCCCGTAACCCTCTTCATCCATGCCCCAGACCGATCCCATCCGGCTGATACCCTCCCGGACAATCAGCCTGTCCCCCTCCAGGCTCCAGGGATTCTCCTCCTCCAGGCATCCGGCGTCCGCGAAGCCCCAGACCGGCTGGCCGTTCACGTCCGCCTCCACATACAGCCAGTTTTTCTTTTCTCCCTTCATCCCCAGCATGGCGATCACCGTTTCCCCGCTGCGCAGGGTGCGGATCTCCCGCCGGCTCTTCCCGGGATCATCCGTCAGGACGCAGTCCGCCTTCACGCGGCAGAGCCTTCTGTCGAGGGGAAGATTCAGGCTTTCATCCGCCTCATAGGCCTCCGGCCTCCGGATCCATCCGACGCGGCGGCTGCTCTTGTTCACATCGTAATCCACCAGCAGCCATTGACCCTTCTGGGCGGCGCCCAGCACAAGAAAGGGCTCCGACACGCTGACCGCCGCCTTCCCCTTGCTGCCGCGCCAGGCATTCTCCATCGGCGCGCCGAAAACGGGCAGGGTGGTCTTTTTGCCCAGCCCCAGATCGCCCGCGCTGACTTTCCGGGCGGAAGCCGGATCCAGCGTCTCCAGCGCTTCCGCGGCCGCCGCGGCGGCCAGAACCGTCAGCAGCAGGCAGCATAGAACCGCGGTGATTCGCTTCATATTCTCTCCCCCTCCGAAAAACCATACCATCTTATTTCCCGAAGGCATCCTGATGCTGATTGGGGCTGGCTCTCTTTCCGATCACGGGGAAACGGCGCTCCAGAGCCGCTCTGGAAATCTCGATGTCTTCCTCGGCTTCCTCAGGCGTTGTGCAGCCCACGGTGACCATGTCGCAGGGGCGAATCGTGTTCCAGCTGAAATTCAGGCCGACGAAGGGGGTTGTCCGGCCGGCCGCCATGGGCTTGATCGTCATGACGGGTTTCCTGGCCTGTTGAATAATGGAGGCGACCGTTTCAATCTCCACCTGCATCATGAATCCCATGCAGTTGTAAATCTGGATATATGTTTCCACGTCATATCCGTTTTCATCCGAATAGGTAATCAGCTCCGGCATGTGGGCGGACAGGCCGGGGATCATTCCCTCCTGACGGATCATATCGGTGTAGTCATCCAGCCGGACAATCTGATGCAGATTCTTGTTCACCAGCTGCTCCGCGCTGGAATGATGGATCAGACAAAACCGCGCTCCACATTCCCTGCTGCGGTGAATGGTAGCCCTGGCCTCCCTGCGTCCCGCCTCTGTGTCATCCACATTGATAATCGGCGTATCGATCAGGATCATGGGCTTCCCTGTTTTTTCCTGCGCTTCCTTCACGGCCTCCTGCATGACCCTTTCCTGCTGCAGCGGGCCCATGATCGTGTCCACACCCTCCCGCAGAAAAGCCTGCAGCAGCGGAAAAACAGCCCGCCCGTCCGGAAACCGGTTTTTGATCTGCTGATCAGCGGCCGGGCTTCGATGGCTCCAGCCCAGAATCCAGTTGGTTCCGATTATCATTCTCGAAAGGGATATGCCCGCCACCGTGGTTCTTGGAAATAAACCGCTCATTTTCATTCCTCCGGATATCTCTGATTGTGCCGCGCCAGCAGACGGCCGGGCCCTGCGTGAGCGGAAAACCGCGCTCTGTTGATCCTGCCTTCTCCGGTTTTTCCAAACACTTTGATACTATCACACAGAAATGGGATTCGCAACCGTAAAGCCGAAAATGTTGAAGCATTTACGTAAAACTGAATCAACCGTCATTCCGGATTGAAGGAAGCCGGAGGGCCCGGAACTCTCCGGGCGGATTCTCGGGGAAATGACAAAAACGCTCCCCCGCGGAGCGGGGGAGCGGAAAACCTTACAAATCAGGGGAATCCGTCATTCTTTCACGCTGATCTGAACGGATCAGCGCTTTCTTTTTGTTTACGCGTGTTTTCAGTTGTGTAATCCCGGAATCGATACCGGAGAACACCGTGAAAAGGAATTGATCCCAGATCGGCTATTTCTTTCAGGAGCAAGAAGTGATATGATCTCTTTGAAATCAAAGAAATGGCAAACCTGTGGAATATAACCTGCTGCAGAAAAAAGGCTCCACCCGTATGGCGCCGGATGATCCGTCCGCCCCGGAGTTGAAGCCAGGAAAAGAAGGAGGAAAGATCAATGGCAAACGCAATCGTCGGACAGAGCGGCGGTCCCACATCCGTCATCAACGCCAGTCTGGCCGGAGTTTTTCAGGCCTGCCAGACCCGCGGCGCGCAGCACGTGTACGGAATGCTGCACGGCATCCAGGGCCTGCTGGAGGAAAGGGTCTGCGACATGAGCGATCGCATGACCTCCTTCCTTGATATCGAGCTGCTCAAACGGACCCCTTCCTCCTTTCTTGGTTCCTGCCGCTACAAGCTGCCGGAGCCGGAAGAGGATGAAGCCGTCTATGAAAAGCTGTTCGCGATTCTGAAAAAGCTGGATATCCAGTGGTTTTTCTACATCGGCGGCAACGACAGCATGGATACCATCAACAAGCTTGCCCGCTACGGCCGGCAGACAGGCAGCGGCATCCGTTTTATGGGCGTGCCCAAAACCATTGACAACGACCTGATGCTCACGGATCACACGCCGGGCTACGGCTCCGCCGCCAAATATATCGGCGTGGTGATGAAGGAGATTATCCGGGACGCAACCGTATACGGCACCAACTATGTGACCATCGTGGAAATCATGGGCCGGAACGCGGGCTGGCTGACGGCCGCCGCGGCCCTGGCCCGGGGAGAGGACTGCGAGGGCGTGGATCTGATCTGCCTGCCGGAGCTCCCCTTCTATACGGACCGTTTCCTGGCGAAGGTGGAGCGGATGCAAAAGGAGCGGGCCAGCGTGGTGATCGCCGTGTCCGAGGGCGTGAAGCTGCCCGACGGCCGCTTCGTGTGCGAGCTCAGCGATGACGCCCGCAGTGTGGACGCCTTCGGTCATATCAACCTGACCGGCACGGCCCGGTATCTTTCCAACCTGGTGGCCCGAAACCTGCCCACCAAGACCCGGCCCGTGGAATTATCCATCCTGCAGCGCTGCGCCGGGCATCTGACCAGCCGGACGGATATTACCGAAGCCTTCCAGGTGGGCGGCGCCGCGGCCAAAGCCGCCTTCGAGGGGGAAACCGCGAAAATGGTGGCCCTGAAGCGCCTGTCCAATGATCCCTATCAGTGCACCACGGAGCTGGTGAACATCAGCGATGTGGCCAACCTGGAAAAAAAGGTGCCCGTGGAGTGGATTAACGACACCCGCACGGACATGTCGGCCGATTTTCTGGCCTACGCGCGCCCGCTGATCCAGGCGGAGCTGACCCCCATCTACATCAACGGCCTGACGCAGCACATTGTGGAAAAATAACGCTTTTTACAGTCCCAGATTGGTATTGAATTCCGTCAGAAGCGCCTGCTGATACGCCCCGGTGAATCCGTCGTGCAGATATTTGTCCAGCGCCTCGTCCAGAAAGCGTTTCCAGCTTTCATCCTCCCGGTTTACCAGGATGGGATAAAAGTACACCCGGTTCTTCCGGGCCGCCTGCGCGTCCCCGGGAGCGTCGCCGCACATGAGGATGGCGCCGTAGCCTTTTTCGGCCAGTTTTCCAATGCAGTATTCCTTGCTGCCCATCTCCTGGGTACACAGCAGATCCACATGTTCCAGCAGCCCAAAGCGCTTCCACTCCTCCCGGACAGCCTCCGGGTTGGCGCTGGACACAACGATCACATCCGCCCCCCGATGGGCCGCGGCCAGCGCTTCCCTCACATAGGCAAAGGGCCTCACCTCTTCCGGAGGCAGGTCTTCAATCGCCCGATTAACCGCCCTGCTCCAGCGCAGGGCTTTTTCAAAGACGGGATGCTCTTTGGCCTTCCCGGCCACCGCGTCATTGGAAAGCTCCGGCGCGTCCTTCACCCACGCGGAAAGCAGGTCGATGCCCTCCACAGGCGTATACCGCTCATTGATTTCACGAAGCGCCATGGCCAGGCCTTTAAAGCGGTTGATGCCCCGGGTGCCGGAATACAGGTTGATCACGTTCCACCGTTCCAGAATGGCGTCCCGCCATGCTTCCAGCCCCCATTCCGCCACCATGCAGGGGCCGAAGCAGCGGATGTGCTTGATATTCATGGTATCTGAACTGTATCCATTTCCACTATATGGAACCGCTGAGTCTGGAAAGCCTGGCCGCCCGCTTTACCCTCAACAAGAATTACCTTTCCACCCGTTTTCACCGGGAAACCGGCATGACCATTACCGATTATATCAGCAAAATCCGCGTGCAGCGGGCGGTGGATCTGCTGGAAAAAACCACCCATTCCGTGCAGTACATCGCTGAGCAGTGCGGTTTTGCCGACGCCAATTACTTCACCCGTACGTTCAAAAAAATCAATGGGATCTCCCCCAATGGATACCGGAAATCCCTGAACAGTCCCTCCGCCCGAAGCCGCTGACCCGGGCCGGGCCGGTTCCGTCCGCTTCCCGTGGGCATATGGCCGCCGCGTCACCGTCCGCTCCCACGGGAAAGCGGACGCGGGCGGGCACACAGAAAGTGAACGTGCGGGAGATTTTCTGTTGCCAGGCAAAAAACGATATGGTATGATATACGCAGGTTTAAGGCATCCCGAAAGCGAGGAGGAAAGAAAATGAAAAAACTGCTCAGCGCTGTTCTGGCCGTATTGCTGATCATCGGATCGGCGGCCGCTTTTTCCCGCGCGCGGGCGGAATCCGCCGGCGCCTTCCAGCCCAGGCTGGACCCGGCCACCAGCTGTGAAATCAAAGTGATCGGAAGCTATTCCAACTTTGAGGCGCTGGAAGCCGAGTTCGACAAGTTTAATACCTATTACCCTGACGTGGAACTGAGCTATATGAAGCCGGATGACTACAACAATCTGCTGGGCACCGTGCTGGAAAGCGACAACGCCCCGAATATCTTCTTCTCTTACCAGTGGATGTTCGGAAACGAGATGTATCAGCAGGCCTTTGACCATATGGAGGATCTTGCGGATCCCCAGCTGGGTCTGGATCTGGGCTGCCTCCGCTCCAGCCTTCTGCGCTACGAGGCGGACGGCCGCCTGCTGATGGTGCCGATCTTCGCGAGAAACTACGGCATGCTGGTGAACAACGATCTGTTCGCGAAGGAAGGGCTCCGGGTTCCCGGCACCTGGGACGAGCTGCTGGCCGTATGCGCAGCCTTCCTCGACAAAGGCTATGCCAGCCCCATGATGGGTTACAGCGCGGATGCCTCCGGCTGCATGATGAACAGCCTGGTGTATCCGGATGTCGTGGCCGCCCTGGCCGGTGATCCGGAAGCGCTCCGAGCCGCCAACGCCCTCGAGCCCACCGCGGGCGAATACATGCGGCATGGCCTGGAGGCGATGACGCAGCTGATTAAGAATGGCTATATCAATCTGGAAAAATGCAATGAAATCGGCGACAATTACACGCAGGTCATTCTCCGCTTCTTTGAGGGCGACGTCCCCATGATGATCTGCACGGGGGATACCGTTTCCGGGACCGAAAAACGGGAAAGCCAGTCCGAGGCCTTTTCCAAATCGCCTTTCACCTATTCCTTCGCGCCCATCCCGCTGTCGGATGCCGGTGGATATTTTATTGACAGTCCCTCCGTCCAGTTTTCCGTCAACAAAACCTGCGAGAATCTGGACATGACCAACGAGTTTATGCGTTTTCTGATCTCCCGCCAGGAGTTAAACGAGATGGCTTCCATCAAGCGCCTGCTGACCACGACGACGGATTTGTCCTTCGACGCCGTGTACGCGCCCTTCAGCCAGGTTCCCGCGGAGCGGAATCTCTGCCCGGAGCTGATGGGCATCACGGATCCCCTGGCCGTGCAGGTGCGGAACGCGTCCTATCTGGTCGGAAGCGGAGCCCTCACCGTTGATGAGGCCGTCAGCCGGTACGGATCCTTCTAAGCGGCATTTATCCCGCGCCGGAAGCCGATGCTTCCGGGCTGAACCGCCGGGGTGGCAAAAGATACGGGCATGAAAGCGGCTCGATGGCATCATTCATCGAGCCGCTTATTGTTTTGGGCGAAAAGGGATTGTCCCCCTGTTTATATGGCCTCATCCGCCGCGGCCCTTTCCTCCGGGGCCGGCATCACGCGCGGCCGTCTTCCGTCAGCCGCGGCGCTTTCGTCCGCCGCTTCGGCCGCCGATTCAGTTTCCCGCTTCCCGGATGAGTGTCAGGGCCGCGGCCTGGTTGTCCGGGCCGATGTACAGCTCCGATTCCGCCTCTTCCCTGAATCCCTCCGGCATATCGATCACCTGCACATGGTACCGGTCGGGTTCCAGCCGCGCCGAAACAATCCCGTCCTCATCGGAGGGCTCGCTGTTCCGGCAGGTTGTATCCGTACAGAAGGCCAGCATCACCCCCGCGGCCGGATCGCCGTTCTGGTCCGTGATGACAACCGTATAGGTCCGTTTGTCCGCGGCGTCTCCGCCGCCCATCGGGATCAGCAGCTGTCCGGCCGTCTCCGTCGCAGGCTGCATGACGGTCCGTTCTCCTTCCGTCCGGCCATCGTCCTCCCCCAGGGCGGAGCGGTACAGCTCCGCCATCTGGTCATACGTCAGCGGGGCCTGGGCGTTGTAGGTCACCACGCCCTGTCTGTCCAGGACAATGGTCTGGGGCATGGCGTCCGACGCGTTCAGCAGGGGCAGGAGGCCCTTTTCCCGGCTGTCCAGCGCGAAATCCAGATGTTCCCAGCCCTTGCCGGCCAGGAAATCCCGGGCTTTGCCGGCTCCCGCCCAGTGATGCACGGCCAGGATTTCCACATCGGGGTGCTCCCTCCCGAACCGCTCAAAATCGGGAAGCTCCTCCAAGCAGGGCGCGCAGGTAACTGCCCAGAAATTGATCATCACCACGCGGCCCCGGTAATCCGACAGCCGGAAGCTTTCTCCGCTGAGCAGCTCCGTGGAAAAGTCCGGTGCCTGCTCACCGACTTCCGTACCGGTCATCAGATCCGGGGCGCTGTCCGCTTCCCTTTCCGCGTCGGCCGCCCCCACGGCGGAACCGGATGGGCCCATCCGCGGCGAAATCAGGTTAAACCAGGCCATGGCCAACGCCAGCGCCGCGAGGGCGATGCCCCAGGCGATCCGCCCGGCCTTTCTCCGCTTCCGGAGCGCCGGTTCCGGGTCCGCGTTTTTCCCGGTTTCAGGCCCTTTCAGGGTGATTCTTCCGCATTTCAGCGCGATGGCCCCCTGATCGCACGCGGCAATGCATTTTCCGCAGGAGATGCATTCATGATCCCCCACATGTCGGACATCCATCGGGCACCTGGCCGCGCACTGGCCGCAGTCGACACACCGGTCCGGATTCACCTTCACCCCGGTCAGGGCAAAGCGGTTGAAAAAGCCGTAGATCGCGCCCAGCGGGCAGATAAACCGGCAGAAAGCGCGGAAGCAGAATACACAGAGCAGCCCGATTCCCAGCATGATGATCCACTTGCCGGTGAACAGCGCCCGCAGCTGGCCAAAGGAGGAGCTGTTCGCGGGGCTCTGCAGGAGGCCCACCGCCCCCTCCAGGGTGCCGGCCGGACAGATGTATTTGCAGAAAGCCGGCAGGATGATCCCTTTTCCCGCACCCCAGATCAGCGGAACCGCGACCACAAACACCGCCAGGAAAACATATTTCAGGGAAGACAGCTTCCGGGTCACGCCGCTTTTGCGGATCTTGGGGGTGGGAATCCTGTGCAGCAACTCCTGCACCAGCCCCATGGGGCAGATCCAGCCGCAGACGGTCCGGCCCAGCATGACCCCGAACAGGGCCAGGATCCCCATCACGTACCAGGGCGCCGTGTGCCCCGCCGCGTTCAGGGCGTTCTGCAGGGCCCCCAGGGGGCAGCTGCCGATGGCCCCCGGGCAGGAATAGCAGTTGAGGCCCGGCACGCAGGCGGCCTTCAGGTTCCCCGAATAAAGATGGCCGTCGACAAAACCCTTCAGATTCGCGTTGTACAGCAGCGCGGCATACAGCTGCACCAGCCGGCGTCCGGCGGGCCTTCCCCGCTTTTTTTGTCCGGTTTCCCGGCTGTTCTTTTTCTTATCCAAGGCCAACACACTCCATACAGATGACCGCACCTTTGGCCAGCACGTCCTCCAGGCCTCCGTTCAGGATTCCCGCGACGATCAGCACGGCCGCCAGAACCAGGATAGCCGCCCGCAGATACATTTCCCGGGGGCCCGCCTGCTGGTGAACCGCCCGGTCCCGGAGGCCGCCCAGGCTTCGCAGCAGCTTTTCGTCCCGGACGGGTCGGTCCTGGTTTTCATCCCGGATGCCCAGAATCAGTCCGCCGACGGTCATTCCCAGGCTCCCGAAAAGCAGCGGAAGAATCGGCAGCAGCCTGGCCGCTGCCCTCTCCGGGGTAAAAATGCTGTAAAACAGATCGCCCGCCGCCTGCCTGGCGGTTCCCTCCAGGTACAGCGACAGCGCGGCGGCGGCCAGAAGCCCCGCCGTCGCGGCGCATAGGACGGACTGAACGATCAGAAAAGCCTTTCTTCCTTTCACGCGGCATACCTCCCACGCCTCCGCCATCAATAGCCCGCGGTCACGCGTCGAACGCGGCGGACAAAACCGCGTTCCTTTCACTCAGTATACCATAATCGCCGCGCCGCCGCTACTGCCGGGCCTGTCCTTGAGCGCAAACCCTTTTTATGGTACAATAACACCCGGTTTTCGTCACGGGGCCGCGCCGGTAAAGGTCCGCGGCCCGAAACGAACAGAGAGAGGCGGGAGAATTGCATGCGGCAGCTGCTGAAAAACGCGAAAATCTATGACGGTACCGGGGCGGAGCCCTTCACAGGCGATATCCTGATCGAGCAGGATCGGATCGCGAAAATCGCCCCCTCCATTGATCTGCCCGCGGACAGCGTGATGGATCTGCGGGGGCTCTCCGTGTCGTCGGGCTTTATCGACGGGCACTCTCATAATGACTGGTTCGCCATCCGGAAGGATCCCCTGCCCTTCTTCCGTCCTTTTCTCTATCAGGGGATTACCACCTTCGTCACGGGAAACTGCGGGATTTCCGAAATCGGCTTTGAGGGGAACTGCCCGTATGTGGACAAGCTTGGCGGGGGTCTGTTTGGCTTTGAGAATACCACGGGCCAGTACGGAACCGCGGAAGCATATTTCCATGCCACGGACCGGAATATGCCCTGCAACATGGCCGTGCTGGTGGGCCACTGTTCCGCCAGGGCGGCTGTCGGCGGCAATGAAAACCGGAAGCTGACCCCGGAGGAGGAAGCGCGGATGCTCGCCATTCTGGAAAAAGCCCTCCAGCAGGGCGCCGCCGGCATTTCCCTGGGCCTGATGTATGAGCCCGGCCTGTACGCGGACGTGGAGGAGCTGAAAAAGGTCGCGGCCCTCTGCGTGAAGTACGATAAGCCGCTGACGGTTCATCCCCGGGCGGAGTCCAAGGTGTCCATGGCGTATCCCCAGCTGCTGGGGCGCTCCCATCTGCTTCGCGCCTTCGACGAGCTGGTGGAAATCTCCAGGGGGACAAACCTCAAGCTGCAGTACTCCCACGCGATCTTTGTCGGCCGCCATTCCTTCGGCGCGAAGGAGGAACTGCTCCGCATGATGGATCAGCTTCGGGCGGAAGGCGTGGATGTCATGTTTGATATCTACAATGAGTGCCTCGGCGTTTCCGTGATTACGGTCATTCTGCCGGCCTGGTATCAGGGCATGTCTCCTGAGGAAAGGAAAAAGCCCCTGAACCGGCTGAAGCTGGCGGTGCTGGTCAAAGCCTCCGCCATGCTGCTGGGCTTTGATTTCCCCGACATTCAGGTGGCCTATATCGGCCCGGGATATGAGCGCTATGAAGGGAAAAGCGTCCATGACATCGCGAAGGAAGAGGGCCTCAGCGATCTGAAGGCGTATCTCATGCTGTGCGAGAAAAGCGGTTTCAAGGGCCGTGTAAACATGGGTCCCTATTCCACCCCGCAGGTCATCTCTGAATTCGAGCGCAACGAGCACTGCCTTTACATGACGGATGCCTGGGTGGAGGAGCACGGCGTCCAGAACCCGGCGATCTACGACTGTTTTCCCAAATTTCTCCGGGATTCCCTGCTCGGCACCGGCGACACCATGCCGAACACCATCCGCCGCATGACCGGCGCCACCGCGGACCGGTTCATGCTCAAGGACCGCGGATATCTGAAGGAAGGGTACTTCGCGGATCTGACCGTTTTCAACGAGGAGGAAATCCGGAAAGCGGTGCCGGATCAGCAGCGCTCTTTTGGCATCGAAAAGGTTTTCATCAACGGAAACCTGATCCTGAGCCACGGGGAGCTGGACGAGCGCACGCTGCAAACCTCAGGGCGCGCCATCCCGGTCTAAGGAAAACCGGAGATAAATCATCACGAGGAGGAATTGAAGATGAAACGGTTTGCGTTATTTGTGTTCGCGGCGGTCATGATGCTGGCCGCCATGTCCTTTGCAGAATCACCCGACCTTTTCGCCCGGCAGGACGGGAAGGAGTTCGAGTCCTCCAGCGGGGCCGTCGAGGGACAGCGGAGCGCCATCCAGGGCAGCTTCCAGGACGGCTGCTATGTGCTGACGGTGCCCCAGAACGGCGCCGGCGAATGGCGCGCGGATGAAATGGCCCAGGATCCTTCCGTCGTAAAGCTGGCCGAAGCTTCCGAAGCGGATGGCGTTTACACCGCCCGGTATGAACCGGCGGGGGATGGCGAGGCTACGATTTCGCTCCGCCATTTCAGCGTCTTCGGCGTCTGCGATGAGCTGCACACCTTTGACCTGCTGGTTTCGGGCGGCCAGATCACGGAGGTTACCGGCGGATCCTATACCGCTTCTCCCGATGAGGCGGAGCTGGATCCCTCCTTCTCCGGGGAATGGCTGGAGAAGGATACGCAGTTTACGGCCCTGAACGTTTCGAAAAACGAGGAGGGCGGCTGGAATGTGGCGATTTCCTCCCCCATGACCCACGGCGCCTGGATCATCCGGGCGACCGCCTACTATGACTGCGAGGAAAACGCCTTTGTCTACGCGAACGGCGTAAAGAATGACCTGACCCCCGAGACGGAAAGCGGGGAAACCGAAGCGGCCGGAAATCTCTGGGGAACCCTCCGGTTTGCCGTCGAGGACGAAAACCTGCTGCTGGAATGGTACGGCATGGAGGCCTCCGACAATCAGATCGTCCTGTTTGAAAAGCAGCCCGGGCTTCCGCCCTATGCCTACCCCGGCGATGATCCCATCGAAGGGGCCATCGCCAACAGCCTGGCCGGCGGAGAGGAAGCCGGAAACTATCTGACCGCGCCCGGCTATGTGACCATTCCCTGCGTCATCATCCACAAAACGGAAATGATCGACGATGCCCACGCGAAGGTATACGGTTCCTTCTGGATTCTGAACTATGTGAAGGAAGGCGACGTGCTGAAGAATCTCTCCGGCGGGGAATATCCGGCCGTCGTCACCCTTGAAAAAGCGAATGATGAATGGACGCTGACTTCCATGGAAGTTGCCGGCGACGGCGACGACTATGCCGCGGACATCCGTCGCTTCGCGGACGGCGACAAGGAGCTGGAGGAAAAGTATTTCTCCGGATCGGACCTGCTCTCCGCGGAAAACCAGGCCATCCGGACGCGGCAGATCAAGGCGTATGTGGAAGCCAACGGGCTGGCCATCACGGCGTATCAGGATTACGGCTGGGATCCCGTCAGCCTGGACTGACCCCTCCAGCCGGACAGACCAAACGGCAGGGATGCGAACAAAAGCACCCCTGCCGTTTTCTTTTATACGCTTTATTCCGCGGAGTTTTTTTTCGCGCCAGGCATACGGATCACGCCGCAGGCACAGAGAAACAGCATCAGCGGGCCGATACACAGATTGCCCGTCATCTCTTTAAATCCATTGGAATCCGTATCCAGCCGCAAGGCCGATCACCGCGGAAAGGCAGATAATCAGGATCGGATGTACTTTTCTGAACGCCAGTACCGTCATCAGCGCGAACACGGCTAACGAAACATACAACGCCGCGTCGGAAAACACGGACAGGGATATACCGTCAGGGAAAAAAACCGTCTTCCCCACAGAGACCGCGGCCGCGCCGATGAGGCCGACGACCGCCGGCTTTAACCCTGACATGCATCGCGAAACGATTTTGCTGTTTCTGAATTTTTCGAAGCTCTTTGCAACGATCAGGATCACGATGAAGGATGGAAGAATCACGCCAAGGGTAGCGCAAAACGAACCGAATAATCCCCCTGCCGTCATGCCGACATACGTGGACATATTCACCGCGAACGGTCCCGGCGTACTCTCACTGACCGCGATAAAATTGACGAGTTCCTCCCCTGTCAGCCAGCCGTGCGCGGCCACCTCGGATTGAATAAGCGGCAGCATGGCATATCCGCCGCCGAAAGTAAAAGCGCCGATTTTGAAGAAAGTCCAGAACAGTTCCAGAAAAATCATTTCCGCGTCCTCCCCACCAGAAGCGGACTGACGAGCCCAAGGACCGCGCAGCCGATGATCACCCACAGAACACGGATGTTGAACACAGCCACCGCGATAAAGGCCAGGGCCATGATCAAATATGACATCAGTCCCTTTTTATTTTGCTGATACATGGACCACAGGGCCTTGATAATCAGTGCGAGAACACCGGCACGAATGCCCCAGAATGCGTATCTTACCGCCGCCAGATTCTGAAATGCTCTCAGCACAAAAGAGATGGCGACGATAATGATAAAAGAAGGCATCACGACTCCGACCGTAGATAATAAAGCGCCCCCAAAGCCGGCCGTCCTGTAACCGACAAAGGTGGCGGCATTGATGGCAATGGGACCGGGCGTGGACTCCGCGATGGCGACAATTTCAAGAATGTCTTCGTCCGTCATCCATTTTTTCTTCTCTACAATCTCTTTTTGAATCAGCGGAATCATCGCGTATCCGCCGCCAAAGGTAAACGCGCCGATTTTCAGGAAGGTAAAAAAGAGTGAGAACACTTTATGATTCTTCATATGCTTTCGTGTTTCTCCTTTTGTTTTGTCCGAATCATGGCCGTAATCCCGGCGGCCGGCACCCGCCGTGTCCATAGCTGTCAGCGATTCCGGCAAACATGTCCATACACCTCCATGCCGTTTAAATCATTATACTCTCTGACAAATGATAAGTAAATTGAAAATAACGGCAGGGTCGCGACTGTATGCGTTCCTGCCGTTTTCTCTGTCTCCCGTGCGGATCTGTTCCGCACAGCTTTATCCGTCAAAGTTTCGGATCATCCAGATTCACCTGAGTCCCTTCCGTTTATCCGAAGATATGCACCACCGGGCCCTGGGGCCGGCCCTCCAGGACCGCGTCGCAGTCCAGGCCGTTCAGCCAGGCCAGGGACTCGTCCGTGGTCATCAGGGTGGGCTTCCACCGGCCTCCCCGGTTCCGGTTCTCCACGTGGACGCGGACCGTCCCGCCGTCCCGCTCCCCAATCAGGTCATACGCTGCGCAGATCTCCGGCACCGCCCCGGGGCGGGCAGTCTGCCGGTCCACCCCGCCGGGGCCGATCCGGCCGGAAAGCAGCGGCCCGCTGAAGCTGCCCTCAAAGGGAAGCTCCCGGTACACCGTTCCTTCCACCGTGGTCTCCCGGCAGGCCGTCACCGTCACATCCACGGTGAACAGCTCCCGTTTCCCGCGCCTGGCCAGGCGTTCCGCCGCCTCCGCGGGGGTCTCCTCCCCGGGCAGCCCCTGATCGTTTGTCTTTCCGGGCTCCCCGAAGCACCATTCCAGTCCGGCGGGCAGAGCCTGGTTCCAGAAGTCATAATCATGCACCCCCGGCGCGGTCCAGAAAACATGGTCATAGCCCATCTTCTCCAGCGTCTCGTGGAAGGACAGGTTGTTCCGCCAAAGGAAATCCTCCGTTCCGCAGGCCAGGAAGAGCCGCGGGGCGTTCCCCCCTTCCAGGGCGCGTTTCGCCGTATGCGCGGGGTTTTTCAGGGACTCCTCCAGCCTGTCCCTGGGACCAAAGACGGTCTCATAGTACTGGAGGGGAATCCCGGGCAGATGCTCCTGCTCAATCCGTCCGGAAAGGATATCCTCCACGATCAGGGCGGAGGACATGGCGATCACGCTGCCGAAAACCTCCGGGTACCGGGTGCCGTTCACCAGCGCGCCGAATCCGCCCATGCTGAGCCCGGCAATCACCGTGTCCTCCCGCCGGTGGGAAAGATTGAACATCCGCCGGGTCACCTGCACCAGTTCCTCGCCAATCAGCTGACCGTAGTTTTCCCCCAGGGCCTCCGAATCCACGTAAAAATAGTTGCCGCCGTCCGGCATGATCACCGCGCAGCGGTGCCGCGCCGCCCACAGGGCAATCCCGCTCTGGGTCAGGTAGTCATTCCGGCTGCCGGAGTAGCCGTGCAGCAGGTACACCGTGGGATACGGCCCCGTCGTGTAGGCGGGAATGACCGGTCCCTCCGGCGGCGGATCCAGGGGAATCACCGCGGTAAAGGAGCGGTGGCTCCTGGTGGCAAAGGAATAGTATTCGCCTTCAAAAAACGCCATGCTTTTCTCCCCCTCGTTCCTTCCTTTTCGCGCCGCTTTTTCCGCGGGGCGGATTCACTGTTTTTCGCGGATGAAGTAGGTAAAGGGTTCCCCCGCGGAAACCGGCGTCACCGGGATGTCCCCCGTGACGCTCTTCAGCCAGGCGGGCAGATGCAGCATCCCGGGTTCCTCGCTCTTCTCGTGCCCCAGCACCAGGATGCCACGGTTCATTCCCAGCTGGTACGCGTCCCGCACATAGGCCGGCAGGGTCCATTCCGTAATATCCCCGCAAAGCACCACCTGGATGTCCCGCAGGTGCATCAGCTCCATGGGCATCTGCTCCACGCCCAGCCCCAGGCTGCCGCCGCCCACCAGCACCGCCACCCGTGTAACCCTGGCCTTCGGATCCCCGATACCCCTGAGCACGGGCATGTCCAGCTTCTCCTGGACTTCCCCGGCCAGTTTTTCCAGGGTGGTCTCCGGAATCTCGTAGCAGCCGTCAAAGGCCCCCTTCGGGAAAAGATCCTGATCCTTCAGCGGCGGCATCCGGTATTCCGCCCAGCCCATCTGCCGGTCGAACCCGCGATAAATCCCGTCCTGGGGATCCATGTGCATGTGGTCATGGAAGCGCCATACGGCGATGCCGTACCGTTCCAGCAGGGCCCGCTTCCGCTCATACACCGGGTCCCCCTCGCACCAGGCGGTATCCACGTCGTCCCGGCCGGTAAACCAGGTGGGCTCATGGGTGATGATGAAATTCGCGCCCAGCGCGTGGGCCTGATGAATCACCTCCACCGTTGCCATGAAGGTGGTTACAATGCCCTTTACCTCCATGTCCGGCCGGCCGATAATCAGATGATCGCAGGTCCGGTCCTGCGGCAGGGGAAGGATCGTCGTTTTCCGGATAATGCCTTCAATGATCTGCTGAACTGTCATGGTTTTCCGCTTTCCATTCCTGTAGATTTGCCCCCCGTTTCCGGCCGGCGCCGGAGGCCTGGGACATCCCGGTGCCCGCGCGTCGGATTATCCCTTCACCGCGCCCAGCACCACGCCCTTGACGAAATACTTCTGGGCAAAGGGGAAGATAATCAGAATGGGCAGAATGCCGATCACCGCCAGCGCCATGCGCACGGAGGTGCCGGGCAGGTCCACCGTCTGCGTGCCCAGCAGGGCCGCGTTGCTGGAGCTCTTCAGGAACTGGATGTTGTTCATGATCCGGATCAGCAGGTTCTGAATCCCGTACAGGCTCGTGTCGGTGATGTAATACAGGCCGTTGGTCCAGTCGTTCCAGTAGGCCAGGGCCGTAAACAGGGCCACGGTGGCGATGGTGGGCACGGCCAGGGGCAGCATGATCCGGAAAAAGACCGTCAGCTCCGTCGCGCCGTCGATCTGCGCGGATTCGATCAGGGCGGTGGGAATGGCGTTCTCATAGTAGTTGCGGACCAGGAAGATGTTGAAGGCCCCCATCAGGTAGTTGGGGATGATCAGCGCGAAAAGGGTATCCCGGATGGAGAAGATCCGGGTCCACATGATGTAGGCGGAAACCACGCCGCCGTTGAACAGCATCGTGAAGAACACGAAGAAGGACAGCGCTCCCCGGTAGCGGAAATCCCGCCGGGACATGGGATAGGCGATGGCTGTTGTCAGCACGATGCTGCCCAGGGTGCCCACCGCCGTCACGAGGATCGTGATGCCATAGGCCCGGAGAATCGTGCTGCTCTGCCGAACCATGTAGTAGTACGCGTCCGTGCTGAGCTTCGCGGGGAAAAAGCTGTACCCGTTGGCCAGCAGGGTGGTCTCATCCGTGAAGGAGGCGATCACGATCAGCACGATGGGCAGCAGCGTCAGAACCGTGATGACCGTCAGCACCACGGAAGCGAAGACCCGGAAATTCCGGACGTCATTGGATGGTTTTTCATACGCGATGGCTTTCGTCTGTGACATGTTCTCCGCCTCCTCAGAACAGCGCGTTCTCGCTGTCAATTTTCCGGACCAGGGCATTGGCCGCCACCACCAGGATGAAGCCCACCAGGCTCTGGTACAGCGCTGCCGCGGCGGACATGCCCACGTCGTTCAGCTCCATCAGGCCGCGATACACATAGGTATCGATGGTCTGGGTCACGTCAAACAGGCGGCCGGAGTTCTGGGGCACCTGGTAGAACAGGCCGAAGTCGGAGTAGAAAATCCGCCCGATGGACATGAGGGTCAGGGTGATCACCGTGGACTTCAGCATGGGCACGGTGATCAGCATGATCTGCTTCCATTTGGAGGCGCCGTCCAGCTGCGCGGCCTCGAAAATGCTCTTGTCGATGCCGGCGATGGTGGACACGTAAATGATGGAGTTCGTGCCCATGAATTTCCAAAGATACACCAGGATCAGAATCCACGGCCAGGGGCCCGGGGTGGAGTACCAGCTCACGGGAGCCCCCCCGGTGGCCTTGAGAATCGTGTTGTTCACAAAGCCCGTGTCCGCGTTCAGGAAGGCGTACACGATGAAGCCCACCACCACCCAGCTCAGCAGGTTCGGCAGCATCAGGGAGCCCTGGAAGATCTTGACCCGGCGCTTCTCGCCCAGCTCATAGATCAGGATCGCCAGGAAGATGGAGCACACCGTGCCCAGCACAATGAAGGCCGCGTTATACAGCAGGGTGTTCCGGGTCATGATCCAGGCGTCCTTCGTGGCAAAGAGGAACTCGAAATTGTCAAGCCCGCACCACTTGCTGCCAAAGATGCCCCGCATGTAGCTGTAGTCCTTGAAGGCCAGAAACACACCGAACATGGGCAGGTAGTTGTTGATCAGCAGGTAGATGATCCCCGGCAGGGCGATCATCATCAGCGGCCCGGTTTTGGCCAGCTTGTACTTGCCCTTCCGGCTTTTTTTCGCGATGGCGGTCATATGCTCATTCCTCCCTGTCTGCGCTTCCGCGCGCTCCGCAGCGCCCGGTTTCCGTTTTTTTCCTCCGGGAGAGGACTGGGGAGGAGGCACGCGCCTTCTCCCCAGTTTTCCGGTTTGCGATTACTTTCCGTTCTCGGCCAGCCAGGCGTCCAGCTGCGCCTGCTTGGAATCGATGATGGTCTGCAGCCCGGCGTCCTGCAGCCGCTGGGTGAACTCGGGGATATCCACTTCGGGATCCACGCTGCCGCAGACCAGGGCGGGCAGATACTGTTCAATCACGTTGGTCACCGCGGTATAGGCGGTCTTGACCCGGCTGTTGTCATAGGTGAAGCCCAGCGCCGCGCTGGTCTTGGCGTTCTTATTCTGATCCTGCTCCCAGGCCAGGGAGTCGGGGTTGGTTCCTTCCATGGGATACATCAGGAAGAAGTTGCCCAGGGTGCCGCAGGACAGCTGCGCGGTATAGGGCACGGTGGTGGAATCGAAGCCGTCGGGATAGTTCACGGTGCCGTCATCCTTCATGACGTAGTCCCGGCCCTCGATGCCGTAGATCAGGGTGTTCACCACGTCGCTGTTGGCGTAGGTCAGGTTCAGGAACTTCAGGGCCGCTTCCGGTACCTTGGAGGTGGAGGCGACGCACCAGGTCAGGGCGTTGATGGCGGTGGTGTCCAGGAAAGCGCCGGAAACGATCTTCGCGCCGATGGGATAGTTGCCGCTCTGGGCCTGCAGACTCGCCGCGGTGTCCTCTTCGGGATAGCTGTAGCTGGCGATGTAGCAGAAGTAGTTGCCGGTGCTCATCAGCTCGGCCGCGGTGGAGCTGGTGGTGGCGGCGTCCCGCATGACCAGGCCTTCGTTGTACCAGGTGCGGGCCAGCTGGCAGATCGCCTTGAACTCCTCGGTGGCGTAGAAGTCGATGACCTTCATCTCATCGTTCATCAGCACACCCTTGGGGGCATAGTAGTCGTCGGTCAGGTAGTCCACGTTCTCCACCGTCAGCTGCAGGCCGATGTTGCCGGCGTTCACCGCGGCCACGGGGGTAATCTCCGGATGGGCTTCCTTCACGGCCCGCAGGGTGTCGGTCAGGTCAAAGACGCTGTTGATCTGCGTCATGTCCAGGCCCAGCTCCTCAGCCAGATCCTTCCGGTAGATGACCATGGGGGTCAGGGCGATGGGCTTCAGCGTGGGAATGCCCCAGACGCTGCCCTGGAAGGAGCAGGCCTTCAGCCAGTCCTCGCCCACCAGCTCCGCGGCTTCCGGCGCGCAGGTGGGAATCAGGTCGGTGATGTCGTAGCACATGTCGGAGGCGATGGCGACGTTCAGGTTGCCCAGGGTCTGGAAAACGTCGATCTGCTCGCCGCCCTGCAGGGCCAGGCTGACTTTGGAATCATATTCCCAGATGGAAATGGGCTTCAGCTCCACTTCCACGTTGATCAGGTCCCGGGTCACGGAATTGATCTTTTCCTCGATGGTGTCCAGCACCTCGGCGGTGGGAATGTTGTTGAAGGTGGCATAGGCGTAAACCACCTTGTCATAGCCCTCCGCGCCGGCGGTCAGGGAACCGAAGGCGGAAAGAACCATCAGCAGCGTCAGCGTCAGGCACAGAATCTTCTTCATGGAAAATCCTCCTCTTTGAACGGTTGTTTTATTTCCGGCGCGGCCCTTTCCGCGCCCTTTCACCCGGTATTCTATCCGGGAATGGGATCCGGCGCATCTGAAAATGAGAAAAAAGCTTTTGAAAAGGAGAAAAGTTTTCAAAAAAGACTTCCGGCCGTCGTGCGGCCGGAAGGTCCTGCTTTCATTCCGTATATGCGTATGCTTCAGTCCGGGGCATCCTCCTGCCGCCGTTTCCGCCAGTCGGCGGGGGAAAAGCCGGTCATTTTCTTGAACAGGGTGGAAAAATACGGCACGTTGTCAAACCCGGTTTCCAGGGCGATGTCGATGATTTTCCGGTCCGTCTGCTCCAGCAGTACGCGGGCCCGGGCGATCCGCGCCTCGTTGACGGCGTCCTTCAGGGTTTTGCCGGTCTTCCTTTTGTAGATCTTCGCCAGGTACTCCGGCACCATATGAAAGGCTTCACCGATCTCGTTTCGCCCGATCCGCTCCGCGTAATGCTCCCGGATGTAGGCGTCGATCTGCGCCGGCAGGGTCTGGTTCCGCTGGATCTCCTCCACCGCGGCAAAGGATCGGGCGGTCATGGAATTCACCCATCGCAGCAGATCCATGGGGGACCGCTCCGCCTTTTCCATGATGCCCATCAGCTCCCGGTCCTCCATCAGGGTGGAGATCATGACCCCGTTGCCCGACAGAAAGACGTAGAGCCCCTGCTGGTATTCCGCCCGGATGACCCTCAGCACCCGGCTGTCCAGGGTGCGGGTCTGCAGCCGTGTCTCCAGCTCCCGGCGGACCAGCTCCAGCAGCTCCCGCTGCTTCCGTTCCTCCAGCAGGGTCTCCACCGCGCGGATGTCCAGGATGGGGCCGGTTTCTCCCCCGGGCGTCTCCTCACCGGCGGACAGGAAGAACTGCCCGTACCAGGAAACCCGGCTCCGGACCTCCCGGGACAGGCCCGCCGCCACGCGCAGGAAATCCCCCATGCCGGTTTCCGGACCCGCACAGCAGGTCAGCGTGGCCTCCAGCATTTCGCCGCACCGGTCCGCGAAGCGGCGGTACCGCTCTGCGAGCTCCCGGTCCTCCACGGGATCGCACACCGCCAGATACAGCATCTGCTGCCCGTCGCTTTCTCCCATGATGATCCGCTCCTGCCCCGGAACCTTCGTGAGCCACTCTCCCAGCAGGTTGCCGATCATGTACCGTACGGAATCCTCCCCGTACCGCTCCAGGTCCTGCTCGCAGCCCGTAACCCGGACCGCGCACAGGCGGTACCGGGCGTCCGGGGCAATCTCCAGATTTCTCACCCGCAGATTCTCCCGGATGGTGTCCGGATCGCCCCGGATCCGGCCCTGAATCAGGCTTTCAAAAAACACGTGCCGCAGCTCCGCCACATGCTCCAGCATCCACTGCCCCGCGTTTTCCCGGGTCCGGGCGCTGCGCTCCTGTTCCAGCCTGGCGATATTCTTCTGCAGCACCAGCTCCATGGCGTCCACCTGAAAGGGCTTCAGCAGATAGTCCGCCGCCTGCAGCTGCATGGCCTGGCGCACGTAGCTGAAGCGCTCGTGGGCCGTCAGCAGGATAAACTTCCCGTCCTGTCCCGTCTCCTGGAACCAGGCCAGCAGATCCAGCCCGCTCTCCTGGGGCATCTCGATATCGCTGATGATCAGATCCACCTGTTCCCCGCTCAGAATTCTCCGGGCCGCTGCCGCGTTATACGCCGTCCGCACCTCCCGGATCCCAAGCCGGTCCCAGTGCACCGCGTCCCGGATGACCTCCACGATGGAATCGTCGTCGTCCACGATCAGCGCTCTCATGCCTTCTCTCCTTCTGTCTCCTGATCCGGGCCGTTTTGGCGCTCCGCGTCCCGCGGCTTCTCCCCGCCCGGCAGCCGTAAGGCATCGTCACCGTCCTGCGTCCGAACCTCATGGGCCGCCTCCCGGGGAACCCGGATCCGGGCCACCGCCCCGTGGGGGGACTGATTCGCCAGCTCCAGCAGGCCCGTCCGGTCATACATCAGCTCCAGCATCCGCTTGATGCTCCACAGTCCCACCCGGGTGCCGTCGCTTTCCGCCGCCCCGCCGGGCCGGTTGATCCGCTCCATAACCTCCGGCGGATATCCCTGGCCGTCGTCCTCGATCTCGATCAGCAGCATGTCCTGCCCCTGCCAGCTTTCCAGGCTGACCCTGATCAGCAGCATCAGCATCTGATCCCGGGACACGGCGTACTTGTACTCATTCTCCACCACCGTGTGGATGATCATCTGGGGAATCGGCCAGTCCCCCAGCTCCTCCGGCAGCTCCACGTAGGAAAAAACGCAGTCCGGATACTTCAGCTCCTGCATCTTCAGGTAGTTCTGAACATGGAGGATTTCCTCCCGCACCGGCACCGTATGCATCCCGGCGCTGAACATGTACCGGATGTTCCGGGACAGGGCGTCAATATAGGTCTGAATCTCCTGGTTCTTCCCCTTCGCGCTCAGGGCGGAAACCGTGGTCATGGCATTCAGGAAGAAATGGGGCCGCAGCTGCAGCCGGATGTATTTCTGGTTGGCCTCCTGCAGCGCCAGCTGCCTTTCCAGCTCCCGGATCCGCAGCCGGAGCACCTCCTCCAGCAGCTGATTCAGCGTGCCGGTCATCTGCTGAAACTCCCGCGCGTCGGACCGGGTGGTGATCCGCCGCTCGTAATCCCCGGCCTGAATCTTCCGCATGTCCGTCTCCAGCTGCGCCATGGGCCGGATCAGGCTCCGCCGAACGGCGCCGCGCAGATACAGGGTGAACGCCAGCAGAATCGCCGTCACGCACAGCAGCACGGCAATCTCCGCCCGAAGGCGGCCGGCCGCCGTCATGAAATTCACGGCGCAGACCAGCCGAAAGGGCGTACCCGTCAGCGGCCGTTCCAGCCGCAGCGCGCCAAAGCCGCCGGGCGTTTCCGTTTCCGCTTCCCCCGCTGTCTGCACCGACCATCGGATCCCGGACACTTCCTGGATCCGGATCTGTCTCAGCAGGGTTTCCTGGCGGACATAGAGCTGGACAGCCTGCCCCGGGCGCAGCGCTGAGCGTCGGTAAAAGATTTCCCCCGCCAGCTCGGTTTCCGTCCAGCCCGCGCTCAGTCCGTCCGCCGCCGCCGCCGCCCGCAGCGCGCTCTCGCTCATCCGCTCCTTCTGGCCCACGGAAGGGGGATTCTCGCCCGCCTGAATCACATTCTCCTGCGCGCTGCTGGCCATGACGCCCCACTCCGCGCTGGGATCGATGCGCAGGATGCTCTGCAGGGTTTTCTTCAGCCGGATCATGGCATGCTGCCGCTCCGTTTCGGACTCGTCCCCCATCAGGGCCAGGTCCTCCTCCTGTTCCAGCAGCAGCCCCATGGTTCTGTCCATGCCGCTGAAGCGGGACTCCATCTGTTCCCCGTACACGGAAAGCAGGGAGCTCATCTCCGCTTCCAGTTCCCGCCGATCCATCATCCACCAGCTGACCAGCACCGCGATGATCAGCGCCAGCGCCACCAGGATTTCCGTCCGGACCCATCGGTTCAGCCGCCGCATCACAGGCACGGATCTGCTTCGATTCTCCCGGTTCCTCACGTGCCCACCCTCTCCTGTCAGCGGACCGCCCCGCCTCCGTCCAAAGTCCTTTCAGGCTCCTGCAGTGTCACTTCAGTGTCACTTCCATGTCCCTTCATCGTCCCATCCGCGCGGCTTTTCCGCGCGGTCCTTACGGAAGCGTTTTGAACAGCTCCTTCACCACCTGATACGCCATTTTGGGCCGCCGGTACTCATCCACCACGCCTTTGTTGTTGTAGGTGCGGGGGCGGTTCATGGCCCATTCCTCCGCCACACGCACATCCGCGAACTGCCACAGGAGTATTCCCGTCACGTCCGGATGGGAAAGCACGGCGGTAATCTGCTCCCGCAGGATGGCGCACTGCCGTTCCTCCGACCATTTGGCCTCCCCGAAGGGATCGTGGAAGCCATAGATGGCGCCCGCGCCGATCTCGCTGACGATGAAGGGCTTCCCCTCCCCGCCGTTCCGGACGGCCTCCAGGCGCTTTTGCTCCAGGCCCTCCCCCGCGGGGGTGTTGTGATACCATCCGGGATAAATGTTGACGCTGACCACGTCCATGTCGCCGTATACCGTTCCGCCGGGGCGCTCCAGCAGGGCGGCGGTCACCGGGCGGCTCGGGTCCAGCTCCCGCAGCAGGGCAAAGATTTCC
Organism: Clostridia bacterium; assembly: GCA_017469265.1. GTDB lineage: Bacteria > Bacillota > Clostridia > Christensenellales > Aristaeellaceae > Aristaeella. The sequence goes on from JAFUGS010000010.1 coordinate 26,442, forward strand.
CGATAGCACGCCGCACCGTAGACCGTATCGTCGGCGCACTCGTTCAGGCTGGCCCAGATGAAAATGGAAGGATGATTCCCGTGCTGCGCCACCATCTCCCGGGTGCACTGGGTCAGCTGTTCCATGAACCGGGGATGGCGCATCTGCGCTTCCGACAGGCCCCGCGTGTGGGATTCCTCCCATACCAGCATCCCGGTCTCATCGCACAGGTCCAGGAACCGGGGATCGTTGGGATAATGGCAGGTGCGCACGCAGTTCGCCCCCAGATCCCGCATCAGGTGGAGATCCTGCATCATGGCCTCCACCGGCGCCGCCAGGCCAAAGGCGCCGTATTCCTCATGGCGGTTGAAGCCCCTGAGCCGCAGCCGCCGGCCGTTCAGCAGGATTTTCCCGCCTTCCACCCGGATTTCCCGGAAGCCGATCCGGTCGATCAGGTCGTCTACCGCTTCCCCCGCCTGCCACAGGGTCGCGGCGGCCTGATACAGCGCGGGATGCTCAGGGGACCAGTCCTCCGCGTCACCGCAGCGGACGCTCAGCGTGTATTCGATGACGGAGTTCCCCGGAACATCGATCTCCAGGCTTTCTTCCTGTCCTGCGACATTCAGGCGAAGTTCCCCCCGGAAGGGCCGGTCCTCCAGGTTCCGCACCTTGATCTGTCCGTCCGCCGCCCAGCCATCCGCGGTTTTCCGCGGCGTCACCCGAAGCTCCGCGAGGTAGGCGCCGCCCACTTCCTCCACGATCACCGGGCGGTTAATGCCGCCGTAGGCGTAGTAATCATTCGGGATGTGCAGGGCGGAATCGGCGTCAAAGCGGTTGTCCGCCTCCACCCGCAGGGTATGCGTGCCGAATGGGATGCCCTTCGCCAGGGCCTCGAACCCGGTATAAGCGCCGTAATGCTCCGCCAGCAGCGCGCCGTCCAGGTACACCCGGGCCCGGAAGCTGACGCCCCCCAGCCAGACGCGCACGTTCCCTCCGGCCGTAATCTCCTGTTCATAGACGCCCCGGCCCCGGTACTTCCGCAGGGCGGGATGGGCTTCCCATACGCCCGGCACGATCACCTTCTCCGGCCGGTCAAGTCCGCCCTCATCCGGCGTGGTCAGGGTCCAGACCGGCGCGCACGCCCGGCTTTTCCGAATCACATGCGTGTCAAACATTCTTTCCATCCATCCGTCCTCCCCTTGCATATGTTTTTCTTTCATTCTGTATCTCTGGAAAACAGTTTGTTCGTCATTCCGATTCCAGCAGCGCCACCGCCACGAGCGCCCGCCGCAGGGCGGTATCAGGCTGTACTGCGGCTGTCGCTTCCATTACGATCTGATCCGCGTAATTTCGGCGGATCTGGTTCATTGTCTTCCTCTGAATCCGGCTTTTTTGGTCTTCCAGGCTGCCGCCATTATATCATGGAATAATGATTTGGCAAGAAGAGCCTGAAAAGTAGCGACTTGAGATTGTCTCGGCATCTGGCGTCCGGTTGCTCGTTCAGTACCGAACTATTGCGGGAAACGATAAAATCATGTACAATGCAGAAGAATACAGACAAACGATCCGAAAAAACAGAACACCCACGGAATTCAAGACACGCAGGAGGACAAGGAAGCATGGACGCATTGAAAGCCCTTCAGGTCAGCTATCAGGACAGGCCGCTGGCGGTGGATGAACAGCACCCGGTTTTCAGCTGGCGGATGGAATCGGACCGCCCCGGCGCCCGGCAGGAGGCGTGGCGCGTCGTGGTGCGGCAGGGCGCGGAAACCTGCTGGGACAGCGGCGTCGTGCCGGGGGACACCTGCGCAGAAATCCCTTATCCGGAGACGCTGCAGCCGGAGACCTCCTATTCCTGGACCCTGTCCGTATGGGATGAGCGGGGGGAGGAGCTGCGGGCGGAAAGCGCCTTCGCGACGGGTTTCCTGCGCACGGACCGCGCCGCCTGGCACGGGGCGGAATGGATCGGGCCGGATGAATGCTATGTGGCGGCGGAAACCATTCCCGTTTTCCGGCTGTGCTTCACCATGGGGATTGAGGAAGGCGGGGCGGAGGCCGGCGTGGTTTTCGGCGGGAACGACCCGCGGCTGCTGTCCTCCATCCACAACAATTTCCTGATCCACGGGGAAAACTACATCGCCTTCGCGGTGAACGTTTCCCGGACGCCCGCGGAGCTGCGGGTATACCGGAAGGGCTACGCGCCCGGGGAGGACGGCCGGGAGCCCATGGCGGTCATCCCGATTCCGGAGGACGCGCTTTCCGCGGAAAACCGGTACCAGCCCCATGACTACGAGATCGTGGTCTGCGGGAACCAGCTGGAATGCGTGACAGTGGACGGGCGGAAGCTGCATACCGGCTTCCGCAGCCCGAACCTCATGCCCGGGGTGCCGGCGGCGGCCTGGGAGGAGACGCACCTGACCCTGAACCCCACGGGCAAGGTGATGGACTCGCCCATTTTCCCCCGGCTGTGCCAGGTGGGCTTTGTGACCGGCCCGGAGACCCGGGCGGTTTACACGGACTTCACGGTCCGGCATTACGGCGGGGAGCACCGGGCCATTTTCGGGGCCGGGACCGGCGCGGGATACGGGATCTTCGAGGCCCGGGCGGGGCTGACGGTGGAAGGCAACCGGATCGCGGCGGCGCCGGGGACCCTGGCCTTCGCGGATCCATCCTACGGGGCGCTGCCCATGCTGCGCAAGGCCTTCCGCGCGCCGGGCGGCATCCGGGAGGCCACGGTGTACGCCACGGCCCGGGGCCTCTTTGAGCTGACGATCAACGGCCGGAAGGTGGGGGACGAGTATCTGACGCCCGGGGATATGGATTTCCGCCAGCGGGCGCTGTACCAGGCCTTCGACGTGACGGAGATGATCCGGGAAGGGGAGAATGTCCTGGGGGCTGTGCTGGGCTCCGGATGGTACGGGGACGAGACCTCCTACACCGCGGAAAACTACAACTTCTACGGCGACACGCAGGCGCTGCTGGCCGTGCTGCGGCTGACGGCGGCGGACGGGTCGGTCCGGTATATCCCGACGGACGGAAGCTGGCAGTATTTCGGGGACGGGCCGATCCGGTACGCGGGGAACTTCAACGGGGAAACCCATGACGCGGGCCGGGAGACGCCCGGATGGGACAGGCCCGGCTTCGGAACCGAGGGCTGGCGGGCCGCCACGGTCATGCCGGAGGATGTCCGAGGCCATGTGCCGGAGATCACCGCCAGGGTGGATCCGGGCATGACCCGGGTGGAAACCCTGACCGCCACCTACCTGACCCGGGAGGTGCGGGGGACGGATCAGGACACTGTGTACCTCTACGACATGGGGGTGAACATGGTGGGCCTGCCGGAAATCACCTTCCCCCAAATGGAGAAAGGCCGGCGGATCACCATCCGGTACGCGGAAATCCTGTATCCCCGGCTGGCGCCGGACAATCCCTTCTGCTACGGGGAGCTGGGCGGGCTGATTCTGACGGAAAACCTGCGGGGCGCCCTGGTGACGGACGTGTACGTGACGAAGGGAGAGGAGGGGGAAACCTTCCGGCCGCGGTTTACCTTCCACGGGTACCGGTACGTGGAGCTGTCCGGGCTGGACGCGCCGATTCCGGCGGAGAACATCCGGGGAATCGTTTTCAGCTCCGTCCGGCAGGCGGCTTTCTTCCGGTCCTCCAACCCGCTGATCAATCAGCTTTTTACCAATATCATCCGCTCCACCATCGGCAATCATCTGTCCATCCCCACGGACTGCCCGCAGCGGGACGAGCGGCTGGGATGGGCCGGGGACGCAAACATATACGCGAAGACCGCCACCTACATGTCCGACATGCGCGCCTTCTACCGGAACTTCAACCGGCTGCAGCGGGAGGCCCAGGGGCCGGACGGAACCTACCACCTGTACGCGCCGTCCTACGCGCCCGTCGGGCAGGCCTTTGCCCTGGGCTATACCTGGAACGCGGCGGGGGTCATGATTCCCTGGGAAACATTCAAACAGTACGGGGCCAGAAGGGTGCTGGAGGAAAATTACCCGGGCATGAAGCGGCACATCGAGGGCATGATGGGCATGGTGGCGGAGGGCCGGAGCTTCCTGACCTCCCACATCGGCTTCCTGGGGGACCATCTGGCCGTGACGGACACGGATCCGGCCCTGATGGACAACGCCCAGTACTACCGCAGCGTCCGGTGCGTGGCGCATGCCGCGGAGATCCTGGGCCAACGGGAGGACGCGGAAAGATTCCGCGCCTTCGCCGAGCGGCTGCGGGCGGAATGGAATCAGGTTTTCGTGGGGGAGGATCACCGGACCCGGAACGCGGAGGGCGCGATCCAGGACACCCAGGCGTCCTACGCGCTGCCCCTGGTGTGCGGGGTGTTCAGCGAGGAAAACAGACCCTTCGCGCAGCGGTACCTGAAGGAGGCCTGCGAGAAGACGGACTATACCATGACCACCGGCTTCATGGGCACGGCGCCCCTGCTGCCGGCGCTGACGGAGGCCGGGTACATCGACACGGCCTACCGCATGTTTGAGCAGACGAAATGCCCCTCCTGGCTGTACCCGGTGCTGAACGGCGCCACCTCCATGTGGGAGCGGTGGAGCTCCTATACCATTGAGAACGGGTTCGGCGGGCAGAACTGGATGAATTCCTTCAATCATTACTCCCTGGGGGCCATCGGCACCTGGATGATGGAATACATGGCCGGCATCGCCCGGGACGGGGACAGCGGCTTCGGGACCTTCATCCTGCAGCCGGTGTGCGGCGGGCATTTTACCTCCCTGGATGTTTCCTATGACTCCATCCGGGGAACCATCCGGTCCGCCTGGACGGCCCGGGGCGGGGTCATGACCGGATATGACTGCGCCGTGCCGGCCAACACCCGGGCCACGCTGTACCTGCCCGTGGCGGAAGGCGCCGGGGTCCAGGCCCCGGCGGGCCTTGAGGCGGCGGAAACGGTCACGCGCAACGGCCTGCGGACGCGGAAGTACACGCTGGGGCCGGGGACATATCATTTTGAGATCGGCTGAGAACCCGCCGGCGTCCGGAGCAGGCGCGGCATAAAAACGGCCCCATCGCGCACAGGCGATGGGGCTTTTTTGCCGCTTCCGGGAATCAATAGGCGTTAATCCAGGCGTAGGCTTCCACGGAATCCAGGGTCAGGCCGTTTCCAGTGGCGTATTCCTGGGCCCGGGAGTCCATGCTGTCGATCAGGGTCACGGTACTGCCGGCGGCCAGCTCATTCTGATACAGGCCGGAGGAGGTGAGATCCACCAGCTTGCCATCCGCGTCCCGGACGGCCACCACCGCGCTGATGCGGGACATGGGCTCGTCCGTGGTATTGGTGACGGTGGCGGCGGTGTAATAGCTGACGTAATAGCCTTCCTCTTTCCGGAGCTCCGCGGCGGAAACGTCCAGGGAGATGTCCGGCGTCTGATAGGTAATGGCGGAGGACTGAAGGCGGGCGGTGTGGCCGCTGACGGAGGCGGTGACGCCTTCATCCACATCCGCGATGATGGAAACGAAGGTCGCCTCACCGGGCTCCAGATAGCAGGAACCGGTGATGCCCATATAATCCGCCCTGCCGATTTCATTTCCGTCGGCGTCCTGCAGGGTCAGGGAACCCTCGGAGAGGTAGGCGGGTTCCTCCGTCTGGTTCTGGATCTTGGCGATATAGACGCCCTGCTGGCCGCTGTAGCTGTCACGGACGTAGAAGTTTTCTTCCACGATGGTCAGCTCCGGCGCGGAGGCGGACTCGGAAGCCCCGGACAGATCGGCGCCGCCCACGCTGCCCATCATGGTCATGAAGAAGGACATCATCTCCGCCTGAAGGGCCTGCATATCCTCCTCCGTTTTGCCTTCCGGCAGGGTGCCGTTCTCCTGGTAGGCGTTGAATTCGGCAACGGTGACCTTTCCTGGATCCCGGGTAATCTGAATCAGGCTGGAAAGGATGGAGTCGTCCATGCCGGAGAGCCCCAGGGAGGAAACTTCCAGGCCGAGGGACGCGAGGGCTTCGGCGTCGAACAGCAGGCTGCTGCCATCATGAACCAGGGGAAGCGTCTGGTCGTTCACGATGACCGAGAGCTTATCGCCATCCTGGGTCCAGGTCCCTTCCTGGTTGACGTTTTCCCCGTCATTAAACGCGGCGATGGCGCAGGAGCCGTCCGCGTTCAGGTCGATGGTGGCGGTCGTCATGCCGAGCATGATCAGGTACCAGGTGCCGGAAACATCCTCTTCCGCCAGGACGGGAACCGCGGCCAGCGTCACGCACAGGGCCAGCACCAGGGCCAGCATTTTTTTCATCATGTGAATCTCCTTTTCCAATCGTATTATCAGGGGACGGGTCCGCCTGATGAAAACATTATAGCGGATTTGGTTTCAAAAGGCAAAGGGGTTTTAACGGCGGCACGATATATGTTTCCCGTCACATTCTGGCCTCCTCTGCTTGCTTCGACATGCTGAGTATGATATACTTTCGCCCGGAAGCTAGGAAAACGCTGATTAAAGTTCCCCCGCAAAGCGGGGACGAACAGGCGAGGACCGCCTGTGGCAGAAATATCATCGGCTGTAAGATCAACAGAAGCAAGCGAGCTGCCCGGTGGCAGTCGCGTCGACTGAGGTTGCGGATAGCAAGAAAGCCTTTTTAAATCAGCAAAGAAAGCGAATGCTTTTACGCTGATTTGAATAAATCAGCATTTCCTTAGACCGTTGAACGCGACGATGGTTTTTTAATGATTATCGTAACAAAGCCCTTCGGAAAAAACTGGTCAGATGAAGAAGAAGAACTATCAGTCTGCTTTCAGAATCATAAAGGAGAAGAGATAAAATGCAGGAGCTTTCCCAACTATATAATGGTGATGGTTCACCGACAGAACGTTCCATGATCTTTGAAGACGAAACTTTTTCGTTGCCCGAACTGCCGCCATCGATGGACGATTATCAACTATGTGACTTGATAGGTTCTGGAGCAACAGGAACCGTTTTCCGTTTAGTTCAAAAAAAAGAATTCGCTATAAAGGTTGTGCCCTGGCATCCGGACAGCCAAAGGGAAGTCGCAAAGCACGAATACGAGGTCGCCAGTCTTTTCTCCGAATGTGAAAAGACAATACACTCTATTGCTTATTATGAACACAATTCCAATTCCTTTATTCTTCAGGAAATTGGTGTGCCTATCATTGACTACTTTTTTAAGCATACATGCACTATGCGGGCGCTTCTTCACGCCGTATTGGACATTTCAGATGCTCTGTGTTTTATTCATTCAAAAGGCTATACGCATTTTGATGTAAAGCCGGGAAATATACTTATCGTTAAGGGAAGCGCCAGACTTGGTGACTTTTCTCACTGCCTGCATTATGTTCAGGGCCAGGAGTATGAAAGAGCAATTGGAACAAGTTCTTTCAGAGCTCCTGAAGTAATGTCCGGTGGAAAGCACAGCGGGCTGGAAGACCTGTATTCACTTGGCATTACCATGTACGTACTGCTGATGGCCGGCGTCCTTCCATTCGAAGAAAAGAAAGATCCTGATTCATGCGATAAAGGTCAGAAGCAGATTCGTTCACTCTTTATACATCCTGATCTGTTATCTGTTATCCAAAAAGCAACCGCTTACAATCCGGCAGATCGCTATCAGACTTTTGAAGCGTTTTCAAAAGATCTTCGCTCTTTCATGAACGCATATGATGAAAGTCTGGATGAGAAAGTACCGAATTACCTTTCGCCTGATTGGGGGGAAACTACGATCCCAGCATTCGAGAATGCGACAGCCGCAAGGTTTGATTTATCATAGAGATCAAAAGATTGCGGCCGGCCCGGGGCTGTGCTATATTGTTGCTGCAAGCTTCCTGTATAATACAAACTGACCGGTGAGGAGGCGGTCGATTGAAAAGGAAGGTACCCCGTAGTAAGATAGGCACGCTGACGCCCAAGTTAGCGAACCTAAAAAACAGGAGGTACCCGAGATGAATAATACCCA
>JAFUGS010000011.1 GCA_017469265.1 Clostridia bacterium
CGCGGCGCTGCTGGCGGCAGGGTTCCTGCTGGGGCGGCTGACCGCGCCCGGCCCGCGACCGGAAACCGGCGCCGCTTCCATGGAAACAGCCGCCGGCCTCCCGGCCGCCGAAACGACCGGGACCGGCGCCTCCCCCTCCCCGGATTCGCCGGAGGCTGCCCTGACCGCCTCCCGGCCGGAGCCGGAAATCACCGAGGCCATGTTTGACGGGGACCGGGAGCTGTATGAAGCCTATCTGAAGGAAGAATTTCTGGACTGCACGGTCGCGATCCTTCCCGACGGCATGCATTTTGTCCGGTACATCCCGTTCCTGGACGTGCTGCAGCCCGGCAGGCCCGCGGACCGGACGCCGCTTTCGGCAGAGGAGCTCTCCGGATACCTGTCCGCCCTGCGGCGGAGTCCCCTGTGGGGGCACGGACTGAATCTGCTGATTCTCGACCGGACGGTGGAATCCCTGGAGCCCTTCCGGATCAAGTATCTGTCCCCCCATTTCTGCCTGGAGTTCCATAACTGCGCCCTGCCGGCGGATCCGGAGCCGCTTTCCGTCCTGATGCCCTACTGCAACAACCTGGCCTGCTACAACTGCGCGCCGGTTTCCTGGAAAAGCCTGGATTTCCTGCGGACCGCCAATTATGTGGATGTGCTGGATCTGACCTTTGACGGAACCGCCGAGACGGATCTCTCCGTCCTGAAGGAGATGGAAAGCCCCCGGATCCTTCGGCTGACCAACGCCACGGTATCCCCGGAGATCCTGGAGGCCATCGGCCGGATGACCGCGCTGGAGGTGCTTTCGCTGCCCAACTGCGGCATCGCGGACGTGTCACCCCTGAGCAGCCTGATTCATCTGCAGGAGCTGAATCTGAACATGAATCAGATCTCCGATCTTTCCCCCGTGGAAAAACTGCCGGCGCTGCAGTCCCTCACCGCCGATCTGAATCCCGCCACCCGCGGGCAGTAAAACAGAAACCGGAAACTGCCCGGCGCCGGATCAGAAAAAGGCCATGCCCGAGCGTATGGCTTTTTTTCTGTCCTTTTTTCCGTCCCCTGCCGGTTTACAATTTTTCGCCCGTTTCCGCGGTGTACCGTTTCCCCTGAAACGCCGGGAAAAGGGAACGCTCCTTCTTCTGGCATTCTGTAATCAAAAGCTCCCCCGTGGACGGGGGAGCCGGATGAAGCCTGATCATCTGTGAAGGAAGCCGCCTTCGTTCCCGCGCGCGGGGAATTGCCGGCTTCTTCTCAATATATCCCGCAATAGGCGGCGCCGCAGGCGTTCGCCAGACGCTCGGCCACGGAGCCGCCGTAGACGACCCACAGCGGGGTGTCCGCAAAAGCATCCGAGGCAATGGAGACAACGCTGTCCGGAATCACCAGCAGCTGAATGCCGCTGCCCGCGAAAGCCCGGCTTCCAATGGTCGTAACACCGTCCGGAATAATCACCGCGTAGGCGCTCGTGCCGGCAAAAGCCTCCTCCTCAATCTCCCGCAGCCCAGCGGGCAGGGTCAGCCTGGAGGATGCCTGGTAGGGATCCACGACCGTCAGCACGATAGTGTCTCCGATTTCTGTCCAGTCATTTTCATGCTCATAAAGGGCGTAAGCCCGCATAATATGCTCGCCCGCGTCCGTCAGGGACCATTCCCAGTCCGCGTGGCTGGTTCCGTAATTTCCGTCCCATTCGCCCCAGCTGGCGCCGTCGATATCAATTCTCACCTTTTCCGCGCCCGGCGCGTAGACAGCCGGCACAAAATGCTCACCCTGATACAGGGTCGTCCTGTCTACCCGCAGGAAGGCTGTATCCTCCTGCGGCGCGGTCACCGTGAAGCAGTAATCCGGACCGACCGCCCACAGATGCCGGCTCTGCACGCAGCAGAGACGCAGCCGGTAGGTCCGTCCGATTTCCAGGTTCGACGTTGGCAGCTGCCAGGCGCCTGTTCTGAACAGCCTGCGGAATTCGTAATCATTCCCCTCATCATCGCTGATATACACATCCATCTGGCGGGCATCCCCGTCCTCATGGATGGTAAAGCTCAGCCACTCACCTTTCACCACGCTTTCGGGAACCTCCACCGAAGGAACCAGCGTGGCGCCTTCCGTCTGCGCGGTAACCGCCACCGGGGACGACTGCAGGCTCCAGCTGACATTCAGCTCGTTCCAGTCAAAGTCATCGTTCTCCGGAATCGGATCCGTGGTCGCGTAGGCATAGAAGAGGTTCTGTACATCCCAGATGGTCCATCTCTCCGCTTCCAGCGTATCTCCGCGATACCAGCGGTCTTCACCATTGCCCAGCCGAATATGAATCGCGGTGGCCCCTGTGGCCCGCGCGCTGACCAGAACTTCCTCTCCCGTCCAGAATCCGTCTTCATCGGCCGCCTGGACGCTGAGGGTCATACCACCCGCCGAAGCCGGCTGCAGCACGAAGCTGCGGCAGAAGGTGGCCTGGGTCCAGCCCTGCTTATGGGCATCGCAGATCACATCATAGGCCTGTCCCGGAACAAGATCGTCAATTTCAAATGAAATGAGGTCATCGGTGTATTCTTCGGGATCAATATCCTGTCCGAAAATCTCCCGACCGTCATTGAAGGGGTGAAGGCTTATATAGTACCCGTCCGCGTTGCCCTTCGTCAGGGACAGTACCAGCCTGCCGTCCTCTCTCGCGGGAACCGCCGGGGCGTCTGTATCATCGCCGTTGATGGATACCCGCGGGACGGGCAGCTGGTCCACCGAGGTATAGGTCAGTGCCGCGTCGGAAACCAGAAGCGGTTCCGTCCAGTTTCCGCCGGCGCTCCAGGACAGATAGAACTGATAGGTCCCCGCGCGGCCCGAGCCAAACCAGAAGCCCACGCCGGGGCCGTCAGAGGCGTAACACTCCTCCATGGTCTCGTTGTCCCACCGGGAATATAGCCGGACGGCTTCCGCCCCGGGGACATAGGCCACCATACGGGCGGGCACCTCCGTCTCCAGCGTCGTGGCGGAAATCGTAAAGTAGAAGGTATCCGTGGAACAATCCACATCGTTATCATCCACCAGCGCGAAATGCAGGGTGGTATGTCCCTGATTGTATCCCGCCGCGAAGGTATCCAGCTCCACCCAGTATACGCCGGTCTCCGGGAGCCTGCCCGTATCCAGCATCAGATCTCCGGGACTCCTTCTTGAACCGCCGGCCAGCCAGGCGTTATCTTCCGCGCGGTGGATCCAGTAGCTGTATTCTTCGGCGTTTTCCACTGCATTGAAATGGATCGTCATCATGGCGCCCAATGTGACCCGGTCCGGAAGCGCGGCGTCCGGATTTCCGAGATCTCCATTGTCCGCGGTCGCGGTGACGGTAACGGAACCGATCTGTTCCTCCCAGAAATCATTTCCGGCTTCGTCCGTCGTTGGATTTCCATCCCCGTCGTAAAGAGGCCCGTAGGCATAGGCCGTCAGGGTAAACACGCCTTCTGAATCGGAACGCCAGCTGTCCAGCAGCATCCCGTTTTCACACTGGCTTCTGTGATCCTCCCAATCCGGATTGTCCGCCCTGGTGATCATCACATCATACCATCCCGCGCCGGAGTAATACGCCGCCAGGGACAGCTCCGTCGCGGCGGGAACCGCTAAGGCCCCGGTCTGTCCGTTCACCTCGAAGCTCCGGACCGGCGACTGCGATTCATCCGCTCTCGGGCCCACCTCAAAGATAAACGCCTCGTCCCCGGTTCCTTCATACCCAGGCGCGTTCGCGCCGATGACCACCTGATACCGGCCGGGTTCCAGGTTGTAGGTCGGAATATAATTCAGCCCGCTGTGGATGGCGTAATAGACGCCCGTTCCTTCCCACCAGGAGCCGTTCTCATCGGCCCTTTCCGCTTCCAGATTCAGATTGAACCATCCGTCGCTGACCGGGACAGGATCCCCGCCCTCCGCCGGAATCCCCATGGGCGCGGGATCGGTGAACGTGACCATCAGGTCGCTGCCCCAGGAAAGCACGCCGCTGCCGCCGTCCTGAAGCTCCTGGTTCTCCACGGTGTAGCTCGGCATGCACATGCTTCCGTACGCGTTGCTGACCTGCAGGGTAATCACGTTGCTGATGCCGGTCCAGGCGACGCTGGTGTTCCAGTCGAAATCCGCCCATTCCGTCGCATCCAGGCCTTCAAAGTCAATCTCGTCCCAGGTCGCCTGCGCGTACAGCACGACCGTGCCTCCGCCGAACATCCAGTCGCGGTCAAAGGATTCCATATCCCCCCGCAGATAGTCCATTCCGCCGCCGTCCCAGATGCGGACCACCGTCGGCCGCTCCGCGGGATACGCCACGTGCACCGCCACGTTTTCACTGGAAAGGATCGTCTGATCCGCCGTGTCTCCGTTCACCGTCAGCGTAATGCCCGTATCGGTATCCTCTGCCGCGGGAATGATCAGAACATCCCACTGGCGGGCATCCGCGTTCACATTATAGCCGCAGCCGTATACGCGGATGTGAAGCATCGTGCCGGCCGGCGGCAGCTCCTCCGCGGTCAGGGTCTCTGTTTCCGGCGCGGTCCGCTCGTAATCCGTCCGCAGCGTCGTCATTCCCTGGTCCGTGTCATACCAGACGTCAATATTATACTTTTCGGCGTATTCCGGCACCGGAACCGTGAAGGAAAGCGCAGAGCCCTCCGGCAGATAGGAGGGAAGCGCGGGAGAAGGATCAAGGATCCCGACCTGTCCCTCCGCCTCCACTTCAAGCGTAAACGTTCTGGTGGCCGCCGGTGTATCGCTGCCCTGCGGATACACCTCCGCCTCCAGCGAATAGCTGCCGACCCAGTCGAAGGTCATCCAGTCATTCCAGTAGGTCGTTTCCGTGGTGAAATCCGTCAGTATTTCTTCGTGATTCGAATCATAAATCCGGACCTCAATCCGGTCGAGGGCCAGATTTTCCGGATTCGTGTAATGCACGTAGATCGGAAGCGCCTCCATGGTGACGGAAGGATTCTTCACGCTGATCAGAATGGGGTCATCCGTTTCCGGCGCCGTGACCGTCAGCGGGATCGTATCCGCCGCGACCAGCTGGCTGGCGCCGAAGCGGATGGCGCAGACATGTACCTGATACTCCCCCGGCGCGCATTCCAGCGGAGGCATGGTGACCGTCGCCTGATTGTTCCCGGCGGGGATCCAGTGGCTGTCCGCGATCCACTTCCCATCCTGGCCCTGGATATACATGCCAAGGTAATCAATATCCTTTCCGTCCGATGGCGCAAAGCTGATCTCCCGGGCGAAAATCCCGTCCCGGGCAACAGTTCCCGCGGTTTGGTCAAAATGGAAGGTACCGGAAATCGTATCCGGCCGGGGGATCACCACGGTCATATCCTGGCTGCGAATCAGCTGATCGCCGGATTGGGCCGTAAAGAAAAGATAGCGCGTGACGGACTGCGCGTTCTCCGGGAAAGCCACGTTAAAATCCGTGGGCGTATAGAAGAAGCCGCCATAGCCGCTGTCCAGGCCGGCCACATGATATACCTCCGCGCTGTCCGGATCCGCGTTTTCCGTTTCCGCGCAGTAAATGGTGGCGGAATCCGCCCCCTGCATGAAGACCCCGAAGTTGCTCAGAAGATTCAGCGGAACTGTCACGGAGCCGTCATCGTTCCGGCTCACGCCCGCCGCCTGATACTCCTCGTTAAAGGTCATACGGGGCGCCTCAATCGTGACGGGGAAGTCAATAAACACCTGATCATAGCCCATCCCGCCCGTGGAAAACCGCAGGAGGCAGGGCGTCCCGGGCGCGATGCCCGCGGTGGAGAGTTCCACCCGACCATCCTCCAGGTCAGCGGCGGAGAAGGTCCCGTTTCCCAGTTCCGCGTCCCACCAGAGGGGATTGCCGCTGCTGTCCGCCCGCACCAGGCCGGCCCAGATCCAGTGGCAGCCAGGATCCAGCGAAGGAATATCCCAGATAAACAGCCGCCTGCCGGAGGCGATGCTGAAGCCGGTTTCCCTTGTTACCTGGGTCCGGTTGTCCGCGCTTTCCGTGGTCAGAAGGGCGTTCCCCTCCCCGGAGGTTTCGTAATACAGCGGCAGGGGCCAGTTTCCGATCTCCAGCGTGCCGTTCGTGACCGCGCAGACCGCCGCCGTCGCAGTGGTCTCGCCGTCCAGTATAAGGCGCATGGTGTAGGAGGAAACCCCATTAAGCGCGCAGCTGTTGTCGTACCAGACGTTCACCGTCATCGGCTGATCCTGCCAGTTTTCATACTCGGAAAGATCCGTCTGCTTATATTCCTGATCACCCATGGCCAGCACCGCGGACGTCTTCCCCCTGGCATCGACGGGAATATAGATATCCGCCTGTACCGGAATCTGGTATACGCCGTCCACCTTCTCATACAGCGTCGTCAATTCCTCATCGCTGTACAGCTGCAGTTCGGCTCCGTCCGCCCTGGCGCCCGCACCGAAGGCCAGCGCAAAGCAGGCGCAGACGCACAGCGTCAGCGTGGCTGTCAGCGTGATCATCCTTCTTTTTTTCATGCTCCAAACCTCCCTGTAAACATATTCCGTCCCTTCTTCCGGATTTCCCCGACAGATACAAATGTGTATTCTACAGGGCATTGTAGCACTTCCGCGATGGGATTTGGTGTCCCGGCAGGCGACTTTTTCGGCCGGAAAAAAAGCGCGCTTTCACCCCCGTCCGGAAGATGAAAAACACGCCCGCGGACTTGACTTGCGGAAACGCCGGGATTATGATGCCGGAGGAGACATAATGGCAAAAACGAAAGGAGAAGCTCCTTTATGGCAAACCTGATGGATTATATGGTCTGGCGGGGGGATTTCGGCTTTGATCTGGCCCCCTGGAACGATGTGGACGCCCTGATGATGTCGAATCTGTGTTACCTGAATTTTCACGGTCTGGACGACGAGCGCGGCTGGAGCGTCGCGGAGGCGAAAAGGCTGGATCTGGTCCGGGAAACCGTCGTGGCCAACTTCGAGGGCCGGAAGGCGCAGTTTGAGGCCATGGCGGATACCCACCGCTTCGGCGGCATCCGGATGCATCATTTCATCACCATGACGGATGAAGCCAGGGAGCTGCAGTTTTCCGCCACCTGCTATGACATGCCGGACGGCACCCTCTGCATCGGCTTCCGGGGTACGGACGGCACCCTGGTAGGCTGGCGGGAGGATTTCAATATGTCCTATCAGAGCACGGTCCCGGCCCAGGAGGCCGCCGTGTTCTATCTGCAGAAGGCGGCGGAGCTGGATGACCGCCCCATCCGCCTGGTCGGCCACAGCAAGGGCGGCAACCTGGCGGCCTATGCCGCGGCCTGCTGCGGCGAAGCGGTGCAGGATCGGCTGCTGGCGGTTTATTCCTTTGACGGGCCCGGAATGGATCCGGAGATTTTCCAGAGCGAAGGCTATCAGCGCGTCGCGGAGAAAATCCGTTCCTTCGTTCCCCAGACCTCCATCGTGGGCATGATGATGGAATACCATCGGCATTATACCGTGGTGAAATCCTCCGCCACCGGGATCAATCAGCATGATCCCCTGACCTGGCAGGTCTACGGGCCCCGGTTTGAAACCCTGGAAAAGATCGACACCAATGCCGAGATCATCAGCGACACGCTGCATGAATGGCTGGCCAAAACGGACCGGGCGGAACGGGCGGAGATGGTGGATACCCTCTTCGGCCTGCTGGAAACCACGAAGGCGGCCACGGTGAAGGAAATGATGGGCGAGCGCCTGCGTTCCATCACCAGCGTGGCGGCCGGAACCCGGGAGCTGGATCCGGAATCCCGCAAGGCGGTCACCAAGCTGGTCGGCCTCTTCCTGTCCCTGGGCTTCGGCAACCTGGCGGAGCACTACCGCCCCCGGCAGCTGGCCCGCAAGGCCGAAGAGAAGCTCGTTCCGGAGTCTTCCGCGCCGGCGGGCTCGGATTCCAACACCAGTCAGGAAACAGAAAGCACCTGAATTCCGCGCGTCCTTCCGTTCCCCGCCGGACGGATGGAAAGGTCCCCCGGCAGGATCGAACCGCTGTCGAAAGAAGCTCAAAATCAAGGCTTGACGCGGCTTTGCGGGGAATGATATAATTCCCGTGTTTGATTTTTAGATCGTGTTTGGAGGGAAAACGATGTCCGGACATTCCAAGTGGCATAATATTCAGGCGAAAAAGGGCAAGGCCGATGCCCAGCGCGGCGCGATTTTTACGAAAATCGGCCGGGAGATCGCCATCGCGGTTCGTGAGGGCGGCGCCAATCCCGAGTCCAACGGCAAGCTGCGGGACGTCATCGCCAAGGCCAAGGCCAACAACATGCCCAACGATAATATTCAGCGCTCCATCAAAAAGGCCAGCGGCGAGCTGAGCAACGTGGTGTACGAGGAGATCACCTACGAAGGATACGCCCCCGGCGGCGTGGCCATCATCGTGGACACGATTTCCGACAACCGCAACCGTACCGCCAGCGACATCCGCCACTGCTTCGCCAAGTACGGCGGCAACATGGGGACCACCGGTTCCGTGGGCTTCATGTTCGACACCCGCGGCGTGCTGGTGGTGGAGCGGACGCCCGGCATGGACGAGGATGAGCTGATGATGATGGCGCTGGACGCCGGCGCGGAGGATGTCCGTCCCGATGAGGACGTGGTGGAAATCCTGACGGACCCCAACGACTTCAGCAAGGTTCGCGAAGCGCTGGAGCAGCAGGGGCTCACCTTCCTCAGCGCGGAGGTGCAGAAGCTTCCGCAGAACACCGTGGCCGTGACCGACCCCGAAACAGTGGAAAAGATCCAGAAGATGCTGGATCTGCTGGAAGAAAGCGACGACGTACAGAACGTCTATCACAACGCGGAGCTGCCCGAGGAAGAGGACGACGAGGACTGAGTCCCGCAGGGGTGCATATTCGCCGGTGCCTGAAAGGGCGCCGGCTTTTTGTTTCGATACCGGAAGGGAGAGATGCCGCATGACCATGCTGGAAATCATCGAGAAGAAAAAATGGGGCCAGGCGCTGAACGAAGCGGAGATCCGGTTTTTTGCCGAAGCCGCGGCCGCGAAATCCGTGCCGGACTATCAGCTGGCCGCCATGCTGATGGCCATCCGGCTCAACGGGATGACGGATGAGGAAACCACCCTGCTGACCCTGGCCATGCGGGATTCCGGGGACGTGGTGGATCTCAGCTCCATCCCCGGCATCAAGGTGGACAAGCATTCCACCGGCGGCGTCGGAGATACCACCACCCTGGTGCTGGCCCCGCTGGTCGCCGCCTGCGGCGCGCCGGTCGCGAAAATGAGCGGCCGGGGGCTGGGGCATACCGGCGGCACGCTGGACAAAATGGAATCCATCCCCGGCATGCGGGTAGCCCTAACGGAAGAAGCGTTCCTGAAGCAGGTGAGGGAAATCGGCGTCGCCGTGGTGGGCCAGACCGGGCGTCTCGCTCCGGCGGACAGGACGCTTTATGCCCTGCGGGACGTTACGGCCACCGTGGACTCCATTCCCCTGATCGTTTCCTCCATCCTTTCCAAGAAGCTGGCCGCCGGCTCGGATGCCATCGTGCTGGACGTCAAGACCGGATCCGGGGCGCTGATGCGGGATCTGGAGAGCAGCATCCACCTGGCGGAAATCATGGTGCGGGTGGGCACCCTGGCGGGCAAGCCCACCGTCGCCCTGATCAGCGGGATGGATCAGCCCCTGGGTACCCACGTGGGCAACGCCCTGGAGGTCCGGGAAGCCATCGACATCCTGGCCGGGCGGGCCGGCGGGGATCTGAAGGAGGTCTCCCTGACCCTGGGGGGCTTTATGTTGATGCTGGCGGGCAAAGCCGGCAGCCATGACGAAGCGGTGCGCATGCTGGAGGCCGCCCTGGATCGCGGCGCCGGGCTGCGGAAGCTGCGGGAGATGATCGCCGCCCAGGGAGGGGATCCCCGGGTTTGCGAAGATCCGGATCTGCTGCCCCAGGCGCCCGTCCGGAAAACCGTTTTCTGCGGCCAGGCCGGCTATGTTTCAAAGATGGACACCACGGCGCTGGGCCTCGCGGCGCAGGCCATGGGGGCTGGCCGCCTGCGGGCGGAGGATCCCATTGATTACGCCGTGGGCTATGTGCTGCGCGTGCGCCTTGGGGATCAGGTAACCCCGGAAACCCCGCTCTGCGAACTGCACGCCCGGACCGGGGCGGACGCCGTCCAGGCGGAAGCCGCCATCCGCGCCGCCATTTCCATCAGCGACACGCCCCGCGAAAAAGCCCGGAATTTTCTGGCGCTGATCACCCGGGACGGCGTCATCCGCTACGGAGAATGAGGGGGATCCATGAAACCGGAATTTAAAAAGGGAATCCGTCACGGGATTCCCATCGCGCTGGGCTATCTCAGCGTATCCTTCGCCTTCGGCATGAAGGCCGTGGGAGACGGGCTTTCCTGGCTGCAGGCTGTGCTGATCTCCGCGACTAACCTGACCAGCGCCGGCCAGATGGCGGGGCTGCCCCTGATGGTGGGCGGCGCCACCCTGACGGAGATGGCGCTGACGCAGCTGACCATCAACCTGCGCTACGGCCTGATGAGCCTTTCCCTGGGGCGGAAGCTGGACCGGAGCATGGGCACGCCGCAGCGGCTGATTTTCTCCTTCGCCAATACGGATGAAATCTTTGCCGTCGCCTCCTCCCAGCCAGGGCAGGTGGGCAAAAGCTACCTGTACGGCCTGATGCTGACGCCCTTTCTGGGCTGGACCCTGGGCACGCTGCTGGGCGCGGTGGCGGGCACGCTGCTGCCGGCTTTCGTCCGCTCCGCCCTGGGCATCGCCATCTACGGCATGTTCCTGGCCATTATCCTGCCTCCCTCCCGGGAGAAAAAGCCCGTGCGGGTGGTGGTGCTGCTGGCGGTGGCCCTGAGCCTGTGCTTCCGGTATGTGCCCGGGCTGAATCAGATCTCCAGTGGCTTTGTGATCATTATCTGTGCGGTCATCGCCGCCTCCGTCGGCGCGGCCCTGTTTCCCGCGGAAGAGGAGGGATCCAAATGAGCTGGCGCGCTTTTCTGCCCTACGTGGCCGTGATGGCCGTCGTCACCTATCTGATCCGCATGCTCCCGCTGACCGCTTTCCGTCGGCCGATCCGCAGCCGGTTTATCCAGTCCTTTCTGACCTATATCCCCTACGCCGTGCTGGGCGCCATGACCTTTCCGGATGTCCTGTATTCCACCGGCGATCTGCGGACCGCGGCCGCGGGCGTGGTGGTGACGGTGCTGCTGGCCTGGCGGGGCAAAAGCCTCCTGACCGTGGCTATCGCCGCCTGCGCGGCGGTGGCCCTGGCCCAGGGCGCGCTGCTTCTGCTGGGATAAAAAAGAAGAGCGCGTGCCTTACGCGCTCTCCGTGGCCTGCATGGCCATCCAATCCTCCCGGGTAATCAGGCATTTTCGGGGTTTGCTGCCATCCTTGGCGGAGACGATCCCCCGTTCTTCCATTTCATCGGTCAGCCGTCCCGCCCGGGCATAGCCGATCTTCAGCCGGCGCTGCAGCGTGGATGTGGAAACCTGCCCGTCCGCGATGGCAATCTCCACCGCCTGGGCAAACAGCTCCGCGTCCCCGCTCCCGCTTTCCGGCATCCCGCCGACCATATCCATAGTCGGCGTTTCTTCTGCGCCCTTGCTCAGCTGCTCCAGCTTGTCCAGGATATCCGGGTCATAAGTGCTGGGGTTCGCCTGGCGCACATGCTCCACAATGCGGTTCACTTCCTCGTCCGCCAGGAAGCATCCCTGAATCCGGGTGGGCGCGAAGGAGCCGGTGGGCAGGTACAGCATATCGCCCAGGCCCAGCAGCTGCTCGCTGCCGTTCCGGTCCAGGATGGTGCGGCTGTCCACATAGGACGCCGTCTTGAAGGCAATCCGGCTGGGAATGTTGGCCTTGATCAGGCCGGTAATCACGTCCACCGACGGCCGCTGGGTCGCGACGATCAGGTGAATGCCCGCCGCCCGGGCCAGCTGGGTCAGACGGCAGATATACTCTTCCACATCTTTCTTACAGACCATCATCAGGTCCGCCAGCTCGTCGATAATAATCACAATCCGCGGCATGGGCTTTTCGCCCGGGCCCAGAATGCCGTTATAGCCATCCAGGTTCCGGACGCCCCGCTCCGCGAATTTGTCGTACCGTTCCATCATTTCCGCCACCGCCCAGGCCAGGGCGGCCGCGGCTTTGTGCGGGTCATTCACCACCGGCAGCAGCAGATGGGGAATGCCGTTGTAGCACTGCAGCTCCACCACCTTCGGGTCGATGAGGATCATCTTGACCTCGTCCGGGCCGGCCCGGAACAGCAGGCTGTTGATGATCGTATTGATACAGACGGATTTACCGCTGCCCGTGGCGCCGGCGATCAGCATATGCGGCATCTTCGCCAGGTCACAGACGATGGGCGTGCCGGCAATGTCCCGGCCCAGCGCCACCGTCAGGATGGATTTCGCGTTCTGCATCGGCGCGCTTTCCAGCACCTCCCGCAGGGTCACGGTGGCCCGCTTCGGGTTCGGCACCTCGACGCCCACCAGGCTCTTGCCCGGGATGGGCGCCTCAATCCGGACGGAGGTCGCCTGCATGCCGTAGGCGATATCCTTCTCCAGCTCGGAAATCTTGCCCACCTTTGTGCCCGGCGCCAGCTCCAGCTCGAACCGGGAGATGGCCGGGCCATGGGTCACATGCACCACCCTGGCCTGCACCTTGAAATTGGCCAGCGTCGTTTCCAGCCGGCGGGAGCGCGCCTCATCCTCCGCGGAGGTATCCAGCACGCTGGTATCCGGTTTCCGCAGATCGGTGATCGGCGGCGCGTAATAGGGCACCGGCTCCCAGTATTCTTCTTCCTCCTTGGCCTCCTTCGGCTCTACATGCTTCAGCTCCGGCTTCCAGGTGGGATCCTGAATCATGTTCTGGGCCACCGGCACCTTCACGGCGGGTTTGACCTCCGGGCGGACGGACGCCGGTTCCTGCTGGCTTGCTTCCTCCGCCGCCAGCACCTGCCGCATCCAGGGGGATTCCTGCGCCGCGCCGGCCGCTTTCGTTTCTTTCTTTGCGCGCGGGGATTCCCTTACGCTTTCCGCTCCGGCGGGCTGAGCCGAAGCTGCCGCCCTGCCACCTTCCCGGTTATCCGTCGCGGTATCCGCCGGCCGCCGCCAGCGGGCCAGGTCATCCTCTTCTTCATCGCTGGCCTGTTTTCCCTTTCCGGACGGTTTCCTGCCGCCGGCCGCGGGCTTCGGCTCCGCGGGCCTGCGCCACCTTGCCAGATCATCCGCCTCCTCAGCCGGCTCTGTCTTCCTCCCCTGCGCCGCGGCAGCCGGTTCCGTTTCCACTTGCTGCTGCCACGCGGGTGCCGCTCCGGCATCCGGCAGTACGCCCTTCGTGTTCCATGGGGGCTCAGCCGCTCCCGCCGGATCCTTCGGGCGGTTCCGATTCGCGGCGGCATAAGCCTGCCGTACGCTTTCATCATTCTCCGCCGCGTTCCACTGGGTCACCGCGGGGCCGATCTGCGCGCCGCTGACCGTACGCCGGCGCGAGGCCGTGTTTTGCGCGCGTCCGGCTTCCGGCCAGGCGCTATTTTGTCCTTCCGTTTCCGCCGGCGCGTCCGTCAGCCCGTCCTCCTGATTCCGAAGGCGGCCGAAGATGCTGCTGACCCGGCGCGGCTCCGCCGCGCGTTTCTCCGCTTTCGGGTCAAAGATCTCGCTGCGCCGGGCTTCCCCGCCCGCGACGGACTGCTGTTCCGTCAGCTGCTGCTGCCACTCCATTACACTTGGATTCTGGCCTGTTCCAGGCCACGCCGGCTGCGTTCCGGTGTTGTTTTGCTGCGGCCAGCCGCCGGTGCCCTGGGCCGCTCCTCCGTTCCCCTGGGGCCAGGCTGCCCGCATCCGCCCGCTCTGGGCCGCGGCCTGTTGCTGCTGCAAAATGTAGGCCTGCTGCGCCATCATCTGGCGCTGCTGCTCCTGCTGGAAAGAAATCTGCCGCTGTTCCTGTTCCTCC
>JAFUGS010000061.1 GCA_017469265.1 Clostridia bacterium
CGCGCTCCGGCGGGCGGACATCGCCGCGCCGGTGCTGGTCCTGGGCGCGGCGGACCGGGAGGACGCGGAGGCGGCGGTGCGCCATGACCTGACGATGACCGTCTGCAGCGCCGGGATGGTCCGGCTGTGCCAGACCGCGGCGGAGAACGTGACGGATCCGTCGGGCCGGGCCAGGCAGGCCAGGGTGCACCTGAAGGTGGACAGCGGCATGGGTCGGATCGGCGTGCGGACCGAGGCGGAGCGGGACGCCGTGCTGGCGGCGCTGGAAGCGTGCGGCGCGGTCCGGTGTACCGGGGCCTATACCCATTTCAGCGACGCGGACGGAGACGCGGACGGGGAACGCTATTCCGTGGAACAGTTTCGGCGCTTTCTGGCCCTGACCGAGGGGCTGAAGGTGCCCCGGCACTGCGCCAATTCCGCGGCTTCCCTGCGGCATCCGGAATGGGCGCTGGACATGGTCCGGGAAGGCATCAGCCTGTACGGATACCCGCCGGTGCCCACGGGGCTGGATCTGCGTCCCTGCATGGCCTGGCGGGCGAAGATCAGCTATGTGAAGGAGGTGCCGGCCGGCGCCTGTATCAGCTACGGCCGGACATACTGTACGGAGCGGCCGTCGCGGATCGCGACGGTGACCTGCGGATACGGGGACGGATATCACCGGGCGGCCAGCGGACGGGCGGAGGTCCTGATCCGGGGCCGGCGGGCCCGGGTGCTGGGCCGGATCTGCATGGATCAGATGATGGCCGATGTGACGGAAATCCCGGAAGCCGTGGAGGGGGATCCGGTGACGCTGATGGGGACGGACGGGACGGAAACCATCACCGCGGAGGATCTGGCCCGGTGGAGCGGTACCATATCCTATGAGGTGCTGCTGAGCTGCGGCAGCCGGGTGGAACGGGTGAACCGCGGGGACCTGTGAGCCGGGACAAACAGGAAAAAGCGCGCTTCCGCGGGAGCGGAGGGCGCGAAAAGGAGAGAAGCAGAAGATGACCAACAAGCGCAAACAGCCGATAAAGCCGGTGGAAAAG
Organism: Clostridia bacterium; assembly: GCA_017469265.1. Lineage (GTDB taxonomy): Bacteria > Bacillota > Clostridia > Christensenellales > Aristaeellaceae > Aristaeella. Next base: position 1,029 of record JAFUGS010000061.1, read on the forward strand.
CCCTTCCTGACAGGCGCGCCGACGGATGAGCGGACGGTGAAATCCGCTCTGGCCTTCTTTGGCGTGCTGCTGATGGCGGCATTCATGTCCTTCCTGGTCTGCAGCATGTTCAGCATGGACAACGCCATCCTTCGCGTTGGCCTGAACGCCATTGTGGAGATCGTGATGCTGATGATCTTCTTCAACAACGCCATCGGCCGCGGCGCGGACGCGGTGGCCCGGGGAGAAATCCTCTACCAGCGGCAGGAAAAGGGCCAGCCCTTCTCCGCGTCGGAAAAGGCGATCTGCTTTCATCCCCTGAAGGGATACATGACGGGGCTGCTGGGCACCCTTCCGCTGCTGATCTGCGCGGCGCTGCTGGCGGCGCTGGCCCAGCGGCAGAGCACCGGGTACGGCGCGCTGCCCGGCTGGGTGAGCACCCTGCAGCAGCGATCGGAGGTGGGGGATGCGCTGGCCGCCTATACGGTCCGCGGCGGCATGCAGTTTGTGGACGTGCTGCGGATCATCGTGCGGATTCTGATCATGCCCTTTATCAGCATGGTCGGGTCGGAAAACCGGGACGGGCTGCTGCTGGTGGAGCGGCTGAGCCCGGTGATCGTGCTGCTGCCGGCGCTGGCCTATGGCACCGGATACCTGCAGGGGCGGAGCGAGCGGACGAAGATCCATACGGGCATCGCCGAGAACCGGAAGAGCCGGGCCCGGAAGGAAAAGCGGGCGCGGAAGGCCCGGGTGGCGCGGCCGAAGGGTCCGGAACAGCTGAACTGAGGCGGATATGCTGAGAATTATCGCGGGATCGGCCCGGGGCCGGAAAATCGAGGCGCCGGAAGGCCGGGACACCCGACCGACCCTGGACCGGGTGCGGGAAAACCTGTTCAACATGCTGCAGGGCCGATGTATGGATGCCCGGGTGCTGGATCTTTTCGCGGGGAGCGGGGCGCTGAGCCTGGAGGCGCTGAGCCGGGGCGCGGCGTCCGCGGTGCTGGCGGACCGGGACCGGGAGGCCAGCCGCCTGGAGCGGAAGAATCTGGAAACCCTGGGCTGGCAGGACCGGGCCCGGGTGCTGATGAGCCCCTGGGAGCGGACGCTGGAAACTCTGACGCGGGAAGGGGAACGCTTTGACCTGATCTTTCTGGATCCGCCCTACGCCATGACGGACCTGCGGGATGTGACGGAAAAACTGCGGGGCATGACCGCGGCGGACGGATGGATCATCCTGGAGCATCAGGCGGCGGCCCGGCCGCGGGTGTCGGAAGCCCTGCGGCCGGTCAAGGATCGGGCCTGGGGATACTGCGGCGTGACCATTTACGCGTGGGCGGAAGAGAATGGGACAAACGAACCCACAGACGAAGAAAAGCGGGGGAGCGATGCATGAGCGGCTGTGTGATTCCGGGATCCTTTGATCCTGTCACCAGGGGGCACATGGACCTGATCCGCCGGGCGGCGGCGCTGTTTGACCGGGTGACGGTGGTGGTGATGGTGAACCTGCGAAAGCAGGGCAGCTTCACCCCGGAGGAGCGGGTCGCCATGCTGGAGAAGGCCTGCCGAAACGAGGAAAAGGTGCGGGTGGACCGGTGGGACGGGCTGCTGAGCGAGTACATGCGGATCCGGAAGGAAAAAACGGTGCTTCGCGGGGTGCGGAGCGGCGGGGAGTACGACAGCGAGATGACCGCCGCCCAGGCGAACCGCGTGCTGAATCCCGAAATGGAGACGCTGCTGCTGCCCGCGGCGGAAGGATGCGCGTGGATCTCTTCCTCCGCGGTGAAGGAGATCGCCGCCTTTGGCGGGGATATCCAGGATTATTTACCCCCGGAATGCGCGGAGGAAATTATCACCAGGCTGTCGAATTCCTAAGGAAAAGCACCAGATCGCAGCGCCAGGGGCGGACGCGGAGGAGGATGGACGATGGAAACGCCGAGAAGAAGGTCGCAGAACCGCGCGCAGATCGCGGAACAGAGCCAGAACACGGAGCAGGTCCGTGAGGAAAGAGGAGCATCCGACATCAACGGGCCGGAGAACTGCGTCAAGGCAGTCCGGGTGCTGATGAACGAGCTGGTCAACGCGAAAAAGACCCTGATCAACGCGGACAACTGCGTTGTCAACCGGGCGGTGATGCAGGCCCAGCTGGAATATCTGGACCAGAACCTTCCGGACACGGTGCGGAAGGCGGCGGAGATCGTGCAGGCGGAGGCGACCATCCGTGCGGAGACCGAGGCGAAGAAGAACGAGATTCTCTCCGCGGCCCAGAGCCAGGCGGAGCAGCTGGCCAGCGAGACCAGGACGCAGGCCCAGAACCTGATGGATCAGGCCAACCAGGAGGCCCATGCCCTGATGGACCGGGCGAACCAGGAAGCCAACGCCCTGATGGACAAGGCGAATCAGGAGGCCACGGCCTGCGTGGAGGCGGCCAGGGCGGAGGCGGCCAGGATGCTGGAGGACGCGGAGAAGAAGGCACGCCAGCTGATCGAGGAGGAGAATATCGTCCGCCGGGCCCGGGTGGAAAGCGACGAAATTCGCGAAAAGGCCCAGCAGGAAACCGCCCAGCTGCAGAAGAACGCCCTGGATTTCGTGGATCACCAGCTGATGGAGGCGGACCGCAGCATCAGCGAGATGCTGAACGCCATCCGTCTGGAGCGGAACGAGGTCCGGAACCGGAGACAGTAAACCGATTCAACCGCAAACGAAAACCCCCGCGGCCGCGGGGGTTTTCGTTTGCGAAAAGCGCGGGGATCCGCGCCGCCGGGGATGCCGGAAACACGGCCATCCTGACGCTGCCGGTCAGCAGAGCTGATCCGCCAGGTCCAGCACCATGCGCTCGGTTTTCTCCCAGCCCAGGCAGGGATCGGTGATGGATTTGCCGTAGACCCCGTCCTCCGGCTTCTGGCAGCCGTCCTCCAGATAGCTTTCCACCATCAGGCCCTTGACGATGGAGCGGATGTCGTCGTTGACCTGCATGGAGTGCAGAATTTCCTTGGCGATGCGGGGCTGCTGGTCAAACTGCTTGCCGGAGTTGGCGTGATTGCAGTCCACAATGACCGCCGGGTTTTTCAGCCCGCTGCCCTCATACAGGTCGTAGAGGAAGCGGAGATCCTCGTAATGGTAATTGGGTACGCTCTGGCCGTGCTTGTTGCTGTACCCCCGGAGGATGGCGTGGGCCATGGCGTTGCCGCCGCTCTGCACCTCCCATCCGGAGTAAACGAAGGTGTGGCTGTGCTGGGCGGCCTTGATGGAATTCATCATGACCTGCAGATCCCCGCCGGTGGGATTTTTCATGCCCACTGGAATATCCAGCCCGCTGGCGGTCAGCCGGTGCAGCTGGTTTTCCACGGAGCGGGCGCCGACGGCCACGTAGCTGAGGCAGTCCGCCAGATACCGGTGATTCTCCGGGTACAGCATCTCGTCCGCGCAGGAGAAGCCCGTCTGATCCAGGGCGTCAATATGCAGCTTCCGGATGGACAGCAGCCCCCGCAGCAGATCCGGGGAATGGGTGGGATCCGGCTGGTGCAGCATTCCCTTGTAGCCATCGCCGGTGGTGCGGGGCTTGTTGGTATAGATCCGGGGAACCATGACGATCCGGTCCGCCACCCTCTCCTGCAGGCGGCGCAGCCGGCCGATGTACTCCAGCACGGCATCCTCCCGGTCGGCGGAGCAGGGGCCGATGATCAGCAGCAGCTTCCGGCTTTCCCCGGTGAAGACGGCCTGGATCTCCGCGTCATTCCGCCGCTTGGTTTCCTTCATGGATTCCGTCAGGGGATACATCTCCTGAATGACGTTGGCGGTGGGCATTTCCCGTTTGAAAATCATGTTCATCATGGACGATTTCTCCTCTCCCGAATCGGGAGACTTTTTCTGAAAATCAGTAGATTCCGACCAGCTTCAGCCTGGCGCAGAGGGCGCCCAGCTCCCGCAGGAGCATGTCGCCGTTCTCCCCGACGATGTTGCCTTCCGCCTCGATGTAAAAGTAATAGTTCCACTGCAGGTCCTTCATGGGCCGGGAGCGGAGGTTTTTCATGTTGTAGCCGTGGGCGCCGATGATGTTCAGCGTCTGGGCCAGGGCGCCGGCTTTGTTCTGCACGGTGAAGAGGAGGATGAAGCCGGCGTTGTCCCGCAGGCCCGCCCGGGCGGGACGGTTCTGGCTGCGGCTCAGCACGGCGAAACGGGTGGTGTTGTTCGTGGCGTCATTGATGCCGCCCTCCAGCAGCTGCAGGCCGTACAGCTCCGCCGCCTCCTCGGAGGCGATGGCCGCCACGGTGGGATCCCCCAGGGAGAGCACCCGCTGCGCCGCCAGGGCGGGGTTGGCGCATTCCACGGTCTCCCAGCCGCGGCCGGCGAGATATCCCTCGCACTGATGCAGGGCCTGGCCGTGGCTGTACACGGCGCGGATGTTTCCCAGCTCCGCGCCGGGCAGGCCCAGCAGCCCGTGGCGGACCGGCAGGTCCAGCAGCTGATTGATGTAAAGGCTGCCGGTGAAAAGCAGATCCATCACCGTGCCCACCTCGCCGGCGTAGCTGTTTTCAAGCGGCAGCACGGCGCAGTCGCAGGCGCCGCTTTCCACGGCCTGATACGCCTGCTCAAAGCTGGTATAGCCCTGGAAGCGGGCTTCGGGGAAGAGCTTCCGGGCGGCGATGTGGGCGTAAGCGCCTTCCACGCCGCTGAAGGCCACCTTCCGGCCCTGGATCAGGCTGTCCTGATAGGCGCAGGAAACATCGATGACGCTGCGCAGAAAGGGGACGTACTGCGCCTCCACCGCGGGATCGGCGATCCGGCCCCGGCAGCGGGCGATGAGCGCCTCCTCCCGGGCGGGATCCCGGATGGGGAGGCCGTTTTCCTTCTTATACGCGGCGACGCCGGCCACGGCCTTCATCCGCGCCTCAAAAAGCGCGGCCATTTCCGCGTCGATCCGGTTGATTTCCTCACGGGCTGACTCAAGCGCGTTCATACCTTGCTCCTCCTTGCGTTACCTGTCAGTAATACGCCCATCCGCCCGGCCTGTCAAGAGCGAAAACGGAAAGAAAACAAAAGGGACGCCGACGCACAGAATGAGAAAGATCCCTCCTGCCTTTGGCAGGAAATCAGGAAAGAAGGGCGAAATAATATAAACAGGATGATTCTATCCGATATGGAAGAAGGAGGACAACGAGAATGAAGAAGCTGATATCCCTGATGCTGGCGCTGCTGATGCTGGCGTTGCCGGTTTTCTCCGGGGCGGAGGAAGCTGATGTGGCCGCGGGGCTGAAACAGACGGCGGCGCTGAATCCCCTGATCCGCTACATGGCGCAGGGGCAGGAAGTGACGATGGATGTGTCCCTGGAGACCTCCGAGATGCTCTTCGCCCTGATGCAGATGCCGGAGGAGATTCAGACCGCGGTGAAGGATCTGCTGAACGTGCTTTCCTTCCGCTTTACGGCCCAGACCCAGGACCGGCAGGCCCAGACCGGGACGGCCGTGCTGCTGAGCGGGGAACCGGTGGTGGAAACGAAGGTGGCCTACGGGGCGAAGAACCTGTACGCCGCCTCCAACCTGCTGGGGGACAGGATTCTCCAGGTGACGCCGGAGCAGCTCAAGGCCCTGGGCAACCAGGCGCTGAGCCAGATGGTGGCCAGCGGCCAGGTGACCGAGGAGCAGGTGGCGGCCGCGAAGCGGTTTGTGAAGCTCTTCCGGGAGGATCCGGTGGCGGCGCTGAAAAAGCTGGTCGGGGAGCCGGATCTGAACGGCGTCCTGACTGCGGCGATGCCCATCGTGACGGGCATCCGGACGGAAGAGGTGACCGAGGCGCCGGAAGCCCTTCCGGAGGCCGCGCAGGTGATTGTCGTGCCGCTGGCGAAGGATGCGCTCACCGGCCTGACCACGGAAATCGCGAAGCTGATCTGGAGCCTTCCCGTGGTGCAGTATCTGGCGCCGAACGTAAAGGAAGGCCCGAAGAGCGAGGAGGAATGGATTGCCGCGCTGAACAGGCTGCCCGAGGCCCTGGCGGAGGACACCGAAATCCGGGTCTACATGGATGAAAGCCTGAGCGCCATGTATATGACCGCTGACCTGAAGGTGAACAAGGACGGCGAGACCGTGGCGGTGGGATACACCATGCTGATGCGGGTTGGCGGGGAGGACATGACCGCTGACTATGTGATCACCCTGCCGGAGATGACCGTGAAGGCTCAGATGGCTGTAACCGCCCAGGACAATCAGGTGCGCGTGGATTACCACATTACCTCTGAAGCCATGCTGAACGGGGTCACCTTCCAGCCCGTGGAAGAGATCATCGCGATGAATGTGGAAAAGGGCGAGAGCAGAACCGCCCTGAACGCCGATATGACGGTCCGCGTCAAGCAGGATCCGGACGCGGCGGAAACGGGCGTGACCTTGAAGCTGGCGGACGCGGCGGAGGACGCGGGAGACCACGCGGAAGAAAGCGGCGCCTTCGCCATCGGCATGGAGGGCATGGGCGACCTGCTGACGGTGCGCTTTGCCGGCCGGACGGATCTGGCGGAAGCGTATATCATCACGCCGGACGCCGTACAGCCTCTGGCCATGAGCGCCGAAGAGCTGGAAGCCTTCCAGCAGGAAGTGACGATGAACGCTCAGACCGCGCTGCTTGGCGTCCTGCCCAAGCTGCCGCAGAGCGTGCTGCAGCTGTTCATGCAGACAGGGAACTGAGAAAGAGAAATGCAAAGCTGCGTGGTGCTGCCGGAGGAGGAAGGACGCCGAATCCGGGAAATCATCCGGGGACGGATGCGCGTCAGCTATTCCGCCATGAAGCGCGCGAAATGGAACGGCGCCATCCTGCTGAACGGGGAAAGAACCACGGTGGACGTCCGGGTACGGGCGGGAGACCGGCTGGAGCTGCGCCTGCCGGAGCAAAAGCCGGTCTACGCGCCGGAGCCCTACGCCCTGGCGCTGCGGATCCCTTACGAGGACGCGGCACTGATGGTGGTGGACAAGCCCGCGCCGCTGGCGAGCCAAAGCAGCCGGCGGCATCCCCACGATTCACTGGAGAACGCGGTTTTCCACACGCTGGGCTGCCCGCCGGACTTCATCTACCGGCCGGTGAACCGGCTGGATAAGGGCACCAGCGGGCTGATGGTCATCGCGAAGGATCCGCATACCCAGGATCTGCTGCAGAAGGCGCTGCACTCGGATCAGTTTATCCGGGAGTACGTGGCGCTGACGGAGGGCGTGCCCTCCCCGGCGGAAGGTGTGATCGCCCTTCCCATTGGCAAGGCGGAAGGCGCGACCATCCGCCGGGAGGTGCGTCCGGACGGCCAGATGGCGGTAACCCGCTACCGGGTGCTGGGGGAAAGGGAAGGCCGCGGGCTGGTGCGCCTGCGGCTGGAAACCGGGCGCACTCACCAGATTCGGGTGCATCTGGCGGCCATCGGCTGCCCGGTCTGCGGGGATTTCCTCTACGGCCGGGAGTGGCCGGAACGCTTTCCGGGCCGGTTCGCGCTGCACAGCACCTATCTGAAACTGATGCATCCCCTGACGGGGGAATGGGTGGAGCACAGCTCTCAGGCTCCGTGGGAGGAAGCCGGTTTCTTCCGGAGCTGATTCCCCGTACCGACGAAAAAACAAGGCCCGCGTTAATGATCACGAACGCGGGCCTTTCCATTCTGTGGGGAAGCGGTGATGGGACATCTGCCAGCGTGCGGGCTGTCCGCAGCTGCCGCCCTTTTTTCAGGCACCGTCCGGCGCCACTTTCGTCCGCGTTTTTCTTGAACCGGACGGAGGGAAAAGGTATAATCGGAAGCGGCGAAGAGCTGTTTGAAAGGATGGCACGGAGGGAAAGATGAGAATCATTTTTGTCCGGCACGGGGAGCCGGATTATGAAAAGGACTGCCTGACGGAAACCGGGAAACTGCAGGCGGAGGCCGCCGCCAGGCGGCTGGAGCGGGAGGGCATCTCGGAAATCTACGCCTCCCCCATGGGGCGGGCGGCGGAAACCGCCGCCTGTACGGCCAGGCGGCTGAACCTGCCGGTGGAGACGCTGGATTTCATGCACGAAATCTCCTGGGGCGGGCCGGGGATCCCGGAGGAAGGGCATCCCTGGACCGTCAGCGACTGGATGATCTGCCGGGATGACTTTGACTTTTACCACGATGACTGGCGGGAGCATCCTTCTTTTAAGGGAAACGTGGCGGTGCGGTATCTGGAGGACATCAGCGGCCGGTTCGATCAGTTTCTGCTGCGGCAGGGATACCGGCACGAGGGGACCCGGTTTTTCTGCGAAACGGATCAGGCGAAGACCATCGCGGTTTTCAGCCACGGCGGCTCTGGCGCCTGCGTGCTGGCCCATCTGCTGGCGCTGCCCTTTCCCTATGTGTGCACCGTGCTGCCCTACGAGTTTACGTCCATCATCATTCTGGAGTTTCCCGTGCGGCCGGGCGCCTTCGTGCATCCCCGGATTGAGCTGTTCAACGACGCGGCCCATATCCTGAACCTTTCCAGCGGGCTGGTGTTCCAGCAGCGGGTGGACGGATCGGCCGGATAAGGCGGGCGGATGGCTTGCGGGCGAAAGACGGAAAAGAATCTGAAAAAGACAGGAGGACAGAGCATGTTCAGGATTTCTCCCTTGTTTTCGGATGGCGCGGTGCTGTGCCGCGGGAAGGAGCTGCGTGTTTTCGGCGAAGCGAATGACGGCGTCCGGGTGCACTGCGAGCTGCGGGACGGAAAGGACGGGCTGCTGGCCAAAGGGGACGCGACGGCCTGGGAGGGGAAGTTTCTGATTCTTCTTCCGCCCCAGGAAGCGGCCACCGGCTGCAGGCTGTGCCTCTCCGCGGAGGGCGAAACCATCACGGTGCTGGACATCTGCGTGGGCGAGGTGTTTCTGGCCGGAGGCCAGAGCAACATGGAAATGGAGCTGCGGAACGCGGATGAGGGGCAGGAGCTGATCGCGCAGCATGTGAACCCCATGGTGCGGTACTTTAATGTGCCCAGATACGCGTGCTTTTCCGAAAAGCGGGAAGCGGCCTGGCGGAGCGCGCGGTGGCAGGCCATCGGGCCCGGGCGGGGCGGGGACATGAGCGCTGTGGCCTATTTCTTCGCCACGCGGCTGCAGCGGCAGCTGGGGGTGCCGGTGGGGATCATTGACTGCTACTGGGGCGGCACCTCCATCACCTGCTGGATGGATGAAACCTGGCTGGGGCGGACGGCGGAAGGCCGGCGGTATCTGGAAGCCTACGGGGAACGGGCGGCGGGCGTGACCATGGATGCCTTCCTGGAAAAGGAAAAGGCGTTCCAGGAGGCGCTGGGGGCCTGGAACGCGCAGGTGGCGGCATATCGGGCGGATCATCCGGGCTGCGCCTGGGACGAGGTGGAGGAAGCCGTGGGCCCCTGCCCTTGGAATCCGCCCGCTGGCCCGGCGGACCCCTACCGGCCGGCGGGGCTGTATGACACCATGGTGGCGCCGCTGACGCCGGCGGCCCTGACCGGGATCCTCTACTACCAGGGGGAGACGGACGCCACGGGCACGGACAGCCTGTACGACACCCTGATGATGTCCCTGATCGACCGCTGGCGCGGGGCCTTCGGAGCGGAGAATCTGCCCTTCCTGTTCGCGCAGCTGCCCATGTGGATCGCCAAAGGGGCGGCGGACAGCAAAACCTGGCCGGCGCTGCGGCTGGCCCAGCGCCAAACCCGGGACCGGATGCGGCACACGGGGATGATCTGCCTGCTGGATCAGGGGGAATTCAACAACCTGCACCCCACGAACAAGCGGGTGGTGGGGGAGCGGTTTTTCGAGCTGGCGAAGCGGGAGATTTACGGGCTGGAAGGAAAAACATCGCCCCGGGTGACGGGGCGGATCATTCAGGACGGGATGATGACCCTGCTGACGGATCAGCCGCTGATGACAGGGGACGGGAAGGAGCCGGCGCTGCTGGAGCTGGCGGGGGCGGACGGCGTCTTCCGGCCGGCCAGGGCCATGCTGGAGGGCCCCATGCTGCACCTGACCGCGGCGGGGGTTCCCCAGCCCGTACACTGCCGATACGCCTGGACGGACTATGGGACCGTGAACCTTTTCAGCGGGGAGGGCCTGCCCCTGGAACCCTTCTGGTTTTAAGGAAGCGCTGATTTATTCAAATCAGCGAAAAAGCATTCTGCTTACGCTGTTGATATGAAAGGGTTTCCTGCTCCCCCGCTTCGCGGGGGAGCTTTCATCGGCGTTTTCTTAAGAAAAGCGGCGGAAAGCGGCCCGCGGCGCGGGAAACGGCCGGAAAGAGACGATGCGGCGGCACATCCGCGCCAAGGCGCTCTCTTCCGGATGGTCTGCCGTTGACAATTCCGGGCGGATCGGTTAAAATAAACTTAACAAAGCTAACAAGTTAAGCGGCTTGCTGGCGGATCAGAGACGATCGGAGAAGCGCAACAGCATGAAGAAGACGACCATGCGGGATATCGGGAAGGCCGTGGGGGTCAGCGCGGTGACGGTTTCCAAAGCGCTGGCGGGGAAGAGCGGCATGAGCGACGCCATGCGGGAGCGAATCCTGCGCAAGGCCAGGGAGATGGGGTATACCTATCCCGGGTCGGAGACCCTGACCCAGGTCCGGAACCTGGACATCGGCATCCTGATCCCTGAGGCGTTCTTCGGATCCAATACCTTTTACGCCAACATGTACAAGCGCCTGGTGCAGAAGCTGACGGAGGCCGGGCATTACGCCATGCTGGAGCTGGTGAGCCGGGAGACGGAGGAAGCCCTGGCGCTGCCGAAGATCCTGGAGAACCAGCGGGTCAGCGGGCTGATCATGCTGGGGCAGCCCCGGAAGGAGTTTTCCAGGCTGATTGCCTCCCACGGCGTGCCGGTGGTTTTTCTGGATTTTTATGACGAGCAGGCCAGCGCCGACGCGGTGGTGGGGGACAATACCTACGGCTGCTACCGGCTGACCTCCCATCTGATCAAGAACGGGCACCAGCGCATCGGCTTCGTGGGGAACTACCGGGCCACCAGCTCCATCATGGACCGGTATCTGGGATTCTGCCGGGCTATGCTGATGCATGAGCTGCCCCTGCGGGAGGACTGGGTGATCATGGACCGGAACCTGGACAACCAGCTGCAGGACACGCTGAATCTGCCGGAGGAGATGCCGGGGGCTTTTGTGTGCAACTGCGACGTGGTGGCGCGGAAGCTGATGATCCAGCTGGCGGAGCGGGGGATCCGGGTGCCGGAGGACGTGAGCGTCACGGGATACGACGACTTTGAGATGGAAGCCATGCCCGGGCCGGGGATCAGCACCTTCCGGGTGGACATGTACGCCATGGTGGACGCGGCGGTAAAGGCGGTGACGGACCGGTGCGCCGGGCTGAAAAAGCCCTTTGAGCGGACGGTCATCGGGGGACAGCCGGTCTACCGGGAATCGGAGCGGGCGATTTCCTGAGAGAAGGAAGGAAAGACAGTAAGAGGGAGAACCGGGACGGAAGGAACCCCGGGGAAACGGAAATTCCCGGGAAGAACGGAAAACCGGGAAGCAGGAAACCCCGGAGAGACGGAAACGGCCCGCGCGAAAGGCGCGGGCCGTTTTTGTTAACTAATTTGTTAACTAAAACGTTTTCGCTGGGAGAAAATAAAGCCTGGATCGCGCCTGGAAAACGGACGCAAGGGATGAAATTTTACCAGATAATCCATTTAAAGGATATTGACAAGGAAATACGGGTGCTTTATAATATGCCTAACAAGGTTAACAAATTAATCAAATTGTTAGCCGAAAAAAAGGAGGAAACGGAATATGAAGAAACTGTTGGCTCTGGTTCTGGCGCTGTGCCTGGCGCTGGGAGTGGCTTCCTTCGCCGCGGCGGATGAGCTGCCCACCTTCGACCAGATCGTGATCGGCGAGAACACCGACCTGGCCGCGAAGATCCATTTCGCGTATCACCGGACGGACCGGAAGGAACTGCTGGACAGCTATGTGGCCAAGTTCAACGAGATCTATCCGAACATCGAGGTGGAGTATGAGCTGATCACCGACTACGCGGAAAACGCGCTGCTGCGGATCGGCAACAACGACTGGACCATCATGGGCATCCCCACGGTGGACAAGGACGAGCTGAGCAAGTATTTCATCTCCCTGGGCAAGCTGGACACCCTGAACGGGCTGTACAACTTCATGAGCAACTGGGCCTATGAAGGCGAGGCTTATGGCCTGCCCTCCACCGGCAACGCCAACGGCATCCTGTACAACAAGCGGATCTTCGCGGAAGCCGGCGTGACCGAGCTGCCCAAGACCCCCGCGGAATTCATGGACGCCCTGCGCGCCGTGAAGGAAAAGACCGACGCCATCCCGCTGTACACCAACTACGCGGCGGGCTGGACCATGGGCGCCTGGGACGCCTACATCGGCGTGGCGGCCACCGGCCGGGACACCTACATGCAGCAGGAACTGCCCCACGCGAAGGATCCCTTCGCCAAGCAGGCGGATGAAGGCACCGGCCCCTACGCGGTGTACAAGATCCTGTACGACGCGGCGGCGGAAGGCCTGATCGAGGAAGACTACGCCACCACCGACTGGGAAGGCTGCAAGCCGATGCTGAACAACGGCCAGATCGCCACCATGGTGCTGGGCTCCTGGGCTTTCACCCAGATGCGTGACGCCGAGGGCGGCGAGCATCCGGAGGATGTGGGCTACATGGCGTTCCCCATCACCGTGGACGGCAAGCAGTACGCTCCCGCCGGCCCCGACTACTGCTTCGGCATCAACGTGCAGGCGACGGACGACGAGAAGCTGGCCTCCCTGTACTACCTGAAGTGGCTGACCCATGAGAGCGGCTTCGCCTACAGCGAAGGCGGCGTGCCGATCGACAAGAACGGTGAGTATCCGGACCTGTACGCGGCCTTTGACGGCATCGACATGGTGGCGGACGCGGATGCCCTGGAAGGGGAAGCGACCCTGCTGAGCGAGCTGAACAGCGAATCCGAGCTGAACATCAACGCCGGCGGCAACACCAAGGTGCAGGAGTTGGTGGAGCACGGCTTCAACCACGACAAGGACTTTGACGACATCATGGCCGACTGGAACGAAGCCTGGAGCGAGGCGCAGGCGACCCTGGGCGTGGAAGTCAAGTAATCACGGAAAACAAAGGGAATCAGGCCCGGCGGCGGTCGCCTGATCCCCACCCCCTGCGGCGGGGCCATGGAAATGCTCCTGGCCCCGCCTTTTGTTTCAGAAAGGTCCCGAAAAGCACGGAGGTGGCGTCCATGAGCATGACGAGAACGATCCAGCCGGATTTAAGAAGAAGGAAGCGGATCAACTGGCAGAAGGTGGCGGTGATTACCCTTTTCGCGATTGTTCCGCTGTTTCTGCTGATTCTCTTTACCTATGTGCCCTTCGCGAAGATGATCCAGTTCAGCTTCTACAACATGAGCTACACGAAGAACAAGGGCTTCGTGGGGCTGGACAACTACCTTCGCGTGTTTACCAAATCCGAGTACGTGGACGCGATGCTGCTGAGCCTGTACTACATGGCCGGCGCGGTGGTCCAGCTGGCGCTGGCGCTGTTCTTCGCCTCCATCCTCAGCCTGGAGCGCATCCGGGGCGGCGGCATCTACAAGGCGATTCTGTTCTTCCCCTTTCTGGTAAACGGTATTGCCATCGGGTACATCTTCAAGTACTTCTACACCCGGGGCTTCGTGCTGGACAGCGTGCTGCAGGCCATCGGGATTCCCCTGGAGTCGCTGCCCTACTGGCTGCGGGATCAGAGCGTGAACAACTGGAGCCTGGTGTTCACCAGCGTATGGAAGTACTGCGGGCAGAACATGGTGCTGTTTATCGGGGCCATCGCCTCCATTGATCCTACCCTGTACGAGGCGGCCACCATCGACGGGGCGAACCGCTGGCAGCAGTTCAAGGCCATCATCCTGCCGGGAATCAAAACCGTGTTCATGCTGAACCTGATCCTGTCCATCACCGGCTCCCTGTCCGCCTTCGAGCCGGCCTACGTGGTGGGCAGCATGGGGGCCAACGGCACCGCGACCTTCTTCATCAAGATTCACCAGATGGCGCATGTGTCCCAGAAGGTGGGACAGGCCTGCGCCATGGCCATGGTGCTGATGGGGCTGATCCTGATCTTCACGGTGCTGCAGCGGCTGTTCTTCCGGTACGTCATGAAGGACTCGGAAAATACCTTTAACGCCAAGGCCAACAAGGCCAAGGCGCTGTGGTAAGAGGGGAGGGGGAGAAGAATGTCTAACGCGACCATGGCTATCCGGGGGACGAACACCGCTGCCAAAGCACAGCGAATCATTATCAAGACGCTGGAATATCTGGCGCTGCTGCTGGCGTGCTTTATCGCGCTGCTGCCGCTGGTATCCTCCTTTACCACCTCCTTCAAGACGGCGGAGGAATACGGCACGTCCAACGCGATGGATCTGCCGCGAAACTGGCTGAACTTTGAGAACTACAAACAGGTGTGGACGGAAGGAGACATGCTGCGGGCCTTCCTGACCTCGGCCTCCGTGGTGGTGGTCGTGGTGGTGGTTTCCGTCATGATGGGCTCCATGCTGGCCTACGTGCTGAACCGCTTCCGCTTCCCCGGCAACGGCCTGATCCGGAACCTGTTCATGATCGCCACCCTGATTCCCGGCATCGCCATGCAGGTGACGACCTACGACATCATGCGGCAGCTGGGCTTCCTGAACTCCATCGTGGGGTATATGATCCTGATGAGCGGGACGGACGTTATTTCCATCTACATCTTCCTGCAGTACTTTGAGAACCTGGACGGCGCGCTGGACGAGAGCGCGGTGCTGGAGGGGTGCACCTATTTCGGCGTCTTCTTCAAGATTCTGCTGCCCCTGACCAAGCCCGCCATCATCACGGTGGCCGTGCTGAAGGGCGTGGGGGTGTACAACGAGTACTACAGCGCGAACCTGTACCTCCAGTCCAACACCTGGCGGACGATTTCCACCGCCCTGTACTCCTTCTCCGGCCCGTTCAAGAGCTCCTACAACATCATCTGCGCGGGCGTGCTGCTGACGCTGATTCCTTCCCTGATCGTTTTCCTGATTTTCCAGAAGCAGGTTTACGCCGGCCTGGCCAGCGGATCGGTAAAAGGCTGATTTCGCGGGGAAAAGGGCAACAGACGCGCAGGGAACGGATTGAAAGAACGGACGCGGGCGCGTATGATGAAAAAAGAGGGAAGTGATTCCATGCTTGCCACGGAACTGAAAAACCATCTGACCGGGAAGATCCTCCCCTTCTGGGAGAAACTGAAGGATCCGGCGCACGGCGGCTTCTATGGCTATGTGGACAAGGAGCTGAACGTCATCCGGGAGGCGGACAAGGGCTGCATCCTGCACAGCCGGATCCTCTGGACCTTCGCCACGGCGGCGCGGGTGCTGGACAGCGCGGAATACCGGACATACGCGGACTGGGCGTACCGGGCGCTGGAGATGTTTGAGGACGGGACCCACGGCGGGGTGTACTGGAGCGTGACCTGTGACGGGAAGCCGTCGGACACCACGAAGCACACCTACTGCCAGGCCTTCGCCATTTACGGCCTGGCGGCCTATTACCGGCTGACCGGGAAAAAGGAAGCGCTGGAAAAGGCACGGGGGCTGGTACGGGTCATCGAGGAGAAATGCAGGGTCTATAACGGGTACGGGGAAGCCTACAACGTGGACTTCTCCCCCCAGAGCAACGAAAAGCTCAGCGAGAACGGGGTCATGGCCACCCGGACCATGAACACGCTGCTGCACGTGCTGGAGGCCTACGCGGAGCTGCACCGGGCCTGCCCGGAGGAGGAGCTGCGGAACCGCGGGGCGGCGCAGCTGGCCATCTTCCTGGAGAAGATGTACAACCCCGGGAAGCACCGGCTGGAGGTGTTTTTTGACGACGACTACCACCCGCTGCTGGACATGCAGAGCTACGGCCACGACATTGAGAGCGGATGGCTGCTGTGGGACGCGGTGCAGGAGCTGCTGCCGGAAAATGAATGGGCCCCCTACCGCGCCATGTGCCTGGACCTGATCGAGAGCGTGCGCGGCCGCGCCTTTACGGACCACGGGCTGAAGAACGAGTGGGTCGCGGGGGAGACCAATGAGCTGCGGATCTGGTGGGTGCAGGCGGAAACCATGCTGGGCCTGGCCTGCGGATGGACGCTGACCGGGGAGAAAAGCTGGCTGGAGGATCTGCGGACCCAGTGGGCAGCCATTCAGCGCATGATCGTGGATCCCAGGCCCGGCGGAGAATGGTACTGGTCCGTGTACGAGGACGGAAGCCTGACGGACCGGCCCATGGTGGAAGAATGGAAATGTCCCTATCACAACAGCCGCATGTGCCTGCGGCTGATGCAGGAAAACCTGCCGATCTGAACAAAAAGGAGAAGAAGCCAATGAGCCAGATTAAAATGCTGAACGCGGGGGCGCTGCCCAATATTCCCTGGCAGGAGAAGCCGGCGGACCTGAAGACGGCGGCGCCAGTATGGCGGTACACGGAAAACCCCATCCTGGGCCGGAACCCCACGCCGGAGATCGCCCGGATTTTCAACAGCGCCGTGGCCCCCTGGGAGGACGGGTTCATCGCCGTGCTCCGGGGGGAGCAGGTGAACGGCATTCCCCATGTGTATCTGGGGCACTCCAAAGACGGCATCCACTGGGAGGTGGAGCGGGAGAAGGTGCCCTTCACCGATGAGAAGGGGGAACCCATGCTGCCCCATTACGCCTATGACCCCCGGCTGGTGAAGGTGGAGGACACCTACTACATCATCTGGTGCACGGATTTCTACGGCGCGGCCATCGGCATGGGGAAGACGAAGGACTTCAAGACCTTCACCCGGGTGGAGAATCCCTTCATCCCCTTCAACCGGAACGCGGTGCTCTTCCCCCGGCGGGTGGGCGGCATGTACAAGCTGCTGTCCAGGCCCTCCGACAGCGGGCACACCCCCTTTGGGGATATCTTTATCTCCGAGTCCCCGGACATGATCTACTGGGGAAAGCACCGGCACGTCATGGGCCGGGGGCGTGAATGGTGGGAGAGCGTCAAGATCGGCGGCGGCGCCGCCCCCATCGAGACCACGGAGGGGTGGCTCATGTTCTACCACGGGGTCAGCAGCACCTGCAACGGCTTCGTCTACTCCATGGGCGGCGCGATTCTGGACATCGACGAGCCCAGCCGCGTGCTGTACCGCTGCGAGAACTACCTGCTGACGCCGGAGGAACCCTACGAGGTGACGGGCTTCGTACCCAATGTGGTCTTCCCCTGCGCCACGCTGCAGGATGAGCCCACAGGCCGCATCGCCATCTACTACGGCTGCGCGGACACCCATGTGGGACTGGCCTTCACGAAGGTGGACGAGGTGGTACAGTACATCAAGGATCACAGCGTCCTGAACCCCGGCGACACCGAGGCGGTGCACCATTACTGATTTTTCGGCCCGGGATCCCCGGGCCTTTTCCCACACGGAAGAACAGGAGGAATAAATCATGCGCCCCCGCAGCTTTGAATCCCTGATGGAATCCTATGAGCGGCTGCTTTCCCGGCCCAACCCGGTGGACGAGCATTTTTACAACGGACTCTTTACCCGGTACCGGAACCCGGTGCTGACCCGGGAGCATATTCCGCCCTTCTGGATGTACGACGCGGACCCGGCGGCCAACCCCTTCATGATGCAGCGGCTGGGGGTGAACGCCACGCTGAACAGCGGCGCGCTGAAGGTGGGAGACCGGTACTGCCTGGTGGTACGGGTGGAAGGCATGGACCGGAAGAGCTTTTTCGCCGTGGCGGAGAGCGACCGGCCCACGGAGGGCTTCCGTTTCCGGGACCGGCCCATCCTGCTGCCGGACACGGAGAAGGAAGAAACCAACGTCTACGACATGCGGCTGACGCGGCACGAGGACGGGTGGATCTACGGGGTGTTCTGCTCCGAGAGCAAGGACCCGAAGAACCCGGACCTGTCCGCGGCGGTGGCCGCGGCGGGCATCGTGCGCACGAAGGATCTGGAAACCTGGGAGCGGCTGCCGAACCTGCGGACCCTGCGCTCCCCCCAGCAGCGGAACGTGGTGCTGCATCCGGAATTTGTGGACGGAAAGTACGCCTTCTACACCCGGCCCATGGATGATTTTATCGAAACCGGAAGCGGCGGCGGCATCGGCTTCGGCCTGTGCGGGGACATTACGAACCCGGTCATCGACGAGGAGCGGATCATCAGCCGCCGGCGGTATCACACCATCACCGAGAGCAAGAACGGCGCCGGCGCGGTGCCCATCCGGACGGAGAAGGGCTGGATCCATATCGCCCACGGCGTGCGGAACACGGCGGCGGGGCTGCGGTATGTGCTGTACGCCTTTGCCACGGATCTGCGGGATCCGGCGAAGATCATCGCGGAGCCCGGCGGCATGCTGCTGGGCCCCCTGGGAAGAGAGCGCGTCGGCGATGTGAGCAACGTGGTGTTTACCAACGGCGCCATCGCGGACGATGACGGAAAGGTTTACATCTACTACGCTTCCTCCGACACGCGGATGCACGTGGCGGAGACGGACGTGGAGCGGCTGACGGATTATGTTTTCCACACCCCGGAAGACGCGCTGCGGTCGGTGGACTGCGTGAAGCAGCGGCTGGCGCTGATCGACCGGAACCTGGCCTTCCTGGGCCGGAAGGCATAAGCGCCGCGCTTTGGTATCTTTTCTGTTTTTTGTTGACAAAGCCGCGGGAAAGGGCTAAACTATCCGCAAAGCTGTGACGGAGAGGGCTTTTGGATGTCCGGCCTCAGAGACGCGGCGGCCGGTGCGAGCCGCGGGAAGGACCCATCAGCCAGTCGCTCCAGAGCCGGAAGGAAGAAAGGGCCCCGGGCCCCGCGTAGAGCCTTCCCGATGACTGCCGCGTAAGGGCAGAAGGGCTTGCCGGCCTGGCCGGAGAGAGCCTGAAGGGGCGGCGGCTCGCCGCAATTTGAGTGGTACCGCGGGTGTGATTTACGCTCGTCTCAAAGCTGCTTTGAGACGGGCTTTTTTCATCCATGACCCCACGAAAGCACCCCGCCCGGGGGAAAGAGGAGGCAACAACATGCAACAGACGACGGGCCTGAACTTCAAGATTCAGGAGATGGCGCACCGGATTCGGGAGCTGCGGGAAATCGAAAACTACACCATCGCGGAGATGGCCATGAAGACCGGCGTTTCCGAGCAGGAGTACATCGAATGCGAAATGGGCCGCTCCGACCTGAACTTCGCCTTCCTGTACCGGTGTGCCCTGGCTTTCGGGGTGGACGTGGGCGACATTATCGAGGGCGAGAGCCCCACGCTGAACTCCTTCACCGTGACCCGGCGGGGGGAGGGGCAGCGGATTGAGGAAGCCCATGACATGGTGTACTACAACATGGCCGCCTCTTTCCGGAACCGGATCGCCGAGCCGCTGTACGTGCAGGCGTCCTACAGCGCGGAGGCGGAGCACGCGGACATCAAGCTGACCACCCACGAGGGCCAGGAGTGCGACATCGTCATCGAGGGGCAGCTGAAGGTGCAGGTAGGGGAGCACAGCTCCATCCTGAACCCCGGGGACTCCATCTACTACGACAGCGGCACGCCCCACGGCATGATCGCCGTGGGCGGGAAGGACTGCCTTTTCTACGCCATCGTGCTGAACCCCACGGGGGCGCCCATTCCGGAGCTGACGCCGGAGAAGATTACCTCCGGACCCACCCTGCAGGAATTCCCTGCGGAGAACGGCCGCACCCGGGTCTGGCACCGGTTCGCGGATGTGGAGAAGGACGAGCACGGCACCCCCACGAAAATCACCTTCAAGAACACGGAGAAATTCAATTTCGCCTTCGATGTCATGGACGCCATCGCGGCGGAGGTGCCCACGAAGCTGGCCATGCTCCACCTGGACAAGCACAAGGAGGAGCGGCGCTTCACCTTCAAGGACATTCAGCGGGCTTCCAACCGCTGCGCCAACTACTTCAAGGCGCTGGGCATTAAAAAAGGGGACCGGGTCATGCTGGTGCTGAAGCGGCACTACCAGTTCTGGTTCGCGATTCTCGGGCTGGAGAAGATCGGCGCCATCGCCATCCCGGCCACGGCCCAGCTGCAGGAGCACGATTTTGAGTACCGGTTCAACGCGGCGGGGGTGAAGGCCATCCTCTGCACCGCGGACGGGGACACCGCCCATCAGGCGGATCTGGCCGCCCGGAACGCGCCGGGGCTGGAGCTGAAGCTGATCGTGGGCGGGACCAGGGAAGGCTGGCATGCCTTTGACGAGGAATACATGATGTATTCCACCCACTACAACCGCCCGGAGGACGCGGCCTGCGGCGATGACCTGATGCTGATGTACTTTACCTCCGGCACCACGGGGTATCCCAAGATCGCGGCCCACAGCTTCAAGCACCCGCTGGGGCATCTGCACACGGCGAAGTACTGGCACTGCGTCAATCCCAACGGGCTGCACCTGACCATCTCGGACACGGGCTGGGCGAAGGCGGGCTGGGGGAAGATCTACGGCCAGTGGCTGTGCGAGGCGGCCATCTTCGTGTACGATTTCGACCGCTTTGACGCGGCGGACATTCTGCCGCTGTTCGCGAAATATCATATCACCACCTTCTGCGCGCCGCCCACCATGTACCGCATGCTGATCAAGCAGGATCTGAGCAAATACGACCTGTCCTCCGTCACCCACGCCGCCAGCGCCGGCGAGGCCCTGAACCCGGAGGTTTACCGCCAGATCGAGAAGCAGACAGGCCTGCAGGTCATGGAGGGCTTCGGCCAGAGCGAGAGCACCATGATCATCGGCAACCTGGCCGGGGCGGACCACAAGCTGGGCTCCATGGGCAAGGTGACGCCGATTTACCGGGTCGCGCTGCTGGACGCCGACGGCCGGGAGGTTCCCACCGGCTCCCCGGGGGAAATCTGCATCGATATCTCCCAGGGCATACCCATCGGCCTCTTCCGGGAGTATTACCGGGACGAGGAGAAAACCCGGGAGGTCATGCACGACGGATGGTACCATACGGGGGACGTAGCCTGGCAGGATGAGGACGGCTTCTTCTGGTACGTGGGCCGGGCGGACGATGTGATCAAGAGCAGCGGATATCGCATCGGGCCCTTCGAGATTGAGAGCGTCATCATGGAGCTGCCCTACGTGCTGGAGTGCGGCGTCAGCGCAGCGCCGGACGAGGTCCGGGGCCAGGTGGTGAAGGCCAGCATCGTCCTGACCAGAGGAACGGAGCCCACGGAGGAGCTGAAAAAGGAAATCCAGAACTACGTCAAGCAGCACACCGCGCCGTACAAGTATCCCCGCATCGTGGTGTTCCGGGACGAGCTGCCCAAGACGGTCAGCGGAAAGATTCAGAGGGCTTTGCTGTGATCAACTCCACGCTGTGTTACATCGAGCGGAAAGGCACCTCCGGGGAACCGGAGGTGCTGCTGCTGCACCGGGTTAAGAAAAAGAACGACCTGAACCATGACAAGTGGATCGGCATCGGGGGCAAGTTTGAGGAAGGAGAGAGCCCGGAGGATTGCCTCCTGCGGGAGACGATGGAGGAAACGGGGCTGACCCTGACCGCCTGGCGGTACCGGGGAATCGTGACCTTCCTTTCCTCCGAAGCGCCGGAGACGGAATTCATGCACCTGTTCACGGCGGACGGGTTCACGGGCCGGGTGAAGGAATGCGACGAGGGCGACCTGGAATGGGTCCCCAAAGCCCGGATGCGCTCCTTCCCCACCTGGGAGGGGGACCGGATCTTCCTGGATCTGCTGGATCGGGACGCGCCGTTTTTCTCCCTGAAGCTGTGCTATGAGGGGGACCGGCTGACCCGGGCGGCGCTGAACGGGAAGGAGCTTCCCCGCTGAGGGACGGGCAAGCCGGTTCATCCGGGTTCAGAGAGCGCATCATACGGGAAGGATGAAAGAAACATGGGCAAAAGGTTTTACCGCTTTGCCGTGCCGCTGATCCGGCTGTTCATTCCCAGGCTGCAGGTCCGGTGGGAGGTTCCCTTCGACGGGGAGCCGGCGGTTTTTGTGTGCAATCATGAACGGGCGGTGGGGCCGCTGGAAATGGCGGTGAACTTTCCCCTGCGGGAGGAGAGCCCCATCTGGATCTACGCCGCGCCGCTGCGGCGGGAGACCACCCCGGACTACGTGCGCCAGGATCACTGGTGGAAGGAGGACGGGCGGCTGGCGCCGCTCTGGGATAAGATCATTCCGCCCATCGTGTCGCTGATCCTGCCTCCCATTCTGCGGTCCCCGCCCCATGTGGCCGTGTACCACGACGCCCGCGCCGCCACCACCATGAAGGAAAGCCTGCGGCTGCTGCAGGAGGGGAAAAACCTGGTGATCTTTCCGGAGATCCCCACCGGGTTCGGGGAACATGACCGGGAGAAGATCAATGAGGGCTGGCTGATGCTGCTGCCCATGTACGAAAAGCGGGCGGGGCGCCCCCTGAAGGTCTGGCCGATTCACCTGGATCTGGTCGGCGGGGAGATACGCGTCCACGCGCCTTTCACCATGGAGCGGGACATCTCCCTCCGGGATCAGACTGCCGCCCTTTCCGGCCGGGTGCTGCGGGGCATTTTTGAGGAGCGGGGCTGAGAAAGTTTTTTCGCAAAAAGGGTGGCGGAAACGCAAAGGATTTGCTATAATAACCTTCGGGTGTTTTTTCCCTGATTTTTTTCGTAAGACTATTGAGGAGGTACCTGATTCATGAAAACCACGATCGTGAAAGTGATCGGCCGGGAAATCATCGATTCCCGCGGCAATCCCACGGTGGAGGCTGAAATCCACCTGGAAGACGGCACCGTCGCGCTGGGCACGGCTCCCAGCGGCGCCTCCACGGGCGAGTTCGAAGCCCTGGAGCTGCGTGACGGCGACAAGGCCCGCTTCGGCGGCAAGGGCGTCAGCAAGGCGGTCAACAACGTGAACACCGTGATCGCCAACGCCATCATCGGCCTGGACGCCATGGACACCTACGCTGTGGACGCGGCCATGATCGAGGCCGACGGCACCAAGGACAAGAGCAACCTGGGCGCCAACGCGATCCTGGCGGTTTCCATCGCCGCGGCCCGCGCCGCCGCCAACTCTCTGGGCGTGCCGCTGTACCGCTTCCTGGGCGGTGTGAACGGCAACCGGCTGCCCGTGCCCATGATGAACATCCTGAACGGCGGCGCCCACGCGGACAGCTCCGTGGACACCCAGGAGTTCATGATCATGCCGGTCGGCGCTCCGAGCTTCAAAGAGTGCCTCCGCTGGTGCGCTGAGGTCTTCCACGCGCTTCAGAAACTGCTGAAATCCAAGGGACTTGCCACCTCCGTCGGCGACGAGGGCGGCTTTGCGCCGAACCTGTCCACCGATGACGAGACCATCGAGACCATCCTGGAGGCCATCAAGAAGGTCGGCTACGAGCCCGGCCGCGACTTCATGCTCGCCATGGATGCCGCTTCCTCCGAATGGAAGAGCCCGAAGGGCAAGGGCTTCTACAAGCTGCCGAAGGCCGGCACGGAGTACACCAGCTCCGA
>JAFUGS010000062.1 GCA_017469265.1 Clostridia bacterium
CGAATTTTTAACAGATGATTTTTGTTGATTTTTGTTAGCTTTGGCTAACTTTCAAAAATAGAATTTTCCTATTTGCGCTTTATTTTGCGCCTTGTATTTGCTATGTTTTTAACAATGTTATCGATATTTTTCTCCCGATCCGTCCACATTACCCTTTAATCCCATGGTAATAATAGGTTTTAAAAAAAAGATTGTGGAATTTCACCCCTTCATGCTATAATGCATGCACAGGCCATCATCTTTTCGGACGAAGCGAAAGGAGCGTTACATTCATGAAAAAGAGAATCGGTATCCTGACCAGCGGCGGCGACTGCCCCGGTTTGAACGCGGCCATCCGCGGCGTAGCCCGTGCGGCGTATGAAATGTTTGACGCCGAGATCATCGGCATTCACGACGGGTATCGCGGGCTGATTGAAGGAGATTACTCCGAAATGAACCGCAGCCAGTTCTCCGGGATTCTGACGCTGGGCGGCACCATTCTGGGGACCAGCCGCACCCCCTACCGTAACATGCGGAAGATCGAGTCCGACAATGTGGATAAGGTCGCCGCCATGAAAAAAACCTACAAGAACCTGAAGCTGGACTGTCTGGTTACCCTGGGCGGAAACGGGACCCACAAGACCGCGAACCTCCTCAGCGAGGAAGGGCTCAACGTCATTGGCCTCCCGAAAACCATCGATAACGACCTGTATGGCACGGATTTTACCTTCGGCTTCCATACCGCCAATGACATCGCCACCGATGTCATCGACCGGATCCATACCACCGCCGCCAGTCATGGCCGCTGCATGGTGATTGAAATCATGGGCAACAAGGCCGGCTGGCTGACCCTCTATTCCGGCGTCGCCGGCGGCGCGGACGTCATCCTGATTCCGGAAATCCCCTACAGCATTGACAAGGTAGCCGAGGTCGTGACCCGCCGCGCGGAGAGCAACAAGGGCTTTACCATCATCGC
The DNA here is from genome assembly GCA_017469265.1 of Clostridia bacterium. Classification (GTDB taxonomy): domain Bacteria; phylum Bacillota; class Clostridia; order Christensenellales; family Aristaeellaceae; genus Aristaeella. Next base: position 956 of record JAFUGS010000062.1, read on the forward strand.
CGTGGCGGAAGGCGCCATGGACAAGGATGAAGCGAAGCTGAAAAAGAAGGAGCGCGAAGCGAAGCGCGCGGCTGAGCATTTCTCCTCCAGCGCCTATGTCGCCAAACAGCTGCAGGATCTGGTGGGCGTGGAAGCCCGCAGCGTCGTGCCCGGGCACATCCAGCGCGGCGGTACGCCCAGCGCCTATGACCGGGTGCTCTCCACCCAGTTCGGCGTTCACGCGGCAGAGCTGATCCGGGATAATATCTACGGCGTCACCGTGGCGCTGAAAGGAAACACCATTACCCACAACGCCCTGAAGGATATCGCCGGCGTGGCCAAGCCCGTTCCCGCGGATCATCAGCTGGTGACCACCGCCAAGAACATCGGCATCTGTTTCGGAGACTGATCCGCCATCTGAGCGGAAATCCCCTGTCGCGATTGATGCAGCCGCATTCCGTCCAGCTGCTCACTGCCGCTGGCGGCATGCGTTTTCGGTTTCCGCTGCCCGACAGGCCCCAAAACCCCGGAGCTCCGCTCCGGGGTTTTGCTGTTCAGACCTATTTTCTCTTCGTTATCTCGATGGTTTCGCTGGTTTCCGATACCCATGTTTTTCCCTGGGCATCCTTTCCCTCCACGCGGCAGGTCAGGGTAATCACATGACCGGGAGCGGCTTTGGATAGTACCCATACCTGTCCGTTCCGATATACCCGGGCCACATCCGGTCCACAGTCCAGGGACCAGGTCAGCTTCGGCCGGCTGGGTTTCTCCGATCCATACTTCAGGTGAAAGTACTTTTTGCTTCCTGCCCGCATCTTTGCCGGTCCTTCAATCCAGGTTCCCCGATCAAGCGGTTCCAGCCCCGGGTCATCCGTCTCCGTGTCCATCCGCATCGCGGGCAGCGTGGGACGGGGCGTAACCGTTTCCTCCTGCGCCGGGGTCGGCAGCGTCTCATCCGTCTCAGGATCCATATACACCTGCATTGGCGCCATTGTCGGGCGCAGCGAAGCGGAAGCAATTTCCGTCTCATCCGGTTCAGAGGTTCGCACCGCCACCGGCGACAGCGTGACCACAGGCTCCGGCATCACGGAAAACGGTGCGTCTGCGGGCTCCGGCATCACAGGCGGCAATGTGGCGGGTGCTTCCGAAGCAGCCGGGGGAAGCGGTTCTTCCGTAACAGCGGAAGGCATGATTTCGTCCGGAGCCCACTCCTGCGCCGGGGCCGGCGTATCAGCAGGCAGCGGTTCTGCCGTCGCAGTTTCACGCGGCAGCCGCTCTGGAACCGTCTCCGCGGCAGTCTCATCCGGCACCGTTTCCGTGCGCCACGTTGCCTGCCCTGTCATTCCCAGCAGAGCGGCAACCAGCTCATCCATCGGGATCAGCTCCACCGCTTTCGCGGACGCCGTCAGGCCGGAAAGAGCCAGCAGCAGCGTCATTCCGCAGGCCGCAATTCGTTTTTTCATCTGTTATGCGCCTCCCTGCCCGATCAGCTCCACGTTTCCCAGATTTCCGGATGATATCCGACGGTAATCCGACTGCCGTTCCGCACCACCGGTGTCTTCAGCAGCCATGGTGCTTCCTGAATGGCGGAAATCAGCAGGCTTTCCTGATTGTAATAACAGGCGGGATGTTCCTTCACCTTTTTATCCTCCCGGTCCAGCAGGTTTTCCATCCCCACCGCCTGCAGCATCAGGCGGATCTCCCTTTCCCCCAGCGGATGCTTTTTCAGATCCATCATCTGTACCGGAATCCGCCGTTCCTTAAAATATCGTTCCGCCTTCTGGGTGTCAAAGTTTTTCTTCCCGCAATAGATCTGTATGTTCATCCCTGCCTCCCGTTCCGCACATCCCTCCCGCGAAGCGGCAGAAAAAGGGCGTTCCGCCGGTCCGTCAGCCGTGATGCGATCCGCTCCGTATACCGGATCCGCAGCTCCTCCTGACTCAGATTGGTGCTGATCACTGTCGCCAGGTTCCGGCGCTGCCGCTCATTAATGAGGTTGAACAACTGTTCGATGGTCACATTCTGCATCATGGGTTCGCTGCCCAGATCATCCAGCATCAGCACTTCCGCACCGGTCAGGTCCTCCGCCTGGGCTTCATTGTCAAAATACGCCCGTCGGGCCGTTTCCAGAAACTGGTAAGCGGAAATCAGCAGCACATTATAGCCGCGCTGAATCAGCCGGTTTGCCATGGCGTGCAGGAGAAAGGTTTTGCCCAGGCCGGACTTCCCGCTGAGCACCAGATCCCGCGGAATCTGAGCCGGATAATTGTTCGCCCATTTTTCGCATCCGTCCCGGATCACGGCCATAGCCTGCCGTTCCGTCAGGCCGACGTCCGGCAGAGGCGTGTCCGCGAAAAGCGTTTCATCATAGGTTTCAAAGGTTTCCTCGCCGCGCTCCGGCAGGCCGATGGCTTTTCGCAGCCTTGCCTGGTAGCGCCGCCGGACGCAGGCGCAGCGCTCCCGAACCACGTCCCCGACATAGCCCGTGTCCCGGCAGAGCGGGCAGTCATAAACCGGTGCCAGATAATCCTCCGGCAGGCCCAGGTTTTTCAGCCGTTTCCGGATGTTTTGGGAAACCTGTTCCATCCGCTCCGGCAGATCCTCCGGAGCGGCTTCCCGCTGGAGAATCCCCCGCATGGTACCATGGATCAGGTCCTCCCGCTGCGCCAGCAGGGAAGCTATTTCCGGAGACCGGTTCATAACCTCCTGCCGCCGGCGCAGAGCGGTTTCCTCGTTCCGCCGCTGGGTCTCCTGCAGCTCCAGCTCCGCTTCCCGCAGCAAATCCTCACGCATTTGCCTTCATCTCTCCCCTCAGCACATCCAGCACATCCGCCAGGCTCTCCTCCGCGCCGCTGTAGTCGCGCTGCGCGTACTGCTGCGCGATCACCTGCTTCGCCGGGCGGACGGTACCGGCCGTCTTCCGCTCCTGATGCCGCTTGCGTTCCTCCTCGATCTGTTCCCGGGTTCGGATGCCCTTTTCAGCGTACTCCCGAAGGATCCTGTTCAGATACGCCATGGGTTTCTCCGCTCCCGCGGCGGTCTCCGCCGCGAAAAGGATCAGTTCCGTCGAAAAGCCCAGTTCCTTTTCCCAGGCTGTCAGCATGGCACGATCCGCGCTGCCCTGGCCGGCCTGAATACCCCAGATTTCCCGCAGCCGGCGCAGGGTCTCACTCTGAGCCCGGAAATCCCGGATGTAGTCTTTCGCGTCTCCCGGGGTCTTAATGCCTTTTTTCTCCCAGGACTGTAGCATGCTCCCCACATCCTCCAGGGGACGGCCCTTACATTCCCGGGCAGCCAGCAGGATCATCTCCTCAGCATACCGTTTCCGCAGCGCTCTGTACCAGGCGCGCTTCTCTTCGTCCACCGGACCTGCGCCGGCGGTTTTCAGAACCTTCTTCAGTTTTTCAGCTTCCTGCCGTGCCTCCAGTACGCCCGCCTCATCGATAGCTGCGCCTGGCTCAGCGTTCTCCCGCATACTTTTCAGGATCGCGTCCAGATAGCCCATGGAAGGATCTCCCTTCGCGGTTTCCGCGCAGGCTTCCTCAATGGCCTCCGGGGTAAAACCCCACTCCTGCACCCATTTGCGGTACATCTTCTGCTGATCCTCGGAGGGCAGGTTCCGCTTGCCCAGCCGCTTCAGCACCGCCTTCGTTCCCTGATAGACCGCCTGATCCCGGGACAGAAAAGCCTCCGCGGCCTCCACGGTGCGGGCGTCCTCCTCCGCCATCTGGGCCGCCAGCTGCTCCGCGCTCTGGATGGTGAAATTCTTTCCCCGCTTTTTCTCCATATGCTTCAGCAGCATGATCACAACCTCCGGGGGCAGCCCCAGATCCTCCACCCACTCGTAGCAGGTGCGAACCTCGCTGCCATGGAGCCGGCGGCTGTGATCAAACACCTCGTACAGGCTGTCGGCGAAGGATTCATACGCCAGATCCAGCGCCGGCCCCTCCCCGGCCATCATTTTCCGCCGCAGGCTCACATAGCGGTAGCTGACCGGATCATCGCTGACCCGCTGCACCAGTCCCCGCCGCTCCCAGTAGCGGTAAGCCTTCAGGACAGCCTCTTCCTCCATGTTCAGCTCATGGCTCATCTGCTGAAGGGTCATTCCCGTCTCGGGATGGTAGCAGCGCATCAGGCCGTAAAGGTACACCTTCACATCCTCCCCGCGGGCGCCGGGCAGGTATTCCTGAATAAACTGATTATCCACCGGAGTCATATCAAAGAGGGCGAAGCCCTCCTCAAAACCAAACATCATCCGTATCCCTCCTGCGGGGCAGGGAACAGCAGCTTCCGCCCCTGGGAAATATCCATGCGTTCCGAATCTCGAAAGCGCTTTCAGTATAGCACAGGAAAGCCGTTTTGTCTTGTGATTTTGTTGTCAAACCTGCTTTTCATCCGGAAAAAGCTGTGATATAATGGACTCATCTTGAAAGGAGGGGTTTCTCATGCCTATCGTTACAACGACTGAAATGTTCAAAAAAGCTTATGCCGGCGGATACGCCGTTGGCGCTTTCAACGTCAACAACATGGAGATCGTCCAGGGCATTACCGAGGCAGCCGGTGAGCTGAAAGCGCCCGTCATTCTGCAGGTCTCCAAAGGCGCCCGCGCCTATGCCAATCACAACTATCTGGTGCACCTGGTCAAGGCCGCGGCTGAAAACTATCCGGAGATTCCGATCGCCCTGCACCTGGATCACGGTGACACCTTCGAGCTCTGCAAGGACTGCATCGACGGCGGCTTCACCTCCGTCATGATCGACGCCAGCTCCAAGCCCTATGAAGAGAACATCGCCCTCACCCGCAGGGTTGTGGAATATGCCCATGATCACGGTGTCGTGGTGGAAGCTGAGCTGGGCACCCTGGCCGGCGTGGAAGATGAGGTTTCCGTGGACGCGGACAAGGCCATGTACACCCATCCGGAAGAGGTCGTTGACTTCGCGACCCGTACCGGCTGCGACTCCCTGGCCATCGCTATCGGCACCAGCCACGGCGCGTACAAGTTTAAGCCCGGCACCAAGCCCCAGCTCCGGTTCGACGTGCTGGAGGAGTGCTCCAAGCAGCTGCCCGGCTTCCCCATCGTGCTGCACGGCGCCTCTTCCGTGCCCCAGCAGTTTGTTGAGGAAATCAACAAGTACGGCGGCAACATGCCCGGCGCCATCGGCATCCCCGAGGATCAGCTGCGTCAGGCGGCCACCATGGCGGTCTGCAAGATCAACATCGACAGCGACATCCGTCTGGCCATGACCGCCAGCATCCGGAAGTACTTCGCCGAGCATCCGGATCATTTCGATCCCCGGCAGTATCTGAAGCCCGCCCGTCAGGCCGTGAAGGACATGGTCGCCCACAAGATCGTGGATGTCCTGGGCTGCGACGGAAAGGCCTGATTTCCACCAATCTCTGATACTCTGAGGCCGCGCGCTGCGCGGCCTCTTTTCGCGACAAAAACGCCCATGCTTTTTCCTGCATGGGCGTTTCCTTTTCGCTTCGCTTATTCTCCCCGTTTGGTCACGCCGACATAGATTCGTTCAGGCTTGGCCTCATAGGTGTCCGTGTACAGCAGCACCCGCTCTGTTTCCACGTTGCCCTCATACCTGACGCGGTAGCTTTCCACCACATAGCCGGGCTTTGCCTTACTGACGCTCTTTTCCTGATCCGTGTAGGTGACGTAGGTGACGTCCTTATCCTTGATATAGGTGGGTTTTTCCGGCGGATCCAGCTCCTGCACGGTTTTACAGTCAATCTCGTACCGGACGTCGCCCATATCCGCGCCATACATCGTCACCTTCGCAATCAGCCGGCGCTTGTTGCTGGGGTCCGTCTGCACAGCGGCCACCATATAGATCGGGTCATCCGTATTGTTCTTGAATACCAGGTCAATTTTCCGCTTGTCCAGCCAATAAACTGTGGCGTCCTTTCCGTACTCGGTGTAGGAAACCGAGTCCGAATGAGGAGACCGCTTGATGATCTGCAGTCCCGCGCTGACCGCCGCCTGATACACCGTCGTGCTGGCCTGGCATACGCCGCCGCCGATCCCCATCACATGTTCTCCGTAGGCATACTCGATGGCGGGGAAGAAGCCGTTGGCCTCCGTCCGCTGGCCCACCACGTTGTTGAAGCTGAACTGGCTTCCAGGGCCCAGCACGTAGCCATTGATAAACTCGAAGGCGCGGCGGATGTTGTTGTTCCGGCTCTCCTCGGAGGATGTGGAGATCGGCGTATATACGGAGGAGCGGAGCATGTAGTGCTTCTGCAGATCCACCAGACGGGTGGTCGGTTCCACGATATCCGGCTGCAGCTCCACGCTGCCGCTGGTCATGGTGGCCACCATGTGGTACAGTTCCGCCCGGGTCTCCTCAATGTTCAGCACCCGTCCCTCGGATTCCTCCTGGAACGTAAAGGGATAAGCCAGGGACGGGTCAAAGCTGATCAGCCTGGCATTCACGGCCTGGGTGTCTATCTGCCCCTTAACCTGGGTCAGCACATTATCGATAACCGAGGTGTCTCCGCTGGGCGTGGCCGTATACGTTTCATAGGGTGTTTCCAGCAGCGCCTGCATGGCAGCGTACCGTGTTTCTTCATCCCCCGTATGGCCCTGTGCCCAGGCTTCGTTCATGATCTGGCCCACGTCCACGCTCATGCCCAGCATGCCGGCGTTGATCTGAGCCAGCTGCGTGCCCTGATAGGTCAGCGTCACGTTCCAGGCGGCGTTCCGCTGCTGAATCTGGCTCTGGACGGAATTCAGCCCCTGTTCCGGCGTCATGCCGCCCAGGTGAATCCCATCCACATAAACGCCTTCCACAAAGCGGTTGTCATAGGCGGTAACCGCTTCATGGATCGCGTTTTTCTCCTGTACCTGCCGCAGGCCGATCACGCTGCCCGCGATCAGTACACCCGCCAGCATCGTAATCCCAAGGATCATGGGAACACGGCTCTTCTTCTGCGGTTTAACCGGCTGAGCCGGGGTAGTCTTGGGTACGGGGATTTCCCCGGTATAACCCCGAAAAGCGCCGTGGCTTGAAGTCTCGGAGGATACACGCTCCCGCTCCGCCTGCTGCCGGCGGCGCTGCGCCTGTTCCTGCTGCAGGGCGTATTGCTGCCGCGCGTATTCCTGTTGCTGCTGGTACTGCAGCTGCTGCAGGTACATCTGCTGCTGCAGGTATGCCTGCCTTGCCTGATCCTCCTGCCCGTAATCCCCGGGCAGCTGCCCATTCCAGCCGCCCTGCGTCTGAGGAGGATACGCGCCGGCGGGCTGTCCCATCTGCTGTGCCGCCCCGGTCACCCGGTCCGGCGTCTGGGCATAGCGTGCGCTGCGCCGGGCCCTGGTCTGCTTTTCAGACATTCCGTATCCTCCTCTCTGCCTTTTTATGCTTCAAAATTCCTTTGCTCCTTTATCGGATCCGGCTGCACGGATCTGCCATCGCTCCGGCTTCCCACGGCGGGAAGGCTTCTGAGGCGGAAAAGCATCTCCGCGCGCCGTCCGTCCGGTCAGGAGGCGCTCAGTCGTTCAGGTACTCCGTCCGGTCCGTCTCCGGTTCCGGGCGGAAGCCTTCCGGCTCCTGTGCTTCCGGTTCCGCCTTTTTTTCTTCCAGCCTGGCTTCCTGCAGGATGGTCCGGACTTCCCGCGGCTTATCTTCCGTAGAGCCGGAAGGCATAATGCCCTCATCCATCAGGGCCACGAATTCAGCCCGGTTCAGGGTTTCCTGCGCCATCAGGGCTTCCACCAGCATATCCAGCTTGTCCCTGTTCTGGCGCAGAATTTCCTTCGCCCGGTCATACGCGGCTTCCAGCATGCGGCTGACCTCCCGGTCAATGCGGGCGGCGACTTCCTCGCTGAATTCCCGGGTCTGGCCAAACTCCATGCCCACGAACACTTCCTGATCGCTGCCCAGGTAAATGGTCCCGATTTCCTCGCTCATGCCGAACTGAGTGACCATCTTCCGGCAGATCTCTGTGGCCCGTTTCAGGTCGCTGGAGGAGCCGGTGTAGATTTCTCCCAGGGCAACCTCCTCCGCCGCGTGGCCGCCCAGCATCATCGCCAGCTGATCGGTCAGTTCACTGCGGCTCAGATTGTCATGTTCTTCCGCCGGCAGCGCCAGGGTATGGCCCGCGGCCATGCCCCGAGGCACAATGGTGATCAGATGCACATCGTCGCATCCGGGCAGCACATGGCCCACAATAGCGTGGCCGCCTTCATGATAGGCCACCATGCGCCTGTCCTTTTCGCTGACCTTGTGGCTCTTCTTCTCCGGGCCCATCTGCACCCGGGCGATGGCATCCACCAGCAGCTGCTGGTCAATTTCCTTCTTTCTGGCCCGTGTCGCCAGGATCGCGGCCTCGTTCATCACGTTCTCCAGGTCCGCGCCGGTACCGTAGGGCATGCGCTTGGCGATGTTGTCCAGATCCACGTCCGCCGCCAGCGGCTTCCCCTTGCTGTGCACCTTCAGGATTGCCACCCGGCCCTCCTGATCGGGGTAATTCACGGTCACCTGCCGGTCGAAACGGCCGGGGCGCATCAGCGCCGGATCCAGAATATCCCGCCGGTTGGTCGCCGCCATGACGATGATGCCCTCGTTCATCGCGAAGCCATCCATCTCCACCAGCAGCTGGTTCAGCGTCTGCTCCCGTTCATCATGGCCGCCGCCCAGTCCTGCGCCGCGGTGCCGGCCCACCGCGTCGATCTCATCAATGAAGACAATGGCCGGAGCCACCTTCTTCGCCTGCTCGAACAGATCCCGCACGCGGCTGGCGCCGACGCCGACGAACATCTCCACAAAGTCACTGCCGCTGATGGAGAAGAACGGGACTCCCGCCTCCCCGGCTACTGCTTTCGCCAGCAGGGTTTTGCCCGTGCCGGGAGGGCCGACCAGCAGCACGCCCTTCGGCACCCGGGCTCCCATCTGGGTGTAGGCCTTCGGATTTTTCAGGAAGTCCACCATTTCCTCCAGTTCTTCCTTCTCCTCGTCCGCGCCGGCCACATCCGCGAAGGTCACTTTATTCTTCGTCGGGTCCTGGGTCCGGGTCTTGGTACGGCCGAAATTCATCACATTCCGTCCGCCTCCCTGGCTGCGCAGCATGAAGATCCAGAAGGCCGCCATCAGTGCCAGCATGATGATATAGGGAATAAACTCATACCACCACGGCACGGTAACCGGCGCCCGGTACTGGATATCAAAGCCCAGATCCTCCACGGAGATCAGATCCGGCTCCACGCCCTGCTTCTTGGCCGCCATGATTCGAACCGTGTCAATAAAATCGCTTCCGATGGTGGTCTCAAAATCATAATCCCTGTCCGGAAAATCCAGGCTGGAAACCCGCGTTGTCCGCTTCAGGCCAACCAGCGCGTTGTTCCGGATGGCCACCCGGGCCACCTGGTCCTCCTCGATCATTTCCAGCAGCTGGGGATACTCAATCCGCTTGGAAACCGGCTGCTGCAGGCCTCCGTTCATCAGAATGGCAATCACCAGCAGCGTTCCCAGCAGCGCCAGATAGCCGATGATCCCCCGGGACTTCTTCAAATTCTTGTCCTCCTCGTCCTTTATTCAGCCTTCTCGTATACCTTCGGTGACAGGACGCCGATATCCGGCAGGTTCCGATAGGCCTGATCATAATCCAGCCCATAGCCCACCACAAACTCATCCGGAATATTAAAGCAGCTGTAATCCACAACCAGATCCTTCACCCGGCGGCGCGCCGGTTTGTCCAGCAGTGTCACGATCCGGATGGACGCCGCGCCGCGGTGGCTCAGCATTCCCTTCAGATAATTCAGCGTCACGCCGGAATCCACAATGTCCTCCACAATGATCACATCCTTGCCCAGGATGTCATTGTCCAGGTCCTTGACCACCTTGACCACGCCGCTGGTCTTCGTGGCGCTTCCGTAGCTGGAGATGGCCATGAATTCCATGCTCACCGGCAGATCAATGGCCCGCACCAGATCCGTGAAGAAAACAGCGCCGCCCTTTAAAATGCAGACCATTACCGGCGTCTTTCCGGCGTAATCCGCGGTGATCTTTCTTCCAAGTTCGTCCACCTTGGCCGCGATTTCTTCCCGGGTCACCAGAATTTTCGTCAGATCCTGATAAAGCGTTCCGTTGACATCAATCATGAGACTGCTCCTTCTTTTCTTCCCGGGCATGCCGCCAGGCCTCTTTTTCATTTTCTCCGGCAGGAGCCTGGTTTTTCTTTTCCGCCAGCAGGATAAGCCTGTCCTTTCTTCTGCGGGCCCGCCAGCCCGCGGGAAGGTTCACGGTCTCACCGAAAGGCGCCTCCAGCAGCCCTTCCAGCCGGCGTGTCTGCTCATAGCTCAGCGCCCGTTCCTCCAGAGTGGGGCCGTATCTTTTCCACCACCGCCGGAGCATCCGGCTCTGAACCGCTTCCGGCTCCGCCCGCAGGCAGGCCGCCTCGATCCACCCCGGACCGCTGTGTTCCCGCAGCAGCTGCTCCGCCCGGGCATCCAGCGCGTCTCCATCCTTCCCGATCAGCTCCGCGGCCCTGGCCAGATGGCGGGTAACCCCCGGATTCAGCTTCTCCATCTGAGGCAGCAGCTCCAGCCGCACCCGGTTGCGCAGATAATCCGGCGTCTGATTGGTCCGGTCCTCCCGCCAGGAAAGGCCTTCCGTCAGCAGCGCCTGACGCAGCTCATGGCCGGAAATATCCAGCATGGGCCGCAGCAGCGTGTATCCCGGCCGCGCTTCCCGGCCCCGCATGGCCCGCAGGCCTTCCGGCCCCGCGCCCCGCAGCAGGCGCAGCAGGAAGGTTTCCGCCTGATCTTCCCGCTGGTGTGCCAGAATCAGGGTCGGGATTCCCTCATCCCGCAGGATCCGCTCAAAGGCAGCGTACCGGGCTTCACGGGCGGCGTTCTCATCCCGTCGTCCCTTCAGATCCAGCCTTTCCACGTGCAGGGGAACCCCCCGCTCCGCGCAGAGCGCGCGGACGAACGCCTCATCCGCGTCCGACTCCTCGCCCCGCAGGCCGTGATTGACATGCGCCGCCTCCAGGGAGAATCCCCGCTGGCCCAGCATGGGCAGCAGCATCATCAGCAGCGCCACGGAATCCGCTCCGCCGCTGAGTCCCAGCAGGCATTTTCCCTCCGGCCGGGGGTTCAGCCGCCGCCCCAGGCATTCCCATTGCTCCATCATCGCAGCGGCGCCGCACAGACATTGCAGGGGCTCAGATCCTTGTACTTATCGTCATTCACCTCCGCGTAGGTGAAGTGTCCCTTCATCGGCAGGTACTTGGCGTGGGTGCTCTTGCAATTCTGATCCAGGTGATACTTGGTGCCTCCGTCAGGATTGTAGTACAGCACCGTGCTTCCGCTGACCGCCGGCTCCACCGTGGGGGTGGGGGTCGCCGCCAGTTCGGGGTCCGGCGTCTCCGCGGACTCGTAGGTCTTCAGGCTCTGCGGATCCACGTACCACTGCTCATTTTCCTTCACCATCAGTACGCTGAGCCGGTACTTCACCGGATCCTTGCCATTATTTCGGTCAATCGTGGAGGTGACGGTCACGGTGCGGGAGGTATCCTCCGACACCCCCGTCACCTTTTCCACGGTGTAATCCAGCGGCCGCCGGTTGGCCAGCAGACCGAAGAGCGCCGTTTTCGGGTTATCCACGCTGCTCTGCCAGGAAGGCGCGCAGAGGGTCAGCATCTCATCCTGCATCCCAGAGCTCCAGTAGCGGAAAAAGTTTTCCAGCCGGTCCGTCGTGGAGGTATCCTCCGCGGCCGCGGTGGGGGTGGCAGTAGGCGCTTCCAAAGCCGCCGCGCTGATGACGCTGCCTGTCTCTGGATCCACCACCGTCCCGGCGCCAACCCCTGTGTTCACACCGCTGCCTGCCGCGGCCGCGGTCGTCTGGGTTGGGTCCGCCCCTCCCGGCTGAGTGCTCCGGCTGTTTCGCGCTCCGGAAAGCATCCCGCTGGCGCTGAGCACCGCCACGACGCATAGCGCGCCGAAGATAATCGTATAGCACAGCCGCCGGTTTCCGGACACCAGAGGCCTGATCCAGAAAAACGCGATGCTTCCCACGGCCAGCACCAGGAAGATCCAGAGCAGCACCTGCATGCCCGGTACGAAAAGCCCCACCGCGAACAGGGCCAGCAGCACCGCGCTCAGCAGAATCAGCATGCCGTCATTAAATATGAATGCCTGCTTCCGTACCGGCACAGGCTGCGGCACATAGCCGCCGCCGTTAAGGGGGATCTGCCGGCTGCTTTCGCCCGGATTGGGCTGGGGCTGCTGATTCCGCCCCATCTGCGCATAGGCGTTGTATCCCTGCGGATAGCCATTGGGCTGCGGTACACCGTAACCCTGCTGTCCCTGGGCATATCCTCCCTGGCCCGCGTTCATCTGCGGATAGGTATAACCGGAGGCTGCGGCTCCCTGCTGCGGGTAGCCGTTCCAGCCCTGGGCATAGCCCGTCTGTCCCTGCGCGCCGTAAGGCGCATAGCCTCCCTGACTTCCGTAGCCCTGTCCCGCGGGATACGTGCCTGCGGGCTGGGCGCCATAGCCCTGCGCGGGCTGTTGCCCGCCCATGGCGCCATATCCGGCGCCGGTCTGCCCATAGCCTCCGGCCGTGGCGCTGTATCCGCCCTGCCCCTGCTGGGCCCAGGCATTCTGCCCGTTGGCGTACTGATTCTGCGCGTAGTAGGCATTGCCCGCTCCCTGCGCGTATCCGGGCTGACTGCCGGGGGTATATCCCGCGTATCCGGTCCCGGCCTGCTGCGAGGGATAGCTGCCGGCCAGCGGCGTGCCGCCCGCGGTCTGCCAGGGGGAAGCGAATGGCTGTCCCTGAGGCGCCTGCGCGCCCTGGGCCGGCTGCTCCGCCCCATTCTGCGGCTGCTGGGTATTGGAACGTCCAAAAATCATGGCGGTGGATCCTTTCCGCCGCAAATCGCGGCTTCGTCCTCCGAAACGCTTTGCTTCATGAGCACAACTGCTCAATATAATAGTTTATCATTTCTCCCAAACCTTGTAAACCTTTTTTTCCCGTCGCGGCTCGCTTCGCCATGCTTTGGCCGCGGCGCTAAAAGCTACCTACTCTTCCGCTGCGATTCCGTTGCTCTGTCTTGACAGGGCGGGCGTTTTCCTGTATTCTGCAGCCACCAGCAACTATACGGGAGGAATATCACCATGGCTCAGGCTTTTGAACCCACCTTTGACTCGCTGCGAACCTATTCCGCGCCGCAATGGTTCCGGGACGCGAAATTCGGCATCTGGAGCCACTGGGGACCTCAGAGTGTTCCCATGTTCGGGGACTGGTACGCGCGGAACATGTATATTGAAGGAACCCCGCAATATGAGTATCATCTGCGTCACTACGGCCACCCCTCCAAATTCGGTTACAAGGATCTCTGCGCGCTATGGAAGGCGGAGCGGTTTGACCCGGAGGCGCTGGCGGACCGATATTACCATGCCGGCGCCCGGTATCTGATGACCCAGGCCACCCATCATGATCATTTTTTTAACTACGGCTCTTCCATCAACCGGATGAACAGCGTCAATGTTGGACCCGGAAAGGACATTCTGGCCCTCTGGAAGGCAGCCGCGGACAGGCGGGGCATGCCCTTCGGCATGAGCGAGCATCTTGGCGCCTCCTTCTCCTGGTGGCGGGTCAACAAGGGCTGTGACAAGCACGGCCCCTACGCGGGCGTTCCCTATGATGGCAACGATCCCGCCTGGCAGGATTTTTATCATGCCAATCAGGAGCACGGGACGGACAATCCCACGGACTGTTCCCCCTGGTACACCCCGAATCCCGCCTTCCGGGATTACTGGCTGCGCTGCGTGCGGGAGATGATCGACCGTTTCCAGCCCGACCTGCTTTATACGGATGGTGTCCTGCCCTTCGGGGAGCACTGGATGGACCAGCAGGGGGATCCGGATCCCGCTCAGTACCGCCACGGGCTGGAAGCCGTGGCCCATCTGTACAACACGTCCATCTCCGCGCACGGGGAAAACCGGGCTGTATACCTGCAGAAGGACCGCCGGCCCGAAATCTACAGCGTCGGCGTCCTGGACATTGAAAAGAGCCAGCTGCCCGGCATCATGCCCGAGCCCTGGCACACGGACACCTGCATTGGCAACTGGTTCTACGACGTCCATTCCCCCTACAAGCAGCCGGAACAGATTATCGAAATGCTGGTGGATATTATCTCCAAGAACGGCGTCATGCTGCTGAATATCCTGCAGCGGCCGGACGGTACCATTGATGAGGACGCCATTTTTATCCTGGACCGGATCGGCGAATGGTTCGCCGTCAATCAGGAGGCGGTCTATGGCACCCGCCCCTGGCGAATCTTCGGAGAAGGGGAAACCCGGGTCCGCATCGAGGGCTTCACCGAGGAAAAGACGGACTGGACGCGGAATGATATCCGCTTTGTGCAGAAAGATGGCCTTGTGTACGCCTTCCTCATGGGAGCGAAACCCGGGGAAAGCCTGGCCCTGCGCAGCTTCGCGGAGCAGCCGGTTTCATCCGTGGAGCTGCTGGGTTACGGCCCGCTGGCCTTCCGCCAGGACTTTGGGCTGCTGACCCTGGCCCTGCCGGACCGGCTGCCGTCCCGCTGCGCCAACACCCTGAAAATACGTTGATTTCCCATGGAGGAAGGAGGTTCCCATGAAAGCATTCTTCGTCTGCCTGCTGGCCCTGTCTCTGGGCCTGTCCCTGGTTTCCGCCGGCGCGGAAGCCTCCGCCCGTGGGCCGAAAACCTATGATCCGCTCCTGAAGGAGCTGGCGGCGGAAGCCGGTTTCCGCATCGGCATTTGTCTCAGCCCGCATCAGCTGTCCGACAAAAACTACCTGGAGCTGCTGTCGACTCAGTTTAACACCACCACCTGCACCAATGAGACCAAGGCTTACTCCCTCCTGGATCAGCTGGCCAGCCAGCGCAGCGAGGACGGCATGCCCCGCATGAATTACGCCCAGGCCGATCAGATGATCTCCTGGGCGCAGGCCAACGGCGTCGGCGTCCGGGGCCATGTGCTGACCTGGGACGCCTATATGACGGACTGGTTCTTCCGGGAGGATTACGCTTCCGGGAAGCCCATTGCCTCCCGGGAGGTCATCCTCGCCCGGATGGAAAGCTACATCACCCAGGTCATCACCCACTTTGAGGAAAAGTTCCCCGGGGTCATTTACTGCTGGGATGTGGTGAATGAGGCCATGGGGGACAGCCCCTCCGAATGCCTGGACGGGGACCCCCGGCTGCTGCGCGTCACCCGGAACGGGCAGCCCAACGCCTTCTACGCGTATGTCGGGGAAGACTATGTGGAGTATTCCTTTCTCTTCGCCCGCAACGCGGTGGAGGCGCTTGGCGCGGATATCCACCTGTTCTACAATGACTACAACATGCTGTATCCCATGAAGCGGAACGCGGCAAAAGCCCTGGTGGAAAGCATCAATTCCTTTGCGATGGATGAGAATGGTCATCCCCGGAAGCTGATCGACGGCATCGGCATGCAGGGCTACATGGGTGGTTACGGTGAGCAGGCGGGCTGCCTGAGCCCGGATCTGATCACAAACACCCGGGACAGCGTCCGGGCTTTTGCCGACCTGGGCATGGAAGTCCATATCACCGAAATGGCCCTGCGGAACTATGACGAAGCCTTCCAGGCGGAGCATGCCGCCTTCTATGGCAGCATGTTTGAAATGCTGGGCGCCATCAATCAGCAGTTGGGCAGGAATGTGCTCACCTGTGTCACCATCTGGGGCGTGAACGATGTCACCCCGAACGCCTGGAACACCTATACCTGGAAGCTGAACGGCACGCTGGGCGGCATTCTCACGGAGCAGGGGGCTATCAAGCCCTCCTTCGACGCCATGTACGACGCGCTGAAGCGGAGTGCCCAGCGCTGATTATTCTTCCCCGGGCTCCGGCAGGCCGAATTCCGCCGGCAGGAACCGGGGGCTCACATTCTCCCGGGTCGCGATCACAGAGGCGGCCAGCCGGGTCCCGATCTGGCAGGCCTCCTTCAGGCTCTTACCATAGGTCAGTCCGATACAGACCCCCGCGAAAAAGGCATCTCCGCAGCCGGTGGTATCCACGATATCCACTTTCACCGGCGGGACGATGCCTTTTTCTCCGTCCCGGCCGGCGTAGACCGCTCCGTCTCCGCCCATGGTCACCACCATCTGCGGAATCTCACCATCCCGGATGCGCGTGGCCAGCACCTCCGCCATCCGCGCCGGCGTCAGCGCCGCGTAATCTTCCGAAAAAAGGAGGCCCGCCTCCTGCATATTGCAGACCAGACATTCCACCCGGCGCAGCAGATCCCGGCGCTCGATGGCGATGGTCATGTTGGATACCACCGCGAAAACGGCTTTCTGATACTTCTCCGCCAGGGCCAAAGTGCGTTTGAGGATTTTCTCCTCCATGTCCACCTCAATCGCCACGGAATCAGCCTGGGAGATGATCTCATCTCCCTGTTCCTCCAGGATCTGCGCGATGACGGTGGTATCCGGCCGCTTGGAGATGGACGCGATCACATCCCCGCTGTTGTCAAAAACCGCCAGCCAGGTGCCTGTGCCATCCGGCGCGCAGCGGGTGTATTCGGTGTTTACCTTGTGCCGGTTCAGCTTCTCCAGCACGTCCCGCCCAATCCCGTCGTCATCCACCACGGTCACAAAGGTAGGCCGCATCTCCACATTGGCGATATCCTCCACCACGTTTCGGCTTACGCCGCCATGCACCTGAACCACCCGGCCTGCGTTCCGGCCGCCGGGGATATACTTTGTAATAGGGTATCCCTTGATGTCCACAAAAACCGTACCGATCACCACAATGCCGTTTTTCATGCGGTCTCGCCCCCTCTGTTTCTGAGATCAGCCGTTCCGCGATCCGGGACGCGCCATTCTCCCGCGCTTACTCATCCCAGAAAGCGCGCATGGCCCGGATCAGGTAGTCCAGATCCTTTGTTCCCGCGGTTTCGCAGGCGGAATGCATCGCCAGCTGCGCCAGGCCGATATCCACCGTGTTCATGGATACATGCGCGTTGGAAAGGTTCCCCAGGGTGGAGCCGCCCGCCATGTCGGACCGGTTCGCGAAATGCTGCACCGGCACGCCCGCTTTTTCGCACACAAGGGTAAACACCGCGTCGCTGACCGCGTCCGTGGTATATTTCTGGTTCGCGTTGTGCTTGATCACCACGCCCCGGTTCATGTACACCCGGTTCTGCCGGTCATACTTTTCCGGATGATTCGGATGCAGCGCGTGGGCGTTGTCCGCGGAAACCATGAAGCCGTCCGCCATGGCGGCGCGGATTTCCCCGTCCGAGGCACCCAGGGCGAAACCGACCCGCGTCAGCGTATCGTACAGAAAGGTGGAATCGGCCCCCTGCTTCGTGCGGGACCCAACCTCCTCGTTGTCAAAAACGGCGCAGACCTGGATATGCTCCCGGGCTTCGGCATCCGTCAGGGCTTTTACGCAGCCCCAGGCGCACTCCAGGTCATCGATCCGGCCGCAGGAGAAAAACGCGTCCTCCGCGCCCCAGACGCTGCCAGTCTGCCGGCTGTAAAGGAAGAGATCATGGGCCAGCACCTGCTCCGCCCCCACGCCGGCCGCTTCCGCCAGTTCCCGCATCAGGCTTCCTTCCCGTCCCGCCTCCGCGTACAGGGGCAGCAGATCCACCTGCGGGTTCCATTTGTACCCGTCGTTTACCTCCCGGTTAAAATGAATCGGCATGCTGGGGATCAGCATGGCGTCCCGGTCCAGGTTGACAAGCCGCGTGGCAATGTCATCCCCGTCCCGGATGACCAGCCGTCCCGCGACGGACAGGGGCCGGTCCAGCCAGGTGGACAGGATCATCCCGCCGTACTTTTCCACGTTCAGGCGTAGGTAAGCGCCCTCCACGCCGTCCTCAAAGTGGGGTTTCAGCTTAAAGGCCGGCGAATCGCTGTGAGCCGCAGCGACGCGGAAGGAGGCAAAGCCCGTCCGGGGAATCGCGAAGGCAATCAGCGCGGAATCATTCCGGGACACAAAATACCTGCCCCCGTCATCCACCAGCCAGGGATACTTTTCCTTCAGTTCCCGGAAGCCCGCCTGCCGCAGCAGGTCCTTCAGGTTTGCCACCGCGTGAAAAGCGGTGGGCGACTGCTCCACAAAGTTCAGAAAGCTGTCCAGCGTATCCATGCCGCACCTCCCGGCCTTTCCGGCCATCCTCCATGCTGTCTCTCCATCCGTATGCGGGCTTTTCCCGCTTTTCCGTCCGGTTGCTATTCCCGTTCCGGCATTCTGAACGCGTCCCCGTCGTAGATCCGCCGGCACGGGGACGCAAAACAGGGAACGGAAAACCGCTCCCTGAATGGTTATGAAATCAATCGCTGTCCCAATGCACCGCCGAGGTCAGCATGGTCGTCTTTTCCCGATCCACCGTCAGCAGCCCGGCTTCAATGATGCCCTTTCGCCGGCCCTGCGCGTCCTCCACGATGCACCGGCCCTTTTTCACCGCCGTCACGAAAGGAACATGTCCGGCCATGACGGCCAGTTCACCCTCCGTGCCCCGCAGAATCAGCTTTTCCGCCTCCCCGCGGTACAGATCCCCGTCCGGGGAGGAGATGATCAGGGAGAACGTGCTCATGCGTGATCCCCTTTCTTCGCCTTTTCCACCGCCTCGTCGATGGTGCCGACGAAGAGGAAGGCACTCTCCGGCAGGTCATCATGCCGGCCTTCGATAATCTCACGGAAGCCGCGCAGTGTCTCATTCAGCGGCACGTACACCCCGGGAATGCCGGTAAACTTTTCGGACACAAACAGGGGCTGGCTCAGGAAGCGCTGAATCTTCCGGGCCCGGGCCACCAGCAGCTTGTCCTCGTCCGCCAGCTCATCCATGCCCATGATGGCAATGATGTCCATCAGCTCATTGTACCGCTGCAGAATCCGCTGTACCTCCCGGGCAATCCGGTAATGCTCCTCGCCCAGGATTTCCGGGCTCAGAATCCGGCTGGTGGAATCCAGCGGATCCACCGCGGGATAAATGCCCTGACTGGCAATGGCCCGGCTCAGCACCGTGGTCGCGTCCAGGTGGGCGAAGGTCGTGGCCGGCGCCGGATCCGTCAGGTCATCCGCCGGTACGTAAACCGCCTGCACGGAGGTGATGGAGCCCTTCTTTGTGGACGTGATCCGCTCCTGCAGAGTTCCCATCTCCGTAGCCAGCGTCGGCTGGTAGCCCACGGCGGAAGGCACCCGGCCCAGCAGCGCGGAAACCTCACTGCCCGCCTGGGTAAAGCGGAAGATATTGTCGATAAACAGCAGTACATCCTGGCCTTCCACATCCCGGAAGTATTCCGCCATGGTCAGGCCGGACAGGCCCACCCGCATGCGGGCTCCCGGCGGCTCGTTCATCTGGCCGTAGACCAGCGCCGTGTTGGCCAGCACGCCGCTCTCCGTCATTTCGCTGTACAGGTCATTGCCCTCCCGGGTGCGCTCGCCCACGCCCGTAAAGACGGACAGACCGCCATGCTGCTTCGCGATGTTGTTGATCAGCTCCATGATCATGACGGTCTTGCCCACGCCGGCGCCGCCGAACATGCCGATCTTTCCGCCCTTGGCGTAGGGGCAGATCAAGTCAATCACCTTGATACCGGTCTCCAGAATCTCCGTGGAGGTGCTCAGATCCTCATAGGCCGGCGCCGGGCGGTGAATGTCCCACCGCTCCTCCGTCTGTACGGCGGGGCCGTTGTCCACCGGCTCACCCAGCACATTAAAGATCCGGCCCAGGGTCTCCCGTCCCACGGGAACGGATATGCCCTTGCCCGTATCCGTCACCGGCACGCCCCGCTGCAGGCCGTCGGTGGATCCCATGGCGATACAGCGCACCTCACCGTCACCGATATGCTGGGCCACTTCCACTGTCAGCTGGCCTTCCCCCAGGGGCAGGGTCAGCGCATTGTAAATCGCGGGCAGATAGCCCTCCTCAAACCGGACATCCACCACCGGGCCCATGACCTGGGCCACTACGCCTTGATGTCTCTCCATCTACTTTCTCCTTGTTTTTCTCCCGGACAGATTCGCCGCGTCTCATCCGTGTTCCGCCGAATCTGCCCGGCTCATGGATGGGCCGCTTACAGGCCGCTGCCGGCCACGATCTCCGTAATCTCCTGGGTAATGGAGTTCTGCCGAGCCCTGTTGTACTGCAGCTGCAGCCGGTCAATCATTTCCTGGGCGTTCTTCCCCGCCGCGTCCATGGCCATCCGGCGGGCCGCCACCTCGCTGGCGAAGCTTTCCCGCACGCAGGCGGCCAGCACTCCGCTGACATAGGTGGGTACCGCGGCGTCCAGCACGGTCTGCTCATCCGGCTCAAAGATCATCGGCCTGGCCGTCACGCCTTCTTCTCTCTCCAGAGGCAGCACCCATTTCAGGGTCGCCACCTGCGTCATCATGGACTGGTACCGGGTATAAAGGATGCCAAGGCGCTCAAACTCGCCCGCCAGGAACGCCCGGCACTGTTCCTCCGCCACCTTCGCCGCGTCTTCGCCGGAAAAACGTTCCGAGGACAGAAAGCCCTCGCCGAAGCGCTCGCAGGCCCGTTTCCCGATGGGCAGGAACTCTGCCCCCTCCAGCGTGGCCGCCAGCCGGAACACGTTCGCGTTGTAGCCGCCCGCCAGCCCCCGGTCCCCGGCGATAACGATCACCCGCGTTCCCCGGCCCCGGGGCCGCATATAAGGGGATTTCGCGCAGTCCGGGGAGGCGCGCAGCTGGGCCATCACCTCATCCATGGCCGCGGTATACTCCCGGCTCCGCCCCATGTTCTGGGTTGCCCGGCGGATTTTTGAGGAAGCCACCAGCCCCATGGCCCGGGTCAGATGCAGGGTGGAATCCACGGATCGGATCCGCCCCCGCAGGGATTTGATATCCGCTCCCATTGCTTACCTCCGGAAGCCCTTCAGGGCGATTTCCAGATCCTTCACTTCCGCTTCGCCCCACTGGCCGTCTTCAATCCGCTCCAGCAGCGGCGCGTGGCGATCCTCCAGGTAGGTATAAAACCTTGCCTGCCAGGAAGCCACATCCTTCGGCTCCACCGCGTTCAGGAAACCTTTGGTCACCGCATAGACGATGGCCACCTGGCATCCCATGCGGGCCGGGCTGCTCTTCTTCTGCTTCAGCACCTCCACAATGCGCTCGCCCAGCGCCAGCCGGGCCTTCGTGTCCGCGTCCAGGTCGCTGCCGAACTGGGCGAAGGCCTGCAGCTCGCGGTACTGCGCGTACAGCAGTTTCAGTTCGCCCGCCACCTTCTTCATGCCCTTGATCTGGGCCGCGCCGCCCACGCGGCTGACCGAGATGCCCGGATTAATCGCCGGGCGGATGCCGCTGTGAAACAGCTCCGTCTCCAGGAAGATCTGGCCGTCCGTGATGGAAATCACGTTGGTCGGAATATAGGCGGAAACGTCGCCCGCCTGGGTCTCAATAATGGGCAGCGCCGTGATGGAGCCGCCGCCGTATGCCGGCGCCACGCAGGCCGCCCGTTCCAGCAGCCGGGAATGGAGATAGAAAACGTCTCCCGGAAAGGCTTCCCGTCCCGGCGGCCGCCGGATCAGCAGGCTCAGCGCCCGGTACGCGACGGCGTGCTTGCTCAGGTCGTCATAGACGATAAGCACATCCTTCCCTTTCGCCCGGAAGTACTCCGCCATGGCGCAGCCCGCGTACGGCGCGATGTACTGCAGCGGCGCGCTCTCCGCCGCCGAAGCGGAAACAATGATGGTGTAGGGCATGGCGCCGGCCCGGCCCAGTTCCTGGGCAATCTGCACCACGGAAGTTCGTTTCTGGCCGATGGCCACATAGATGCAGATGACGCCGGACCCCCGCTGGTTCATGATCGTGTCCACCGCGATGGTGGTCTTGCCGGTCTGCCGGTCACCAATGATCAGTTCCCGCTGCCCGCGGCCAATGGGGATCATGCTGTCGATGGCAACAATTCCCGTCTGCAGAGGGACGGAAACGCTCTGGCGCTCAATGATGCCCGGCGCGGGCGATTCCACGGGGCGGGTCTCGCTGGTTGCCACCGGACCCTTGCCGTCGATGGGCTCGCCCAGGGCGTTAACCACCCGGCCCAGCAGGGCTTCTCCCACGGGTACGCTGAGTGCTTCTCCGCTGCGGTACACCGCGGACCCCTCGTGGATATTGTCCCGGTCGCTGAGGATCGCGACAGAAACCGTCTCCTCCTCCAGGTTCTGAGCCACGCCAAAGCTGCCGTCCTCAAAGCGGAGCAGCTCATTGGCCATGCAGGCGCGCAGCCCGTATACCGTGGCGATGCCGTCGCCCACGGTAATAACGGTGCCGTTTTCCTTCATCTCGACCCGGTTTTCATACTGCTGGATCTGCTGTTTGATAATGCTGGAAATCTCCCCGGCTTTGGAGCTCATGAATCCATCACTTCCTTGATTTCTTGCAGACGGGCTTTCAGACTGCCGTCCATCACCCGTCCTTCCGTTTCCACGCGGATCCCACCCAGCAGGGCGGGATCCACCCGCTTCTCGAGAATCATTTTCCGCTGAAAGCGCGCTTCCAGCCTAGCCCGCAGGGCTGCTTCCTCCGTTTCCGTCAGCGGCACCGCGGTGGTCACCAGGGCCACGCTTTCTCCCCGGCGCTCCCGGCTCAGGTCACGGAAGCAGGCGATCATCTGCCGCAGGTTTCGGGCATGCCCCCGGGATACCATCATACGCAGCAGGATCAGTTCTCCCAGCGGAATCCGCTCCTGAAACGCGGCACTCAGCGCGCCCATCCGCTCCTCCCGGGAGATCGCCGGGCTGGCAAGCAGGCTTTCAAAACCGGGATTCTCCGCCAGCTGACCCTCCACCAGATCCAGCCCGGCGGCATACTCCTCGGTTTTCCCTTCTTCCACCGCCAGCTCGAAAAGCGCCTCCGCGTATTCTCTGCTCGTGTGTGTCATCGTCCATTCATCCCTTCGCGGCCGACAGGCTGCGTCCATGTTCACGGTCTGCCGCCGGTCACGCCGTGTCCGTCCTTACAGCTCCTGCAGGAAGGAATCAATCAGTTCCCGATGGTCCTCCGGCTTGATCTCCCGCTCCAGCAGCTTCTCCGTCAGCTGGGTGGATACATCGGCAATCTCCCGCCGGATGTCCGCCTCCGCTTTTTTCTTTTCCAGCAGCGCGTCCGCTTCCGCCTGCTGCCGGATTTCGCGGGCCCGATCCCTGGCGGCGCTTTCAATCTCCGCGCTGCGGCGTTCCGCGTTCCGGGCGGCCTCGGCAATCATCTGATCCGTGGTCTGGTTGACCGCGGCCATGGCAGCGGCATAGTTTCTCCGATACTCCTCCGCCTCAGCCTCCGCCTCCCCGGCCCGGGCATAGGCGGAATCGATGGTCTCCCTCCGGGTGTCCAGCACCTTTTTGACCGGTTTGAAAAGAAATTTCTTCACAATCCAGGTCAGCAGCGCCAGGTTGGCGAAGGAGATCAGAACCTGCCAGATGTTGACAGAAATAATGCTCAGTGACTGCATGCTTCGCTTCTCCTCTTTCACGCCCCGAAGGAAACCCCTCGGGGATCTGAACCCGCTTGGACGCGCGGGGTTCCGATTACTTGAGCGCCAGCACGGTTTCCTTCAGCACGCCGGAGAAAATGCCCGGCGCCACGAAGATCAGCAGAATACCGATAATCAGGCCGTACAGACCCGTCGTCTCCGCGATGGCGCAGCCCATGATCATGGTGCTGGTCACGTCCGACTTCGCTTCCGGCTGCCGGCCGATGGCCTCGCAGGCCGCGGCCACCGCCTGACCTTCACCGATACCGGGGCCGATACCCGCGATCAGCGCGATGCCGGCACCCACGCCGCACAGTCCCAACATAATGCCCATTGCCAGTTCAACCATTGTCTTTTCCTCCTGTTTTTTTGTTCTGCTTCCGGTTTTTCGTTTATGCCTTTGCCAGCGCCGCCCGCTGCTTCCGGATGGCCTTTCTCTCCTGCCGCTTTTCCCATGCTTCCTGCGGGAAGGACCCGGAAACATTCAGCATGGTCAGCATGGCGAAGATAAAGGCCTGCATCAGGCCGCTGAAGACGTCGAAGTAGATGCTGAGGATGGCCGGCAGGCCGATCTGCAGCAGCGGGATCTGCCCGATCACCGGGATCCATCCCAGCAGCGTTTTGCTCAGCCCCCGCAGGGCCGCGCCGATCAGCGCGGAGATCACCGCGCCGCTCATAACGTTTCCGTAATGACGGAAAGCCATGCTCACCGGCAGGGAGAACTCGCTGATGAAGTTCATCGGGGTGAAGACCGGAATCGGCTCCGTGAATCCCTTCAGATAGTTCAGGAAACCGCCCTGCAGCTTCGTGTATGTCACCAGGGCGAAGACCAGAATCGCCCAGCCCGCCGTCACGTTCACATCCCCCGTCGGGGCGAACAGCCCGATCAGGCAGCTCAGGCTCGACAGCGCCGACAGCGCCATGATGGCGGCGATCAGGTACTCATACCCCGCGAAACGCTCGCCCATGTTGGCGCTGACCAGGCCCTCGCATTTTTCCACGATCCACTCCGCGATCAGCTGGCGCTTCGTGCCGCCCTTTTCCGTCAGCCCGTGGGTCAGGTAAAGGCACAGCCCCAGGATGGACAGCATGATGGCCCAGCTGTTGATCTGGGATTCCGTGATCACCAGATCCTGCAGCGGGAAACCCGGCACCGTCAGGTAGATCATGGCGCCGGAGATGTCAACGCCTTCGCTTTCCGGGGTAAAGAGCACCTTCAGCGCCAGGCAGCACAGCAGCGGCGCCGCCATCAGCGCGATCAGCAGCCCGTCCACCAGCCGGAAGCGGCTGTCCCGCGTCATCGGCGCGTCTCCCCGGGAGGCAGGGCTGCTTCTGGCACCCTTTTCTCCCTTAAACTCAGTCAAGCAGGTCACTTCCTTCCGGATCCTCGGCAGTCCTTCCCCGCTTCCGGTCGATCATCGGCCGGAAGGCAATCCCGATCCGCGGAAACAGCAGGGGAATCACCGTCGCGTAAACATTCGTGTGCAGCAGCCCCACAGCCAGCGCGCAGATGGCTGCCGAACCAAGCAGCCGGCCGGTCATGGAAGCCCGCACCCGCATGGCCACCCTGTCCGCCGGGCTGCCCACCGCCCTGGCTACCGTTATACCGATCAGCAGATAGTTTCCGATCGCTACGGCCGCGCCCACCGCGTTTCCGCCCAGCACCGCCGGGCTCCATCGCCGCAGCAGAAGAAAAACCGCTTCCATCAGGAGGGAAAGCGCCAGCACCCAAAGAGCCGCGTAAGCCGTTTCCTTCTTCACCGTCGGATCCAGTTTCTTCATTCCTCTCCCTCCTCCCGGTCGCGATAGATCATTTTATCAGAAGCGCGACGTCTTGGCAAGATAATTTGCGCCGTTTTTCCTGTTCAGTCTGTCGGTTTTGTAAGAAACAGGCCTGCGCGGCGCCGCAGGAAATCCGCTTGCCAGGGAACGGGCTTCGTGCTACAATGCCGCCATCCTGATCGAAAAGGAGTTTCCGCCGATGAAAGGCTTCCTGCACGGGTTCACGCGCTCGGATCTTCCCGTTTTTTTCTCTCAGGCAGTCCCCTCCGATGCGGCCTTCCGCATTCTTCCCGTCAGCGAGGCCGCGGCATGATCAAAAAGCGTCTGTCCCCCGCCTCCGCCAACGGAATTACGGAAGGCGTCATCTGGCAGCAGCTGCTGCTGTTTTTTCTGCCGATTCTGCTGGGCACGTTTTTTCAGCAGCTGTATAACACCGCCGACGCCATGATCGTCGGCAACTATGTCGGCAAGGAAGCTCTGGCCGCCGTGGGCGGCACAACCGGCAACCTGATCAACCTGATCGTCGGCTTTTTCATCGGCCTGTCCTCCGGCGCCACGGTAATCATCTCCCAGTTCCACGGGGCCCGGAATTCCCGGGATGTTTCCCGCACGGTCCACACGGCCGTCGCCCTCGCGCTGGCGGGCGGCGCGGCGCTGACCGTGTTCGGGCTGGTGTTTTCCCCGCTGCTTCTCCGGTGGATGAACACGCCGGAGGATGTCATGGATGCGGCCCTGACCTATCTGCGGATCTACTTTGTGGGCATGGTGCCTTCCCTCTTCTATAATGTCGGATCCGGGATTCTCCGGGCCATCGGCGATTCGCGCCGCCCGCTGTATTTCCTGATGGCAGCCTGCCTCAGCAATATTCTGCTGGATCTGCTCCTGGTGCTCGGCCTGGATATGGGGGTCGCGGGCGCCGCCTGGGCTACCATTCTCTCCCAGGCCATCAGCGCCGCCTTTGTTTTCTATGTGCTGACGCATTCCCCGCAGGCCTGGCGGCTGAATCTGCGTTCCGTCCGTTTCCATCCGGATCTGCTGAAGCGCGTGGTGCAGATCGGGCTTCCCTCCGGCCTCCAGTCCGTGATGTATTCCATTTCCAACGTGCTGATTCAGGCCTTCATCAACGGGTTTGGCACCGACGTCTCCGCCGCCTGGAGCGCCTGGGGCCGCCTGGACGGCTTCCAGTGGATGATTCTGAACGCCTTCGGCATCTCCATCACCACCTTCGTCGGCCAGAACTATGGCGCGGGCAATATGGGCAGGGTTCGCAAGGGCGTACGGGAATGCCTGGGGCTGGCCTTTTTCGGCTCGTTTCTCTGCAGCGGCCTGCTGATGCTCTTTGGCCGCACCCTTTTCCTCCTTTTTGCCAGCGATCCCGCCGTGCTGGATCAGGGAATGCAGATTCTCCGGCTCATCGCGCCGTGGTATTTTACCTACACCTGTGTTGAAATTCTTTCCGGCGCGCTGCGCGGCGCGGGAAGAACGCTGCTGCCCACCGTCTTTACCCTCTGCGGCATCTGCGTGTTCCGTCTGGTGTGGCTGCTGGGCTATGTTTCCGCGCATCCCAGTCTCCGGCTGACGGTCATCTCCTACCCTGTGACCTGGGTCATTACTTCCCTATGCTTCATCGTGTATTATATTCACTGGCTGCGCCAGTTCCCCAGACATGACGCGGGAAAGCCGGGGCGGATCTGATGTCCGCTCCGGCTTTCCCATATTTCACTGGCCATTGACTGCCGGTACGCGTCTTCTCCTTCCGACGCGTCCTTTCGCTTCACAGAAGGCGCTTGAACGTTTCCAGCAGGGTGATGATCTGATAGCGCAGCAGCCAGGCCGCGTTATTGTATTCCGGCACGGCCTTGATCACATTCAGCAGCGGAAGGACATATTTCTCCGTCTCCAGCACGTAGGTAATCATCTTCTCTTTGGAGAAACCGTCCGCCATGCAGGCAAGATTGTTGCAGCGATCCATGCATTTGACCAGGGCGGCCAGCGGGTTTTTGCCGATATTCGCGTAATATACGGGCTTGATCTCGTTTTTCCTGTCCCGGTTCGTTTCCTCGTCCTTTTTCAGATACGTATTGTAGGAAACCAGGCATACCGCATCCCGGACGCGTTCGTTGACCGGCAGTTCCTCCGGCGCCGTTTCCGTATCCTCCACCACATCATGCAGCAGGGCCGCCGCCAGCACATCGTCATCCAGGACCCCCATCGCCAGGGCATGGCAGGCCAGCGTCAGCGGATGGGTGGCATAAGGCGTTTCGATCGTGTGCGCGGAGCGCTTCTGTCCCTGATGCTTTTCCCGCATCAGAGGAAGCGCGGCCAGCGTCTGTGTCAGCCCCTCCGCCTGCGCCCGGGTTTTTACATATGTATACATCCGCTCCGCGTCAAAGGTATGCGGTTTCAGCGTCCATTCCGGTTCCGCCCCTTCCCGCAGCAGGCTGTCCAGCGATACCCGCAGAACCCTGGACAGCGCGATCAAATGGTTCGTGTCCGGCAGGCTTTCATTTCTTTCCCACAGGCTGACGGCTTGAAAGGACACCCCAAGTTCATTGGCCAGGTTTTCCTGCGTAAATCCCGCGGTCCTTCGGGCCGCCGCAATCCGTTCTCCCACTGTCATATCCCTGCACCTCCTTCTCACAGGCTGAGCATAGCTGTTTTTTCATGTTTTATCCAGCAGCTTCCGGTTGAAATGGCAAAGAACTTTTCAAGTTCTGCTTGAGGCGTGTGCTGTCCACGCGATCCCGCGGCGTCAGAACACCACCTGGATCAGCAGCATGTAGATCGCGGTTCCCGACAGAATGCTCAGCAGCGCGTTCTTTTTCCAGCAATGCAGCCCTACCACCATCAGCGAGGCCATCACCTCCGGAAGGCCAAAAGGGGCCTGGGTGAAAACCGTATCCTTCAGGCAGTAGATGACCAGCATCCCCATGATGGCCGGTGGCAGCACCTCCCCCAGATACACGATATAAGGGGGAGTCTGCTTTCGAAAAATCAGGAAGGGCAGAAAGCGCAGCAGGGCGGTAACCACCGCCATGACGCCCACCAGCAGCGCGGCGTGGGTATTCACGCTTCCGCCCCCTTTCTCCTTCGCGGCAGGGTCAGCACCGTCGTGATCAGCAGCATCGACGGGATCAGAAACTTTTCCTTTCCGAAAACAAGGAGGCATAGCGCCGTGCAGCCCAGGCCCGCAAGCGCGGGGATCCGACTGCCTTTTTTCCGCCACTGATCCGTCAGGGAGGCGATGAACAGTGCCGTCATGGAAAACTCAATCCCCTCCGTGGAAAAGGGCAGGACGGTTCCCAGCAGGCTGCCGAGAACGCTGCCCAGGATCCAGTAGATCTGGTCAAAAAGGGAAACCAGGAAACGATACAGGTTCGGATCCTCCGCGGGAACGATGCCGTCGCACAGCAGGGAATAGGTTTCGTCCGTCAGGGCGAAAATCAGATAGGGCTTGTATTTTCCCGCATCCCTGTAGCGGCCAATCATGGAGATGCCATAAAACAGATGGCGGGCGTTCACCATCAGCGTCGTCAGGGCTGTGGTCAGCAGGCCCGCCGCGCCGGAAATCAGGCTGACGCCCACAAACTGCATGGATCCCGCGTAAATGGTCAGGCTCATGGCAAAAGCCCACAGCACCCCGTATCCCGCGTTTCGCAGCAGGATGCCAAAGCCCATTCCCAGCACGATATAGCCGGACATCACAGGGATGGATCGGAAGAACGCCTTGCGGATCACGGCTGCATTCATGGCTTACGCCTCCCTTCGAAAAAAGCCGCACGATTCCGCTTCCCGCGAAACATGCGGCTCCCCTAAAATGATTCGCTTGTTACTGGATCCCCCGCCAGGCGTTGAAGGGGAAGAATACAAAGCGGACATGGCCCACGATCATGTCCCGGGTGATCGGGCCCTGCGCCCTGCTGTCATTGGAGTTGTTCCGATGGTCACCCATGACGAAGTACAGATCCTTCTCCAGCTGGAATTCCTTTCCCACCAGGCTGATGATGGCGTCCGTGTTTTCAGAGATGTCCTCCCCGTTCAGGGTCAGCGCGCCGTCCTCGTCGTAGCTGAGCCGATCCCCGTCGGCGCTGACCGCGTCAGAGGAAATGCCCCGCCAGATCCAGACCTCATCGTTCACGTACAGGCCAACGCGGGTTTTGTTCTCATCCAGGTAATCCAGCCGCAGGGTATCCCCGGCTTTCGGAATGGTCACCTCCGCGAAGGACTGGCCGTTGGAGCCTCCGTTCACCCGGTAATCATCGTTGATGTAGGGTTCCTCGTACTTTTCCCCGTTTACATACAGATACCCGTCCTCTATTTTAACCTTATCCCCCGGCAGGCCGATCAGCCGCTTGACGAAATTGGTATCCCCCCGCCCGGGATATCGGGCGATGACCACGTCAAACCGGCTGGGGGATCCAAGGCCGGTGGTAAAGCGCGGCGCTTTTTCCTTGGCTTCCTCGCTCTGCCAGGGAAGGCTGAGCCAGGTGGAAGCGTAGTCCAGTTTGGAAACAAACATGACCTCCCCATTCGCCAGGGTATCATTCATGCTGGCCCCGTCCACCCGGACAGGCTCAAACAGCAGGCTGCGAATGATCAGGGCCGCGCAGACGGCCACCAGAATGGTCAGCACCCATTCCAGGATTTCTCTGCCCACGGATTTCTTTCTCTTTTCCTTTTTATTTTTTCCGGGCTTCCGCTGAAGCTCCGGGATTTCTTCCATCGTCTTTTCTGTGTCCGGCATGTTTCGCTTTGAACCTCCTGTCTTCTTTCCGCGCCCGGCCGGTGCTCCGGTCTCAGGCATTTTCCTTCAGGGCTTTGATTTCGGCTTCCAGCTGTTCCCGGCCGCAGTAGTTCAGCACCGAGATGCGTCCCTCCAGCGCCTTTTCCAGTTTTTCCACCGCGGCAGCCTTATCCCCCCGCTCCAGGTCATACCGGCTGAGGAAGTACAGCGTGTCAATCTGCTCCGGCTTGATGGCGTGGGCCTTGTCGAAGAAAGGCTTCGCCTTCTCCCTGTCCCCCATCACCCGGTACCAGGTCTGGGCCAGGTTGTCCAGGCAGATGGGATCCTCGTCATCGTATTCCACGGCTTCCTGGTTAAACCGCAGCGCCTTCTGCCGGCCGGCTTCCCATTTTTCTTCCAGGGTGCGGGGTGTTTCCGCGCCATCCGCTTCCTCAAACGCGGCCAGAGCGGGGGCTTCCTGCTCCTGCAGCTCAGTTTCCCGGGCCAGGAAGGCGGCCTTTTTCGTCATATCAAACTGCTCCACGTACAGATATCCCAGCGTCTGATAAATCAGGCCGTTGGGCCCCTTCCGGTAAAGCTCCTCCAGCTTGCGGACGCCCTTGTCCAGGTCCCCCAGCCGGAAGCAGCAGGCCGCGTAGTCCACGATCAGGTTCACCCGCTGATCCGGCGTCATGCCCGGCGCTTTCTGGTGCTTGACCAGAAAATCCTTCGCCTTCTGGTATTGTCCGTCCCGAATCAGCAGCACCCCGTAAGCCATCACATACCTGGCGTCATCCAGCCCCTCCTGGAAGCATTCCTCATACAGGCGCATGGCTCCGGCGGTGTCGCCGTTTTTCTGCGCCCGGTAAGCCTTATTGGCCTTGAACATCGTTCCCAGTCCCATCTGTCTTCTGCTCCTTCTTTTTCCGCGTGGACGCCAGGCGTTTCTTCAGCCGGCGTCTCCGGTATTGTAGCGCATTTTCCGTTTCTTGTACAGCCGCGTCCTGCCTGAGCCGCGCTTCCGACAGCAGGGCGATCGCCCGCTCCGTCATCTCCAGGGCGCCGGCGTAATCCCTTCTGCCATGCTCCAGGTACTTGGCCAGCTCGATGTACGGGCCGGCGCCGCCCCGGCGCTCCGCGATCATTTCCCGCCAGACCCGGGCGGCCGCCTCCCTTTCCCCCGCCCGGCGGTAGCTGTGGGCCAGGGCCTGCCCGGCCTCCGTCCCCATCCGGCCCCGGCGGGCCAGCCGGTAGCACTTCCGGGCCTCTTCCGGATGATTCATCCGCTCCAGCGCTCTGCCCATGGCGTACACATCCTCACTGTATGGAATTTGCTCCGGATGATCGTACATATCCGCCATATGGGTCAGCAGCACGCAGAGGCTGGCGATATCCTGGGCATTGTGCCGCAGGATGTCCTCCAGCAGATACGCGTTTCCCGTTTTCAGATAATCGAAATACCGCTGGGGCACCTCGCTGCCGGGCAGGTCGTCCTCCCGGGGCTGACCCAGAATCAGCGCTTCCAGCCTGCCCAGGCTGCACTTTCCCAGCCGGTTCCGCCACAGCCTCCTGGCCACCTGCAGCAGATCCAGATGGGGCTTGCGCAGGCAGTCCCGCTGAAAGCGGTTCATCAGAAAGCGGCTTTCCAGCAGGGGCAGGTCAAAGGTCGCCCCGTTAAAGGTGCAGACCATGTCGAAGCGGTTCAGCCCCGCCTCCACATTCCGCAGAAGCGCGCTTTCCTCGTCATAGTCCCGCATCAGGAACTGATGCACCTCAAAGCCCGCGTCGGTCAGGTACCCCAGTCCCACAAGAAAGGCCACCGTGCCGCTGCCGCCCAGCCCCGTTGTTTCCGTGTCCAGGTACAGAATCCGCCGGGGATCAAAGGCTTCCGGCAGCGGGGTCCGGCTCATCCTGGCCACCGTTTCCCGGCGGACCTCCAGAGCCCCCGGAAACTCGCTGAGCGGGCGGTACACCGCCAGATGCTGGCAGTCCCGCTTTTCCGTCTCCGGTGTCCGGGGCCGGCTCTGATTGCCTCCGCTGCCGCCCACAGCCCGCAGCTTGTCCCGCAGGTTCACATGATCAGCTCCTTCAGTATCCGGATGGCCGTCGGTTTGCCATCCTGGCCGACCTCGCCTGCCGGCCCCACGCAGGAGGGGCATCCGTACGCGCATCCGCAGTCGTTCACAACCTGCAGCGCCTTTTCCAGCAGCATGTCCCGCATGCCGTAGGCCTTCTGGCTCAGGCCGACGCCGCCCGGGCAGTTGTCATACAGAATCAGGGTGGGTTCCCCGGTGATGGGGCTTTTCACCTGGTACACCACGGCGATATCCTGTGGCGAACACATCAGGTACAGCGGGCAGACAATGCGCAGCAGGTTGGCGATACCCATCATTCCGTTCTTCAGCGTGTCGCTGGGAATCTTCTCCACCAGATCCGGCGGCAGGGTCCACCACATGGCGGTGGTATGCATATCCGTCTCCGGCAGGCGCACATGGCCAAAGCCCAGGGTCTCATGGGTGTCGAACCGGATTTTCTTGAACATGGTGACCAGGGCCGTCACCTTGATCTCCCCCAGGGCCGTCCGGTATCCCCGCTCCGTCCGCTCTTCCTTCTCCAGGTCCAGCAGGCTCAGGTTGATGTTCAGGTCAGCGTCCGTGTAGTATCCGGTATCCACTGCGCGGATAAAAGCCTTGCAGGCATCGAAGTCCAGCTTTTCCACCTGGAACTGCCGGCCTTCATGCATGTAGATCGCGTTCTCATGCAGCAGCATGGGCGCGGTAAAGCGGTCCATTTCTCCCACCACCCGGTGCCGGGCCGGATCCGTGATATCGATGATCACGAAATTCTCCTCCGCCGCGGAGCGGAGGGAGATTTCGCTGGCTGGAAAATCCTCGCTGCTCCAGTGGTACCGCCCATCCACATGATGCAGGATGTTCTCCTCATCCAGGTATTCCAGCAGTTCCTCCGTGCCGGGAGCGTTGCCGAAGCCATCCCCGTCCTCGAAGGGCAGTTCAAAAGCCGCGCACTTGAAATGGCTCATCAGAATGTACAGGTTGTCCGGATTCAGCAGGGCGTTCTCCGGGCTCTGGCGCAGGAAGTAGTCCGGATGGGTCACGATGTACTGATCGATGGCCGCGGAAGAAGCGATGAAAAACACAATGCTGGCGCTTTGCCGCCGGCCCGCCCGGCCCGCCTGCTGCCAGGCGCTGGCGATGGTGCCCGGATAGCCGCAGAGCACGCAGGCGTCCAGCGCGCCGATATCGATGCCCAGCTCCAGCGCGTTGGTGGACACCACCGCGTCCACCTGTCCCGCCCGCAGGCCCCGCTCAATCTCCCGCCGCTCCGTGGGCAGATAGCCGCCCCGGTATCCCCGGACACGGCCCGCGTTCCCCAGCGGATCCCGCACCATATCCTTCAGGTACCTGGTCAGCACCTCCACCGTCAGCCGGGACCGGGCGAAGGTGATGGCCTGAATGCCATTCTTCAGCAGCATGCCGCTGATGGCCCGGGTCACCGGAATCGCTCCCTTCCTGATCCCCAGCTGCCGGTTCACCACCGGCGGATTGTAGAAGACGAAATGCCGCTCCCCCATCGGCGCGCCGTTGTCATCAATCAGGGTCACCGGTCGGCCGATCAGGGTTTCCGCCAGCTCCCGCGGATTGGCGATGGTGGCGGAGCAGAGGATGAACCGGGGATGGCTGCCATAGAAATCGCACAGCCGCATCAGCCGCCGCAGCACGTTGGCCAGGTTGCTGCCGAAGACGCCCCGGTAGGTATGAATCTCATCGATCACAATGTATTGCAGGTTCTCGAACAGCTTGACCCATTTCGTGTGATGGGGCAGAATGCCGGAATGCAGCATATCCGGGTTGGTTACCACGATATGCCCCGCCTGGCGTACCGCCTTCCGGGCGGCGGCGGGCGTATCCCCGTCGTAGGTATAGGTCTTGATGTCCACGCCCATCTGCTCGATCATCTCGTACAGCTCGCTGACCTGATCCGCGCTCAGCGCCTTGGTGGGGAAAAGGTACAGCGCCCGGGCGTCCGGATTCTCCAGGATCGCGGAAAGCACGGGAAGATTGTAGCACATGGTCTTGCCTGAGGCCGTGGGCGTCACCACCGTCACGTCCTCCCCCCGGGCTGTGGCGGAGATGCTCTGCGCCTGATGGGTGTACAGGGCATGGATGCCCCGTTTCGCCAGCACCGCCCGCAGCCGGGCGTCCAGGCTTTCCGGAAAATCCGCCGTCCGGGCCGGCCGGGGCGGAATGACCTCCCACCGGGTCACGTTTTCCATAAAACGCGGATCCTGCCGAAGCTGATCCGCCAGCTGCGTCACATTCATGGCTTCCCTGCATCCTTTCGCGTCAGTCGCTTCATTATATAGCCTTCCCATCCGGTTTTCAAGCTTGAGGCCCGTCCCTTCCGCCCGGCTTTGGTCTTTTCATGTTCTTTCCCCGAAAAAGCGTTGATTTTCTTTCTTCCGGCCGGTAAACTGTCCTTAAAGTTTTGTCGGCCGCGCCTGCGGCCGCGGTTTTTTCGGAGGAAACGCCATGAATCTGACCCAGAAAATCCTGGACGCTCACCTGCTCAGCGGGAAGCTGATCCCCGGGGAGGAAATCTCCATCCGCATCGACCAGACCCTGACGCAGGATTCCACCGGCACCATGTGCTATCTCCAGTTCGAAGCCATGGGAATCGGCCGGGTCAAAACGAAAAAGAGCGTGGCGTATATCGACCATAACACGCTGCAGACCGGTTTTGAAAACGCGGATGACCATCAGTACATCCAGTCCGTCACCAAAAAGCACGGTATTTACTGCTCCAAGCCCGGCAACGGCATCTGCCATCAGGTGCACCTGGAGCGCTTCGGCGTCCCCGGCATGACGCTGCTGGGCAGCGACAGCCATACTCCCACCGGCGGCGGCATCGGCATGCTGGCCATCGGGGCCGGCGGGCTGGACGTGGCCGTGGCCATGGGCGGCGGCGCGTACTACCTCACCTGTCCGAAGGTGGTGGGTGTCCGGCTTACCGGCGCCCTGCCCTACGCGGTGGCCGCCAAGGACATCATTCTGGAGGTGCTGCGCCGGCTTTCCGTCAAGGGCGGCGTGGGCAAAGTGATGGAATACATCGGCCCCGGCGTGGAGACCCTCACGGTTCCGGAGCGGGCCACCATCGCCAACATGGGAGCCGAGCTGGGCGCCACCACCTCCGTCTTCCCCAGCGACGCGGTAACCCTGGCCTTCCTGAAGGCCCAGGGCCGGGAAAACGATTTCCAGCCCCTCGCGGCGGATCCGGACGCAGCCTATGACGAAATCATCGACATTGATCTGAACACCCTGGAGCCTTTGGTGGCACAGCCCCATATGCCGGACAATGTGGTTTCCGTCCGGGAGCTTGGTCCCATCCACGTGGATCAGGTCTTCATCGGCTCCTGTACCAACTCCAGCTATCAGGACATGATGCGGGTGGCCCGGATTCTGAAGGGCAGATCCGTCCATCCCGATGTGAGCCTGGTCATCGGTCCGGGCAGCAAGCAGGTGCTGACGACCCTGGCCCGCAATGGCGCCCTGGCGGATATGATCGCCGCCGGCGCCCGGATTCTGGAAAGCGCCTGCGGTCCCTGTATCGGTATGGGCCAGAGTCCGAAGACCAACGCGGTCTCTGTCCGCACAAACAACCGGAATTTCTACGCCCGCAGCGGCACCGCCTCCGCCGGTATCTACCTCACCAGCTGCGAAACCGCCGCGATTACAGCGCTGCGGGGCGTGCTCACCGATCCCCGGGAGCTGGACCTGGATCTGACCGTGGACATGCCGGACCATTTCGAGGTCAATGACAATCTGATCATCTCCCCCGCCGGGGAAGCCGAGGCCGCAGAGGTGGAAGTCGTCCGAGGCCCGAACATCAAGCCCTTCCCCCTGGGGCACGATCTGGAGGACAGTGTCACCGGCTCCGTACTGCTGAAGATGGAGGACAACATCACCACGGATCATATCATGCCCAGCAATGCCAAGCTGCTGCCCTTCCGCAGCAACATCCCCCACCTGAGCCATTTCTGCCTGACCCCGGTGGATGAAACCTTCCCCGCCCGGGCGGAAGCGGCCGGCGGCGGTATTCTGGTGGCCGGAGCCAACTACGGTCAGGGCTCCAGCCGGGAGCATGCCGCACTGGTTCCCCTGTATCTGGGTATCCGGGCCGTGGCCGCCAAGAGTTTCGCCCGCATCCATCAGGCCAACCTGATCAACAACGGCATCCTGCCCCTGACCTTCGAAAACGCGGCGGATTACGACCGCATTGATCAGGGAGATACCATGGAACTGCCCGGCGTCCGCGCCGAAATCGCCGCCGGGAAGGAGAAGCTGATTCTCCGAAATGTGACCAAGTCCGAGAATTATACGGTGCTGCTGCCCCTGACGGAACGGCAGCGCGGAATGATCCTGTCCGGCGGGCTTATCAACTTTATCCGCAGCGCCCAGTAAGCGCCGCGCCCTGTCCCCGGAGGCTGCCGCCTCCGGTTTTTTCATGTCCAATTGTAACAGTTCCTTCTCCCCCTTGACAGGCATACCGGGGTGGTATATGATGCAACTGTACTAATCGTGATAGTACGGTTAGTTCATTCTGAACAGACCGGAAAGGGAGGGCACGCATTTGTTTGTCATTGACCCACGGAGCAAGGCCCCGCTGTATGAGCAGCTGACGCAGCAGCTCCGGTGGCAGATCGCCATGGGCTTTCTGGCAGGGGACGAACCGCTTCCCTCGGTGCGGCAGCTTTCCGCGGAGCTGGGCATCAATCCGAACACCATCCAGAAAGCCTACCGCCTCATGGAGCAGGAGGGGCTGATCTATACCCAGCCCGGCCGGGGGAACTTTGTCACCCCCTCCGTGACGGAGCAGCGGCTGAAGCAGCGGGAAAGCCAGCTGGCCCGGCTGGAGGAGGAAATGAGGAAAGCAAAGGAAATGGGCATCCCCGGAGAGGAAATCGTGCGCCTGACGCGCCAGGTTTACGGGGAGGACGGTGCTTCCTGAGCCGCGCGCCTGCGGGAAGAAAGCAAAAGCCGGCAGCGGCCGCGCGGCGCTCCGGCACAGGAAAAGGGAGGAAAAACAACATGATGATAACGGAAGGGATTGAAAAAAGCTTCGGTCCGAAGCATGTGCTGCATCACGTGGCGCTTTCCGTGGAGGACGGGCACATCTTCGGTCTGCTGGGCACCAATGGTGCGGGGAAATCCACCCTGCTGCGGATCATCAGCGGCATCATCCAGCCGGACGCCGGCCAGGTGAAGGTGAACGGGGAAAGCGTCTGGGAGAATCCGTCAGCGAAGCGGCGGATCTGCTATCTGACCGATGACCCCGCCTTTCTGCACGCCAGCACCATCCGCCAGATGGGCGCTTTTCGGAAAGCCTGGCAGGAGGACTATGACGAAGCGCGGCTGAAAGAGCTCTGCGACCGCTTCAGCCTGCCCATGGACGAAAAGATCAGCAGCTTTTCCAAGGGGACCCAGAAGCGGGTGCAGGTCTGCCTGGCCCTTGCCGGCCGGCCCCATGTGCTGCTCTGCGACGAAACCTTTGACGGCCTGGATCCGGTCATGCGGGAAGCCTTCCGCCGCACCATCAGCGAGGAAACCTGGGACCGGGGCATGGTTACCCTCCTGGCCGGCCACAACCAGCAGGAAATGGAGGACATCTGTGACAGCGTGGGCTTCCTGCACGAGGGAGCGCTGCTGACCGTGGGGGATATGGACACGGTGGTCAGCGGCATCTACCGGCTGCAGTTTGCCACGGAGGAGCCCGTACCCGAGGAAGCGCTGATCCCCCTGTGCCCGCTCCGCGTGCAGCGGCAGGGGCGGCTCTGCGTCCTGACCCTCAAAGGGGATCGGGAGCAGGCGCGGCAAACCGTGGAGGCATTCCACCCGCTCTTCTCGGAAACGCTGCCCCTCAGCCTGGAGGAAGTCTTTATTCTGGAAATGGAGGAACAGGGCTATGCGAAATAAGCAGAATGGCGCCATGCTGCGCTGGTTCCTGAAGCACTTTGTTTACCTGGGCATTCTGGCCCTCATGATCTCCTTCGCGGTGCTGCCGCTTCACGGCATCATGAAGGCGAACACCATCCGGAACTTTCTGACGAATCAGGACCCGGCCTTCCCGCTGGCGCCGTCCACGCGGTATTACTACACCCGGGAGCTGTCCCGGAATTTCCTGTTCTATCCCATGAACCAGGAAATCACCTGCCTGATCTTTGGCGCCCTGGGTCTCGGTTCCGCGCTGGTACTTTTCGGCCACCTGTTCTCAAAAAAACAGAGCATGATGTACGCCGCCCTGCCCCAAACCCGGGGCGGAGATTTTCTGCGGCGGGGTGCCTGCTTCTGCCTGCTGGTCATGGTTCCGCTGGTGTGCTGCGCGCTGATCTATCCCGCCGCCATCAGCGCCATGGGTCTGGGAGAATTCTTCGACACGGGCCTTTACCTGCGGGAAGCCCTGGTCATCGCGCTCATCACCCTGTACGGCTACATGATCGGCGCCCTGAGCGCCCAGCTGTTCGGGACGCTCTGGTCCGCCCTCCTCGGCGGCCTGCTGCTGGTGGGCTCGCTGGAAATGATCTTCCGCGCCTGGTACGCCTTCACGACGGCCTACCTGCATACCATGGTACCGCAGAAATACGGCGTCCTGCTGGGCGGCCTGTCCCCCCTGATCAGCCTCTACAAGGGGCTGTATCAGGCGGATCAGTTTCATCCCCTGCCCAGTCTGGCCGCCATCCTGCTCTTTGGCGCGCTGGGGCTTCTCGCCGCCCGCCGCAACCGTTCCGAACGGGCCGGCGCCACGCTGAACTTTCTGCCGCTGGAAACACCCCTGCACGCGCTGGTGGCCGTCCTGGGCGGCTCCCTGGGCGGGCTGATCTTTGCCGTCGCCCTCGAACCGGAGTACTGCCTGTACCTGGGGCTGGCCGCGGGGGTCCTGGTCGCCTCCCTGCTGCTGCGGATGCTGCTGGAGCAGAACATCCGCGTGCGGCGTTTTCCCTGGCGCGTCCCGGCGGTCTGTCTGGCCGTCCTGCTGCTGGGCTGTCTCGGGCTGCGGGTGGATCTTTTCGGCTATGACCGGTACCTGCCGGATCTGTCCGATGTGCGGGCCTTCGCCTGGAGTCAGGAATTTTACAGCGGTTTGAGTCAAAATCCCTGGATCTCCCTCCGGGAAAGTAAAAATCTGGACCGGGGCCGGCAGTGGGCGGGTCTGATGCGGGATGAGACCGTGGCAAATCGGAAACGGTATCCTTTCCAGCGATATTCCGATGCCATGATCCGCGTCCGATGGACGCTGACCAGCGGCGCTTCCGTCACCCGGCAGTACCCGGCACTGGAGGATCAGCTGTCCGCCAGGCCGTTTGTTCAGTCGATTGCCGACAGCGGGGAGTACCGGGCCCAGCTGGCGGACGCCCTTCCGGATTATAAGGAGATCTACGGCAGCTCCTCCCTCCAGTTCAGCCTGAACATGCAGGATGAGGATTTCCAGGCCGTGTACGGTTTTTCCCGGCGGATCAGCCTGGACAGGGTCAAGTCCGCCGCCCTGCGGGAAGCGTACCAGGCGGATCTCTCCGCCCGCTCCTGGGAGGACGTGCAGGGGATTCCTGTCTTCTCCTTCTGGTTCTCCGAGACCGATCCGGAGACGGATGAATACCGGAGCAGTGAAAACTATCAGGTCTACGCTTCTGATACGCGCACCATCCGGGCGGTCCTGGGAAACCGGGCAGATCAGGTAATGGCCTGGCTGAACGGCGGCTGGGCGGACACGGAGGAATTGCTGGTTTTCCGCTGCGTATATGAGCAGCCGGATGAAGCTTCCCGCACCATGACCTCCTGTACCCTGGCTTCCGGGCCGGATCAGGCCCGGGAATGGGTCAGCCGTACCTCCCAGTGCCAGAATCAGCTGATGCGGGCGCCGGTGAATCCCCTGGTGGAGATCCGCCTCTACGCGAAGCCCGTCGTCCGCCTCTGGGCTGAACGGGAAAACCGGGAGGAGCTGCTGACGGATCCGGATTTCTGGAACAGCCTGCCGGCATATGACGAGCTGTATTCCTTCCTCACCCTCCAGGAGCGGACCGACCTGTAATATGTATGTTTCTGTAACATTTTCGAAGAAACAATTCACTTCCCACGCTCGTCTTATAAGCAGAAACGTTTCATTTTCGGAAAGGAGGAATTCATGTGACGAAACCGTCCAGCTCCTGTACACTCCCCGCTGAGGCGTCATCGCTCAGCCCCCTGGAGCGGGATCTCTACGCGTGCATGCAGGCCCGGGAGGGCAGTGTTCTTTCCCGGGAGGAACTGCTGCAGACCGTCTGGGGCTTTCAGGCCCCGGGTATGACCCGCACGGTGGACATGTGCGTCCGCCGGCTGCGGGGAAAAATCGGCCCAGATCGGATTCGTTCCGTGTACGGAAAGGGATATATGCTGGTTGGCGCCTGAGGATGCACCGGATCGGTTGCTTCCGGGCCCTCCGCCCCGCGTCGATCCATGTTCCCCGCGTCTTTCTGAAAGCCCGGAGGCAGTCGCCTCCGGGCTTTCCCTGTTTTTCCGGCGTTTCGCGGGCCGCGCCCCTCCGCGGCGGCGGCTTCTTCGTCCGCTTCCGGCTGTCCGCGGCGCCTCCTTTATTCGCGTTCTTCCGGTTCGGAAAGCGAAAGAGAAAGGATCCGGTCCATGGGAATGGTGACATGGCTCCCGCCATATCCTGCGGTTTTCCGCAGAATCACCTGCCCGGCCACGGGATCCACCTGCTTCACTTCCTCCCGCACGGTCCGGTACTGGCCGCCCGGCTTCAGGGGATCCGGATCAAAGTAGGTAATGGCCGGGGCCGGGTGCGCTCCCGCCGCCAGGGCCCGGGCCAGCGCCGCCAGCTTTTCGTTCAGTTCGTCCCGCATGCCCTCGCTCAGCTCGATTTCCTCCTCCGTCCATCGGGCTTCCTCCGCCACCATGTCCTCGTATCCGGTCAGGGCCGCGAAAGGCGCGAACTGCGCCGCCCGGTCATCCAGGGACATGGGTGTCCTGGCGGGGGACCGCCAGCGGGGGCGGTTGAATATATCCGCGTAAATGACTTCCGGATCCGGTTCCCGGTTTTGAATACCCCTGGTCATGTTTTCTCCTCCCCGCCTGCCCGATGCCCGCCAATCTGGCCGTTGCGCTCGATGGTGGTGCCGCCCTCCATCAGGTTCATCCCCTTCAGCACCGCGTTCTTGCCGAACCGGGCATGCAGCTGCAGCGTCGCCTGCTGCAGCCTTTTCTCCCGGGCTTCCTCCCGCTTTTCCGCCGCCCGCCGCCGTTCCCGCTCCGCGTAGTCCGTGAACAGATCCAGCTGCTCCGGCGCCTCCCCGGGAATCTCCTTTTCCGGAATCAGCCCCTCCGCCGACACATACACCCTGCGCAGCGGCAGATCCGGGTCCATGATCCTGTCGTATATTTCCAGCATGCATTCCACGATTTTCCGCCCGGAGGAGGTGTACCGCTCCAGGTTTCCGGTTCCGTGGGCATGGGCCGGAACGGGCCTTCCGTAGGGATCCATCCCCAGTTTGCCCGTGTAGATCCGCCCGGTTTTCGTCACCCGCCAGGTGGATTCCCGCAGGGTGGAGCCCTGGAAGGAACAGTAAACCGCCGACCGGTCAAAACAGATGGTCAGCGTTACCTTCTTCGTCACCAGTCCCTTCCGCACCAGATCCAGCGCCAGCAGCTCCGTCATCTCCCGGACGATGAGCTTTCCCTTTTCCGCGTCGTATGGTTCCTTCAGCACCTGGCCGCTGGACAGGCTGTTACTCTCCGGCCGGTACTGACGGATGCGCGCGATGGTGGTGGGTTCCCATCCCCAGGCGTGGTCGATCAGCAGCTCCGCGTTGATGCCCAGGGCGCCATAGATCGCGTCCTCATTCTGGACGCTCAGCCGGGCAATATCTCCCATGGTGTGGCACCCCAGCTTTTCCATCCGCCGGGCGATACCCCGGCCCACCCGCCAGAAGTCCGTCAGCGGCGTATGGCACCAGAGCAGCTTTCGGTATTTTCGCTCGTCCAGCTCCGCGATGCGCACCCCGTCCTGGTCGGCGGGCACGTGCTTCGCCACAATGTCCATGGCCACCTTGGCCAGATACAGGTTGGTGCCGATGCCGGCGGTAGCGGTGATCCCCGTGGTGTACAGCACCTCCCGGATCATGGTGATCGCCAGCTCATGGGCGTTCATCCGATAGGTCCGCAGGTAGGCGGTCACGTCCAGGAAGCACTCATCAATGGAGTATACATGGATATCCTCCGGGCTGACGTACTTCATGTAGATGGAAAACACCCGGGTGGAGATCTTTTCATACAGCGCCATCCGGGGCGGCGCCACGATATAGGCCAGCTCCAGCGCCGGATCCGCTGCCAGCGCCTCCGCGTCGAAGGAGGAGGAGGTGAAATGGTATTTCCCGTCCGCTCCCCTGGGCAGCACGCCCAGAGCCCGGGCTTTTTTGAACCGCTCCGCGTTCACCTCCCGCACCCGCTGCACCACCTCGAACAGCCGGGCCCGGCCGGAGATGCCGTGAGCCTTCAGCGAGGGCGAAACCGCCAGACAGATGGTTTTCTCCGTCCGGGTGGCGTCCGCCACAACCAGGTTCGTGCTCAGCGGGTCATATTTCCGGTCCGCGCACTCCACGGAGGCGTAGAAGGATTTCAGGTCAATGGCAATGATCGTCCGCTGATCCCCCGGCACGGATAGTTCCACTTTTGTCACCCCCTTTCTCCCCTGTTTGTCCGCCCTGTTCCGGCCCGGCGCCTTCAGCCTCAGGACGCCGGCTGGGCGCTTTCCACAAACCACCGGCCAAACCGGCTGGCAAAGCGGTCACTGGTCCGCTCGAAGTACAGATGCCGCGTCTCCCCGTTGATCAGCACCGTGTAGCAGTCCCCGGGCAGCGCGCGGTCAACGGAGGAAGCCGGACGGAAATCCCTGATCTCATCAATGTGAAAAACCCGGCCGTCCCGCCAGATGATGTCCCTGGGCTGCATAAATCCGGTACAGTCGAAATCCGAGGTAACCTTTACATAGATCCTGTCCGGATGGTTTCCCCTTTCGTATGCCATGGATAGCCCCCCTTCCCGCTTCTTCCGGATGGTCCGCCTTTTCCGGCCGCGGCGCTTCCCTCCGTTTTTCCGGAATTTCCTCAGCCTTTCTCCGCCTCCCGCGCCGCCCGGTAAAGCGCCTGATCCTGCGGGGAAGGGATCATGTGGGGCTCCACCCGCCCCAGCACCCGGCCCACCACGGCGGCGCCTTCCTCATAGGGAAAGATGTCGTCGAACTCCGGATTGATGGAATGCAGCCGGTCGTAGGCTTTCTGCTTGATGACCCCGCCCAGGCCGGGCACGTAAAAGATCCCGATGTCTCCATTCCGCAGTGCCGCGCAGTGCTCCACCAGCACCCGGTCCCGGTCCTGAAACTGGGGCTCCATACTGCGCCCGGTGACGGTGATGATCTCATCCGCCCTGGAAACCAGCGGATCGTCGTACAGAATCATGCTTTCCTTCTCCGGATAATCCGGCCAGTCCGTCCCGTCGCCGGCGGCGGCGTACCGCCCCCAGTCAGCGACTTCGCTCATCCGGGCGCTGGCGGACGCCAGCTGGCGGCGCCATGCCTGGGCCCGCATCGCTTCCAGCAGGGCCTGCGCGTCCTCCCGCCCGGCGGCGTCCAGCGCCCGGTAGCTGGAAAGCAAGGACTCTTCCCCGTCCGTCAGCAGCCCGCCCACGCCCCGCAAGCCGAAAAACACATTGGGCTCCACATCCAGCAGCGTGAACATCCGGTACAGGAATTCCGGATCGGGGCGGGTCAGCCCGCATTCCCAGTTCCGCACGGAACTGATGGAAATGCCCAACGCGTCGGCCAGCTGCTCCGCGCTCATCCCCGCCCGGACCCGGAAGCGCTTGATCTTGGACCCGTAGTGCTCCAGGTTCCGCCGCTTGATCTCCTCCGGCGAAGCATGCTCCAGCCCCGCAATGGTGCTGTATCCTTTGGCCTTCATGGGCTTCCCTCCTCTTTCTCCGCGTGTTTCGGGCGTGCTTCCGCCCCCTCTGATGGTTTGATTGGAGTATACGCCATCTTAACTGGTTTTGTCAATCCGCAAAGCAAAAATATATTTCGTGAATTTTCATTTCCTCCGTTTTATAAAAACAGTTATGATGGTTTTTGTATATCGCTTTCCAAAGCGCGTACGGAATGCCGGTTGAAGAAAAAAAGGCTTTC
Organism: Clostridia bacterium; assembly: GCA_017469265.1. Taxonomy (GTDB): domain Bacteria; phylum Bacillota; class Clostridia; order Christensenellales; family Aristaeellaceae; genus Aristaeella. Next base: position 45,145 of record JAFUGS010000062.1, read on the forward strand.
CGCTATAATAATCAGGTGCTTCGGCGGCGCTGGCGCGGGCCAGGCCACCGGCAGCAAATCAAATGCAGCACCCCTGGAGGAAAAGAATCCATGCAAAATGATCCCGTCGCCCTGCTGAGTCAGGAATTTTCCATCCGTCCGGAACAGGTTCAGGCCGTCATCTCCCTGCTGGACGCCGGCAACACCATCCCCTTCATCGCCCGGTACCGCAAGGAAGCCACCGGTTCTCTGGACGACCAGGTGCTGCGGGAGCTTTCTGAGCGGCTGGAATACCTTCGAAATCTGGACAAACGCCGGGAGGAGATCATCCGGGCCCTGTCCGAGCAGGATGCGCTGACGGAGGAGCTGCGGGCCGCCATTGCCGGGGCCATGACCCTCTCCGAGCTGGAGGATCTGTACCGTCCCTACCGTCCGAAGCGCCGCACCCGGGCCACCATCGCCCGGGAGCGGGGGCTGGAGCCCCTGGCCAGCTGGCTGATGCTTCAGGGCGCCGGCGATCCGCTGGAAAAAGCCCGGAGCTTTGTGGATCCTGAAAAAGAAGTGCCGGACGCGGAAGCCGCCCTCGCCGGCGCCAGGGACATCCTGGCGGAGATGATCAGCGATGACGCGTCCCTGCGAAAAACCCTGCGGGAGCTCCTGACCCGGGAAGCCGTCGTCGTCTCCAAAGCCGCGAAGGAGGAGGACAGCGTCTACCGCAACTACTACGATTACCGGGAGCCGGTCCGGAGCATGGCGGCGCACCGTATTCTGGCCATCAACCGCGGTGAGCGGGAGGAATTCCTGAAGGTAGCGCTGGAAGCGCCGGAGGAAAAATGCCTGGCCGCCATGCAGGCCGCCTATGTGCGCGGCCGCACGCCCGCCGCGGCCCAGGTAACCCTCGCCTGCGAGGACGCCTGGAGCCGGCTGCTCTTTCCGTCCCTGGAGCGGGAGATTCGAAATCTATTGACCGACCGGGCCAACGTGGCCGCCATCCGCGTCTTTTCCGACAACCTGCATCAGCTGCTGATGCAGCCGCCCATCAGAGGCAAGGTGACCCTGGGGGTGGATCCCGGCTTCCGCACCGGCTGCAAGCTGGCCGTCGTGGATGAGAACGGCAAGGTGCTGGATACCGGTGTGGGGTATTTCACGCTGCCGGGCGCGGAAGGCCGGAAGGCGGAAGCCGCCCGGCTGATCAAAGGATTTGTGAAGAAGTACGGCGTCACCGCCATTGCCATTGGCAATGGCACCGCCAGCCGGGAAAGCGAACAGTTCATCGTCTCCCTGCTGCCGGAGCTGCCCGGGGTGGCGTATATCATCGTCAGCGAGGCCGGCGCTTCCGTTTATTCCGCCAGCAAGCTGGGCGCGGAGGAATTCCCGGACTTTGATGTCACTCAGCGCAGCGCGGTGTCCATCGCCCGTCGGATGCAGGATCCCCTGGCAGAGCTGGTGAAGATTGAGCCCAAAGCCATCGGCGTGGGCCAGTATCAGCATGACCTGAAGCAGAACGAGCTCACTGCCGCCCTGGACGGGGTGGTGGAGCAGTGCGTAAACCAGGTGGGCGTGGAGGTGTCCACGGCCTCCGCGGCGCTGCTCTCCCATGTGGCGGGCATCGGTCCCGCCCTGGCGAAAAACATCGTGGCCTATCGGGAGGAAAACGGCATCCCCTCCCGGGCCGCGCTGAAAAAGGTGCCCAAGCTGGGGCCCCGCGCCTTCGAGCAGTGCGCCGGCTTCCTGCGGGTCCGGGACAGCCGGAATCCCCTGGACGCCACCGCTGTGCACCCGGAAAGCTATGACGCCGCCAAGGCGGTGCTTTCCGCGCTGGGTTATGATCTCAATTCCCTCCGGGGCGGCCTGGCGGACGCGGCCCAGCGGGCAAAATCCTACGGGCTGGATAAGCTGGCCGCGGAGGCGGGCATCGGCCTGCCCACGCTGCAGGATATTCTCAGCGAGCTGCAGAAGCCCGGCCGCGATCCCCGTGACGATCTGCCCCGGCCCGTGCTGCGCACGGATGTCCTGGATATCAAGGATCTGAAGCCCGGCATGGAGCTGACGGGTACCGTCCGCAACGTGATTGACTTCGGCGCCTTTGTGGACATCGGCGTCCATCAGGACGGGCTTGTCCACATCTCCCGCATGGCGGACCGCTTTATCCGCCATCCTTCCGAGGTGGTGAAGGTGGGGGATGTGGTCCGCGTCTGGGTGGTCAGCGTGGACGAAGCCAAAAAGCGGATCGCCCTGACCATGGTGCAGGACAGGCAGTAAAGCCAAAACAGCATCGGAGGAAATGGAAACATGGTAAAAAAGGAGAAAGCGGGGCACCTTCGCAAGGCCGCGGGCCTGACCCGGATGAAAGGCATCCTGGGGGCAGGTCTGCTCTTTTTGCTGCTGAGCCTGCTGGCCGGCCCGGCGCTGGCGGAGGAGGCCGTGGAGCTGACCGGTCAGTGCCGCTTTGAATCCAACGGCCGGGATCGGGATTACGCCCAGATGACCGACGGGGAGCTGAAGACCTATTTCCCGCTGAAGGAGAACAAGGGGAAAAAGAAGGGGGAGCTGATCATCTCCTGCCAGGAACCCATCGCCGGGCTGGAGATCATGGCCTTTGACAAGTACGGCCGGGATCATGATTATGATCTGCAGATCCGCGAGGGAGAGGAATGGAAAACCGTAGATCAGGGCGGCACCCTGCTGGTGCACTGGCATCCCCTGCCGGAACCCGTGACGCAGGTGCGCGTCGTCTCCACGGGAAAGGAGCGCCTGCGCCTGGCGGAGGTCCGTGTCTTTGGACCGGGGGAGCCGCCGGCGGACGTGCAGCGGTGGGAAACGCTGGAAAAGTGCGATATCATGCTGCTGACCGCCCATCCGGACGATGAAATCCTCTGGTTTGCCGGGCTCATGCCCACCTACGGCGGGGATCGGGGCTATCGGATTCAGGTGGCGGTGCTGGTCCCCACCGGCGGCCAGCGCAAGCTGGAGCTGCTGGGCGCCATCTGGCACTGCGGCGTGAAGTATTATCCGGAGCTGCTGGGCTTTATCGACAAAAACGGTCAGGCGCCGGAGAAGCAGTATCAGCTGTGGAAGGGGAAAAACCGGGTGCTGCGCCGGGTCACCGAAGTGATCCGGAAGCATCAGCCGGAGGTGCTTATCACCCACGGAGAAAAGGGCGAATACGGCCACGGCGCCCACAAAACCGCCGCGGACGCGGCGAAAACCGTGCTGAAGCTCACCGGCAGCGCGAAGAAGTATCCGGATTCCGCCAAAGCGTATGGCACCTGGCAGGTGAAAAAGCTCTATCTTCATGAATATGAAAAGAACCCGATCACTTGTGACTGGTCGGAGCCCCTGGCCGCCTTTGGCGGAAAAACGGGCTATCAGGTGGCGGAGGAAGCCTTTCAGTTCCATGGCAGCCAGGTACGGCGGGACTGGGCTTTCGAAGTCCACGGCGCCCATGATAACGCTCTTTTCGGCCTCTATTACACCGCTGTCGGACCGGACAGCGGCATCGGGGATCTGATGGAGCACATCCCCTCCTCCACCTGAGGCGTTCGATCCGCCGTCTTTCAAAAACAGCCTCCGGGAAACCGCGTCCCGGAGGCTGTTTTTTGTTTCGTTTATCCGATATGATCCTTGCCGCCCATGTACATCCGCAGGGGTTCAGGAATGGCCACGGTACCGTCCGCCCTCAGGTTGTTTTCCAGGAAAGCGATCAGCATCCGGGGCGGCGCCACGCAGGTGTTGTTCAGCGTATGCGCGAAATACTTCTTTCCGTCCTTCGTCTTCACCCGGATCTGCAGCCGGCGTGCCTGGGCGTCGCCCAGGTTCGAGCAGGAACCCACCTCAAAGTACTTCTGCTGCCGGGGGGACCAGGCTTCCACGTCCAGGCTCTTCACCTTCAGGTCCGCCAGATCGCCGGAGCAGCATTCCAGCGTCCGCACCGGGATATCCAGCGTGCGGAAGAAGTCCACCGTGTTCTGCCACAGCCGGTCAAACCACATCATGGAGTCCTCCGGCTTGCAGACCACGATCATCTCCTGTTTCTCGAACTGGTGGATGCGGTATACGCCCCGCTCCTCAATCCCATGGGCGCCCACTTCCTTCCGGAAGCATGGGCTGTAGCTGGTCAGGGTTCTGGGCAGGGTGTCCTCGTCCAGGATGGAGTCGATGAATTTGCCGATCATGCTGTGCTCCGAGGTGCCGATCAGGTACAGATCCTCCCCCTCGATTTTGTACATCATGTTTTCCATCTCGGCAAAGCTCATGACGCCCGTCACCACGTCCCCGTGGATCATGAAAGGCGGCACCACGTAGGTGAACCCCCGGTCGATCATAAAATCCCTGGCGTAGGACAGGATGGCGCTGTGCAGCCGGGCAATGTCACCCATCAGGTAGTAGAACCCGTTGCCGCTGGTTTCCCGGGCCGCGTCCAGGTCAATGCCCTGCAGCCGCTCCATGATGTCCACATGGTAGGGAATTTCCCATTCCGGCACCACCGGCTCGCCATAGCGCTGGATTTCCACGTTTTCGCTGTCATCCTTGCCGATGGGCACGGAAGCGTCGATGATATTGGGAATGACCAGCATCCGCTTGCGGATTTCCGCCTTCAGCGCCTCTTCCTTCCGCTCCAGGGCTTCCAGCTCATCCGCCATGGCGGCCACTTCCGCCTTCAGCTTTTCCGCCTCTTCCTTCTGGCCCTTGGCCATCAGGCCGCCGATCTGCTTGCTCTTCAGCTTGCGCTGGTTGCGCAGGGCGTCCGCCTGCTGCTGGGCCGCGCGGTAATCCTTGTCAAACTGGATCACCTCGTCCACCATGGGCAGCTTCTGATCCTGAAACTTTTTCCGGATGTTCTCCCGGACCTTCTCCGGATCCGTCCGAAGCAAATTGATATCCAGCATGGAAAAATCCGCCTCCCGTTATTTCTTCACCGTGATGACCACATGCCGGTTGGGCTCATCGCCCTCGGAGTGGGTGCTTACCTGATCATTGGCCTGCAGCGCGAAATGGATCACCCGGCGCTCGTAGGGGTTCATGGGCTCCAGGCTCACCCGGCGCCCGGTGCGGGTCGCCCGGTTCGCCATCCGGTTGGCCAGGCGGATCAGGGTATCCTCCCGGCGGGCCCGATAATTTTCCGTGTCCAGCGTGACCCGGACATAGCCCTCCCGGCCCCGGTTCACCTTCAGGCTGGTCAGATACTGCAGCGCGTCCAGGGTCTCGCCCCGGCGGCCGATCAGGATGCCCAGGGTATCCCCGTTCATGGAGGCGTACACATTGCCTTCGGGATCCGTGCCCATTTCAATGGTTACGTTCACGCCCATGAGCCGGGTCATTTCCTGCAGGAAGGCCTTCGCGATGCCCGCGGGGCTCTCCGGATCCAGCTGATCCTCCGGGATCACCGTGATTTCCGGCTTTTCCAGGGCGCGCAGCCCTTCGTTTTCGGCGGCGGGGTTTTCCTCCGCCCCGGCTTCCGGCGCGGCCGCTTCCGCCGGCGCTTCTTCCAGCTTCCTCTCCGCCTTCTTCGGCGCTGTCCGCCTGACGGGAGCGGGCCGGTGCTCCTCTTTCTTCTCCGGCTTTTCCGCCTCCGCCCTGGGGGCGGCCGCTTCCGGCGCTTTTTCCTGCGTCTTTTCCGGCGCCTTTTCCGGCTTCTTTCCCTCCTGCGCGGGCGTCTTCGCCTTGGGCGCGGGCTTCTCCGCCTCGCTCATCAGGTTCTCCAGCAGGTTCTCCTCGTCCTCCTTCACCGTCAGGCTGACCTTGGCCAGCCGGGAGCCGAAGAGCCCGAAGAGCCCCTTGCTGCCCTCCTCCAGCACCTGCACGTCCACATCCCCGATGCCGACGCCCAGCTCCTGCAGGCCCTGTTCAATCGCTTCCTCCACCGTCTTGGCGGATGCTTCATATTTTCTCATTTATTTCACCGTTCCCTCTCCTGCTGTCTGAGCCTTCTTTTCCCGATCGTCCAGGATCTTATTGATGATCATCGTCTGTCCCATCATCACCAGGTTGCCCGTCACCCAGTACAGGGCGAAGGCGGAGCTGTATCCGAAGCAGATCACCAGGGAGAAAATGGGGAAGAACCAGGTCATCATCTTGCTGGTGGCGGCCGCCTGATCATTGCCAGCGGACGTGTTCTGCTGCTGGGTTCCCGTGATCTTGGTCATCACGATCTGGGTCACCGCGCTGAGGATCGGCAGAATCATGTATCCGTTGTATTCGTTCACCAGGGTCAGCTTCGTAATAAAGAGGTTGAAGGTCCATCCGCCGTTGGCGCTGATGGCGTTGGCGTATGCCGCGTTGCCGTTGGCCATGGCGGCCTGCAGCGCCTGAATGGTGGCCTGCAGGTTGGCGGTGTCAAAACTTTCCGCATTCAGGTTCAGGTCCTGCATCAGGACGGGCAGGGTATCCCCCAGCCCGGCATACCAGCTCTTCCAAAGATCCGCGGGGATCTGCCGCAGCGTCCCCAGGTCCGGCCAGGCCGGGCTGAAAAGGCTGTCCGGCATCCACAGGTTCTTGATCCACAGGAAAGGTTCCATCCTGGGCGTTTCGTTGTTCAGGATCTGGGTCAGCTGGCTCAGCAGCTCCTGGTTGGCCGCGGTACGCATGGCGGAGAAAACGATGATCAGGATCGGCCAGGTCAGCAGCAGCGGCAGGCAGCTGCTCATGGGGTTGACCCCCTCCTTTTTGTACAGCTCGGCCGTCTTCTGGTTCAGCTTTTCCTTGTCGTTGGCGTACTTTTTCTGCAGCTCCGCCATCTTGGGCTGCAGGGCGGCAGTCTTGCGCATGCCCGCCCGGCTCTTGAAGTCCAGCGGCGTCAGCACCAGGCGGATCAGGATGGTGAAGATCACCATCGCCCATCCCCAGCTGCCCACCCAGGAGTTGATCCAGGCCAGGAAGTTGAAAAGCGCCTCGTTCATGCTTGGTTATTCCCTCCTTATCAGTGTGTATAAATCCTCGGGCACAGGATCGTAGCCGCCCCTGCTGAAGGGATTGCAGCGCAGCAGCCGCCACAGGGCCATGCCGCCCCCCTTCCAGGCGCCATAACGCTCAATGGCCGTCACGGCGTACTGGGAACAGGTCGGCACGTATCTGCAGGACGGCTTTCCCTTCCGGGGGCTCAGATGCCTGCGGTAAAACCGGATCAGCGCCAGAAGAAACCTTTTCATTCGGCACGATTCCCTTCCTTCAGCGCGGCCTGCTTCTTCAGCAGATAACGGATATCCCGCTGCAGGCTCTGGAAGGTGGCCTCCGCGGCTGAGGGCCTGGCGACGATGACGTACAGGCCGGTTTTCACGTCCCCCAGATAGGGCCGAAAGCATTCCCGCAGGCGGCGCTTCACCTTGTTCCGCGTGACCGCGTTGCCCACCTTCTTGCTGACGGAAAACCCGACCTTCAGCTCCCGCCCCTTGGCACAGAGCATGACCAGATCCCGGCAGGCGACCGAATGTCCACGGCGGTAGACATACTGGAACGCCCGGTTCTTTTTCAGCCGATACTGTTTCTCCATGATCCCTTTCTCCGGTTCCTTGCCCGGGAAAATCTGCAAAAAGTGGAAAAGCCCGCCTCAAAAGATGAAGGCGGGCCTAATCCACAGTCAAGCGTATCGCTGGACGGCGCCGGTCACACCGTCAGCTCCTTGCGGCCGCGGCGACGGCGGGCAGCCAGCACGCGACGGCCGTTCTTCGTGGCCATGCGGGCGCGGAAGCCGTGAACCTTGCTGCGCTGACGCTTTTTGGGCTGATACGTACGGAACATTTTCCAACACTCCTCTACTGAAGTCGTTAAACAGGGAACATCCCCCATCCCGGGGACTCCCCGGAACCGCTAAAGCAGCTTTTTAAGTATACGGAACTCCCCGCCAAAAGTCAAGAAATTTTCTGAATTTCCTTTCCAGACCGGTATTGAAAATCGTCATGCCAGCCTCATTGCCCCATAAAAATGGGAAGCCTTCCGGCTTCCCATCATGGTTTATGCTGTCCCAGCGTCTCACGTCTTACTTGGTCAGAAGATCAGTGGGCACTTCCACGCCATAGACTTCCTTCAGCTTCGCGGCGCGCTCGTCAATGATCTGCTGTCCGCCCATGCCCAGGTATTCCGCCTGACAGGCATCGTACACACTGTCAAACTCTTCCACGGAAGCCACGACCGCCTGGTTCAGCCAGGTGTCGCGATAGCTGTCCAGGCTGGAACCAACTTCGTTTTCGCTCTCGATGGCGCCAACAGAGAACTTCGCGACCACTCGGCCTTCATTCATGGCCGTGTCATAGGCGATGGTGATGTACTTGGGATCCACGGGCGTGTAACCCAGCGCGAGGGAAGCCACGGTGGCATCGCCCAGATACTGTCCGTTCGCGGTGATGGTGTGGTCGATGTTGTTCAGGCTGTTCTGAATCCAGACGGCCTTGTCCTCATCGCTCATGGCCAGCAGCCTGTAGGCGCCGTCCTCCGTCACTTCGTGGACGATGCCTTCCTGACCGACCTGCAGGAACTTGATGACCTCGGGGTCAGAGATGAAGTCCAGATACAGCAGGGCCGCATGCACGTTGCTGCAGGTGGAGGGCAGGAAGCACTTCCGGTCAACCCGGTCAGACAGGAACTTCCGCGGCACGCCCGCGTCGTCCGTGAAGGGCTCAATAGCTACGAAGGCGGCATCTGCACCGGCAGCGCGCTGGATGCTGGCCTGGATGGAGTCTTCGCCATTACGGTAGGGATAATCATAGTTGTGGCCGAAAGCTCCGACCCAGCCGGACTTGATCAGGTTATCCGCCTGATCGGAATCGTTCAGGGCGAAATCCTTCCACATGAGGCCTTCGTTGTACCACTTGTTCAGGGTACGGATGCCTTCCTTGGCACCGGGATACAGAATCTGACGGCTGTCATAGCCATAGACATAAGCCGTCTCATCGCTGATGTCATGCGCCACGTGGCCGTTGATCACCTGGTTGCACATCCAGCCGATATCGGTGGTGGTCAGGAAGGGGATCATCTTGTCCGCGTCCGCGCCCAGCAGGGTTTCCGCGTTGTCACGGAAGGCGATCAGGGCGTTCTCGAATTCTTCTTCGGTCTTCGGAATGTCCAGACCCAGCTTGGTCAGCCAGTCTTCACGGATGAAGGTGTTGATCCGGGCATTGTTCAGCAGCCGGGCTTCCACGCACCACAGGGCCTTGGTCTCCGGATCCTGATCATAGTAGATATTATAGTCTTCCAGCAGGTTCCACAGGTTGCCCAGTTCATCCTTGTACTGGGTCAGGGGCTCGTTCAGATCCACGATGCCGCCCATGTCCGCGTAGGTCAGGATGGTGGGATAGGAATAGGTCACGCACACATCGGGAGCCTGGCCCGCGGCCAGCAGATTGCCGATATCGTCCACTTCAGACCAGCGGCCGACGGAAACGAACTCCACTTCGATGTTGTACTTCTCCAGCATGCCGTCCTTGATATACTGGGCATACACGCTGCTGGTGGGATCGGTGCCGCCGTCATTGTAACGGTTGTACACTTCCACCGTCAGATGCTGGGGATTGGTAAACTTGCCGTCTGCGAAATCTTCCGCGAAAGCGGAGGTGATTCCGAGGGAAGCTACCAGAGCCAGGGTCAACAGGATCGCCAGGATTCTCTTCATGGAAACCTTCCTCCTCAAAAGATTTTATGCTCTGAGGCAAACGCCTCGAAGAACCAGTAGAATTGTCCGATCGCCCGTATTGTCGCGGCTCCCCACCGGGGAGACCGCTCTGTACGGGCTCTGTGAGAATTTCGCGATGCTTCCGCCACCGGCGGTCGCGAAACCGATCGCCCGTATTGTCGCGGCTCCCCACCGGGGAGACCGCTCTGTACGGGCTCTGTGAGAATTTCGCGATGCTTCCGCCACCGGCGGTCGCGAAATTCTCACCCCTTAACAGCGCCGATGGTCATGCCGGCGATGAAATAGCGCTGCAGCCAGGGATAAACCACCAGAATCGGAACCGTGGCGAACATGACCGTCGCCATCTTCACCGTCTCGCCTACGCCGGGCGTGGCAAAGCCTTCCTGGGTCGCGATCTCCTGCTGGGTCGAGTTCTGCAGCACATAATACAGATAAAGCTGAATGGGGAAAAGCTCTTCCTTCTTGACATACAGCAGCGCGTCGGAGAAACCGTTCCACCGGCCCACCGCGTAGAACAGCGCCAGCGTGGCCAGCACCGGCAGGGACAGGGGCAGATAGATTTGGACCAGCGTCCGGATCGGACCCGCGCCGTCGATCTCCGCCGCCTCCCGCAGGCTCTCCGGGACACCGTAGAAGAAGGACCGCATGACAATCATGTTGTATACGCTGATACATCCGGGAATCACCATGCACCAGACCGTATCCAGCATGTTCAGGTTTTTCATCAGCAGATAGTGGGGAATGGTACCGGCGCTGAAATACATGGTGAAGAGAATCAGCGCGTTGATCACTTTGCCTCCCCGCAGCTGATCATAGGTCAGCGGATAGGCGCAGCAGACGGTCATAAACAGGCTCAGCAGCGTGCATCCCACCGTCAGGATCGCCGTAAACCACAGGGAATGGATGTACTTGGCATTCCCAAGAATGGTCTGGTAGGCCACCAGATTCCAGCCCTTCGGCCAGAGGAAAACCTCGTTCCGCATCAGCGCGCTGGCATCGGAAAGGGAGCGGGCCAGCACGTTCAGCATGGGCAGCAGGCAGACGAACATCACGATCAAGCAGATCAGGGCGATAATCCAGTCCCCTACCCTGGTGGAGCTGGAGCGAATCATGCCATCCGTTTGCTTTTTGTTCCTGCCGCGGTTGGCTTCACTGATCACAGACATGTCCTTCCCTCCTTTACATGATTCCGCGTTCGCCCATCCGCTTGGCCAGCGCGTTTGTGGCCAGGATGAAGATGACAGCGACAACGTTCTGGAACAGGCCCACCGCGGTTGTCAGGGAATACTTCAGCCCCTGAATGCCCTGCTCATACACATAGATGGAGATCAACTGGGAAACATCCGTCACCAGTTTATTGCTCATGGCCAGCGGCCGGTCGAACTCGCTGCCCAGAATATAGCCCATGCGCATGATCAGCAGGGTAATAATCGTCGGCCGGAGGCCGGGCAGCGTCACGTGCCACATCCGGCGGAACCGGCCAGCGCCGTCCACCGCGGCCGCCTCATACAGCTCCGGGCTGATATTGGTCAGCGCGGCCAGATAGATGATGGTTCCCCAGCCGGCTTCCTTCCAGATGCCCAGAACGATGTACGTCCATCTCCAGTAGCTCGGATTGCTCAGGAAAGGAATGACCGCGCTGCTGTTCCCCGTCATCTGCTTATAAATCAGGTTCAGCAGGCCGTCATTATCCGCCAGCAGCCGGGTCGCCAGACCGGAGATAATGATCCAGCTCAGGAAATGGGGCAGATAGAGCACCGTCTGGGTCACTTTCTTGAAGCGCTTAAAGGTCAGCTCGTTCAGCAGCAGCGCCAGAATGATCGGCGCCGGGAACCCGCACACCAGATCCATCAGGTTCAGCGTGATCGTATTCCGGAGCGCGTTCAGGAAAGCCTTGGTCTGAAAGGCCTTCTGGAACCATTCGAACCCGACCCACGGCACGGACCACAGGGGCTGAATGATGTTGTTCTTTTTAAAAGCCAGCGCGATCCACTGCATGGGATAATACCGGAAAACCAGGAAGAACAGCACCGGCAGAACCAGCAGCAGGTACAGCGTACCGTACCGGCGCAGATACACCGCCCACGACATCTTCTGAGGCTTGATTTCACGGCTGAGTGATGGTTGTTTGACCTGACTCAATCGACATCTTCCTTTCAATATAAGGTTATCTCGGACAGACATTCCGTATATTCTTTCTTATTCGCGCTTCCTGGATTCCGTTCCTTCTTTTTTATTGTAACTGCAACAAAAAGAATATACCATGCTTTTTTTGCTTGAAATCATGTGAATCTTGCGATATTCTATAAAGGAGAGAAACCATCCGTTGGCAGAAGAACAGACAGAAGGGAATGAAGCGGATGCCTCGGTTTGAACGCAGCCTGCTGCCCCTGCGCGCGGAAATGGTCACGGATTTCCGTGTTTTTCACGGAAAGCATGAATCCTTTCCGTACGCGGTCGGCATGCACTATCATGAGCATTATGAAATCCTGCTGCATGATCACGGCGGCACGCGCCTGGTCATTGGGCAGTCCGTTTATGAGATGGGAACCGCAGACCTGTACATCATTCCGCCCTTTTATATTCACGGCATTCTGACGGACCGGCCCCTGCAGCACTATGAACGGACCTGGGTTCACGTGACACCCGTGTTTCTGCAGTCTCTGGGGCTGGGGGAAGTATCCTTCCCCTCCGCGCTGGATTCCCTGGTGGCCAGCGGCGGGTTCCGCTTTCTGCTGGCCCGGCACGACTATGATTCGCTGAAGGCCATCCTGAGCGAAACGAGAAATCTGGCGGAATGCGCTTCCTCCTTTGAGCGGATGGCGTCCAGGCTGAGCCTGTCCCGTTTTTTCAACGAGCTCTGCGAAGTCCTGACGCCCTCCCTTCCGCACAGGCGTCCGGAAAATACCAGCAATCAGGTCATCCAGCGGGTCTTTAATTATATCGGTGAAAACTGCACGGAGGATCTGACCCTGGACAGTCTGGCCGCTCAGTTTAACCTAAGCAAGTATTACCTGTCCCATCTGTTCTCCCAGGTATACAAGGTCAGCGTTTACCGGTATATTCTGATGTGCCGGATCGCCAAGGCGCAGCAGCTGATCCGCACCGGTGAGAGCATGACCAGCGTAGCGCAGAAATGCGGTTTCAACGATTACTCCAATTTTCTGCGCGCGTTCCAGCAGCTCTCCGGCGTCACGCCTACCGTTTACCAGAAGCGGATCCAGGCCGACGGCACGGCGCTCCCTGATGGAAGCGCGGGTCCGCGGCCCTGAGCTGGCGCGCCTTCAAAAAAAGCGCCGGCCATAGCGGCCAGCGCTTTTTGATATGGAATGGATTATACTTTTTCCAGCGCCTGGGCCAGATCGGCGATCAGGTCCTCCGCGCTCTCCAGGCCGCAGCTCACACGGACCAGGCCCGCGGGAACACCGGCGGCGTTCAGCTGCTCATCCGTCATCTGCCGGTGCGTGGTGGACGCGGGGTTCAGGCAGCAGGTGCGGGCGTCGGCCACATGGGTTTCAATGGCGGCCAGGCGCAGGCTGTTCAGGAAAGTGGAGGCCGCTTCCCGGCCGCCCTTCAGCTCAAAGCTGACCACGCCGCAGGAACCCTTCGGCAGGTACTTCCGCGCCCGCGCGTAATAGGGATCCCCGGGCAGGCCGCAATAGCTGACCCGCAGGACCTTCGGATGCCCCTGCAGATATTCCGCCACCGTCTGGCCGTTTTCACAGTGTCTGGCCATGCGGACATGCAGGCTCTCCAGCCCCAGATTCAGATAAAACGCGTGCTGCGGGGACTGGATGGATCCGAAATCCCGCATCAGCTGCGCCGTGCACTTGGTGATGAATGCCCCCTCCCGGCCGAACTTTTCGGCATAGGTAATCCCGTGATAGCTTTCATCCGGCGTGCACAGCCCCGGGAATTTCTCCGCGTGCGCCATCCAGTCGAATTTTCCGCTGTCCACAATGGCGCCGCCCACCGCCGCGCCATGGCCGTCCATGTATTTGGTGGTGGAATGGGTCACGATATCCGCGCCCCATTCAAAAGGCCGGCAGTTGACAGGGGTCGCGAAGGTGTTGTCCACAATCAGGGGCACGCCGTGGGCGTGGGCCGCCCGGGCAAACAGCTCAATATCCAGCACCGTCAGGGCCGGATTGGCGATGGTTTCCCCGAAAACGCACTTCGTATTCTCCCGGAAGGCAGCGTTCAGCTCCTCCTCCGTGCAGTCCGGAGACACAAAGGTAACCTCCACCCCCATCCGGGCCATGGTGACGCTGATCAGGTTAAACGTCCCGCCGTAGATGCTGGAGGATGCCACAATATGATCCCCGCATCCCGCCAGGTTGAAGAGCGCGAAAAAGTTCGCCGCCTGGCCGGAGGAGGTCAGCATCGCCGCGGTTCCGCCTTCCAGGGCCGCGATTTTGGCCGCCACATAATCATTGGTGGGATTCTGCAGCCGGGTATAAAAATAGCCGGAGGCTTCCAGATCAAAAAGCCGGCCCATGTCCTCCCCGGTGTCATACTTGAAGGTCGTGGACTGAACAATGGGAATCTGTCTCGGTTCTCCGTTTCCCGGAGTGTATCCGCCCTGGACGCAGGTGGTATCCAGCTGGTAATTCGGCATGCTGCCTGTTCCTCCTTCACCGCTCGTTTCGCAAAAAAGGCTCTTTCTCCCCCGCAGGGAGGAGAAAGAGCCTCTTGTTTTTCATCAGCCCTGGGCAATCACGGCCACAGCCGCCACGGTGTTCACAATCTCTTCCACGTTGCATCCGCGGGACAGATCGTTGACCGGCTTCGCCAGGCCCTGGATGATCGGACCGATGGCCTTTGCGCCGGCCAGCCGCTGCACCAGCTTGTATCCGATGTTGCCCGCCCCCAGGTTCGGGAAGATCAGGACGTTGGGGTTCTTGCCCGCCACGGGGGATCCGGGCGCCTTCAGGTTCGCCACCTCGGGCACCAGCGCGGCGTCCGCCTGCAGCTCGCCGTCCAGCATCAGATCCGGCGCCAGCTCCCTGGCCTTGGCCGTCGCTTCCTGTACGCGAGTCACCACCTCATGCTTCGCGCTGCCCTTCGTGGAGAAGGAGAGCATCGCCACGCGGGGTTCCGACTGAAGCAGGCTCTTGCAGGTGTTCGCCGTAGCCAGCGCGATGGCGGCCAGCTCATCGCTGTCGGGCTCGATGTTCACGGCGCAGTCGCCGAAGAGCATAACGCCGTCATCGCCGTAGTCCTTCGTAGGCAGCTCCATGATGAAGCAGCTGGAGGCGGTGGAGATGCCGGGAGCCATCTTGATGATCTGCAGCGCGGGGCGCAGCACATTGCCGGTGGAATTGATGGCGCCGGCCACCATGCCGTCCGCGTCATCCATCTTCAGCATCATGGTCGCGAAATACAGCGTATTCTTGTACACCAGATCCCGGGCCTGCTCAATGGTCATGCCCTTCTTCTGCCGCAGCTCGCAGAGCTTCTCCGCGTAGGCCTCGCTCTTCTCACAGGTCGCGGGATCCACGATGGCCACGCCGGACAGATCCGTGCCCGTTTCCGCGGCAACCTTCCGGATCTCCTCCGGGCTGCCTACCAGCGTAATCTTCGCCAGGCCCTCCGCCACGATTTTCGCGGCCGCCTGCACGGTGCGGGGCTCGCTGCCCTCCGCCAGCACGATATGCTTCACATTGTTCTTCGCCTGCGCCTTGATGCGCTCGATCACGGACATGGTTTTTCCCTCCTGCTTGTTCTTCTTTTCGATCCTTCAGCGCTTTCACGCCAAAGGACATTATACTCTTTTTTTCAGGTGCTGGAAAGAGCTTTTTCGACTTTTCGGCGCCGTCCCACAGAAAGCAGCCGTCGTTTCTCCGGAAAGGATCCGCGCTGCGCGGCGGTTACGCCAGCGCCTCCGCGATGGCGGCAGCTGCCACCTTTCCCGCGCCCATGGCGGAGATCACCGTGGCCGCGCCGGTCACCGCGTCGCCCCCTGCATAAACATGTTCCCGGGAGGTCAGGCCCTTTTCGTCGATGACAATCCCGCCCCGCCGGTTTGCTTCCAGCCCCTCCGTCGTGGACTTGATCAGGGGGTTCGGGCTGGTGCCGATGGCCATGACCACCGCGTCCACCGCCAGTTCAAACGTGCTGCCGGGGATTTCCACCGGCCGGCGTCTGCCGCTGGCGTCGGGCTCGCCCAGCTCCATCCGTACACACCGGATCCCGGTCACAAAGCCGTTTTTCGGATCCCTCGGATTATCAGGGTTCTCATAGCCCAGGATTTCCGTGGGGTTGCACAGCAGGCGGAAATCGATGCCTTCCTCCTCCGCGTGCTCCACTTCCTCCCGGCGGGCGGGCAGCTCCTCCATGGAGCGGCGGTAGACGATATATACCTTCTCCGCCCCCAGGCGCAGTGCAGTCCGGGCCGCGTCCATGGCCACATTGCCGCCGCCGACCACCGCGACCCTGCCGCCCTTCATGATCGGGGTCTTCGGGTCCTCCAGATAGGCCTTCATCAGGTTGGACCGGGTCAGAAACTCATTGGCGGAGTAAACCCCCTTCAGGGCTTCACCCGGAATGTTCATGAAGTTCGGCAGCCCGGCGCCGGAGCCGATAAACACCGCCTCGAATCCATCCTCAAACAGCTCGTCAATGGTGAGGGTCTTGCCGATGATGACGTTGGCCTGGATCTCCACCCCCAGCTCCTTCAGGGTTTCCACCTCCCGGGCCACGATGGCCTTGGGCAGGCGGAATTCCGGAATGCCGTATACCAGCACGCCGCCGGCGGTATGCAGTGCCTCGTAGATCGTGACCTGGAAGCCCTTTTTCGCCAGGTCTCCGGCGCATGTCAGCCCGGAGGGGCCGGCGCCGATCACCGCCACCCTGTGGCCGTTGGAGGCAGGCGCCTTGGCCCGCTCCGTGGTATGGGCGTTATGCCAGTCCGCCACGAAACGCTCCAGCCGGCCGATGCCCACCGGATCCATTTTGGCCCGGGTATGCAGGGTGCACTGGCTTTCACACTGGGTTTCCTGCGGGCAGACCCGCCCGCAGACCGCCGGCAGGGAGGAACTCCGGCTGATCACCTGATAGGCGCCTTCGAAGTCCCCTTCCTTGATCCGGCCGATAAAATCCGGAATCGCGATATTGACCGGGCAGCCCGTCACACAGGGCCGGTTTTTGCAGTTCAGGCAGCGTCCGGCTTCCTCAACGGCGATCTCCATGGGATAGCCCTGGGCCACCTCCTGAAAATTCCGCGCCCGCACCTGGGGCGCCTGGGTAGGCATGGCATGCTTTTTCGGGTCCACTGCCATTTTATCCGACCTCCTTTTCGAAGAGGCTGCAGGCTTCCTCATAGGCGTGCCTCTCAAAATCCGCGTACATGCGGGAGCGGCTCATGGCCTCATCAAAGTCCACCTCATATCCGTTGAAATCCGGCCCATCCACGCAGGCGAACCGGGTTACCCGCTTTCCTTCCTGCACGAGGGTGATCCGGCAGCCGCCGCACATGCCCGTACCGTCAATCATGATGGGGTTCATGCTCACGGTCACCGGCACGCCAAAGGGCCTGGCCGCCAGGGTCACGAATTTCATCATGATCAGCGGCCCGATGGCCACCACCAGGTCAAAGGCCTGCCCGGCCTCCAGCATTTCCTTCAGCGGCACGGTCACATTGCCCTGCCGGCCGTAGCTGCCGTCATCCGTCATTACGATCAGTTCATCGGAGATGGATCGGAATTCATCCTCCAGAATCAGCAGGTCCCTGTTCCGGAAACCGATGATGCTGGTAACCCTGGCGCCCAGGCGATGAAATTCCTCCGCCACGGGCATGGCGATGGCGCATCCGGCACCGCCGCCGATGATGCAGACATTTTTCTTTCCCGCCGTCTCCGTCGGCTGACCCAGAGGGCCGGCAAAGTCCTGCAGGAATTCCCCGGCCTGTTTGAATTTCAGCTGCTCCGTGGTGGCGCCAACCACCTGGAAAATGATCTTGACGGTTCCCCGCTCGGGATCCGTACCCGCGATGGTCAGCGGAATCCGTTCCCCCGCCTCGTCCACCCGCAGGATGATAAACTGCCCGGGCTTTGCCTTCCGGGCCACCAGCGACGCCTCCACCTCCAGCTGGATCATGCTGGGATTCAGCTCCCGCCTGCTCGCGATGCGATACATGCTCTCCTTCCTCCTGGAAAAATGGTATTGCCGTTATTGTACAGACAACGCTCCCGGAATACAAGTTTTTTCTTTGCTTTATGCGCGCCTTGACAGGGAAAAGGCGCGCCGGATATCCGTCACGCCTTTTCCTTTATGGGAGGAACTTAAAGCGCCGCCTTTTTCAGCGCTTCCACCCGGTCCGTCTTCTCCCAGGGCAGATCCAGATCCGTCCGGCCAAAATGACCGTAGGCCGCGGTCTGCCGGTAGATGGGCCGCCGCAGATCCAGATCCCGGATGATCGCCGCGGGACGGAAATCAAACACCTGCTTTACCGCCTCCGCCAGTTTTTCATCGGAAACAGCCCCCGTGCCAAAGGTCTCCACCAGAATGCTGACCGGCTGAGCCACGCCGATGGCGTAGGCCAGCTGGATCTGGCACTTCTTCGCCAGGCCGGCCGCCACCACGTTCACCGCCGCGTACCGGGCCGCGTAGGCCGCGCTGCGGTCCACCTTGGTCGGATCCTTGCCGGAGAAGGCGCCGCCGCCGTGCGGCGCGTATCCGCCGTAGGTGTCCACGATGATCTTCCGGCCGGTCAGGCCCGTATCCCCCGCGGGGCCGCCGATGACAAAGCGGCCGGTCGGGTTGATGAAATACTTGGTCTCCGTGCCGAGCAGCTCCGCCGGAATCACAGGCTTCACCACATGCTCCAGCAGCGCGGCACGGATTTCCTCCTGGGACACCTCCGGCGCGTGCTGGGTGGAAATGACCACCGTATCCACCGCCACGGGCCGGTCATCCTCGTATACCACGGTCACCTGGGTCTTGCCGTCCGGCCGCAGCCAGGGCAGCGTCCCGTTTTTCCGGACCTCCGTCAGCTTCCGGGCCAGCCGGTGGCTCAGGGCGATGGCCATGGGCATTCTCTCCGGCGTCTCGTCGCAGGCATAGCCGAACATCATGCCCTGGTCGCCGGCGCCGGTCTCCCCGGCTTCTTCCTCCCGGCCCTCCAGGGCCTGATCCACGCCCTGAGCAATGTCCGGACTCTGGGCATGAATGGCGGTCATAACCGCGCAGGTGTGGCCGTCGAAATATTTTTCGCTGCTGTCGTAACCGATATCCAGCAGAACCTTCCGGGCCACGTCGTTAAAGTCCACCCAGCCCTCCGTGGTGATCTCCCCCATCAGGGTGACGAGCCCGGTGGTGGCAAAAGTCTCGCAGGCCACCCGGGACTGGGGATCCTGGGCCAGCAGGGCGTCCAGCACCGCGTCGCTGATCTGGTCACATACCTTGTCGGGATGCCCTTCGGTAACGGATTCTGAGGTGAAGAGTTTGCGCATGTTTCTGCTCCTTTCAGGTCGACGGAAGGGTCAGTCCCTTCCTGAATTTGTTTCCCTGAATCAAAACCGCCTGGCACTGCGCGCAGGCCAGGCGGAGGATTTCCCTTCGAAAATCTCCTTATCTGTCAGCGCTTCCCTTCCGGGGCGCGCGCGCTGGGGGATTTGGCACCATGCGTTTCCGCCGGTTGCCGTGACTTCATCGGGCCCATCCCTCCGTCACTCATGATAAGGTATTCAGTTTCAATGCATATCATAATCCCGTATGCCTGCCCTGTCAAGCTCAAACTGAAAAAAGCGCCCGGAACTTCCGGGCGCTGGACCGATTGCCTCGCATATACCGGGATGATATCTCCCGGCGGAACCCATTACTTGATTTCGCTGGTGCAGTGCGGGCAGCGGGTGGCCTTGATGTCGATCTCGCTGAGGCAGAAGGGGCACTTCTTTGTGGTGGGCGCGGCGGGGGTTTCGGGCTTTTTCTTCATATCCTTGGCCTTGTTCATGGCCTTGATGATCAGGAAGAGCACCAGTGCGGTCAGGATAAACTCTACCACCACGGCCAGGAAGGAGATGATGCTGCCTGTCACGCCGGTGCCGCCGCCTTCCATCTTGGGCAGCGCGTCCAGAATGGGGGTCAGGAAAATATCGATCACGGCGGTGACAACCTTGCCGAAGGCCGCGCCGATGGTAACGCCGACAGCCATGTCTACGACATTGCCGCGGAGGGCGAATTCCTTGAATTCTTTGAGAAGCTTGCTCATGGGATCATCCTTCCTTTCAATCCTTCATAGAAAATATGCCAATCAAGCCGCCGTCAAAGAAAGCGGCTGAATCGCCCTGGAAAAGTGCCACCGTGGGTGGCCCCTGCTTCGCCCCGGTTCGTGGAACCGGATGGACGGAAAGCTTACTTTTTCTTGCCGCCGCCAAACAGATCGCTGATGGCGTTGGTAATTCCCTTGGTCAGGGAGGAGGTCACCTGACGGGTGGCGGTGTTAATGGCGGTATTCTTGATCCGGCCGGCTACGGAATCATTCCGGCGGGCCCGCTCCGCGGCTTCCTCCCGCAGGGCGTCATTGCGCGCCCGGCGCTCCGCCGCTTCCTGCTCCTTGGCGGCTTTGGCGGCTTCCTTCTCCGCCTTTTCCGCTTCCTTCTGGGCCTGCAGGGCAGCCTTCTCCGCTTCCTTCTGCGCCGCGGCGGCCGCCTTCTGCTGCTCCGCCAGGGCGATGGGATCCACCGGCTGCGGCACTACGGGCTGAGCCACGGGCGCCTGCTGTACGGCGATCCAGTTGCCGGTGGTGGGATCCTGCTGCATCAGCATCATCTGCTGCACATACTGGCCGGTGGTGGGATCCATGACCATCACAGGCATCTGCTGCAGGATGGGCTGGGGAACAGCCGGCTGGGCCGCCACGGGCTGCACCTGAATGGTGGGCACGGCCTGGGGCTGCGGCACGGGTGCGGGAGCCGGCGCGGGCTCGGCGACGGGCGTCATCTCGGGCTTCGTCTGCTCCACATACTGTCCGGTCACGGGATCAAAAACCTTGAATGTCTGGCTCATGTTCTTCTGCGCGGTGTTCTCCTGCACCGGCTCAGGGGTCGTTGAGGAAACGGGAATCTCCAAAGTGGGTATCGCACTCGCGAATTCCGGTCTGGTATACATGACCGGAATTTCCAGCTGAGGAATCTGCGCGGGACTCTGCGGCTCCTGTCCTTCAAAGGGATCCGCCGGCTCCGGCCACGCGGGCGGCACGCCAGGCATCCAGGAATCGGCCTGCGGCGCCGTCGGGTTCTCCACATGCTCCGGCACAGGTGTCTCCGCCGCCCCAGGAACTTCCGCCGCCTGACTGAGGGGAAGCTCCGGTATGGATACAGCCGCCTCCGCGGCCGTGGAACAGGAAGCGGACTCCCGCGCGGACTCGCAGGCCTGCGCTTCCGCATGAACATCGTCGTCCGCCGCCTTCGGGCTCACAAAATCCTGAATATCCTTCCCCTGCCCCACCCAGGCCCGCTCTTCCTCGGACAGGGCGCCCAGCTTGCTCTGGGGCGGCAGAATGGTAACCCGCTCCACAATGCCGGGAGCGCCTTCCTCATCCAGGAAGGAAACCAGGGCTTCACCGGTCTTCAGGCTGGTGATGGCCTCCTCCGTATTGAATGCCTCATTCACACGGAAGGTCTGCGCCGCCACCTTGACCGCCTTCTGATCCAGGGGTGTATAGGCCCGCAGGGCGTGCTGCACCCGGTTGCCCAGCTGACCCAGGATGGACATGGGAATGTCCGCCGGGCTCTGGGTGATAAAGTAGACGCCCACGCCCTTGCTGCGGATCAGCCGGACCACCTGCTCAATCTTGTCCATCAGGGTCCGGGAGCAGTCATCAAAGAGAAGATGCGCCTCATCAAAGAAAAACACAATCAGAGGCTTCTCCGCATCTCCGCGCTCCGGTAGGGTTTCATAAAGCCTGGTCAGCATCCACAGCAGGAAGGTGGAGTACATCAGCGGGTGGGTAAACAGTTCATCCGCGGCAAGAATATTGATCATGCCCCGGTCCTGGTCATCCAGCTTCATCCATTCCAGCACATTGAATTCCGTCTCCCCGAAGAAGACGCTCCCCCCGTCTTCCTCCAGCATGGCCACGGCCCGCTGGATGGCACCGACGGTGGGCACCGTCACATTGCCGTAGCGAAGGGTGAATTCCCTCGCGTTCTCCCCCATGCGGATCAGCTGCTGCTTCAGGTCATCCAGGGTCAGCAGGGGAATCCCGTACTCCGCGCAGTAGCGGAAGAGGATCCCCAGCACGCCGATCTGGGTTTCGTTCAGCCCCAGCATACGGGCCAGAAGCTGGGCGCCCATGCCGCGAACGGTGGACTGGATCAGCTGCCCGTTCTTCCCATACACATCCCAGAAAGCGGAAGGAAAGGCATGATAATCAAACCGATCCGGATCCAGGCCGCATTTGCGCAGCCGCTTGTCGATGGCTTCGGACCGAAGGCCGGGCCTGACCATGCCGGAAAGGTCGCTCTTAATATCGCTGAGGAATACCGGGACGCCCATTTCGCTGAAACCCTCGGCCAGCACCTTCAGGGTGACGGTTTTCCCCGTGCCCGTGGCGCCGGCGATCAGCCCATGCCGGTTGGCCATTTCAGGCCTGAGAAAAGCCGGGCCGTTTTCACCGGTTCCTACCTGGATTTTTCCATCCAACAGCATGGCAGTCCCCCCGATCTCCAATTCTTTTTGCTTCTCCCGGTTATTTTACACACTCGTCCCGTTCCCGTCAAGGATTTGGGCTGTTTTTTTGCTTGCGGTGGGCGGAAAAGTATGGTACGCTGAAAGCAGAGAAAGGAAGGTGGTTTTTCCATGCTGGAAGAACTGAAGCAAAAGGTTTACGAGGCAAATATGCTGCTTCCCGCCTATCATCTGATTACCTTTACCTGGGGGAACGTCTCCGGGGTGGACCGGGAAAAGGGCCTCTTTGTGATCAAACCCAGCGGCGTGCCCTATGAGGAGCTGAAGCCGGAGGACATGGTGGTGATGGATCTGGAAGAAATAAGGTGGAAGGAAGCCTGAACCCCTCCACGGATACGCCCACCCACGCGGAGCTGTACCGCCGTTTTTCCGGGATCGGCGGCGTCGTGCATACCCATTCCCGCTGGGCCACCATCTGGGCCCAGGCCGGCCGGGATATTCCCGCCTATGGTACAACCCACGCGGATTACATCTACGGTCCGGTGCCCTGCTGCCGGGATCTGACGGAGGAAGAGGTGCTCCGGGCCTACGAACTGGAAACCGGCAAGGTCATTGCCGCGCATTTTGAGGACAATCATCTGAATCCCGCCCATGTGCCCTGCGCGCTGGCCCAGCATCACGGAGCTTTTGCCTGGGGAAAGGATGCGATGGACGCGGTGCATAACGCGGTGGTGCTGGAGGAGGTCGCCATGATGGCCTGGCACACGGAAGCCCTGCCCATGACCCAGCCCCGGGAAAGCCTGCCCGAGCATGTGAAGCAGAAGCATTTCCTGCGGAAGCACGGGCCCAACGCCTATTACGGCCAGAAAAAAACCTGAGATCCGCCTGCCGCTTTTTCGCATGGAAAAAGTATAAATCTCTCGTTTTTTCTTTGTTTTCTTTTCATACCGGCAAAAATAACTTGCGTTTTCGATTTTACCGGGATATAATGTGCGTGGTCGAAATCTTCGGGTCTGTGGTTGAAAGCCGATGCCAGTCGCAGGCGAAGCGGTCCACGTAATCCGTCCAAAGCGGCGGGGAGCATGGTGCGGTCTAGATGTAAGTCCATCCGGGCGCAAGTCCGAGAGAAGCACGTGAGGGCGCATAAGCGCAGAGCAACCTTCCAGATGGCGTGTGTGGGGGCAAAGACCAGGTCAGCCGAAGGTTCACCTATATCATTTATTTGGGGGTTGCCTAACCATGTACGAAGACAAAACGCTGGTATGCAAAGACTGTGGGCAGGAATTCGTGTTCACCGCCGGTGAGCAGGAGTTTTATGCCGAAAAAGGCTTCCAGAACGAGCCCACCCGCTGCAAGGCCTGCCGTCAGGCCCGCAAGGCCAATCGCCCTGCTGCCGGCGCTCCGCGCGTGATGTATGACGCGATCTGTGCCGAGTGCGGGAAGCCCACGCAGGTTCCCTTCGAGCCGAAGGAAGATCGCCCCGTCTACTGCAGCGAATGCTTCGCCGCCCGCCGCGGGATGTAATCGAACCAAAACCCCGCCCTTTGCAGGGCGGGGTTTTTATGTGCGCTCAAACGCTCAGATATGCTCAAAGAAGGGCTCTCCTTCCCCGTTCTTCAGGATTCCCTCCTCAAAGTGCAGCGGGGTGGGCTGGGTTAGCATGTACTTGAGAATTTCGTCCATGCGAACGCTTTCCCGGAAAGTCACCAGGGAGAAGGATACGCCGTGCTTGTGGGCCCGGCCGGTGCGTCCGATACGGTGCAGATAGTACTCGTTTTCGTTGGGCAGGTCAAAATTGATCACCGCCTCCACGTCGTCCACGTCGATGCCCCTGGCCGCCACGTCGGTGGATACCAGAATTGGGAACTTGCCCCGCTTGAAATCGTTCATGACCACATTGCGCTTCGCCTGGGGGATATCGCCGTGCAGGCACTGGGCGTCATACCCTTCCCTGCACAGGCGGCTGGTCAGCTTGTCCGTCATGAACTTCGTGTTGCAGAAGATCATGACCCGGCCGTATACATCCGCGTCCAGCAGGTACATCAGGTGATCAATCTTGTCATTCTGCTCCGTGGCGATGACGTACTGCGTAATCTGGGGCCGGTCCGCCTTGGTGGCTTCCACGGTCACCTCCACCGGATCGTGCTGGTACTTCCAGGCGATGGTCAGCACGTCCTGATTGGTGGTGGCGGAAAAAAGCACCAACTGCCGGTCCGGCGGCGTCGCCTCGATGATCTTCGTCACATCCTTGACGAAGCCCATGTTCAGCATTTCGTCCGCCTCATCCAGCACCATGGTATGCACCGCGTCCAGAGAGATGTTCCGGCGCTGCATATGATCCAGCAGGCGGCCGGGCGTGGCGATGATGATCTGGGGACGGCGCTTGAGCAGTGTGATCTGCTTGGAGATGCTCTGCCCGCCGTAAAGCACGGCGATCCGCACCCCCTTGATGAACTTCGCCAGCTGCGTCAGCTCCTCGCCAATCTGCAGCGCCAGCTCCCGGGTGGGGGCCAGCACCACCTCCTGCACCCGGCTGTCCTTCAGCTGGACATACTCCAGCATTGGAATGCCGAAAGCGCAGGTTTTGCCGGTACCGGTAGGCGCGATGGCGTTAATGTCGTTCCCTTCCATCATCAGGGGAATCGTCCGGGCCTGCACCGTGGAAGGCTCAGTAAAGCCCATGGCCTGCACCGCCTGGAGAATCTCCCGGGAAAGGTCCATGGATTCAAAGCTTGTGGGTATCTGGTCTGTCAAAGAGAAGCTCCTTTCGCTCACTCGTGATACGCGCGGATGGCTTTGGCGAGCTGATCCGGGCAGGAGGTGTTTCCGCGGCAGGGAATCCCCTCCAGCTTCGCGGCCACTTCCTCCGCTTTCTGGCCCACCACCATCCGGGCCAGCCCCTGGGTGTTGCCCCGGCAGCCGTTATGAATCTCGCAGTGGGTGATGATCCCGTCCCGGATCTCCAGATCCATGGCGGTGGAGCAGGTGCCCTTCGTTTTGTAGGTAAACATCAGCGAAAACCTCCGAAAAATCATAAAAGGAACGCTCCCGCTGCGGGGAGCGTTCCGGGAGAAACTGGAAATTATTCAATGATCTTGGCCACAACGCCGGAACCCACGGTACGGCCACCCTCGCGGATAGCGAAGCGCAGTCCCTGCTCCATGGCGATGGGGGTGATCAGCTCGATCTCCATGTCAATGTTGTCTCCGGGCATCACCATTTCCACGCCTTCCGGCAGCTTGATGGAGCCCGTCACGTCCGTCGTCCGGAAGTAGAACTGCGGACGATAGCCGTTGAAGAAAGGCGTATGACGGCCGCCCTCTTCCTTCGTCAGCACGTACACCTGC
>JAFUGS010000063.1 GCA_017469265.1 Clostridia bacterium
GCCTGTCGCCAGATCACCAGATGGAACAGCAAGCAAAGCACTACAGCTTCTATTAGAAAAGTTGTCATTATTCAACACCTCCAGCTATGCGATCCGGTTATTATTTCCAGTGATTCTGAATGAAATCGACCGCCTGTTCCGCTGACGGCCAGACAGTATCGGCTTCGGTAGAAATAAGCAGGACCGGTCCATGGATGTTTTCCATCGGGATGATTGATTCATCCGTGACATCTTTTCCCGCATTGTATGAAAGGATATTGAATTCCCCATATGTACGGAATTGCTTAATAATATTGAATTCCCGTATTATGTACGGTGTATAGCTCAGTTCCTCTCCACGATATGACCAGCAGGCGGTGCCGGATGGCGCTTTCCTTCCGATCATTCCCTCACTGACGAAATACGACGGAACACGGGCCACCACACAGCTGATCTCCGGGAATCTGGACGCGGCGAGAAGCGCATACTCCGAGCCCTTGGAGATCCCGTCCACGGCGATCTTCTCATAGCCCTGCTCTTTCAGCCAGGCGATAGCGTTTTCCACGTACTCCAGCGGCACCCTGTCCAGATTTTTCCCGGTCTCCTTGCCGGCAAACAGGGTCACACCCAGGGCGGAAATGCCGTTTTGCTTATAGTACCAGGCCATGGTATCGCTGGCGCTGGAACCGCCCTCGCTGCCGGAAAAGGTGATCACAGCCTTTTCCCGTTCTCCGGCGTCGTAATAGTGGCCCTCAAAACCCTGCTCAGCGATAGTCAGCACCTGGTCCGCGTCTGTTCCGCCGGCCTTTGCTTTTACGATGCAGATGACGAGGGCGAGGATTGCAAAGACGATCAGAACCCGGCCCCAGCGGCGGAGCTTATTTTTCCTTCTGTTTTCTTTCATTTCCATCCCTCCGGAAATTGTTTATCACAGTTTGTCATCTCAAGCGTAAAGATTATGATTGATCAGCTTTGTTGCCGCCAGCCAGCCTGAAGGCTTTCACGGGATCACCGTTCCGCGTCGTTTTCCATCAGATACCAGAAATCGCAGTCGGGAAAGCCCTCCGCTTCCGTATGCTCCCGGATCAGGCGCATCCCGTATCGCTCCGCCACTTTGAAATCCGAACCGCAGAACAACGGCATCAGGTGTTCATACCCGTGCTTCTTTGCAAAAGCCGCAACTGGGCAGTTCATCAGCGGCATACTGATTCCGTTTTTGTGCCTCTCCGGATTGACCGCAAATTTCCAGGTGTTTTTCCAGCGTCCGCTGTCCACCCGTTTATTTGCGAAGGAGGCATATCGCTGCAGGACCGCATAGGCAAGTCTTTGCAGCCTGGTCCCGCTGAAGCGGAACCGGAGGGGAGTTCCTTTGCGGATATCTCCTCCTTCTGCGGGAAGGGCCGATCCTCATAGCCCGTTCCGTCATAGATGCGGATCTGTTCAGAGACTGCGAAAGCTTCCCCGCCGGGGAGAGCGCCGGTTTTCATAAAGGCGATCCAGTCGTTCTGCAGGACCTCCGACTGACGCAGGTTCCGCTCCATGGCCGCCTTCGGGATATCGGGGATTTCCCGGACGGTGCCGAAAAACAGCGGCAGCTCCGCACAGTGATACGCACCTCGCATGCCATTCCAGATGCCCGGGACATAGTTCATGCGATAGCCGTAAGCGTCGGTTTTCTTCGCGAATCGCTCCAGCGCTTTCAGGACGGAAGCGTGGAACATGGGGATCTCGATGACCTTGAACTGCAGGTCCGGGAGATCCTTTGCCGTGGGGCGGATCGCCTCCGCCAGCCGCGTTCCCGCCTCGCCGTAGACGGTCTCGCACTTCTTCCGGAAGTCCGCCTCGTTCATGGCGATTCCCAACTTTTTATACCAGGACTTATTGTCCACCATCTTCATCTCATCTCCGGTGGAGCCCACCAATACCGGCTTGCCCGGGAATCTGCCCTCCGGCATGATGGAGGCGGTATCCTCTGAAAGCAGGACGCCGTCCA
>JAFUGS010000064.1 GCA_017469265.1 Clostridia bacterium
ATCCATTCCGATTTTTAGTATCCTATGCATGAAGTGACCTCCTTTGCATGCGGTAAGCCCCGCAGCTGGCGTGATTTTGCATTCACAGTATACGGGTAAATCCACGTTGCTGCAAATGCGGGGTCACTTCATATTATCTTGATAGCGAAGATAATATACTCTACATTGGAAATGACTCTCTCTACAATTCTCACGGATTAACGCCTGGTAGTTCTATCGTTATTAAAGCGGAAATACCGTCCACATCAATGGATTATTTTACGGCTAAAGGCATCAAACCTACGGTTCTGGATGTAATAGCATATGTTGATAGATGACAGAAAGCGACCTGTTCACATCCACGCTACCAACTCGTTCACATCCACGGTTGAACGTAACAATGTGCCCCCACCTTCTCGTTAACATCCCAGGAGGCAACTCGTCAACATCAACGATGGCAACTCGTTCACATCCACCAAAGCTAACCAATGAGCAGGGCACATTGGACGTTCAACCGATTTGCGTACCCTTTTGAGGAAAATCTGCGTACCCCTAAAAGCCGCCAGCCTTTTGAAATCAAAGGGTCTGGCGGCTTTGAAAACGGTTTGATGTTTTGACCAGATCGTGAGGCCTTTCCGGTCAAAAAGCATCGTCGCCGGGGGTGAAAAGTTTTACTGCCGGGAAGACAGATCCTCCGTATCAACTCATGACAGGAAACTGCCGCATTGATATCAGGAGGACATCTGTATGACGATGAAGATCATGGATGGAATAAAGCTCAGGAGGAAATGCAGACCTGTTTTGATTGCGTTTCTGGCTGTGGCCTGCCTGCTGACCTCTACCATGACGGGCAGAACACGGGCGGAGACCGCGCCCGCGGAGACTGTGACGGAGGCGGTTACCCCGGCGGAGGGCATGCCGGTCAGCGCCAAAACCGCGAGGGTTTTTAACGGCACGCTGGACAGCGCGCTGACCATGACCGTGTGGGATGTGGCCGGGCAGGAGGATGTGCCTTACGTGCCGCTGGATGAGTATCTGACGGTCCTGCATTCAGACGCGTTTATGCCGTCCCTGACGTTCAGCTGGGAAGGAAATGTCTATGTGATCTCGCGGAACGGGGTAAGCATCCGGGCGGATCTGGACGAGCAGACGATCCGGTGTGAGGACTGGAGATCCTTCCAGGGACCCAGTGCCGCCGGAGCCCTGCCGGCGGGTATTGTGGAAAAGGAAGAGTTTATCGCCATTCGACCTTCCGAGAAGCATGAATCCACCCAGACCCGGCCTGCGGGGTATGAGATTCATATGGCGGACTATGGCTTTGAGATGATCCGCCATGAGGATGACGTGCTGATGCCCTTTGCCCTGGCCCAGAGTGCCTTTGGCTCCCCCTTCCAGCGGGGTGTCCTGGCCTACAATGGGGACAACTTTTTCAACCTTGGCGGCTATGCGGACATCATTTATGGCAACGAAGGCATGTCATCGGCGCCCAATCCCTACGCGAATCTGTGGTTCAGCGGAAGCTTCTCCCGGAAAGCAGAGATGAGTGAAGCCTACGCGAAATACAACTACGCGGGCATCTGCCTGATGCTGGATCTGACCTTCGGACATAAGGCGGAAAAGGGAATTACGAGCTTTGACGCCTTCTTCGAGGAAAACGGGCTGAAGGAAGCGCTTCTGTCCGCGGATCCGCTGGATGACGCGGAGACGCTCAATCGGATGTACAGCATGCTGTTCGACAGCGGTCATGACGGCGCGCTGCTGGCGCCTTCCGTGTTTTCGTCAGAAGGGATGATCGAAAGGCAGGAAGCGATTCACCAGCTGATTCAGCTCATCGGATACGACACGGTGGCCGACCTGATGAGCGACGCGGAGCCGCTGCTGGCCCTGCTTATGAAGCTGGAGAACAGGTTGTTTCCGGATAATAAAGCCACGGACGGCGTTATGGATTCAGAATCCGAGACCATGGGTCCGCGGAGCCAGGCGCTGATGAAGGAAGCGCTGCGGATGATGGTTCTCAAGCCCTTTCTGCACGGCGACAATAAAGTGGAGATCGTGGGCGACACTGCTGTGATTTATTTCGAGAGCTTCATGGAGGATCTGACCCGCTCCAACAGCTTCTATACGAAACTGCCGACCCGGGAGGATCTGGAGAAAAGCACCTTCGCGCTGGTCTATTACGCCTTCGAGAAGATCAAAAGCAACGGCGAAGTCAAAAATGTGGTGTTCGATGTGAGCAACAACGGCGGCGGAGCTGCCGCGGCCCTGGTGGCGGTGCTGGGATTCCTCAGCGAGGACGGGGAGGTCAACATCACATACCGCGACCTGCTGAACCAGAGCGATGTGTCGGAATACTATCACGTGGACACAAATCTGGACGGCGTCTTTGACGACCAGGACGGATACGGCGGGCAGTACAACTTCTACATCATTACCAGCGGAAGTTCCTATTCCTGCGCAAACGCCCTGCCGTACTTCGCGCAGAAGGATCACCTGGCCAAGGTCATGGGACAGAAGCCGGGCGGCGGAGACTGTGTGGTGGGCTATTACGTGGACGCCGCGGGACGGGTGGGAGCGATTTCCGGATTCCTGAAGCTGGGAACCATCACAGACGGTGCGTTCGTGTCCAATGAGGATGCTGTGGACCCGGATCTGCCCATGACAGACGAGGAAGTATCCGAAGTCTTCTTCCATCCGGACAAGATCGCGGAATATATCGCGAATCACGCGGAATAAGCCGTGTGTCAGAAGAACCTTTCGCCCGGCCGGAAAAATGCTGAGAAACGCGCCGGGCCGTTTTTTATTCCGACAGGCTTGTGTGCCCGATCCCGATGACGGAGGTCACGGTTCGGACAAATCCCTTCTTCTTGTAGACGGCGAGCTTGTTGAGCATCCGGCCGCGGAATACCAGCGCCATGGTGTTTCCGCCGTCCAGATTCAGCGCCTGCTGCACGCCGCGCTCCTTCATCATCTCCGCGACGCGCTGCAGGACGGTTCCTTTGCTGTTCCGGTTTCTTCCCTGCACGGAAATCAGCAGGTAACGGCCGGGCTCGATCATCCCCAGGGCATGCCGGGGTTCCACACTTCTGTAATAGGTGTATACCTTCTCATTGATTATCCCGTCCCGCAGAAGAATCGGGCCGAAGCTGAACACATCCGTGGCGCCTTTCTCCAGCAGTTCCTCGGCGGTATATTCACTGCATTCGTACACGGCCATCGTGCCGTCAGGATAAAACGCCATCATGTCCAGGTTCGGAAGATGGTGCCCGGAGGTTCCGTTCGTACTGCTGCTGATGATCTGCCCGTTCCGGATGATGGTGCCAACGGTCACTTTTTTCTCCATGCGCTCAGCGAAGAAGTCATCTGAAAAAGCGAGTACACAGCCCGCGTCCCGGGCGATGTCGTAAGGATACCGGAATTGTTTTCCAGGATGCTCCGGATCCGTCTGTACCGTATAAAAGCGTTCCGGTTCCCCGGTGCGGATCTCGGTTTCGAACCATTCCAGCGGGATGGAAGAATCTTCCCGCCTGGTGATGAGGACCTGCAGCGTCCGGGACAGATAGATCCAGCGTCCATTTTCGTCATCTTCATGGATATATTCCCCTTCGCCTGCCAGGAAGCCCTGCGCGTCCCGCTCCGGCCAGTCCGGCTCGGGCCATGGCTGCGGCGTCGCCAGCGGCGCCATCGTCGGGAAAGGCATCATGACCGCATCCTCGGAAAACAGTTTTTCCCAGGTTTCCTGATCCACTGTCCCTGTTTCCGGCAGGCCGTTTCGCTGCTGGAATTCCCGGACCGCGTTCCCGGTTTTCTCATTGAACTCTTTGGTGACGGAACCTTTTCCGAGATACCGCAGTTCCTGCAGCCGGAGCTTGATTTCCATCACATCCTGCCCCTTGTCCCCAATGGAAAGGATGCCTTTTTCCCCCGCTGCCGCCGCGCACATCAGGCACAGCAGCAGGGCCGCCAGCAGAGCGATGATCCTTTTCATTCCTTTGCCCCCGTTTCCCGGCAAAACTTACGTTGTACAGCGCATCCGCGCAGGGCTCTCTGCGGCCGGAAGCGCTTTTGTGACTTCGCGAATGATGAAAATGCTCCCCGTACGCGGATCCGGAAGGAGGCTCACTGCGCCGCGGTCGGCGTTTTCGCCGTGCGCTCCCGGAACAGGCGGCTTCCCCGGTACCGGATGATCAGCAGCACGGAGCACAGGATCCAGCCCATGGGATACGCCAGCGCCACGGAAACGAAGCCCATGTTCAGGCTCTTTGTGATGAACAGATAGATCTGCCTGAAAACCACAAAGGAGCACAGCATGATCACGGTCGGCGCGGTGGCGTCCCCGATGCCCCGCAGCGCGCCGGAATAAATCTGATTGAAGCAGATTGTCAGATAGAAGGGTGTCACGATCTGGATGAAACGCACGCCGTAGAAAACCACTTCTTCATCCGGGGAGAAGAGACCGATCAGCTGTTTGGCCGCGATAAACGCCGCGACGCCCAGCACGGCCGTGGAAATCAGGCTCATCCAGATGGCGGTGGACACGCTCTTTCGGGCTCTTTCCTTCTGATTCGCTCCCCAGTTCTGCCCTACCATGGTGGTGGAGGACATGGCCAGCGCCTGCACGGGAATCAGTACGAAGGCATCCAGCTTGTTGTAGACGGAATAGCCCGCCATGCAGGCGGATCCGAACGCGTTGATGTAGGACTGCACAAACACGTTGGAAAACGCGGTAATGGCGGACTGAATGCTGGAGGGCAGGCCGATCCGCAGAATGCCGGAAAGGGATCCCCGGCTGATGCGCATCTCGCGCCAGCGGATGCCGTAGGCTGAATCCTCCCGCGTCAGCACCAGCAGGATCGCGGCCGCGGAGATGATCTGGGCCAGTATGGTGGCCAGCGCGACCCCGTCCACCTTCATGCCCAGCACCAGCACAAAGAAAAGGTCCAGCACCGTGTTCAGCAGCGCGGAGAGCATCAGGAACAGCAACGGGCGCCTGGAATCACCCACCGCCCGCAGGATACCGCTGCCCATGTTGTAAAACAGGATGCCGCTGACGCCCGCGAAATAGATGGTCAGATACAGCTTTGCCTCGTCCCATACGTCCGCCGGCGTCTGCATGAAGCGCAGCATCGGGTCGATGATCAGCAGGCCGCCGGCCGTAGCCAGAGCGCTCAGCAGAAAGGTGACGGCGATGGTGGTGTGAACCGCCTTGCGCAGCGCCGTGTCATCATGCGCGCCGTACCGCTGGGAGATGATGACGGACGCGCCGGTGGCCAGCCCGGCACAGAAGCCCACCACGGTGTTGATGATCGAGCCGGTGGACCCGACCGCGGCCTGGGCTTCCCTGGAAACGAAGTTTCCGACCACCAGCGTATCCACGGTATTGTACAGCTGCTGAAACAGCAGGCCGATGGCCATGGGGATGGCGAACTCCACCAGGTGCCGCCAGATGCTCCCCTGCGTCATATCCGAGTCTGTTTTTCTCATCCGCGCCATTGCATTCTCTCCCACATTTATCCCTTCCCAACGACATTACCGCGCCGCGCGGGAAAAGTCAATATGGGCGATTCAGGAATATCCGTTCTCGAAGCGCATGGTCATGCGTCCGGTCAGCTGATGGAGAAATGGGGAGATGATTACGCCTTCATCAAACCCGCGCCAGCGTTCCAGGCTTTGCCGACCTGTTCTCCGGAAACATAGTATCCATGCTTAAACTGATCGAAAATCAGCGCGTTGAGTCTGGAAGGGTCAATCTTTCCTTTCTCATCCAGGACAGCTTCGTCCGCCGCCACGTTGACAATTTTACCGACAATCGCGTACATACACAGCCTGCAGGACACCGAGATTCTTCTTCATGGGTTTTCCCTCCTGAAACAGATAATTGCCCCTGTGGCGGGCGTTATCATATTATCATGCTTCAGAAGTTCAAACAAGCAAAAGATTCCCCGGCGGCGGTGGAAATTGCCGAAGCAGCAAACGCGTGATATAATAATCCTGATCCGGGAGTACAAGGAGAGGGAAAATGAACAGAAAGCTGGTTACAGTTATTTCCGAACTGAATGACTGCTATCGGGCCCAAATTGCCGCGGCGGCTGAAAAGCATGGCTTTCAGGCCCTTTTCTTCGAGGATGACGTCTCCGCCATTCCTGCCCTGACGGACGCGGAAATTGTCTTTGGTCAGCATACTTCCCTGGCCAGGAACAGTCCGCGCGCGCGATGGCTGTGCACACCATTCGCGGGCGTCAATCAATTCCTGGGAGAGGACGTGTTCGCTTCCCCCGACGCCGTGCTGAGCAATTCCTCCGGCGCCTACGGTGTGACCATGGCCGAGCATGTGGTCATGATCACGCTGGAGATGCTCCGGCGCCAGATGGAATACAGTGCCATCGTAAACCGGAGAGAATGGGTGCGGAACCTGCCGGTACGTGCCATAAAAAACAGCCGGATTACCCTGCTGGGCACCGGCGATATTGGCCGGGAATGCGCCATCCGCCTGCGGGCTTTCGGACCGGCGAGCCTGACCGGCGTGAACCGCGGCGGGAAAAATCCGGGACCATGCTTCGACCGCGTCCTTCCCCAGGGCCAGCTGGACAGCATTCTGCCTGAGACGGAAATCCTGATTATCTCCCTGCCCGGCACCGGTGAAACCTGCCATATGCTGGATGCCCGCCGGCTGGCTTTGCTGCCCGATGACGCGCTGGTGGTTAATGTAGGGCGCGGCATGGTGATTGATCAGCCGGCGCTGGAACGTGAGCTGCGCGCCGGGCGCCTGTATGCCGCGCTGGATGTTTTCGAGCAGGAGCCCCTTCCCGCTGATGACCCGCTCTGGGACTGCCCCCATCTGCTGATTACGCCGCACGTGGCCGGAAACATGACCCTGCCCTATACGATGGCCCGCATTGTGGAACTGTTTCTGGAAGATTTTGAAAACTACTGCGCTGGCCGGCCTCTGGCGCGTCAGGTCAGCCTTGAAAGAGGATACTGAAAAAATAATGACCTGATTACCAACGGATCCATGCTGCCATGCGGGCATCCGGCTACGTATCAAAAAATGTACGGTGCGTTTGCCCGAAAGCAGTACCGGATTCCATACGGAAGATCAGTACAGGGAGGAATGAACGATGATGAGAAAAATCATGGCGACACTGCTGGCTCTGACTATGGCGCTGGTGCTAAACTGCGCCTTGGCAATGGCGGAAGACGCGGAAGAGAAGACCTATGCCGAGGAACACCCCGGAGTGGTGAAGTATGACGGATACTGGGTTTCCGAGGACGGGGGCACGCTGATCGAGATCGGGGTGCGCCTGGACGGGGTAGAGATGGTGATTTACAGGACGCCGGGACAGAAGGAGTTTACCTCCTGGGAATACCTGCTGACCTACGATGACGCAACCGGCGCCCTTCATTCCGACAATGGGATGAAGAGCACGAATACGGTGCAGGAGGACGGGGGACTGGGCAGTTCAAGCGTATATGAATATGAGGGTGGCCAGGCGGATTTCTCCATCAATGAGGAAGGCAGACTGGTCTGGAAGGATCTGAAGGAAGATGCCGGCGCTGGCCAGACCTTTATTCCGATCGGCGGTTTTCTGGGCGACTACGTCTGTGACCGGGCGAGTATTTCCTTCCGCTGGAATGAGGGACATTATGCGGTGGACATCAACTGGGCCGACAGCGCGATGGTCAACAACATCTGGCAGTATGTGGGCGAATATGATCCCGCTGCCCGAACCGTGACCGCGAAGGGCCTCTACCAGAAGCTGACGTACAAGGAAGACGGAACGGTGGATACGGATGCGGACTTCGAGGAGCGGGAGGTCAGCGCGGTGTTCTCCTTCGATGAGGACTTCAACCTGATCTGGACATCTCCGGATGGCGAGGGCGACGGTATGGTTTTCGAGAACCTGTTTACCGCTGCATACCTCTTTGAAATATAGGAACCATCCAATCAAGGGAGAGCATGAAGCAGGAGCTTTTTCAGCGAACCAGCAGCGCTTGCGTCCGCTCCTCATGCTTGGAGAAAGCGTGAGGACGCCAACATAAAAAGAACGGCCGGGCTGTCATCCACCGACAGTCCGGCCGTCGCTTTTCAGTCTTCCCTGATCCAGACCCGCATGTCCTTCGGCTCCCGGTTTGCCCAGGCATAGTATGGAATCGCTGTCAGCGTCTGGGGCTCGTAAACCGGTCTCCGGGTACTGTACAGGCTCTCCGCGCAGTCCATCCGCCGGAAGCCGGGAATCTCCATCTTCCGGATTTTGCCCGGCAGGGATCCGTCCGGCTCAAGCATCCTGATCTCTCCCTTCGGATCCGCTTTCAGGTTCCACAGGGGTTCGGGATTGTCGCAGCCTTCGAGGCAGTAAACCAGCGGTCCATAGGCAAAGGCGACGCAGCCCGCGTCCTGCCGGACCATCTCATGCGCGTAAATCCTTCTGGGCTTCATGGGCAGTTCCATCCGGATCTCATGCTTCCCTTTTCCGGGATTCAGGCAAATGAATCCCTTTTCCGGCTTCACAGGCTGATCCTGCCTGTCCACGGTCAGAAGCACCTCTTCCGGCGCCGCCCAGACCGGGATTCTCAGCCAGATCCTCGTTTCCTCCCGGATATCCGCCTCATAATTCAGCAGGCCATCCCAGGGATAATTCGTCTTCAGTGTCAGCGCGGCCCTTTCGCAGTCCACGGTTCCGTCCAGGTACTGGTGCACTGTGATCTCCTCTCCCTGATCCTGAACCGCGTATTCCTTCAGGGAAGTCAGGAGCCGCGCCACATTCGGCGGACAGCAGGCGCAGGCATACCATTTCGGCCGTTCCGGAAGATCATGCTTCAGCCCTTCCTGAACGCCGGACACGCCCTGCACCACCTCCAGCGGGTTGACATAGAAGAACCGGTCCGCCTGCAGGCTCACGCCGGCCAGCACCGTGTTGTAGAGCGCCGTCTCCGCCGCGTCCCCGTACTTCCCGTTCCGCTCCGTCAGGCTCATGGCCCGGCTGAAGAAGCACAGTGCCACGGACGCGCAGGTTTCCGCGTAGGCCGTGTCATTGGGCAGCTCGTACTTTCCCATGAAGGCCTCTCCATGAACTGTCGCGCCAAGGCCGCCGGTCACATACATCTTCTGATCCACCGCGCTGTGCCAGAGCTTCCGGCAGGCTTCAGCCAGCTCCCTGTCCCCGGTTTCAGCGGCCACGTCCGCCAT
The DNA here is from genome assembly GCA_017469265.1 of Clostridia bacterium. Lineage (GTDB taxonomy): Bacteria > Bacillota > Clostridia > Christensenellales > Aristaeellaceae > Aristaeella. Next base: position 9,164 of record JAFUGS010000064.1, read on the forward strand.
TCCGGTGTACAGGTACAGCGCGCGCACCGCGTGGCCTACAGCCTCCTCCTGCTTCCGGACGGGCTGATGCGCCTGATAGTAGGGCAGGTTCACGGGATCCTTCCGGCCGGTCCAGTGGTTGATCCGATCTCTGCGTTCCCACTCTTCCACAAAGAAGTTCGGTTCCGTTCCCCGCTGATCCAGGAAATACCTGCTCAGCTTCAGGTACTTTTCATTTCCGGTTTCACGGTACAGCCGGTACAGCGCCAGCTCCGCTTCCGGATGCCCGGGATACCCGTGGAGCTTGCCCTCCTCCGGGCCGATCACGGTGTCAATATGATCCGCCATCCGCTGCATGATCTCCAGAAAAGCCCGTTTTCCCGTGGCCTGATGGTAGGCAACCGCGCCTTCCGTCAGATGGCCGAAGGAATACAGCTCATGGCAGTCCTGCAGGTTGGTCCAGCGCTTTCCCGGCTGCCGGATGGTGAACCAGGTGTTCAGGTAGCCGTCCTCCTGCTGGGCTTTTCCGATGATCTCAACGATTTCGTCCACTTTCCTTTCCAGCTCCGGATCCGGCGAGATCATCAGGCTGTAAGCCGCCGCTTCGATCCACTTGCCCACGTCGCTGTCCTGGAAGACCATTCCGTGGAATTCTCCCTCCGCCAGCCCGGCGGCGATTTTAAAATTCTCCAGCGCGTGGGACGGTTCCGTGTCCGGCTCCTCATCCTTCAGGATGGACAACTGCAGGGGGATCATCCGGTCGCACACCTGACGGATCTTTTCACTCCAAAACCCTTCGCCCAGTTGGTATTTCATGCTGATGCCCTCTTCCTTTTCATTTCGGCTCCGCGGCCGAAGACATTTTTTCTAAAATCCTTCCGTCACGGGGATTCTTTTCAGCGGCGCGTCCGGCGTCACCCGCTGACCGCCGCATCGGTTTCGCCCGTGCCAGCGTCCTTGCGGGAGCATCCGGCCGGAAGCCAGACATCCCGGTTTCTGGCGCCCGCTTCCATGACCGGCGCCACCGGGAATCCGGATCCGAACAGATACCGATCCTTCCGGTCCGCGCAGTTTTCATCCTTCGGGTATTCATAATTATAGGAGATCGGGGAACCGAAATCCATAGAAAATCCGGAAATTTTTACCGGATACGATGATTGCAGTCCGTTTCCTTAAGTGGATGACGAATTCAGCCAGAATTCAGAAGAATGGACGATGAATTTGACCCGGCCGCACTTCATCAATGAGGCGGCCGGGTATTTTTGTTGCCGGTCGGGGCTGGATATGATATTCTTGTGACGCAGCGTCATATTGCAGGATGACGCTGTAAGGAGGCCGGGACTATGTCACAGTACACCACCGGGAAACCGGCAAAAAATTCCTTATCCGGGGCTGACGCATGCCTTCACCGCCGGCCAGAATGAATATCATGATATTCGGTTTTCGCATTTCATGGAGGGCAGGATGGAAATCAGAACGCTTCGCTATTTTCTGGCAGTCGCCAGGGAAGAAAACATGACCCGGGCAGCGGAACAACTGCATGTAACCCAGCCCACCCTTTCCAAAACGCTGAAGGCGCTGGAAGATGAATTGGGAAAGAAATTGTTTACCCGTCACAGCTTCAGCATTCGGCTGACGGATGAAGGTGTGCTGCTGCGCAACCAGGCGGAAGACCTGGTCAGCATGGCGGATAAGATTGCCCGGGAATTCGTAACGCTGGATGACATCACTGGCGGTGACATCTACCTGGGTCTGGCTGAGTCCTATCAGATCAGGCTGCTGGCCAGGGCTATCCGGGAATTCCGGAAGCAGTACCCGGCGCTGCGCTATCATATCACCAGCGGGGATACGGAGCAGGTGACGGAGAAGCTGGACAAGGGTCTGCTGGATTTCGCCGTATTGGTGGAAGAACCGGATCGGGCCAAATATGAGAAGCTGGGATTTCCTTTTTCGGACGTTTGGGGGCTGGTCTTTCCTGCGGATGATCCCCTGGCAAAGAAAAAGGCCATCACAGTGGATGACTTGATTGAACTGCCGCTGTTCTGTTCCGCGCAAAGCTGGCAGAATGACATCCCCAGATGGTGTGGGCCCAGAATCCGGGAGCTGCGACTGGAGGGCTCTTTCCGGCTTTCGTATAACGGCTCCATGTTTGCAAGGGAGGGACTCGGGTACCTGCTGACTTTTGACCGCCTGATCGATACGTCGCCCGATTCCGGCCTGGTTTTCCGTCCCCTCTCCCCAAGGCTGGAAAATAAACTGTTTCTGGTCTGGAAAAAGTATCAGCCCCTCTCGCCAATCGCAGGACGCTTCTTAAATCACCTGCAAACGAGTTTCACATCATGGTAGATGAAAGGCTGAAGCAGTATCGGGCATTAAAATGGTTCGCGATGAGCAAAAAATCAAACGGAAGGCGAAGGGAGAGATTTGAAAATGAGCTTCAGGCAGGAAATTAGGAAATCGCAGATTAAAGCTCCCCCGCGAAGCGGGGGAGCAAGCCCCTTTCCGGCAGCATAATTGTATGCCAGCTGAATCGCATAGCTCAGAGGGGCCTCATGGTTATATGTTTTATTCCCGGCTTGATTATGCGCTTTTTCCAATAGCTCCGCTGATCACAGAAAGCGGACCGTATCACTCAGCGGTTTCCGGCTGCTGTGATTAGCCAGCGGGCCTGCCCCTTCGGCGGCGTAGCCGAGATCCATTACCATCAGGACTTCTTCATTCTCCGGCAGGCCAAGGGCTTCAGCCAGCTTGTCAGGATCCAGGAAATTGATCCAACAGCTGTCGACGCCCTCATCCGCAGCCGCCAGGATCATGTGCGTCGCCACGATGGAGGCATCCTCCACACCAGAATCACGCTTGCCACCGGGATAAGTAAACACATTGTTCTTGTCAAAAGCTACCACCAGCACGGTCGGCGCACCGTAGCGGCAGGGAGTGACGGCGTCGATCTTGGCAAGGGCTTCGGCAGACTGCAGCACATACACGTGCTGTTCCTGCAAATTTTTGGCCGTAGGGGCAAGACGTCCCGCTTCCAGAATGACATTCAGTTTTTCTGCTTCTACCTGGCGATCACTGTACTTTTTGCAGGAATAACGGCTTTTTACGACTTCCTTGAACTCCATTGTGGTTCCTCCTTCTGGCTGCGATGCTGCCGGTTGCGCAGTTGTTGATCATACTGGTATTGATCATAAACTATTATAACCCATATTACGCTTATTCAAAATGCTTCAACAAGAAAAAAACAAGCGAAAAGATACTGCTGCGCACAAACGATCTCAGTTGCGGCGGCACCGGCTGCATGCCGTTTTTAATTGCTCAGTTGTCTCAGCCTGTAAAATGATTACTGCGGAATATCTTTTTCATGCGTAAAACCCCAGACCATGATGGCATAGAACACAGGTAAGAGATCTTTCCCCATTTCCGTAAACCCGTACTCTACATGCGGCGGAATCTCATTGAACTGTTCCCGGAAGATCAGGCCGTCTTCCTCCAGTTCCCGCAGCGTATTGGACAGCATGGTATTGGTGATGCCGGGAAGGTCTTTTTTGAGCTGCCCAAAGCGCACCCGGTCATAGATACAGAACTCATACAGCACCTGGGTCTTCCATTTTCCCTGGAGCATCAGAAGCAAGGGGGTGACGGGGCAGTTGCCCTGGTCGGTCACGATTCCTTCCTTGACCTTTACAAGGTACTCTTCGTAGGACATGTACTTCCTTGTGTCTTCCATGCTGCACCTCGGTATCACGCAGCGTGCTATGTATGATATTTCTGCGTACTTGATTTAAATTTCGGACACAGTATAATTAGTGTACAGTCTGTTGTCAAGGGGGCAAGGATGGTTACGAAGACTTTTGAAACAGGTGGAAAGCAGGCCACTCTGTACCAGAGCGAGGAGAATAACAGCCCGCTCATTCTGCTGAACTATTATTCCGGTGAAGGCGCGTCTGTCATTCAGGCGATGCGGGCAATGGATGCACCGGATTGCAGCCTGCTCGTTGTCAGCAATCTGAGCTGGGATCACGATATGGCCCCATGGTACTGTCCGCCAATCACGGAGAACGATACACCATGTACAGGTGGCGCAGACGATTATCTGAAGCTGCTGCTGACAAAGATCCTGCCGGAAGCAAAGTCGATGCTCCATGGCAGTCCGCGCTATATCGGCATCGCGGGTTATTCACTGGCTGGGCTGTTTGCGCTGTATGCCATGTATCGGTGTGACGCTTTTGATAGGGTGGCGAGTATGTCCGGCTCCCTATGGTTTCCGGAATTCAGGGAATATGTATTGACTCACGAGATGGAAAAAAGCCCGGATAAGCTGTATCTGTCCCTTGGGGATAAAGAGGCAAAAACCAGGAACGCTTTCCTGAAAACAGTGCAGGACAATACTGAACAGATCGTCTCGCATTACAGGCAGCTTGGACTGGATGTGACCTGGGAGCTGAATCCCGGAAATCATTTCAAAGATGCCGCGCTCCGGAGCGCAAAGGGCATCAAGGCGATACTGGGTTAAGGGAAAAAGGAGTATTGAAAAATTTTGAAAATTATTTGATGTAACTATTGACATTACATCTATGCTGTGTTATGATCATCTCGTCGGATGAAACTGCGATTGTTACATCCGAACAAACGATCAGGAGGAATCCATCATGACAAACATCGAAAAGGCTCTCGCCCTCATCAACACCTTCGCAACCGGTGACACCGAAAAAGCCACCTTCGGTGGTGTACCGACCACCTACTATGACCTGTTCCGTGTGGAAAACGGATTTATTGCGGAGCATTGGGACGTCATGGAGACGCTTGCTGCGAAGGAAACCTGGCAGAACCAGAACGGAAAGTTCTGATCGCAAAGTAAATTGAGGAGGAAACCACGATGAAGAAGTTTGTTGCTATGCTGCTTGCCGCGATGATACTGTTGACGGCTATGACTGTTCTTGCTGAGGAAAAAACTGATGTGGACTGGGCTTACGGCGCGATGCCGCTGAACAACGGCAACGTGGGCACCATTTATTACACCGCTGCTTACTATGAACTGGAAGGCATTGTGAATCCCACCAACCCTGAATACGCTCCCTACACCGCCGAAGAGATTGCCGCCATCAAGGACGGCGCGGTAGAAGGCGCGGAAGGATACCGCTTTGATGCTCCTGCCGCTGCTCTGATCGGCGTGAGCGTTGCGGATTCTGATGCGATCTTCTGGTATGATGCGGAGAACTCCGCTGCCATCGTGGGCCATGCCGATCCCCTGACCCTGGACGTTGAAACCGGGAATTTTGTAACCGCCGAGGGTACAGCTGTTGCTTCTCCGATCAAATAAGGGTATAATAGATGCGTAAGAAAGCGCCTGCAACACGATAGAAGCAGACGCGGGAGGTGAGCTTATGCAGATTTCCAGTCGGTTTACCATCGCGCTGCATATCTTCGCCTGCGTCGAGACCTTCAAAAATGAGCACAAGGTCACCAGCGACTTCCTGGCGGGCAGCATCAACACCAACCCCGTCATCATCCGCCGGATCTTGACGCAGCTGAAAAACGCCGGGCTGATCACAGTGGCCCGGGGCACGGGCGGCATTGAACCGACGAAGCCGCTGGAGGAGATCAGCTTCTATGATGTGTACCAGGCCATCGAGCCGGTGGAAAACGGCGACCTGTTCCACTTCCATGAAGCACCGAACCCTAAATGCCCAGTGGGCCGGAACATCCACGCACTGCTGGATGACAAGCTGACGGCGATCCAGAACGCGATGGAAGACGAGATGAGAAAGTATACCCTCGCAGATCTGCGGGAAGGCATGCACGATCTTCTGGCAAAGGAAAACTGATCAAAAGAGGCTCCGGTGCGGTTGACATCGGAGCCTTTTTCAAAGGAGCGGCACATGGAAGCAAAAGATTATCTGGCCTATATCGTGAGCGAAATCCATACGACCATCGTGGCAACGGTGGATGACGAGGGCCTTCCAGTCACCGCCGCCATCGACATGATGGACAGCGATGAAAACGGCCTCTACTTCCTGACCGCAAAGGGAAAGGGCTTTTATGACCGGCTGAAGAAGCGCGGCTTCCTGGCCCTGACCGCGATCAAAGGGCAAGATACCATGTCCTGCGTCGCCGTTTCTGTTCGCGGGAAAGTCAAAGAGCTTGGCTATGAGCGGATCCCTGTGCTGTTTGAGAAAAACCCATATATGCATCAGATCTATCCGACGAAGGATGCGATGCATGCGCTAACGGTTTTTCAAATCTACGAAGGAACCGGTGAATGGTTCGATCTCTCAAAGAAACCCATTGAACGAGCCTCCTTCACCTTCGGCGGCGCTCAGGAAAAGATGGAAGGATTCTTTATTGCAGACGCCTGCATCGGCTGCGGAAGCTGTCTGAAAGTATGTCCGCAGGATTGCATCAGCGCGGACAGCATCCCTTTCCACATCGAGCAGGCGCATTGTCTGCGCTGCGGCAACTGTATGACAGCCTGCCCTGCAGGGGCAGTGCAAAAGAGGTAAAGTACGATGGACAAAACGATGACGCAGGACCAGCGGCTGAACTTCCTTGTTGAGGCTTTCAAGGCAGATTCGGGCGACTATCAGAATTTGGTCACACCCAAAGATAGCGCCGGCAGGCGGCGCATCCTCCGGTCGCTGATGAACATCCGCATGCCCGGCACGATGCCGGAAAATGTGCTGCGGGTACAGGATGATTACCTGCAAGGCCGTGCAAGAGAGAAAGGAATCGTTACGCCGGACGATATTCCGGTGCTGCATGACGGTCTCTCCATCTGGCAGGGCGATATCACCAGGCTTGCAGTGGACGCCATTGTGAACGCGGCCAACTCCCAAATGCTCGGATGCTTTGTGCCTATGCATACCTGCATTGACAACTGTATCCATTCCTTCGCGGGCATCCAGCTCCGCGCCGCCTGCAACCGGCAGATGGAGGCGTTCAGGCAGCAGTATGGCCCGGATTACGAGCAGCCAACGGCTGTCCCGATGCTGACGGACGCCTATAACCTGCCCGCAAAAAAGGTGATTCATATCGTCGGGCCGATCGTGGAGAGCAGGCTGACGCCGGCGCTGGAAAAGGCCCTGGCTGACTGCTACGCTAACACGCTGGATATGTGCCTGGAAAACGGGCTGAAAAGTGTGGCCTTCTGCTGCATTTCCACAGGGGTTTTCCGTTTTCCGGGACGCCACGCGGCTGAAATTGCCGTGAAAACCGTAAAAGACTGGATGCTCAGGCATCCTGGAGCCATGGATCGGGTGATCTTTAACGTTTTCAAGGATGAGGACAGAGAATACTATGAGCAGGAATTACGATAAACGGCCAAACGGCTATCTGGAGACCATTCAGCAAGGCCTGGATGGCGTGCAGAGCTTCCGGGACAGCTTGTCCCTGGGCATCGGCACCCGTGCAGATCAGATTGAGCAGTTAAAAAAGGAACTGAAGACGGCGGACGCTATCTGTATCGACGGGGATACCGGAACACTTTTAAGAGAATGGCTGTAAAAATGAAGACGTTTTCTGCTCTATGATGTGATATTTGCTAAAACTTGAGCGACTGCCAAATTGACTGCCAAGGGAGTATTATTCCCTCCTATGCATGAAAGCATTCCCTTTACTTCAATTTAGCCGCGTTTTTAGCCACACTTCTTGAAAAACAAGACGGTGCAATGTATAATAGTTAGCGGATTCTAACTAACGCTTTTCGCCCATCACACAGTGGAGTCGAAGATGGACGGCTGTGTGATGGGCTTACATTTTGTTGAGCAGTTAGACATAACTAACAAGCTGAGAGCCTTACAGAGAAAGGAGTAAAGACATGAAAGACTTCGAGGCGTTATCCAGAAAGCATTTTGACAGACAGGCTGCCGAATATGATCAGCGCGACACCTATTACTATTCGCAGAACGGAAAGATCAGCTGCCGCGACATCGCACAGCAGATCAGAACCGTTCCCTATGAAGCGCTGCTGGATGTAGGCTGCGGGACCGGGTTTCTGCTTGATCTGCTTTCCGGGCAGAGAGCCGCAAGATACAGCGGCCTGGATCTGTCCGAAGAGATGATCCGCGTGGCAAAGGGAAAAGCGATTCCCGGTGCGGAGTTTGTTGCGGGTTCCGCTGATAAACTACCCTATCCGGACGAGAGCTTCGATATCGTCACCTGCTCTCAAAGCTTCCATCACTATCCTTATCCCGAAAAGGCCATGCGGGAGGCGTGGCGCGTGCTGAAGAGCGGCGGTCTGTACATTCTCTCCGACACCGGCATCGGCGGCGTCGGCGCGTGGATCGATAATCACATTCTCTTCAAGCTTGCAAGGAGCGGCGATTGCCATACCACGAACCGCAAGGGCATTGAAAGGATGATGGCAAACGTCGGGTTCACCATCACAGATTCCCGCCAGATCAGGGGCATGATCTATACCGTCACTGGAAAGAAAGAAACTCGCTGAGGGAATCGGAGGATGCAGCGCTATGATAATTCATACCTATGGAGAGAAAAATGCTCCGGTCATCATCATGCCTCTGTTTCTGGTGCAGGCGCCGTTCAACATTTCAGGCGCGGGAAACATTGCTGGCGCAGTGATGTACCTCGGCTTGTTTATTCTGTATTTGATTTGAGAAGCCCCTTGCGGAAGGGATAGACGGTTTTGCGTGGATGGAGGCTGAAAACAACCTGGATAAGTATCTAAAAATGTTTGAGCCGGCGATGAAGAAATGGCTGTCGGAGCATTATTCGCCCAAAGAGGCGAAAGCGCGCTGGGAGAGGACTGTTGTGCTGGACCAAAAGTGGATCCTGGAGGCAGGCGACCTCGGCGGCAAAAAGAATCCGATGGCCAGCAACATGCTGGAGGCCTACGCCTTCTTCGCTTTCTACGATTCGGTAGACCGGTCTTTCAGCAAAGACGACCTGCAGCTCATGATCGACGCGGCCATGGGGAAAAGCCTTCGAAAGCTGTCTCATTTCAACATGAACAGGCTTCTGAAGCATCGTTGGATCGTGAAACTGCTCTACAGGTATCTGGATAATTACAGAAAGAAGGCGGAGCGCTTTCGCGGCAACGCCTGGGGCAACACCTGGAAAATCCGGCTCAATCCGGATGAACATGAAAAAGGACTCGCGTTTGTCTATGATACCTGCCCGCTGAATGACTTTGCCCGGAAGCATGGCTATATCGATTTTCTCCCGAATCTCTGCTCTATCGACCAGATCACCTGCAGCGCGGCGCACGGCAAGCTGATCCGCCACAAAACGCTGGCGGACGGGGACGGAGAATGCAATTACTGGATCCTGGGCGACAGGGAGCCGGAAGCGGTCGCGGACGTGGGCTCAAAATAAAAAGAGATTAATGAGGAAGACAAAATGATTATTGTTCTGCAGCTGATCCTGTTCTGCGCTCTGTTTACGCTGATGGTGAAAATCGGCGTGGGAAGCAGCGCACTGAACGGCTTGTATTTCTACCCGGAGCCCGTTCAGGAAAAGGTCTATGAGCTGGGGCTGACCGACCGGAAAACCGTGGCGAGGAAGCGGAAGCGCTTTATGATCGCGTTCTTCGCGGTCATGGCGGCGGCGCTGGTCCTGATCATTCGCGTCTGGAACGGCATTCAGAGCTTTTGGCCGGCGTATCTGCAGGCGCTCATCTTCCTCGAAGTCATGAACTGGTACGACGGGATTGTGATCGACAGGCTCTGGGTCGGGCACAGCAGGTTCTGGGTGATCCCCGGAACAGAGGAAATCCCCTTTGTGCAGACCTGGCCGCAGGTTTTGAAAAAGCGGGGAATCCTGACCCTGATCTGGATCGCGGGGGCGGCGGTGATTGCCGGAATCGTCTCGCTCCTTTAAGGCGACAGAAGGAGGGTATTTATGCATGAGGATCTATGAATATGGGCAGGAAAATCCAGAATGCATCCTGCTGATCCACCCATCGCTTGTAACCTGGGACTACTTTGAAAATGTCATTCCGCTGCTTAAAAAGGACTATCACCTGCTGATCCCCGCCCTCCCGGGATATGACCTCCAGGATCTTTCGGAAGGGATGATTCGTGAAACGAAGGAGAGGCTTTCCCGTACGGCTATAGCGACCGTCGGAGATTCCGAAAAAATGCCGCTGGAGAGCTGTCTTTGGACGATTGCAGGGCACATCACCATAAAAAACGGTCCCGCCGACAGCAGGATCGTTTTTTATCACGGAATCAGCCCCGGAAACGGTCCAGCTGGAGCTGTTTTTTCAGATATCCGGGCACGGTCCGCCGGATGCTTCACGCTCCGCACCGCTTTCCAGGCTCCGGATCCTGCGGGATAACAGGGAAAGTATGGAAACCAGGACCAGCAGTCCGCCGGAGATTCCGATCACCAGCGCGGATCCCCGCCCGACGGTGGCCCGCATCATCACGGCCGCCCGGTCCGCCAGCAGCCCGGCAAACGCGAAGGCCGGCACATAGCCCAGCTGGGACAGGAAGCCGATGAACCCCCACGCCCGTCCCTGCAGCTCATCCGGGATATTGCTCCGAGCCAGGTAATCCAGGCTCGAATTGGCCAGCGGCAGCATTGCAAAGAACAGGAAGCCGGATATGCAGATGAGTACAATATTCTCCCGCAGCGCGAACACAGTCATGAATAAGCCGGCCAGGGCCAGGGAGATGCCCAGCACCGCCGCGTGCCTTTTCCGGATTCCGACAATGCCGGTTAGCAGCGCCGTCACCAGCATTCCCAGCGCGCATACGGTCTCGGCGATTCCCAGGGTTTTCGAATCCGCAAAGGAAAGCACCAGCGGTTCGGACAGCACCTGAATCACCCCGATGAACATGGACATGACCGAAGAGACCAGGATCAGCCGGAATACCCCCTTCCGGGCATGTACCGCCTTCCAGCCCTCCCGCAGGCTGCCGGCAAATCTTTCGCGATCCCCGTTCCTTTGTTTCCCAAGGCCCCGGCGGACCGCCGCCGCAGCGGCTGCCGTCACAAAGAAGGTACTGATATCAATGATCAGCAGCAGCCGGATATCGTACGCCGCCAGCAGCAGACCGGCGATCACCGGGGATACCAGGTACCGGGCGCTGCCGGCCAGGGAGGTCAGGCCGCTCGCCTTTGTGTATTCCTCCTTGGTCAGCAGGTCCGTGATCGTCGCCTTGAAGGCCGGCTCCGGCAGAGCGGAAAAGCAGGCGCTCACAAAGACGCCGGCGCAGATCTGCCACAGGGCGGCGCCTCCGCTGTTCATACAGAACAGGATGTAGAGAATTCCGATGGCGGAACATCCGTCGCCGATCATCATCAGCAGCCGCCTGTCAAACAAGTCCGCCAGCACGCCCGCCGGAACGGACAGAAGCAGTGTCGGCAGGAAACCCAGCAGCGTGACAAGCGCCATCTGGGCCGCGCTCCCCGTCCGGTTGAAAATGTAGACGCCCAGGCCGAAACTGGTCAGGCCCCCGCCGACCTGGGAGATCATATTCCCTGCCCACAGGAGCAGGAACCGGGAATAATTCGTTTTCTTTTTCACGCTTCTGCCCCTTCTTCTCCGCTCACGTCATCCAGGAGCCTTCCCACATGCCGGGTCTCAAAGAACATCTCCCGGTTCCGCGCCACGATGATCACCGTCGCGGCCGTCACCACCAGGGTCTCCACACACTTGGTTTCCGGCGTCATCGCGATCTTCTCCTGCAGGAAATTGACAAACAGGTGGAAAACCATGCATGCCAGGATGGACCGATCACTGGCCAGGTATACCCACGTGATGATGAAACCCAGAGGAATTCCGCTGATAAAGAAATTGATCACATACAGCGGATTGACCGTCAGCCCCGCCTGGTATGTCCCCTTGATGAAAATCAGCGGGAAATGCCAGAAGGACCAGATCATGCCGAAAATCATGGATTCCCAAAACCAGTTCATATAATTGCCGATGGAATCCTCGCAGTAGCCTTTCCAGCCGACTTCCTCGATAACTGAAGCCAGCAGAATGGTCACCAATGCGCTTCCGATTCCCACTCCGGTAAAGGAGAAGTCTTCCGTAAAGGCGAACTGGTCCGTTTTCTGCCCGAACGCCAGTGACAGCAGGATGGAGCAGGCCACGATCACCGCGAAGACGCCCGCTGCCAGGAACACATTCGCCCATTTCACCTTGTAAAACCCGACCAGCTTGTTCTTCAGGTCCTGTTTCAGCGCTTTCGAGCCGGATCGCAGTACAAACACTGTGGAGACCGCCGCCGGGGCGATCAGCCCCAGTACCATCAGCGGCGCGGCGGTTTCTTCCGGCACAAAGGCCGCCGGGACCCAGAAGATCCAGGTAAACAGGTAGGTCAGGACAAAGAACAGGACCGGGCGGTACCTGTATTTTCCGGTTTCGGTTGACTTCATCATGGTTTCCCTCCGTTTCTTCTCTTGTTGAGCGTCATTTCAACCGACAGACTGCCAGTCGGTATAGCTCGAAAATAAAAAGGGAAAAACTCCCTTTTTATCCGGATCCTCATTTCACCTGCGTGAACAGCAATGCCATGGGCGCTTCCAGGCTGCCGCTTTCCGCCCCGAGCAGGATCTCGGTGTTATGGATAAACGCCCGCACCCTGCGTGCCTCCTGCTCCGGTTCCCCGCCCAGGCGGCTGTCGAAGGCAATGCCGGAATACAGCACCAGCATTTCCGTAGTCTCCTGCGGATACCCGGTATGGAAGATGCCCTGAGCGTTTCCTTCCTCCACCAGCCGGGTGATCACCGGGACCACCCCGTCCAGCAGTCCCTGCTGCATCTTCTGGTGCATCAGAGCGTTCTGCGGCTTGTGCACCTGCTCCATCACCTCATGTCCGATGGGGAATCCCCCTGTCTCCGGGTTCATGCACAGGATGGTGCGGATGATCCGTTCCACTACGGGAATGTTCCTGTCTCCGGCCGCCTTTTCCGCCCGGGCAATCATGGTCCGGTTAAGCCGCTCGATCAGGGCGTCCAGGATCTCCTCCTTGGACCGGAAGTGATAATACAGCGTTCCCCGGGCGATCCCCACACGGTCCAGGATATCGCCGGTGCTGGTTCCCTCGTATCCCCTGGCGGCAAACAGTTCCTCTGCCGCGTCCAGGATCTCGTTTTTCCGTTCGGCCGCTTCCTTGACAATCCGCATCGGTGCCTTCCTTTCTAAACCGACAGGTTGTCGGTCGATGCGCATTCTACCAGAATGTACCCCGCCTGTCAACCCCTTTTTTCCACCTCGCCGCTAAGATCTCCCGGATTTTTTACGCAATGGGCACAATGGTATCGATCTTTGTTTCCCAGGCACTCGGGCGGAAAAACCGGGAGGAGGCGAACGGATATTTCCACGCGGTGCTGCGGATGTGCCTGATCATTTCGGTGATTCTCATGGCCGGGCTCGCTATTTTCGCGGAGCCTTTGATGCGTCTCTTCAGCCGGCAGCAGGAAACAATGGAAGCGCTGAAGAAAGAAGGAATCCAGAAAGTGTTCGGTCTTGTTTTTGCGGACAACGAGGCCGGCAACCTGTTTTGGGAAAAGCAGGGCGATTCCCTGCGGACGAACCTGAACTACCGGAATAAAAGCCTGAATGAAAAGATTCCAACCGGGAAATGAGATATGAATCATATGTCGCAATCATAAGCGAAAATGCTTCTTATTCGACAATAACCACAGTTTGTATGAAAATTTCGAATTCCTTTCTGATTTCCAAAGCGCAGCGTTATGATGTGCGTGGCCGAAAATATATTGGCGCGTTGAACAAACTGTATTTTGAGGATATCGGAGTCCGCAATGCCAGGCTGAATTTCCGGCATGTTGAAGAATCGCATCTCATGGAAAATATCCTGTATAACGAATTGCGTTACCGGGGATACCATGTTGATGTCGGCGCGGTCGGCATTCGGGAAAAAACAGACCGTAAGGATACGAACGGGAAACCAATCTATACTCAGAAAACGCTTGAAGTTGACTTTGTTGCATCCAATGGTGCCAGTAAATATTATATCCAGTCTGCTTTATCGCTGCCTGATGATGAAAAAGAATCGCAGGAAAAAAGACCGCTGTACCGTATTGATGACTCATTTACAAAACTGATTGTGACGAAAAACGGGTTGCATACCAGACGGGATGAAAAAGGTGTGATTATTGTTGACCTGTTCCATTTCCTGATGAATGACGATATCGTTTGAGAAGGGATTGTCAACAAGACTTTTCAGGCTATGATGGAACGATTGCGGTATGCCCGCTTTCATCATAATGATTGGTGCGATCCGGCAGGATACTTTCGCGACTGAAGAACTTTTTCATGGCGGACTCCTTTCTCAGCTCATATACGGCAAGGGGCAGGAGATTTCCTGCCCGCTTGCCTATATCTGAAAGCCTGTCCCCGTTTCCGTTATTACGGGTGCTCTATCATGACTTTTATCTTTTGTTCTGTACTGTCCTGTAAACCACAATCACCAGTGAAATGATATTCACTACACCAAATATTCTCACCAGAGTGTCCGACATGCCGATAGCGGATCCAGCCAGCGAAACTACAGCGGCCAGAAAACATACAATCGCACTGATTAGCCAAATCCTATCCTTGGTCATAACTTCTTCGCTCTCTCTTTCCAGATGCCTGCAACAATCAATACCCAGGCAATCACGAACAGCACAATTGCCAGCCAGTCAGGAAGCAGATGCAGGAAGCGATCTGTAACAATCACTCCTGCACCAAGCACAAGGCCCAAACACCATAATGCTTTGTCTTTCATTTACTCAACCTCTCCAGTGCTTTTCGTGCTCTTCCAGTTGCGGAAATAGTAGAAGGCAACAAGACCGATTACAATACCGATTACCAGGCCATTGCCAGAAAAAACACCCGAAGCCAGGCAAGACAGCCCTGAGAAGATTCCTCCGATCAAGGTGCCAATCAGGCTCATGATTCCTCCCACAACGGCGATCGCAATCCAGCCGCCGAACATAAGAGCAGGAAGGATAAAGAGCCCGCCCATCGGGAAAAAGCCCATCGGACGATGCCACATGCCCATGGGACGGAAGCCCATAGGACGATGATGCATCGGGCCTCCCATGGGGCCAAATCCTCTGTTCATCGGGCCACGTCCATTAACATACATCGTTCCAAACCTCCTTCAATCATTCCGGTCATTCCCTGACCGTGATCATATGGTAGTCCGCATCGAAGTAAAAAAACAGGATTAGATGTGAAAAATAAAAGCTGTTATTTCTCCAAAACGCAAAAAAGCGCCCTGCAGAGCATATGTGCTCCACAGGGCAACGGTCAGCCTACAGCACCGTCTTTTGCTTCAAGCTGGGCAACTCTCCGTTCAAGGCGGATAATCCGTTCCTCCAGAGAAAGATCCTCATAAGGAAGCTCCATATCAGCATCCGGCATCATAGCCTTGGCTGATTTGGTCGGCTTGACCAGGAAGCGGTCATCATAAATGCCGCCGATGATTCTGCCGTTCATATACAGGATGTATTCTCCCATCATCTGTTTATGG
>JAFUGS010000065.1 GCA_017469265.1 Clostridia bacterium
ATGCCGCAGCACTTGCTGTTGCAGACCTCGCAGTCTTCGATGATCCAGCCCATGGACCAGTGGGGGCCGATCATGCCGTCCTGGTACGCCGCGGGCGGGGCCCAGGTGGTGGCCGCCTTGTCAAATTTGAAGCCGGAAACGGTGATGTAGTTCACGCCGTTTTCCGAGGGCATGAAGACATTCCGGCGGACGGAGATCTCCGTGTTCTCCTCGTTGGGGTTCAGGCCGTGGAAGTTGGCGTACAGGACGGTCTCGTCCCCGTCCTGCTCGGTGTACCAGGTCCAGGTGGAATCCGCCCGGTTCCAGGCGCAGGGATCCGCCTTCGCGTCCAGGCAGTCCTGCAGGCTGGTGGTCTCATACATCATGCGGTCGTTGATGAACACCGCGCCGGTGTGGCGCACGGTGGGGGCGAAGTACCAGTCGCCGCAGACCATGGTGGTGTAGGGATTGTAGGTCCCGAAGAGGCTGTTCTTCACCCGGGCCGTCCAGGTATTGCCCTGATAGGGCTGCCAGGACTTCAGCTCCTCGGCGCCGGTGATCCGGGCCCCGCGGGGCTCCTGGCTGCGGTAGGTGACGCGGGCGTCCGCCATGCCCGCGTGGATCGGGTTCACGTACTCCCGGTACACGCCGGGAGCCACGATGACCTCATCGCCAGCCCGGGCCACCTTCGCCGCGTCGTTCACATGGCGGAAGGGACGCTGGGCGCTGCCGTCCCCGTCCCGGAACGCGTCCGCGTTGACATAGTAAATCATGCGCTTTGATCCTCCATAAAATATGATTTGAGGGGAGCTTTCTCCCCTTTCAGGCTCCCCGCCATTGTAGCACAAGGAAAACCCGCTTTCAATACGGTTTTTTCGTCACGCGTTGCACTGCGCCAATTGTCTTTTGATCGTTTTTTTGCTATCATGTTGAAGAGAAAAGCGGAAAAAAACAAACAAAGAAAATGCCCAAAGACAATCCGTGTTTTCTTCAAAGGCTTGGAGAGCGCTTTGTTCCATGATGGTGCAACGCCAAACCAACACGTTGTCGATTTGGATGTCCCTTTAAGCGGTCAGGTTGACACTTTGGAAAATAATGATGTCCCTTTAATTGTCAGTTTGGAATCCCAAAGTGTCAAATCCAAACCGAAACCTGGCACTTTGGATATATCAGATGGCACTTTGGAAGAAAAACCTGACACTTTGGAACTACAAAATGATACTTTGGCGAAAGCTGATACTTTGGCTGATACTTTAGGCATCTCAGATGATACTTTAGCTTCCAGACTTATAGCCCTGATTCGAAAAAACCCTCAGATTACGCAGGTGGAGATGGTCGATAAGCTGAGCTGTTCCATCCCGACTGTTAAGCGCATCACCAAGCGTCTTTCCGAAAAAGGAATCATCACCCGCAAGGGTGGAAAACGTTATGGCTACTGGGAAGTACTCTGATGAAACTGAAGCAGTATCAAAAGAGCATCCCTCTGATGTTCACCAAGCCAGGCAGAGATTACCCGTCTGCCATTTATGTTGTATGCCGGAACGTTGCCTCATTTGAAAACATCAACTGCCTGTGGAACGGAAAAGACCGTCCTTCGATCCCTGAAAGCGTTACACCACACGCGCACCGAATTTATACGTTAATCAGATTTGTTTTCTTCAGCAGGTTTCCTCCAAAGTAGGAAACAAAAAGCACAAACAGCGCAAGAAGGATATTGGGCCAAATGTCGGTCAGGTTAGCAAGAACGGGGCTGAGAAGTCCAATGGTCAGCCATTGCACCACATAAATCGGAGAAACATTTCTGCTCATTGTCGTCAGCGTCGGATGCAATTGGCCATGACTGAGCTTCAGAATAAAATGCACCAGAAGAAACTCAACCGCAATGATTCCGTATCCTGCCAGTGCATACAGCGGATGAAGCGCATAATAGAATTCTTCTTCGATCTCAACAACGTTGAATATGGTTGCGTCCATCATCCGATTGGATCGTATGAACCATTCTGCGAAAAATAGAGCCTCGATGCCTGTAATAAAGGCAAAGATCAGCGCACGGCGCAGGCTGACCTTTTGATATCCGCGCGCCAGCCAATATCCCATGATCGGAAAAACGAACCATGAAATAAAGGGGAAATAGGAATACTCGTTGACGCGAATGAAAAGCCCGAGAATCGTATCCAGCCATTTGCTGCCAGTCGTGAAGGCCTCGACCCCGATGGTAATATTCAGATAAACACACACTGCCAGCGTAAGTATACTTACAGCAGCGGTCATGCCTCTTTTTCTTTCCAGCATCTTCATGAGCGCGAAATACAGGCTCATGAGCGATGAAAAAAAGTAAATATCCGTCGCCAGAATCGAGGGAAGAATCTCCGGAAGCGGCCCGTAAGTGTCTGGCACCAGAATGGCAGGCAGATATTCTTCAAACAGGTTGATTACGATGCCCAGGATAAACAGCGAAAAGGCACGCTTAAGATATGTTTGCGGCATGGTCCTTTTGGAATAGGCGGCGCCCCAGCCCATGGCAAACATGAAAACCCCAGCGCTGAGAACACCTCCAAACAGTTCGATCATATATCCTGCGATGTTCTCATTTCTGGAGGACAGCATGATCCCGCTGCTCATTTCAAAGACATGCACCAGTACCATGCTGATAATTGCAACAGCCTTCATCAGTTCAATTTCCGGCACGCGGCCCGGGCGTCCCGGCTGCTTAACCCCTGTCTGCACCATGATTTTCATCCTCTCTCCCGCAGTAGCGCATATATCATCCGCTCCCCCTTTGGTATAATTGTATGTTTCAGAAAAAAAATCGTCAAGAAGAAAATCAGACTTCTTTAGCTGAAAACGAGTCCAGAATCCACGCGGATAAGCGAATGCTGAAAAGGTCCTATTAATTCACACGCGACTGGGCGGCGGTCGGCTGAGAGCGCCCGTAGAGATGGATGCCCCCTCCCACGGTTTGCTCTTTTCTAAAGTTTTTCTTGCCATCGCGAACATTTTGTGATATTGTTTTTATGGGTTATTGTATGGATTTCGATGTCAGGAGGTGCTGGTCCATGGGCGATTCAGAACAGCAGCATACAGAGATCGTGATCGTGGATGAGCGCACCCTGCGCGACAAGATCTATACCGTTCGCGGCGTGAAGGTCATGCTGGACTTTGAGCTGGCAGAGCTCTATGGCTATGAAACGAAAAACTTTAATCGCCAAGTCAAGAACAATGGGGAAAAATTCGAAGGCGATGCGTTCATGTTTCAACTTACAAGAGAGGAGTTCAATTCAATCTTGAGGTGCAAAAATTTCACCTCAAGTTGGGGCGGCACAAGATATCTTCCCTACGCATTTACTGAGCAAGGCGTATATATGCTGATGACTGTTCTGCGTGGGGAGATTGCGACGCGTCAGAGCCGTGCACTTGTGATAGCGTTCAAATCCATGAAGGACTACATCGCTGAGACTCAGGGACTGGTGACCCAGCGTGATCTGCTTCGGCTGTCCATGCAGACCACGGAGAATACAGAAGCCATCCGAAGCATCCACACCATGCTGGAGGAGCAGCAGAAGATGCTTCTGGAGCATGACGACAAGCTGGTGGACGCCTTTGAGCGGATCAGCGAAACGGTGAAGCAGTCCGATCTCTCTCCGGTGATGCTGAAGTTCAATCTGCCGGAGGACGTTCAGAAGGAATATCTGATTCGGGAAGGCCAGCCGGTCAAAGCCGATGTAACTTATATGGATATCTACGGCAGCGCGGCAAAGACCGTATACATCGTTGACAACTACATCAGTATCAAGACGCTGCGGCTGCTCCAGAACGTAAAGTCCGGAGTCAGGGTGACGGTGTTCAGCGATAACCTGCGCAGCCAGCTGCATCTGAGTGATTACAGGGATTTCCAGACCGAGTTTCCGTCGATCCCGGTCGACTTCATCATCACAGGCGGGATCATGCACGACCGGTTCATCGTGCTGGATTATGGGGAGCCGGAGGAGCGCATGTTCCACTGCGGAGCATCCTCCAAGGACGCGGCGGTGAAGCTGACCACAGCCATCACAGAGATCATGAGCGGGGATATGAAGGCGCAGATGCACGGGCTGATCGACAGGATGAAGCAGAATGTGCCGCTGATCCTGAAATAACGTATTGCAGCAGGCAACAGCAGAAACACACAGGGAATGATGGGAAAGGGCTTGACAACCATGACGTACCGTTGCACGCTCAGTCAGTCAGGATAACTTTGCCCCTGGCGGAAAGCCGGGGTTTTCTTCATTCTTTTTAGTCGGTAACAACTCGGTAGTAGAGCGAGAAAAACCGGATTTTTCCGGTATTTTTTCACGTGCGAAAAAAGGCATAAAAAATCCCGGAAGCCTTGATTTCTTTGCTTCCGGGAAGTCTGGGTGGTGAGATTCGAACTCACGACCTCTTGAACCCCATTCAAGCACGCTACCAAACTGCGCCACACCCAGATCCGATCGCCGCTCCGGATCACCCGGTTTTTGCAACCCGGCTCCTTCAGCGACGGGAGATAGTATAGCACCGGAGAGCGTGGTTGTCAACCATAAAATTCCACAAAAAGCCCGACGGATCAGAAGCACTTTTCCTTCCGCTGGTGGCGGCACTGGTCGATGTGGCCGCAGCGGTAGCACAGCTCGTTGTCGCAGCAGCCGTCCTTCTCGAAGTAGGAAAGAATATTGTTGACCGTGGTCTCGGCGATGTTGTTCAGGGCCTCCTCCGTCAGGAAGGCCTGGTGGGAGGTGACGATCACGTTGGGCATGGAGATCAGCCGGGACAGCAGCTCGTCGTTGAGAATGTGGCCGGACAGGTCCTCGAAGAAGATATCCGCTTCCTCCTCGTACACGTCCAGGCAGGCGGCGCCGATTTTCCGGGCCTTGATGCCCTCCAGCAGGGCCTCCGCGTCAATGAGGCCGCCCCGGGAGGTGTTCACCAGGATGACGCCCTTCTTCATCTGCCCGATGGCCTCCGCGTTGATCATGTGGCGGGTTTCATCCGTCAGGGGACAGTGCAGGGAGATGATGTCGCTGCGCCGGAAGAGCTCCTCCAGCGGCACGTACTCGATGCCGCTGTCCGGGGCGGGATAGCGGTCATAGGCGATCACATGCATGCCGAAACCGCGGCAGATGTCGATGAAGATCCGGCCGATCTTTCCCGTGCCGATAACGCCCACGGTTTTGCCGTGGAAAACGAAGCCCGTCAGGCCGTTCAGGGAGAAGTTGAATTCCCGGGTCCGGTTATAGGCCTTATGGATCCGGCGGACGGAGGTCAGCAGCATGGCCATGGCGTGCTCCGCCACCGCGTAGGGGGAATAGGAGGGCACGTGCACCACGTGGATCTTTCCGAAGGCATGCTGGATATCCACGTTGTTGTATCCCGCGGAGCGGAGGGCGATCACCTTCACCCCCAGCTCATACAGCCGGTCGATGACCGCGGCGTTCACCGTGTCATTCACAAAAACGCAGACCGCTTCGCAGCCCCTGGCCAGCTCCACCGTGTCCTCATTCAGCCGGGTTTCCAGAAAGCGGAACTGCATGTCCTTCAGCGCGCCGTAATGCTCAAAAGAAGGCTTGTCATAGGGTTTGGTATCGTAAAAGGCGATCTTCATCTTTTTTCTCCTTTATGATGGTCGTTAGGGAAACACTGATTGATTCAAATCAGCCTTCAGGGCGGCGATTTCCGCTTCCAGGGTTTCGATGTCCGACCGCAGGGCCGCGGCGCGCTCCGTGGATTCCTGAACCGTGAGCTCCGCTTCCTTCAGCGCGTCCTGAACCTTCTTCAGCTCCGCCTGGAGCGCTTCCTTCTCCGCCGCGGTGGCCTCCCAGGCGGCCCGGCTTGCCGCCAGCTCGTCCCGGGCGGTCCGGAGCCGGGCATAATCCCGGCGCAGCCCGGCGCCCAGGGTGCCCGCCAGGATCAGGGCGAGCGCCAGGACGGCGGCCAGGAGGGTCTTTTCCATGCTGCTCATGGGCTTCCCTCCTCCGGCGCCTTCCGCTCCGCCTCCAGTGCCTTCTTTTCCTCCCGCAGCTGTTTTCGCGTCTCCTTCAGGGTCTGCACCTCCCGGGAGGCGGCGTCCGCCAGGGGCTGGGTTTCAGAAAGCTTTTCCCGGGCCAGGGACAGGGCCTCGCTCACCTCATTGTACTCATACTGCTGCTTCCGCTCACGGCCCCGGCTGGTTTCCAGACTGACGGCCGTGTCCTCCAGCTGGAAGTCCAGGGCGGCGCGGAGGGGCACCCAGGCGGCCAGGAGGAGGGCGAAGCAAAGCATGCACAGGGCGAAAAGCCAGCGGAGAGCCTTTTCCTTTCTGCTCATGGCGCGCTCCTGTTCCGCTTTTCCAACCAGACGGAAAGCACCGCCACGTCCGCCGGGTTTACGCCGGGAATCCGGCCCGCGGCCCCGAGGGAAACGGGCTTCTGCTTTGCCAGCTTCTGGCGGGCTTCCAGCCGCAGGCCGGTGATCTCCCCGTAGGGGATGTCCGGCTCCAGGGTTACTTCCTCCAGGCGGCGGGCCTTCCGGATCAACAGATCCTGCTTCTCCAGGTATCCGGCGTACTTGGTGGCGATTTCCGCCTGCTCCGCCGCATCCGCCGGGGTTTCCGCCAGGGCGGGATCCAGGCCCGCCAGATCCTTCCATCCGATGGCCGGCCGGCGCAGCAGCTCCTCCCCGGTGAGGGAGCCCGTCGCCTCCGGCTGGGCGTGATCCCGCAGGAAGGCGTTCAGCGCCGGGCCGGGAGCGAAACGGGTGTCGCGCAGATGGCGCAGGGCTTTCTCCGTTTCCTCCCGCTTCCGGCGCGTACGCTCCAGACGCTCCTCCGTCACCAGGCCCGCCGCGGCGCCGATTTCCGTCAGCCGCAGGTCCGCGTTATCCTGCCGCAGGTGGAGCCGGTGCTCCGCCCGGGAGGTCATCATCCGATAGGGCTCGTCCGTGCCCTTGGTGGTCAGGTCATCCGTCAGGACGCCCAGATACGCCTGATCCCGGGTCAGGATCACCTGGGGGCGGCCCTGCAGGGACAGGGCGGCGTTCATGCCCGCCAGCAGGCCCTGGGCCGCGGCTTCCTCGTAGCCGCTGGTGCCGTTGATCTGCCCGGCGAAAAACAGGCCCCCGATCCGCAGGCTTTCCAGGGTGGGCCGCAGCTCCCGGCTGTCGATGCAGTCGTACTCGATGGCGTAGGCCAGGCGGGTCAGCTGGCACCGGCGCAGGCCGGGAATCGTCCGGTACATGGCCCACTGTACGTCCTCCGGCAGGCTGGAGCTCATGCCCTGGACATACCATTCCAGGCTGTTTTTTCCCTCCGGCTCCAGAAAAATCTGGTGCCGGTCCTTGTCCGCGAAGCGGACGATCTTGTCCTCGATGGAGGGGCAGTACCGGGGCCCGATGCCGTGGATCTGGCCGGAATACAGGGGGGAGCGGTGCAGGTTTTCCCGGATGACCCGGTGGGTTTCCGCGTTCGTCCAGGTCAGGTAGCAGGGATAGGTGTTCTCCAGCTTCCGGTCCGTCAGGAAGGAGAAGGGGGTGACGGGCTCGTCCCCCCGCTGGATCTCCATCTCGTCAAAGTCGATGGTGCGCTGGTCCACCCGGGCGGGGGTGCCGGTTTTAAACCGGCGCAGGGCGAAGCCCAGCCGCTCCAGCCCCGCGGACAGGGCGGAGGCGTTCATGAGTCCCTGGGGGCCGCCGGCGTGGCGGTGATCCCCGATGATGATGCTGCCCTGAAGGTAGACCCCCGTGGCGGCGATGACCGCCCGGCAGGGAATCCGGGCGCCGGTGACGGTGGTCACGGCGGTGACCCGGTCCCCTTCCGTCTCAATGCCCGCCACCTCCCCCTGGCGCAGGGTCAGGCGGGGCTGGGTCATGAGGGCGTGGCGCATCCGGTTCTGATAGGCCTGCTTGTCCGCCTGGGCCCGCAGGGCGTGCACCGCCGGGCCCTTGCCCGTGTTCAGCATCCGACTCTGCAGGAAGGTGTCGTCAATGGCCAGGGCCATTTCGCCCCCCAGGGCGTCCACCTCCCGGACCAGATGCCCCTTGGCGGAGCCGCCGATGACGGGATTGCAGGCCATCAGGGCCACCCCGTCCATGTTCAGCGTCAGCAGCAGGGTATCCATCCCCATCCGGGCCGCGGCCAGGGCCGCCTCGCAGCCGGCGTGGCCCGCGCCGATGACCACAACGTCGGGCATCGATTTGTTCCTCCTTTTGAACAGGGAAAACGCTGATTGAAGTCAATCAGCGTGAAAAAGACTCTGGTTCCATGATCCGGGCGGGACGGTTTCTCGCCGCGGGGCGTCCGTTTCCCCATGTCCTCAGGGGGTCGGGGTGGGCGTCGGGCTGGGCGTGGGAGACGGGGTGGGCGTCGGCAGGAAGCGGTGATAGGTCTGGCTGGGCTGGACATCCTCGGGAATCTTCCGGTTGTAGCCCTCCGTGTCCCGCCAGGAGGTGATGGTCACCCGCACGTTGCCGATGGGTTCCAGGGGCTGGACGAAATTGTCAAAGTCGAAGCGGTAATGCTCCGTCCGGTCGTCCGGATCCAGCTGCAGCCGGTAGCATCCGTCGAAGGAGGCGCTGACCCCGTCGCTGTTGCAGACCAGGGGCTCTCCCCCCGCGTCCCAGGTTTCCACGGTGAAATACACCCGGTCCACAGAGAAATCGCTGCGGTTCCGGAAAACGAGGCGGATCTTTTCGTTCTCGATGTAGATGTCGTCCACCACCACGGCCCGGTTGAAGTCCGCCACCCGGATCTCGGCGGAGGCGGAGTAGCCCCCGTCCTCCGTGGTGCCGGTAATGGTGGTGGTGCCGGTGCGCCAGCCCCGGACATGGCCGATGTTCCGCTTGTCCGTCACGGTGGCGATGCCGCTGTCCCCGACGGTAAAATGCACGTTCTGGTTGTTGGCGTTGGAGGGGCTGATCACCGCCTTCACGTTCATGCCGCCCTCCAGCTGCACGTGGTACACCCCGTACTGGATGGACACGCCCTCCACGGGCTGGGTCACGGTGACCCGTACCTGGCCCCGGCGGCCGGAGCCGTCGGTGGCGGCGGCGGTGATGGTGGCGGTGCCCCGGGTGTAGCCGGTGACGACACCGTTTTCATCCACGGTGGCCACGTTGCGGTTGGAGCTGGAGAAGGTGACCTCCTGGATGGAGGCGTCCGCCGGCTCCACCGTCCAGGTCAGCTGCGCCGTGGTGCGCACGGGCAGGGAAACGGGCTGGCCGGTAAAGGTGATTTTGGTGACCTTCTGGATCACCTGCACGGGGATGGAGGTGGTCACGGCCGCGTTGCCCCGGGCGGTGACGATGATTTCACATTCCCCGCGTTTGACGCCCCGGACCTGTCCGCTGGCGGACACGGTAGCGATGGCGGGGTTGGTGGAGGTGAAGGTGACATTCCGGTCGTTGGCGGACTGGGGCAGCACCGAGGCGTGGACGTAGGCGTTCTGCCCCGTGGCGACGTAGACGCTGCTCTCCCGGACCTCGATGGCCGTGGGCATCTGGGCCACGGTAATGGTGGCGCTGGCGCTTTTGCCGGAGCCGTCCAGGGCCTTCGCCTGGATGGCGACAGTGCCCTTCCGCAGGCCGGTGACGACGCCGTTCGCGTCCACGGTGGCCACGTCCGTGTTTTTACTGGACCATTCCACGGCCTTCATGGTGGCGTTCCGGGGGGTGTATTCCACCCCCAGGGCGATGCTGTCCCCCACGGCGACGGTCTTGCCGCCGGGGGCCGTAACGGTCAGCTTCGTGACGGGCTGGGTCACCAGCACATGCCACAGCTCCTGAACCTCCGGGTTCTGGACGCTGGACACCGTCAGGCAGCACTCGCCGGCCTGCTGGGCTTTGGCCGTGTTCCCATTGATTTTCAGCACGCCCTCATCCGAGGAGGTGTAGGTGACCTTTTTGCCGCTGGCATCGGCGGGGGTGCAGGTGGCGGACAGGGTCACGCTTTTCCCCGCCGCCAGCAGGATCACGTTTCCCTCCGGCTCCTGCTCCAGCAGGCCGCTGATTTCCGGATCCGTCGGGTCATAGGTCTGCCATTTGCCGGTGCTGAGGGTGACCTTGGTCACCGCCCGGAGCACCTTCACCATGGTGGTGGCGGTCCAGGTTTTCCGGCCGATTTTCAGGGTAGCCTTCAACAGGCTGTCCCCCTTGCTGAGGCCGGTGATGGCTCCGTCCTCCCCCAGGGAGAGGATGGCCGGCTTGCCCACGGTGAAGGTCAGCTCCCCTTCCTCCGCGGCGGCGCCCTGCCGGATCAGGACCGGCTGGGCGCTTTCGCCCTCGAAGAGGGTCACGTTTTTCGTCTCAAAGCGGAAGGCGTCCGCCCCCAGGGCCGTGGCCGCGGCCAGCAGCAGCAGGGCCAGCAGCGCCAGGGCGAAACGGAATTTCCTGCGCATCGGTCTGTCGTCCTTTCTTTTTCATGGTATCTGTTCAGTCGCTCCGCTCTCTGGACTGAATCGTTACTTTCCATAGAAAAAGGGCGCCTCGCGACACCCTCTCTTTCCGGTCAGTGGGTTTCCAGGTAGGAGCGGACCAGCTCCTCGATGATCTCATCCCGCTCCAGGCGGCAGATCATGCTGCGAGCGGAATTGTAGCTGGTGATGTAGGTGGGGTCGCCGCTGATGATGTACCCCACCAGCTGGGTAATGGGGTCGTACCCCTTGGCCTGCAGGGCCTGATATACATAGAGGAGGATATCCTGCGCCTCGTTGCCCGACTCCACAATGGGCTTGAGCTTCATGGTCTCGAACTGATCCTGCATCCGGCATCCCTCCCGCCTTGGATTTCAGGAGAATTATACACTGTTTTTCCCTGTTTGAAAAGGGGTTTTGTATCAAAATTGTAACAAATTTAAGGCGTGAACCCTTGCGGAAGCCGGCGCTTTCTTTTATAATAGGGAAGATTACGCGTTTTCGCGCTTTCCGGCCCGGCGCCGGGGCGCCGGAGCCGCAGTTTTCCCCTGAAAGGAAGGATCACGCATGGAAACAAACACCCCCCGCGGCAATTTTATCTGGGACGCCATCTCCCAGGACCTGGCGGACGGCCGGTATCAGGAGATCCACACCCGGTTCCCCCCGGAGCCCAACGGCTATATGCACATCGGCCACTGCAAGGCCCTGATCATGGACTTCCTGACGGCGGAAAAATTCGGCGGCAAGTGCAATCTCCGTTTTGACGACACCAACCCCGCCAAGGAAGACACGGAGTACGTGGAGAACATCAAGAAGGACATCCACTGGCTGGGCTTCCACTGGACCGGCGGGGAGTTCTACGCCTCGGATTATTATGACAAGTGCTACGAAATCGCCGAGGAATGGATCCGCCGCGGCCTGGCCTATGTGGACGAGCTGAGCCGGGAGGAGATGCGGGCGTACCGGGGCACCCTGACGGAGCCCGGGAAGAACAGCCCCTGGCGGGACCGCCCCTGGGAGGAGAGCCTGGACCTGTTCCGCCGGATGCGGGCCGGAGAGTTCCCGGAGGGCAGCAAGACCCTGCGGGCCAAGATCGACATGGCCTCCCCCAACATCGTCATGCGGGATCCGGCCATGTACCGCATCCTGTACAAGGAGCACTGGCGCACCGGGAACAAGTGGTGCATCTACCCCATGTACGATTTTGCCCATCCCATCGGCGACGCGCTGGAGGGCATCAGCCACTCCCTCTGCTCCCTGGAGTATGAGATTCACCGCCCCCTGTACGACTGGGTGGTGGAAAAGAGCGCGGACATGCTGCCTGCCCGGCCGCGGCAGATCGAGTTTTCCCGCCTGAACATGACCCGCACGGTCATGAGCAAGCGTTACCTGCGCCAGCTGGTGGAGGGCGGCTACGTCTCCGGGTGGGACGATCCCCGGATGCCCACCCTCAGCGCCATGCGCCGCCGGGGGTATACGCCGGCCTCCATCCGGAATTTTGTGGACCTGATCGGCATGAGCAAGGCGGATTCCACGGTGGATTTCGCCGTGCTGGAGCACTGCGTGCGGGACGACCTGGGGGAAAAGGCCGCCCGGGCCATGGCCGTGCTGGATCCCCTGAAGGTGGTGCTGACCAACTGGCCTGAGGGAGAGGAGAAGCCCGTCACCCTGGAGAACCACCCGGACCATCCGGAGATGGGCACCCGGACCCTGCCCTTCCGGCGGGAGATCTACATCGAGCGGGAGGACTTCATGGAGGTCCCCGTGAAGAAGTATCAGCGCATGTTCCCCGGCAACGAGGTGCGGCTGAAGGGCGCCTACATCGTCCGCTGCGACGGCTGCGAAAAGGACGCGGAGGGCAACATCACCGCGGTGTACTGCACGGTGGACCTGGATTCCTTCTCCGGCAGCGCCGGGGCGGACCGGAAGATCAAGGGCAAGACCCTGCACTGGGTGCCCGTCCAGGGCAGCATTCCCGTGGAAGCCCGGCTGTACGAGCCCCTGCTGGCCGAGGAGCTGGACGAGGAGGCGGAGGACGCCCCGGACAAGAAGGATTTCATCGCCCGGCTGAACCCGGACAGTCTGCGGGTCATGCGGGGCTTCGGCGAGCCCTGCCTGGCGGAAGCCGCGACGGGGGATTCCTTCCAGTTCCTGCGGACGGGGTATTTCTGCAAGGATCCGGATTCCACGGCGGCGCTACCGGTGTTTAACCGCACCGTCGGCCTGCGGGACACCTTCGCGAAGCAGACGAAATAAGCGCGGCTTTCCCGGCCGCTGAAAAGGAGAAACACAGTCATGGAAGTCAGAACCCGATTTGCCCCCAGCCCCACCGGTTTCATGCACCTGGGCGGGCTGCGGACGGCGCTGTATAATTACCTCTACGCCCGCCGGCAGGGCGGAAAGTTCATCCTCCGGATCGAGGACACGGACCAGGAGCGCTTCGTGCCCGGCGCTACGGAGGTCATCTATGAGACCCTGAAGGGCTGCGGCCTCACCTGGGACGAGGGCCCGGACGTGGGCGGCCCCGTGGCCCCCTATGTCCAGTCCCAGCGGAAGGACACCTACCTGCCCTACGCGAAGAAGCTGGTGGAAACCGGCCACGCCTACTACTGCTTCTGCTCCAAGGAGGAGATTGACGCCCGGAAGGCGAAGGTGGAGGCCGCCGGCGGCACCTGGAAGTATGACAAGCACTGCCTCCATCTGTCCCCGGCGGAGGTGCGGGAAAAGCTGGACGCCGGCATCCCCTGGACCATCCGCATGAACGCCCCCACGGAGGGGGAATCCAGCTATCACGACACGGTTTTCGGGGACATGACCTTCCCCAACGCCGAGGCCATGGACGACATGGTGCTGATCAAGCAGGACGGCATGCCCACCTACAATTTCGCCAACGTCATTGACGACCACCTGATGGGCATCACCCACGTGATGCGGGGCATGGAGTATCTTTCCTCCACCCCCCGGTACAATTACCTGTACGACGCCTTCGGCTGGGAAAAGCCCGTCTACGTGCACCTGACCACCGTCATGCGGGACGCGCAGCACAAGCTGTCCAAGCGGGACGGGGACGCGTACTACTCCGACTTCATCGACAAGGGATACCTGCCCGAGGCGCTGATCAACTATCTGGCGCTGGTGGGCTGGAATCCCGGGGATGAGCGGGAGCTCTTCACCCTGGAGGAGCTGGTGGAGGCCTTCGACATCCACCGTCTGAACCATTCCCCGGGCATTTTCGACGTGAACAAGCTGACCTGGTTCAACGCGGAGTACATCCGCCGCATGGATCCGGAAAAATACCTGGCCATGGCCACCCCCTGGTTCGACCGGGCGCTGGCGGGCAGGGGCATTGATTACCGGCGCCTGGCGGAGCTGACCCAGAGCCGCACGGAGGTCTTCAATCAGCTGCCGGACATGGTCTCCTTCCTGGGGGAGATGCCGGATTACGACCTGGCGCTGTACACCCACAAGAAGATGAAGACCAACCCCGAGGTGGCCCTGGCCAGCCTGAAGCTGGTCCAGCCCGTGCTGGAAGCCCTCCCCGACTGGACGGAAGCCGCCCTGCACGACGCGGTCATGGCCGCCATCGCCGACAGCGGCCTGAAGAACGGCGCGGTGCTCTGGCCCCTGCGCATCGCCATTTCCGGCGTGGCCAATACCCCCGGCGGCGCCTTTGAGATTGCCGCCCTGCTGGGCCGGGAGGAAACCCTCCGCCGCCTGGCGGACGGCATCCGCCGGCTGGAAGCCTGAGGAAGAGCCTGGCGGGGCGGAAGGAAACCCTCTGCCCTCCGGAAGGCCGCGCGTCATCCGATCCATCAAAAACATCCCCGAACCCATGCCGGGTCCGGGGATGCTTCATTTTTGGGGGAACGCCCGGATGATCGGGCGGTCCGCTTTACTTTTTGTCCTTGAGCAGCTGGGCCTTCTTCCACCGGCCGGAGTAGAAGTAGATCATGCAGATGCACATGGGCAGTACCCGGCTCAGGGCGGTGCCCCAGAAGTAGCCGTAGACCCCCATGCCCATCATGTTCACGAAGATCAGGCTGAAGCCGATCTTGCAGATCACCCCGTCCAGGATGCCGATGGCGAAGTTCAGCGGGGCGTTGCCGGCGCCGATGACCATGCTCTGGTACGCGCTGATGACCGCGGAAACCAGGAAGTGGACGATCATGATGTTCAGGTAGTCCACGCCCATGGCCAGCACGTCCGCGTCATTGGTGAAGATGCCAAAGAGGGCGTGGGGCCACAGCAGCACGATGCCCACGATGATCAGGGCCACGATCAGGGAGGCGACCATGGCGATGTACACCGTCTTCTTCGCCCGGTCATGCTTCTTCGCCCCCAGGTTCTGGCCGATCATGGCGCCGGAGGCCTGGCTCATGCTCTGGGAGAAGATCTCCAGGAACTTCTGCAGCTTGTTGCCGATGCCGTTGGTGCCGGAAGCCACCGCGCCGTAGCTGTTGATGTTGGCGTTGACCCAGATCATGCTGAAGCGCACCAGGATGGTCCGGATGGCCTGGGGAATCCCCAGCTTCAGGATGATGCCCACGGAGGTTTTGTCCATTTTGAAGTAGGACAGCTTCAGCTCAAAGCCGAACTGCTCCCGCCGCTTGTACATGTAGATGAAAGCGGCGATGAAGCTGGCCAGCTCCGCCGCCACGGTGGCGATGGCGGTGCCCGCCGCTTCCATGGGAATCACCGCCACCAGCAGCAGGTCCATCACGATGTTGGACAGGGCGGCGACGGTGATGAACAGCAGGGGGCGCTTCGCCTCCCCCATTCCCCGCAGCACGCCGCAGACCATATTGTAGCCAAACACAAAGGGCAGCCCGCAGCTGACGATCATCATGTAGTCATGGGCCTGGCCGAAGGCCTCCGCCGGGCAGTTGAGCCAGCGAAGCATAGGGTCGCAGAAGATCACGCACAGCGCGGTCATCGCCAGGGAGAAGCCGATGGAGAACACCAGGGAGGTCATGATGGTTTCGCTGATGGCGGCGTGATCCTTCGCGCCGGAAAGCTGGGCCACGTAGATCTGACCCGCGGAACCCAGGGCCGTGGCGATGAAGGTGATCATGGCCGCCACTTCGCCGCCGGTGGAAACGCCGGTGGCGCCCGCGCTGCCCACGTACTGGCCGATGACCACCATGTCCACCGTGTTGTACAGCTGCTGCACCAGGTTGGCCAGCAGCAGTGGCACCACAAAGATCATCAGCTGCTGAAAGATATTTCCCTCTGTCAGGTCCATGCCCACGCGGCCGCGCCGATTCTCCACGTTTCAAATCACCTCGATATGACTATACCGGTTTTCCGCCGCCCGGGGCAATTCAAAATCCGTGGCGGGTCATTCCCGATCGGAATGAATCGCCACGGATACGGGTCAGGGAAGAATGAGGCTCTCCCGGTTGAGATGCCGGAGATCCGGGGAGCCCGTGTTGCCCATGGCGCCGCGCAGCTCCGCGCCGATTTTCAGGATCTTGTCCGTCAGGCCCTCGGGCCCGTCCTTGACGAAGGCGGCGCAGAGGATCCGGGCGTTCAGCACGCCGTCCGCCCCCAGGGCCAGGGCCTTGAACACGTCATAGCCCGTGTTCATGCCCCCGTCCACCAGCAGGATAAAATCCTCCCCCACAGCCTGACGGATAGCCGGCAGCGCCTTCAGGGGCGGCACCGCGCAGGGAAAACGGTTGTTGTGGCCGGAGATCACCACGCCCGCCGCCCCGGCTTCCTTCGCCGCCACGGCGTCGTGAACGCTCAGGATCCCCTTGATAAAGAAGGGCAGCGGGGACGCCTCGCTGATACGGCGCAGATCCTCCCGGCTTTTGGGGCCGAAGGGCTGCTGCTGCCCGTCCATCTCCCCGTAGGGGGTGATGCCGTGGTCGATGTCCATGGCGTAGCCCAGGGCGCCCCGGGCCGTGTCCGCCTTCAGCTGCCGGCCGAAGGCATTGTACAGCTCCCCGCCGATGCCCACCAGGGCGGCGCTGCCGACCCGCAGGGTCTGCATCCGGATGCGGTAGGGCTTGTCCTCCGTGCTCTCCGTCTCCGACCAGCTCAGGGCGGAGCGGATGGGGACCTTCTCTTCGCCGCAGGTGATCCCCTCCAGGACGCCGATGATGTCATGGCAGTGCCAGCCCACGATCATGCGCAGCTGCTGCAGCGTCACCTCCAGGGACCGGATGGGCTCCTTCACGCAATGGCCGTCCATGGGATCCGGATAGATCAGCTGGTTGAACAGCACCGGGTCCACGTCCCCCGCCGCGCCGCTGGACCAGACGGCCACGGCGCCGGGGTACTTCTTCTCCAGCTGTCGGCTCACATTGCCCGCGATGTCCCCGCTGACGCCCATGGCGCCGGTGCCGTCGAAATTGTTCAGGAACACCAGGCAGCAGTGCATGGGATAGTTGACGAACAGGGCGATGGGGCTGCCGTCCGCCAGGCGCTCAAAGCGCATGACGAAGAGGGTCCGGTCCACCTCCGCCCCCCAGTTCATGCCCTCGTTGATGAAGGGAAAGCGGTTTCCCGCCTCGTCCCGGAAGATGAAGTCCGCGTTCCGGTTGGTGTTCACAAAGCTTTTGCCAACCCCGCAGCCCATGCGGGCCGGGCAGAGGGCCGCCCCGCAGTAAAGCTGTTCATCCATGATGCTTCCTCCTCGTTTCTGTTCCCGGCCCGGCGCCCTCGGATTCGCGGTGCTTCGCCGGCCCCCGGCGCTTCCGCCCGGCCTTACGCCGGGGGAATCACGTCGTGCCGGATGGGCAGCAGCTCCGCCAGGCCCAGCCGCAGGGTCTCATCCCAGAATTCCCAGGAATGCCCGTCCCCTTCCACGTAGTGGCGCGTCACGGGGATGCCCATGGCCTCCACCCGGTCGATCACCGGCACGTAGTAGGGCATGCTCCGGTCCCCGCTGCCGGTGGCGAAGATCCGGCCCACGTACTCCCACATCTGCTCGTTGTCCCCGCCGCCGTGCAGCAGGTACAGCACCGGATAGGCCCGGTCGTCCTCCCCGTAGCCCGGCGGGGTGAACACCATGCAGCGCTCGGGCCGCTTCTGCACGGCGCTGTTGATCAGCTCCCGGTGATAGGTCCCGTGGGGCACGTCCCGGATCAGCAGGTTCAGGATCTGGGCCTGGATGGACACATCCAGGGCGGAAACCGGCTCGTCGCAGACGATGAAGTCCGGATTCAGGGCCAGGGCCCGGGCGATGCCCACCCGCTGGCGGCGGCCGCCGTCCAGCTCGTGGGGATAAGCCGTGGCCAGGCGCTCCTCAATGCCGCACAGGGCCATGAGCTTGTCCACTTCCTGGTCCAGCTGCTCCTTGCTGAAGCGTTTGGAAAGCATCAGGGGCTCCCGGATCGCTTCCTCGATGGTCATGCGGGGATTCAGGGAGGAGTAGGGATCCTGGAAAACGATCTGCATTTTCTCGTGCAGCTCCCGCAGCTTGTGCCTGCTGACGGTGGTAATGTCCTCCCCGTTCAGGTAGATCTCCCCCGTCCGTGCTTTCCAGCAGATGGATGATGGTCCGGCCCAGGGTGGATTTGCCGCAGCCGGACTCACCCACGATGCCCATGGTGGTGCCCCGCTCGATTTTGAAGGTCACGTCATCCACCGCATGCAGCGCGCCGCCGGGGGTGTCGAAGTATTTCTTCAGGTGTTTAACCTCAATCACTGGCGTCATCTTTTTCTTCTCCCTCCATCAAATATGCACGCACTTGCAGAAATGGCCGGGGGTGATCTCCGCGTTGGGAATCTTTCCCTGGGCGCATTCCGGCGTGGCCTATGCCGCGGCCCTCGTCCTGGAGCCATCCCTCGTCCCCGCCGGCACCCTGCCCCAGGCCCTGGCCTGCCTTCTGGCCGGCGCCCTCTGCCTCACCTTGTGGGTCCTGGCCCGGCGGACGGCGTTCCGGGCGCTGCCCCCGAAGCACGAGCGCCCCTCCATGTCCTCCCCCATCCGTTACGAGCGTCCCGAATGAGGGCCGCCCGGATCTGTAAAAAAAACGATCTTCCTTCCCGGCCCCGGGAAGGATTTTTTCCTGTAACGATTCAGTCCAGCAAGCGGAGCGCTGAGGTGTTCCGCCTCCGGGGGCCTTGATTCTCGCCGGTTCTTAGCGATTGGCAAGCCGTAAGGCGCAGACAGAGCTTAGAACCGCTGCGTAAGTGAACGGGGTGCGATCCGACCGTCGCCCCTGTGGGGCGTCCGCCGTCAGGCGGAAGGAAG
>JAFUGS010000012.1 GCA_017469265.1 Clostridia bacterium
CGGCGGATCCGCCAGGCTCAGCGCTTATCCTTGTCGATAAACTCCAGCGTGATCATGGCCAGCAGTGCGAAAAGCACGATGAACATAGACAGATGCAGCCAGTAGCCGATCACGTTCGCCCTTCTGTACTCGTATGCCTTGTTATAACTGGCGGCGGCGGTCTTTTCCTCCAGGAAGGTTTTGACCTTTTCCTCGCCGGCCAGGTCGATCAGCCTGCCCACCGTGGTTTTCAGCGTGATTTCCGTGTCGCGCCTGGCCTGCACATCGGGATTGCCCGCCAGGAAATCCACCGCTTCCCCCACGGTAACAGGGCCGCCCACTTCCCGGTCGCTGTACTTTTCCATCAGGCCCATGGCGTCCACGGCGTCCAGCACGTCGCCCACCGTGGCCAGGGAGGCGATTTTCCGATCCAGGACCGGCTTCAGGTTTTCGGACTGCGTCATCCCCTGAAGCAGGTTCCCCAGGGTCAGCCCCGGGATGCTCCCGACCTCGGTCTGCCGCACTTCCTCCATGTTCTCCGACTCCATCAGGATCCGAAGCAGGTCCTCTACCGTAATGTCCGCGTCCTCCAGGAGCCGCGTCTGGCGGAAGGCATCAAAGCTGGCTGATTTTTCCAGCGTCTCCCTGAGCTCTCCCAGGGTGTACGCCCGGCCCACTTCTCTGGCCCGCAGGGCAGCAACGGTCTCATTCCCCGTCTGCTGCATCAGGTCCAGCACCTGCCCCAGTGTGACGGTGCCGCTGATCTCGTTGTCCCGCATCTTGACGAGTATGTTGGTGATGGTGGAGGCGGGACGGTGATTGGTGTCCGCCTGCGCCGCCATTACCTTGAGTCCCGGCGAGGAGATGGTAAACTCCGTCAGGTTTTCCGTCCAGGCGGGCAGCGTCAGCATGCCGCCGGAAAAAACCAGCTGAAAAATCAGCACAAAGGGCATAATGGTCATGGCCGTCGTGGTATTATGCGCCAGGGAGGACACCCACAGGGACAGCATATCCGCCGCGTAGGTGATCAGGAACATGGAAACGCCAAATTCCACCACAAAATGGCGGAACAGGATTCCCTCCTCCGGATACTGGACCCCCACGCCCGCCGTGATCAGGAGCGTAATCGCCGTCTGCAGCAGACACAGCAGCGCCTGATAAAGCATGTGGGAGGTAATATAGGAGGAGATATGCATGCCGGACCGATGCTCCCGCTTGATCACATCTCGCTCCCGGCAGATCACCTGAATGGAGTTGAAGCACCCGTTCCAGATGCAGACGCAGACCATGGCGAACGCGCCCATCAGGGTGCCCTCCATGTTGATAAAGAAGCGCCTGCTCACCACCATCCCCACCAGGCCCGCGATCAGCGCCGCCATGGGCAGCACCTTCCAGTCGCTCTGGTACACAAACATCCGGAGCAGCTTGCCGGAATAGATGATCACCTGGGATCCGCGGCCGCGGTGGCGGATGGTGATTTTCCGGGCCGTTTTTCTTGCGTTCAATTCAGCCATGCTGCACCTCCGCGTACTTCATTACGAAATCGTCCGCCAGGCCGTCGCCGCCCTCTTCCTTCCGGTTCACCGATTTGACGATCTGCTCCATGGTATCCCGCTGGAAGAACGCCCGCGCTTCCTCAATGCTGCCATAGAAGGCCAGGCGGCCCGTGCGGGCGCTGTCCTTGGCCAGCACGATCACGTCGTCAAACAGGTCGATCACCCGGTCCGGCGTATGGGTAATGACGATAATGATCTTCCCCGTATCCGCGATTTTGCGCAGCTGCACAAACAGCTCCCGGGCCATGACGCCGTCCAGGCCGCTGTCCGGCTCGTCCAGGATAAACAGGGAGGGGTTGCTGATGAATTCCATGGAAATGGACAGGCGCTTCTTCTGGCCACCGGACAGCTTTTCCACCAGGTTGTTCCGGACGGGCTGCAGGCCGAAGATATCCATGACCTCGTCCACCCGCGCCCGCCGCTGTTTGGCGGACACATCCTTGGGCAGGCGCAGCTTGGCGGCGTCCAGCAGGGTGTTCAGCACCGTATCCTTGCCCCGCATCATTTCGCTCTGGGGCACAAAGCCCACCTCGTACTGCATCTTCTTGTACTGGGTATACAGGTTGCTGCCGTTGAGCATGACTTCGGCATCCGCCTTCTCGTACCCGTTGATGGCGTTCAGGTAGGTGGTCTTGCCCGCGCCGCTGCCGCCCAGCAGCAGCACCATATGCCCCTGGGGAATCGCCATATGAATATCCCGCAGCAGGACTTTTTTCTGGAAGAACTCCGTGGCCGTGCGTTCCTTGAGGTTCACCGTCAGCCCCTCGTCCATCACCGCGGCGCTGCCGGAGGTGGCCAGGCGGGCCATCTCCGCCCGGAGATCCTCCACCTTCCAGGCCGGCTGATACGATTTGTTAAAGCCCCAGACCAGGGCGGGGATAAACTGGGTAAAGGGCAGCACGCACAGCCAGAGCCAGCGTTTGCGCCTGCCGTACACATCCACCATGCCGCTCCACACCCGGTAGGCGTAGACGCATCTGGCAAATTCCAGGGAGACGGAGAGCAGGAGCAGGATGATCAGCCGGACAGCCATGGTTTCGACGGATCCGTCCTCTATGTCCAGCAGCGGGGCTGTGGTGTGCCGGAGCAGGAGGGTAAAAATGACATCCAAGCCCGTCAGCACGCTGTATACGCGGCCTTCCGGCTCGCGCCCCGCGCAGCGGGAGAGCTCGTATTCACGGACGCAGGGGATCAGCGCCAGCCAGCCCCTGAGGCCAGACTTCTGCAACAGCCGCCACACGCCCGCGATATACAGGGCCGAAAAAAGAATCATATACGATTCGTCGCTGCCAAAAAAGACTGTGCACAGGATTTGAAGCGCCTCCGGCATTTGCGTGCCCCCTTTTTCTCGCTCGGTCCGTCAGTTTTTCTTGTTGTCGGTAAACTGCATCAGCAGATCCAGGATCTTCAGATAAATCCAGATCACGGTAAACACCAGGCCGAAGGCCGCGGACCATTCATATTGCTTTGGATACCGCTGTCTGACGCAGTCGTCGATCATGGAAAAATCGCTGATCAGGAACAGGGATGCGATCACCAGCCCAAGGACATCCAGGCTGACGGTCAGCGCCCTGTTCTGCATCATGGCCTGCACGAAAGGACGGGTGGCCGGGATCAGCGATCCCAGAAAGCTGAGTAGGCCAACGCCGACGGAGCCGATGACCAGGGACAGCAGCACCGTGCGGAATTTTTTGTCCGCCCGGATGATGCCGGAGGAATACAGCCAGCTCATCACCGCCACCACCGCCACCGTCAGCAGCAGCGCCTCCAGGCCCAGGTATTCGTATCCCTTCAGCACCTTGAACACGAGGAAGGAGATCACGTATCCCTGGCTGGCGGCGTACAGCGTGCCCGTCACGGGGACGGTTTTCCGGATAAAAATGCCCAGCAGCTCACAGACGAAACCCGCCACCAGCACGGCCGCAAAAATGACGGCTTCATTTCTGGACAGGCTTACGGTGAACTTCTCGTAGACCGTGACGGTCTGCCACACCGGCTCCCCCATGGACGCCATCACCAGCAGCTGCGCGATCATGCCCACCAGGGTAATCAGCAGAAAAAAGCTGGTTTTGGTCGCGATGCCGGCATAGGTGGCCGCGTTGGTTTCCGACCGCTCCGTGATTTTGCTCAGGCGGCGCAGAACCGGGTTGGCCTGAAAAAGGGTATGTGTACGCTGCTTTGACTCGCGGGTGAGTGTGCTCATCCTGATCGCTCCGTTTCTGATAAGAATTGGTTTCTTTTCAAGCAAAAACCATAGTGCATTATAGCATATAATCAGGCGTCTGAAAACAGAAACGCACGCGAAAAACAAAAAACCCTTCGTCTGACCAGGCCATCCCGGGGTTCTTCGGCGCGGCATCATCCGTAATCCGGAGGGCATCCGCCCGGCCGGCGTCGCGCCATCATCTCCCCGCCGCGTACGCCAAAGGCCATCAAAACAGCGCCCTCCCGGGAAAGGGAGAGCGCTTTTTTGACAGCCGTCATGAAGAATCATGCCTTACAGGTACCGCAGCAGCTCGGGGCGGACCGCGTCCATCCGGGGATCGCTGATCCCGAAATCCATCTGTTTATAGCTCCAGGCCGCCCGGGAAATCTGATGCTTCTCAAAAGCCGCGTGAATCGTCCGGTACCACGCGACCGTATCCTCCGGGGTAGCCCGGTCGATCACCCCATACTCCCCGCAGTACAGGCAGGTGTGATGTCGCTCCGCCGCCTGAATAGCGGAGGCGAACAGGGCCTCAAAGGTTTCCTCCGTCGTGCCGGATTCCGCGAAGCCGGGCCTGGCGGACTGATCCAGCTCCCGGACCCAGGGCGCGCCCTGGTGCGTAAAGGCCAGCGGCGCGTAGCAGTGGAAATTGTAGATCACCCGGTCGTCCGCCGGCGCCTCCAGGTCCTTCACGGCTTCCGCGCTGTTGTTCCAGTAGCTGCCCACCAGAATCAGCGCCCGCGGGGCGATCCTCCGGATCCGCCGGATGCATTCCCCCGCGATGCGGTTCCACGCCCCGCTGAAAGCCTGATCCGTCACCTCGTTCAGCAGCTCAAAGGCCACCTCCTCCGGGTCATAAAACCGGGCGGCCAGCCTTTCCCACAGCTGAAAGAACCGTTCCTGGCAGCTTTCGCTGTCGAAGAAGCCCTTCTCCTGTTCCCCTTCGTCAAAGGAAAAACCGTAGGTCTTGTGCAGGTCCAGCACCACCTTCAGCTTCCGCGCTCTGGCCCAGGCAAGCGCCTTTTCTACCCGGGCGAAGCCCTCCGGCCGCTCCTGCCCCCGCTCATCCTCAAAAATGTTGTAATCCACGGGAATCCGGACATGGTCCAGCCCCCAGGAGGCGATGACGTCAAAGTCCTTCTCCGTGATAAAGTTGTCCATCCGCTCCCGGGAATAATCGCACTGGGAAAGCCACCCGCCCAGGTCCACGCCCCGGTAGAAGCCAAAGGTCTTCATCCGCATGA
>JAFUGS010000066.1 GCA_017469265.1 Clostridia bacterium
ACAGGGACAACGGTTTCGCAGGAACGGGAGACCATTGAAATCAGCGGCAGCAGCAGTGGAGAAGGCAGCGCAGCCTGGGGAAAGGTTGAGCGGGGGCCGGACTACGCGGTATACGTTGCGCCGACAGACAGCACATTCAAAATTGGTGGCAAGATTACCGTGGACGGTTTCGCGATCGTTCTGGAGAAATATAAAGTGAAAACCGTGGATGTGCAGCTGATTTCCAAGGATGGCAGATCCATTCCGATCAAGACGGTGAAGGATGTAAAGAACCGCAAGTTTAACAGCTTCCCGGAGGCCCAAAGCCTGGCGGCTGAATTCGCGGCTGGCGGAACCTTCAGCGCGAGCGGAACGGTTCAGAAAAAATACTTTACCGGGAAAAACGCCTCTTTCAGTCCGGGAGAATTCACCTTGCGTGTTCAGTTCTCCATAGTGGATTCGGATGGGAATCCTGTACCCGAGATTAATATGATGAAGAAAGTTACGATTACGGAATAATCACGCGCGCGAATCGCAAAGAAAAGTATGATGAAAGCCTGCTTTCGACAGGAATGGTCTATGAGCAAGAGGGAGGATATACAAGATGGATAAAATCCGGGAATACTGGCAAGCCGTCGTTGATTTCATGACACGGGATCTGCAGATCGCGCAGATGAATCTGAAAATGTGGATGCTTTTCACGGCAGGCGCAGCGATTCTGCTGATTGTTCTGGTGCTGATTCTGGTGATCAGCGGCAGAAAAAGGAAAAAGCAGGCACAACAAAACAGCTTTGAGACCATGCCGGGATTTCAGACGGAAATGGGGGTTGAGGCGGCGCCTGACGAAGCTTCGACAGAGCAGCCGGAAGGAGCGGGCGAAATCCTGAGCATTGGAGATGAGCCGACGGTAAACCTGGATGAAAGTCCGGTGACAGGCGGGCTGATCATGGAAGAGGATGGGGAAACCACCGATATACCTGGCGCAGTGCCGGAAATTCCGCAATATCTGCTGCAGATTCGCATGTTCTATAATGAGCAGTATGCGAATGAGAGCAAGATTCTGACAGAAACAGCTCCCATTACGATTGGTCGGGGAGAGGCAGCGCAAATTCAGACAAACCCGAAGGACACGAGTGTCTCCCATGCACATGGACGTTTCTATGTGCAGGATGACGCCGTGTATTACGCGGATCTATCCAGAAACGGAACGGTACTGAACAGCACAAAGACGTTGAAGAAAGACAGTATCCAGCTTCCCCTGAATGTGCGCCTACAAATGGAAATAGGGACGCACAAGATCTGGGTACTGGTGACAAAGAAATAAAACATTAACAGAACGATATGGTTTGATGAGCGGTCTGGAGGACAACGATTAGCAGCGACACAAAACGGAGCTGAAGCGCTTTCGCAATAAAGGTAGATCAGTGGGGGCGTTTGACCGGAACGGGAGGGAAAGGAGATCACTGGCAATGAGAAGAATCATAAAACGGATTGCTTTTTATCTTGGCATGATGCTTCTGATTATTGTCCCAGTTTCTGCATGGGCTCTGAGTTCCGGAGAACTGTCAGTGAAGCAGGAATACAATGACAGGAAAAAACTGGTCTCCACCATCTATGTAGACAGAGAGGGGAACATTACCCTCGCGGAGGATAAAGGATACGCGCAGGTTCGAAATACATATGACTATAAGAGCCGCCTGAAGAAAACGGAGTATCTCGATGAGAAAGGGAACCTGGCAAATACCGTACAGGGAGGATATGCTCTCTGCCAGTATGGATATGACTCATCATCGAGAAAAAACGAGGAATCATATTTCGACAAGGACGGGAACCTGGTTGAAGGGCCGGATGGCTTCGCGACAAGGAAATGGGTCTATCATTTCAAGAAAAAAGTTCAGGATATCGCGAACTATGACACGTCCGGAGCACTGATCCGGTCGGACAAGCTGTACGCGACTTATCACGCGGAATACAGCCGGCGCAGGGACAGCCATCTCCTGACTCATGAGACCTATGCGGACGCGGACGGAAATCTGTTCCTTTATGCTCAGGCCGGCTTCGCGGAGAGAACGCTGCAATATGAAGGCTCCAGGATCACGGAGGAATGCTTCTTTGACGCAGACGGAAAACCATATGTGAATCCGCTTAAGGGCTATGCCACGATGAAGAAGGAGTATAAATATGGACATCTGATTACGGAAAGTTATTATGACGAGAAGGGCGAGCCCATCGTAGCGCAGGTGGGTTATGCCAGAATGGAGAAAATATATACACCAAGCTCCAAAAGAGATATCCCTCTACGGACCATGTATTATGACGCGGAGGGAAACGCGATCAAGCAAAAGGGCGGCTATTACGGGATCGGAGAACTTGCCACATCCACCGGGTTCAATATGCAGGTGCTATACTATGGGCAGGATGGGGAACGCGGGTACTGTGACGAAGGTTATTCCCGGGTGGATACGATGCGGAATTCAAGCGGGCAAACCACCAGGATTACTTATTATGATGATCAGGATGTAAAAATGCTGGTGCCTTCGCTGGGATATGCGGTCGTTGAGACAAGCTATATGAACGGACGCTATCCAACGGTGGAAAAGTATTATGACGAGAATGGACAGCTGGTAAACAACGCGGATGGATACGCGCAGGTACTGTATGAATATGGAAAAAATGGAAAGAAGACCGTTCTGCTGCGCAAAACCTATGTGAAGGTGGATGGAGGATGGGTCAACAGCCCTTCGGGATACGCGCAGGTACAGTATACCTATGGAAAGACCGGAAAAACCAGTGAATTTTATCTGGACGCGGAGGGCAACAGTCTGCTGAACAGCAGCGGATACGCGGGAACGGCCTTTACGCAGTACAGCAATGGGAAAACGGAAAGCGTGACTTATCTCGGCGCGGAGGGAGAGCCGGAAGTGCTGGATAAAGGATACGCGACAGTAAAATATACCTATGACGATCAGATGAGAACGGCATCGGAAGCGTATTTTGACGCGGACGGAAAGGCCTGCCTGCATAAGGACGGTTATCATCTTGTAACCTATGAATACGCTGAGAACGGACAGAAAAGCCGCATTAATTATTATGGATTGGATGAGCTGCCCATCCTGTGTGCGAAGGGATATACGGAAGTGGATTACGAATATGACCAGCGAGGAAACCTGGTCATGACGCTGTACCTTCGTCTGGATGGGGGACTGGTCAGTCAGGGGGGAGAATACGCCTATACGCGCAGGGAATACGCGCTGGACAACCTGAGCTATATAACGACGTATTACAATGAAAGACGGGAGCCCATGCTGCTGGGCGCGGGCTACAGCTCTGTCAAAACAACATTGAATGATCGAAAGCGGATCATTCGTGAAGAGTATCTGGATTTGCAGGGTGCGCTGGTTTTAGGAGACAAAGGCTATGCTGCCGTGACCCGCGAATGGAACGCCCAAAACAGGATGACCCGGGAGGCATATTGGGATACGGAAAACGAGCCGCTTCTGCTGGCGGACGGCTACGCTTCCATGGAGCGGGATTACGAAGAGAGCGGCAGAGTTACCCGGGAAGCGTACTTCGGGATCAAGGGCGAGCCAGTTCTGTCCATAAAAAATCAATATGCCGCAATTGAAAAAACCTATGATACGGAAGGCCATACGCTTAGTACGGCCTGGTTTGGGACGGATGGAAAGCCGCTGGCGAAAAAAGATGGATACGCAAAGCAGACCTGGACTTACAACGCTGAGGGACAGATTACCCGGGAAGCGTATTTTGGAACGGATGGACAGCCCATGATCGTGGACCGGTATCATTACGCCAGCGTGGAGAAGAAATGGGATGCTCAGGGGAGACAAACAGCGGAATATTATTATGACGCAAAGGGGAAATCAGTGGCGATTCCCGCCGGTTACGCTGGAATAACCTGGACTTATCGGGACGCGGAGCACGCGGTGTTAACCAGTTATTTCAGTATGGAGGGGAAACCGTGCCTGACGAAGGACGGATACGCCGCCATCCTGCGCGTGCTGGACGATAAGGATCGTCCAATTCAGGAGGTTCCTTATGGTACAGATGGGAAGGTGACGGTGCTGTCCGGGGGATACGCGATTGTAAACCGGAGTTACGATCAGGCAGGGAATGTGATCTGGGAAGCATACGCGGACACTGAAAATCGCCCCATGATTCCGGAGAGCATTGGCTATGCCGCTGTTCAGAAGGAATATAATGAAAAAAGGAAAGCCACTCGCACAGCGTATTATGACACGGAAAACCACCTGATGATGATCAGCGGAGGGTATGCCGTGGTGCTTCGGGAATATGATGAAAGCGGTAATATCATCGTGGAGAGGTACCTGGATGATCAGGAGCAGCCAGTAATGGCTGGACGCAAAGGGTATGCCGGCATACGCAAAATATACGGCGAGGATAACCTGGTCATGGAGGAGATTTATGAGGATGAGCAGGGAAACCCACAGGA
Source organism: Clostridia bacterium (assembly GCA_017469265.1). Lineage (GTDB taxonomy): Bacteria > Bacillota > Clostridia > Christensenellales > Aristaeellaceae > Aristaeella. The sequence goes on from JAFUGS010000066.1 coordinate 4,451, forward strand.
AATGAAAGGTGGATACTGCCGAATCCTGTATGAGTACGACGCGATGAATAATGTGGAGCGGATGACCTGGTGTGACGCCGCGGGGAAACCGGTGGTGAACACGGAAACAGGCTGTGCTTCTCAGAAACAGACGTGGAACGAAAACCGTCAGATCACCCGTATCAATTTCTTCGGAACGGATGGAGCCCCCATGCTGCAGAAGGATGGATACGCCCGACTGGATCGAACCTATAATGAAAAAAAGAAAATGACATCAGAGGCATATTATGGGCTGGAGCAGGAGCCAGTGATGAATGAGAGGTCTCATTACGCGAAGATTACTTATGAATACAATGAGGACGGGAAGGCTATTCGGACTGCCTGGTATGGAACGGACGGAAATCTGAGCGTGGAAGCGAACGGGTACGCGGTCATGCTGCGAGACTTCGATGACAGAGGGAATGTCATATATGAAGCATATCTGGACGCGGAGGAACAGCCCGTTTTTTCATCCAAAGGATACGCATCTGTGCAAAGAGCATACAACGATAATAAGAAGGTGATCAGGGAAGCCTATTATGACACAGAGGGCAACCCCATGTATAACAAAACAGGATATGCCGCGATAGCCAGGGAGTATGACGAGAGGGGAAATATCGTTCATGAGGAATACTTTGATCTGGACGGAACAAAAATGATTCCAGAGAAGCGTAATTACGCGGGAATACGCTGGGTGTGGAATGAAAAGGGCGAGTGCATCCTGGAATCCTATGAAGATCCGCAGGATCAGCCCTTGGCGATGAAAAACGGAGCATCGGCCAAAGCCGTGGCTTATGATGAAAAGGGGAATGAGATTCGGACAGACTATCTGGACGGATCCCTGCAGCCGGTTATGACGACGGAAGGATATGCGACGGTACTGCGGGAGTATAACGAAAAAAGCCAGCAAATCAGCGAAAAATACCTGGATTCGGAAGGCCATCCGGTTATCAGTCAGTATGGCTATGCTTCGTGCAGTATGTCATATGACGCGGACGGTAAGGTAGCGGAACGAGTGTACTACGATGAAGTCGGCCGTGTTCTGGAGGGAAAACGTGAAGATAAACATGGCTTGAAGTGATGCCAGCAATACTCGAAACGTGATCTTTTGAATCGCTATTTGTACAAGTGTCTGCTCAATCCATCCAAAGATGTTGAGCAGACATTATTTAAATATTTCAGAATTATATCAGAAATGATAAGGCAAAGGAATAAAGTCTTGAAGAAAATGTAAAGATGCGGTAAAATAACGGCGTCGGAGGGATGCAGAATGAAACGAAGGAATTTGATGTGCGCCGCCTTGGCGGCCATTTGGTTGATCAGCGCCAGCTTGGGCTGTGTGGGCGGCGCGGAGCAGGTCGGAGAGGCGACCGCGGTGCCGGCCGCGGAAGCGGAAGCGGAGACGGAGCGGTCCGCGGGCGGCGAAGCCCCGGCGGCGGGCCTGGACGCGTTTGAGGAAAAAGGGCTGACGCTGGGGGAAAGCAGCGTTCAGTATCCCGCCCTGCGGGAAGGCGCGGCGGAAGAGCTCTTGCGGGAGCGGATCAACACCCGTATCCTGGAGGACGGAAAAATCACGGACTATGTGACCCGGGTCAGCCAGCTGATCTCCGGAGGCTCCCTGCGGGTCGCCTGGCAGGGAAGCGTGCTGGGGCCTGTTTTCAGCTTCGCGGTTTCCGCGGAGGGGGCGGTGGCAACACCTCGGCCCACCTTCGTCTGGACCGCCGGAAACATCGATCTGCGGGATGGCGGGGAAATCACCTGGGAGGAACTGTTCGCGGAGCCGGAAGCGGCAAGGGAAGCCATGGAAGCGTATCTGGAGGAAGCGGTAGCGCCGGAGCTCAGCGCGCACCTGCTGAACAGCCAGCTGACGCCTGTGCCGGAACTGTTCCGGATGACGGAGCGCGGGCTGATCCTGCTGTATGATATCGACCAGCTGAGCACCCTCAGCGACCGGGCCGGGGAGGTGCTGATTCCCTGGCCTGTGATCCGCGCGGAGCTGAATCCGGCGGCGGAGGGGATCCCGGCGGCCATGGGCCTGCTGGCGGAACCGGGGCCGGAGGACGTGGCGGCAGGCCTGCGGGCCATGACGGCGGCAGGCGCGGTACCGGGCATTCCCCTGACGCTGGGGGATCGGGTTAAGGAAAAGACGGACAGGTGGCATCTGCTGATGGATCCGGATGTCTACGCGGCGGGCCGGCTGTTTTCTCTGGAAGGGGCCAGCTTCTGGCAGGTTTTTCTGATGACGGATTTTCTGTCCGAAAGCTGGGAGAACAGCGTGGTGGACGGAATCCGGGTGGATCTGGGCTGCGTGGGCGGCCTGACCATCGGGGAGACAACGCGGGAAACCTGGCTTCAGGCGCTGGGGGAACCGGAACACACCATTGCCTTCGACGGGGAGAAGGCGGAAGCGTACCGGACGGTGCCGGGCAGCCGGGATTACTATGTTTTCGGAGATCACCGGCTGCAGCTGCACGCGGATGAAGCGGGCGTGCTGGCCAGCGTGATCCTGTCTGAGTAGGGGAATGGAACAGGGAATACGGTTTCCGGCCGCGGGAAGAGGAACCCGGTGTGACACCCGGTGCGGCATGTGGGGCTGGAAGCATTGAAAGATGGACGGAGGAAAGGAATGGCTCAAAAGAGCAATAAAAGGCAGCTGGTCTATTCCGCGGACGCGCTGGCGCTGCGGTACCTGGCGGGCCTGGCGCTGATCGCTCTGGGGGTGATGATGTTCCTGGCAGTGGAGATGCGTATGGCCGGGAACATTTTTGACACCCTGCGCCAGGTCTGTTACGGGCTGACCGGCGGACTGGCGGTGGTGCTGCCGGTACTGCCGGTGTGGGCGGGGGTTCTGGTCAGCTGGTCCAGCCAGCGGAAGGCCCCCGTGCGGCCTTTTGTGTTTACGGCGCTGGCCTATCTGGCCCTGTGCGCTTTTGTGGTGCTGGTCACCCGGATTGGCAGCGAGGAATATCTGCACGCCCTGGCCCGGAGCTCGGACGGAAGCTGGAGCGGGGTGATCCGTCAGGGATACGCTCAAAGTGTTCAGCTGAGAGGAAGCGGCGGAACCCTGGGGATTCTGCTGGCCTTCCCCTTCTGGAACCTGGTCGGCACGGTGCTGGGCGCCGTTGTGGTTTTCCTGCTCCTGCTGGTATGCGTCCTGCTGATCTTTAATCTGACGCCGGGACGGATTCGCGATCTGGCCACAGGGAAAATGGTCATTCGCTGGGGCCGGAAACCCAAAGATGCGGAGGAACAGGAACAGCGGCAGATTTCTTTCCAGCAGGAGCAGCAGCGCCAGATGATGGCGCAGCAGGCCTACATTTTGCAGCAGCAACAGGCCGCGGCCCAGAGCGGGCGGATGCGGGCAGCCTGGCCCCAGGGGAACGG
>JAFUGS010000067.1 GCA_017469265.1 Clostridia bacterium
ACCCGATTGACGGTTTCCACCTTGCCCCCCAGCTTCTCCTGGGCCTCCAGGCGGCCCATGTCGTGCCAGTAATTCCAGGCGGAGGTTTCGATGGGGTTGGTGTAAAGGAAGGCGGCCTTGATATGGCTGGGGTGGAACAGGGTCCGCAGCAGGGTGGGGGAGGGATCCTTCTCATTATGCTCCATCACCAGGCTGACGGCATCGGGCCGGACCTTGAATTCCTCCTGCATGAGGCGCAGGCTCTTTTCCACATCCTCCAGGGCGTCGTCCTTTACATCCTCATAGCCGAAGGCCAGCAGCCACAGCAGGAAAGCGTCGGCGCAGGGCAGGGCGGGCTGATCCTGCATCACCTTGTGATAGGCGGAGTAGAAGTATCGATACAGCTTCCGCAGGGATAGGACGTCATCCTGGGCCCAGTCGTCCCCGGATTTCATCCCCGGCAGGTTGGACAGCCGATCATAGGAGCCGGGCTTGGAGAAAAACAGATCATACAGTCCGGTGGCCTTGCTGAAATCGCAGTATTCCCAATAGACGGCCTGGGCCGGGTCCTCCGTCCGCAGGGGGATGACCCGGGTCACATCCGCCTCCACATAATCCGCGCCGATGAACTTCATGACGCTCATGCGCTTGTTGCCCTCGATGAGGTAATAATACCCCAGGTATTCCAGGACCTTGGCGGGATCCCGCATGCCCTCGTTTTCCACGCTTTCGTACAGGGTGGCCCATTTGCCGCAGAATTCGGAGTTGACCTCCAGGATGGGCATAAAGTTATTGGCGAAGGCGAAGGATCGCCCCCGGGAAACGGAGCCCACCACCCGCTCCAGGGGGATGGTCTGGATGCCCAGGGCCAGCCGGTCCAGGGTGTTGAGGGCGGGAAGCTTCTCTTCCAGCACCGGCAGGTAGGGATCCTGATTTTGGGAAATGGCCTGGCTGTAAGCCTTCAGGCCTTTTTGACGCGCTTTGACATAAACTCTGGTATCCATTCGTTATCCTTTCTTGGGTATTACATGCGCGCGGGAGTTCCCCTCCGGGGCACGCTCTCTATCCGCAACCTCAATGGTCGCGACTCCCCACCGGGGAGCTCGCTCCCTTTCGATTGACCTTACCTCCGGCAGGGCATCCGCCACAGGCGGCTGCCGGAGGTTCGCCCGGATTCCATATCAGCCCGCTGCGAAAGCAGCGGGCTGTACTTTATTTACCATCAGGCCGCGGCGGTGTCATGCCCGCGGCCTGGCGAAGCAGGCTAAGCTCCTGCGGGGTCAGCTCCCGCCAGCTGCCTTCGGGCAGGTCGGAGGGGAGAGTGAGGGGCCCGAAGGAAAGCCGGTGCAGAGTCAGCACTTCATGCCTGCGGGCAGCAAACATCCGTTTGACCTGATGAAACTTCCCTTCCCGTACGGTGACGCGGGCGAGGGAAGTTTTTGCATCGACGGAAAGGATTTCCAGCTGAGCGGGCAGCGCGGTGAAATCCGCCAGCGGGATTCCGTCCATGAAGGCCTGGATATCCGCGCCGCTCAGGCGGCCTTCCACCCGGGCTTCATACACTTTATCCACATGCCGGGCGGGAGAGAGCAGCCGGTGATTCATCTCCCCGTCGCAGGTCAGGATCAGCAGGCCGGTGGTGTCCTTGTCCAGCCGTCCCACCGGCATACAGCCGATGCTGGCGTAGACCGCGGGAAGGAGATCCATGACGGTGGGCTGTTTCCGATCCCGGGCGGCGGTCAGCAGCCCGGCGGGTTTATGCAGCATGACATGGCGCGTCACCCGGCCATCCAGGGGCTGATTCCGCAGGAGGAGGGCGTCCGACTCCGTGTCCGCCTCGGCACCGGGATCCCTGACGGTTTGGCCGTTCAGCTGAACCGCGCCTTTCCGGATCAGGTCCTTCGCTTCGCTGCGGCTGCAGACCCCCAGCAGGGACAGCCATCGATCCAGTCTCGTTTTCATTTCCGGCCTTTCAGCCCGTTCACAAACGCGGCGGGGATCAGGCTGCGCAGCGGCAGCAGCGGCAGGGTCAGCGCTGCGCCGATCACGAGGATCAGGATGGTTTCACGGGTGGAGGGCAGCTTTACCAGACCCATCAGGAGACCGTTCAGATCGCTGAGCGCCGGGGCATAGCGGCAGATGACGATGATCAGGGCGATCACCAGCGGCAGAATGGCCAGCAGGCTGGCCAGCCAGCTGAGCAGGATCCTGCCATGATGCCCCCGCACCACGGAAAGGTCACCACGGGCAAAGGCGTGGCGGGCGCCGCTGTGAAAGGCGCAGCCCAGCGTCAGCGTCAGCAGGGCAGCCAGCAGCATCAGCACCAGCACCAGGATGCCGCGCATCTGGTCGCCGCCCCCCAGCTCGTTTTTGATGAGCCGCAGGACGGTGAAGCTGTCCATATCTCCGGCGTAATGGGTCCAGCAGACGCAGAGCAGCGCGATCAGGGGCGCGCCCCACAGCAGGAGAAAGCCGGCGCGCTTCAGCCCGCAGGCCAGCTTCGCGCCGTAACCTTCTGTTTCCACCAGCGCGCGGCTGCCCAGGCTTCCGCCGCGCAGGGCTTCCCGCATGGTTTTGGCCGCGTTCATCCGCGCGGGCAGCAGCAGAAAAATAAAAAGCACGGGAGAAAGAACCGCGCCCCAGACCAGGCGGGGCTGGGTCAGCAGCAGGCAGGGCGCCAGGCAGATCAGCGTCAGGCAGGCTTCCACCACAAGGAAGCACAGCGTACCGGAAAAGGAAGCGGTATAGGCCTTCCAGGCGTCGCGCAGCGCTTTGGAAATTTTCATGGGAGAGGAACCTCCTTTAAGGTGATGTATGCAGGAAGACGTCAGCGCCGGCGGCCGCGGAGGACGGGGAACCGTCCGGCCGGGCCGGAAGACACATTCGTCAGGACCGCGGTGAAAGCTGTTTCAGCTTTTTCCCCGCGACGATCAGGTAGCACAGCAGATGGATGGCGAAGGTAACGCCCCAGGAAATCGGGTAGGAGGCGTAGAGCACCTGCAGGGTGGGATTCGCGGCAAAGAAGGTCAGAATCCAGATGACGCGAAGGCCGCAGGCCCCGGCCAGGGAGACGATCATGGGCATGATGGCGTATCCGATGCCCCGAAGCTGACCAACCATGACATCCATCATGCCACAGAGGAAATAGGTGGGCAGGATGATGCTCATCCGGATCAGCCCGTTGGCGATCACTTCCGGATCTTGATTGTACAGGCTCATCAGCGGAACGCCGAAGGCATAGACCAGCAGCCCCATCCCCAGTCCGATGACCAGCACGATGCCCAGGCAGGACCAGAGGGTGCTCCGCACCCGATCCGCCTTGCCGGCGCCGTAGTTCTGGCTGGCGAAGGTCATGCAGGCCTGATGCTGCGCGTTCATCGCGGTGTAAACAAACCCTTCAATGTTGCTGGCCACGCCGTTTCCGGCCACCACAAGGCTGCCGAAGGAGTTGATGGAACTCTGGATCAGGACGTTGGAAATGGAAAACAGGCTGCCCTGGATGCCGGCGGGGAGGCCCACCCGGATCATTTCCAGGGCGGAGCGCCGATCCACACGGCATTCCTTCAGTTCCAGCTTCATGACCCCGTGAGAACGGAGCAGACAGAGCAGCACAAGAACCATGCTGACCACCTGGCTGATGACCGTGGCGATGGCCACACCGGCCACGGCCATATGGAAGACGATGACCAGCAGCAGGTTCAGCGCCACGTTGACAAGGCCGGAGATGGTCAGGTAATACAGGGGCCGGCGGGTATCCCCCAGCGCTCGCAGCGTGGCCGCGCCGAAATTGTACAGCATGTTGGCGGGCATGCCGAGAAAATAAATCTGCACATACAGGGTGGCGCCGTCAATGACATCCGCCGGGCTGTCCATCCACAGCAGCAGGGGCCGGGCCACGCAGAACCCCATGATCCCCACGCCGACGCCCATGAAAAGCGCCAGGGTCATGGCGGTGTGCTCCGCTTTCCGCATGCGCTGAACATCTCCCGCGCCGTAGCTCTGGGCGATGACCACGCTGGCGCCGACGCTGAGCCCCATGAAGACATTCACCAGCAGATTGATCAGGGAGCCGGTGGAGGAAACGGCGGCCAGGGCCGTATGCCCGGCAAAGTTTCCCACAACGATGACGTCCGCGGCGTTGTAGAGCAGCTGCAGAATGCCTGTCAGAATCAGGGGCAGGGAAAACTGCAGGATTTTGGGAATCAGGGGACCGGTGGTCATGTCGATTTCATAACGGCCGGGCCGGCGGTTTCGATGAAGAATGCGCATTCGGAAACCTTTCTTGTAATGGGACTGAAAAGGACCGCCGGAACCCGGCGCGGATCCGGCCGGACCCGGGTTTCGCTCCGCGTCCGGCGTGGACGGTCAGGTGGCGTTTCGAGTCAGGGTGATGAGGGTTACGGTGGGCGGATTGAACACACGGCCCGGCTGGTGCTCGTAGTGGGGATCTGACCCCAGGCCGGGACTGATATACTGCGGGATGCCGGCCAGGAAGCTGAGCCCCTGCACCAGGGAGTCCGCGGGAAACCAGCCCAGCTCCGGCACCCAGACGGGCCCCTTAAAGGGAATGCGCCATTGGCCGCCGTTATAGTGCCCAGCCAGGATGAGGCCGGCGTAGCGCAGGGAGAAATAGTCCTCCTTGTTGCCCCAGGTAATCATGTCCCGCACATAATCCTCCGTCAGGGGCGTATGGGTCAGGACGACCTGAATATGTTCCGGGGCAAACTGCTTCCGGGCCTCGGCGATGGCGTCCAGCCGGGTCAGCTCGTACTCCAGCACCCGCCTGCGGGCGGCGTCGTCCGCGTCCTGGGCGGTGGCCCTGCGGGTCATTTCCGCCAGCTGATCCGTGTAGACGTCCCGCATCCGGTCCAGATCCAGGGTGTACAGCTCCTCCGGCACAAACCAGATGGTTCCCTTGCCGCGGGTTTCGGAAAGAGGCCGGTCCAGCAGGATGACCCCGGCCTGGATCAGCTTCTCCGCCCAGGACTGATAGATGGACAGGGTGCCGTGGGCCTGATCGTCCAGGAAGGAACCGTCCGTGTCCCCGGGGATATAATACTTGGGCGTCTCCGCGGGCATCAGGGCGAGCAGATCCAACAGGGGCTGAATATCCCCGTTTTCCCCAAGCATGTCCCCGGTCATGATGACACAGGAATACCGGGTCTGGCCCAAGGCGGTGGCGATGGCCTTCTGCCGCTCTCCAAGCTCCGCGCCGTGCAGGTCGCTGAGGTGCAGGATGGAATACTGCTCCAGGTCTGCCGGCAGGTTCAGAACGGTCAGGTTGACCTTTTTCAGCAGGACCCGGTTCGAGGTGATAAAATTGGCGATCAGCAGCCCGGCGATCAGGAGGGGCAGAAAGGCCAGCAGGGATTTGCGGAAGCCGTGCCTGCTTTCCCGCTTTTGTCCCTCCGGCGCGAAAATGTACTGATTCCGTTCCCGCCGCATGCCGCCTCCTCCTTCCGGGGATGGATTCACCGCCTATTATAAAAACATATCGGGCAAAAGGCAATTGCCTTTTCGGAAAGATTCAGCAAAAACCGCCTTGAAAAACGCGTGGAAAAACAGTATGATGAACACATTATCAGGGGAGGAAAACGGATATGCGTGAAATGGAGATCCTGGGGCCGGAGCGGCAGCGGAAGGAAATTGACTGGCGCCATCTGTTTACGGAAAAACAGCTGGCGGAGGCCGCGGATTCGGCGCAGATCACGAAGGTAGCCTTTACGATGCGGACCACCTATTACCGGACCGCGTCCGTAACCCTGGGCCCCGCCAGCCCCTTTGGCCGAGGGAAAAAGGTTACGGTGACGATCCGGGACTATCCGACCCGGATGAACGAAACATGGGATACGGAAAACTTCATCTGTACCTGCGCGGAAGGGAGAACCAGGGGAAAGGTCTGCCTGCATGAGGCGGCGGTGATGCTGGCCTGGGAAAAGGAGCTGGGCGGCCGGTACGCGATTGAGGAGGCGGATTGGGAATACAGGCAGCGGCAGGAGCGGGAGCAGCGGTACAGGGACGCACTGGCCTGGCGGCAGGAAATCGCGGACGCGGCGCATGATTTCTTCCCCGTGTCCAGCATCCTGAAGATGGACAGGCCCAAACGGCTGAAGCTGTACGACCTGCAGAAAGCCGCGGCGCAATACGTAACCAACGCCTGGGCGGCCAGGGAAGCGAAAAAGAAGATCGGCAACCGGGTGTATATTGAGGAACAGGAGTCCCGGGGCGGCGTAAAAACCCTGACGGGGGAATATGGCGAGTACAATGAGATCACCCGGGAGCGGGACACCGCCAGAATGGTGCTGCAGGGGGATCATTTTGTGGGAAAACCCAGCTGCACCTGCCTGTATCACGAAATCGAAACCGTGCCGGACAAGGCGCTCTGTCCGCATCAGCTGATCGTGCTGCAGATGATGCGGAACCATGTGGATCAGCTTTCCAATCAGGATCTGACGGATGACGCGGCCCGGCAGTTCTTCGCGAATCTGCATGTGGCCAGGACCCGGGCAGAACAGCGGGAGATGCAGAAGGCGCCCGCCAGGGTTCCGGATGTAACCCTGGCGCCCCGGATCGTGGTGGAGGAGGGCATCGCCCAGGTTTCCTTTAAGGTTGGCCGGAAAAACGGCAAAATGCTGGTGCTGCGGAACCTGCGGGACCTGCTTCGGGCCTGGGAAAGCCGGGGGCAGATGGAGCTGTCAAAAACGGAGTCGCTGGACTTCGGCAAGGAGGATTTCGCGCCGGAAGCCGCGCCCTGGCTGACCTTTATTCAGCGGCGGGTGACGGAGGTGGAGAGCGTCAACGACCGGCTGTACGCGAAAGCCAGCCCCTGGCGGAAGCCCGTCTCCCTGGCCGTCACGGCTCAGCAGCCCCTGAGCGGCGCGGTGCTGGATCAGTTTTACGAGCTGGCGGAAGGGCAGCTTTGCGAATATACGGACAAGTCCAACGGCATCAAGGGTGAAATGATCTCCGTGGGATACACCAGGATGCGCTTCACCCTGACCATTGATCAGATTCTGGACACGGCGGGAGCCTTCGGCGGCATCATGGTGTCCGGTGTGATCCCGGTCATGCTGGAGGGCGCCAGCGCCATGTACAACCTGAACCGGCAGTATCTCAGCCGCATGGACGCCCGGGAGATGGAGGTGCTGTCGCCTTTCCGCTCCGTGGCGGACGCCTCCGGGCTGTTCCGCTTCCGGGTGGGGCTGGATCATCTTCAGGAGTTCTACTACCGGGTGCTGCCTTCCCTGCTGGCCAATCCCTTTGTCCAGATCGTGGACCACGGGGAAGGGGAGCCGCAGAAATACCTGCCGCCGGAGCCGCAGTTCAGCTTTTACCTGGACCTGACGGAGGACCTGCAGCTGTTCTGCCGCTGCAGGGTGAGCTACGAGGATGAGCCCCGCCCGCTGGACAGCCCGCGGAGGGAAGGCGAATATCGGGATGTGGAGCAGGAGGAACGGATCCGGCAGCTGCTGAAGGAAAACTTCGACGGGTACGACGCGCTGCGCGGTCAGTACGTGTCCCGGATGACGGACGACCGGCTGTACGATTTCCTGCAGTCCGGCATTTCCCGGCTGGAAAAATACGGCGTGGTGCACGGCACGGAGGCCTTTAAGCGCCGGACCGTAAAGCCTTTCTCCAGCGTCCAGGTGGGCGTCAGCGTGAAGAGCGGGATCATGGATATCGCCGTCACCTCCCGGGATTACAGCCAGCAGGAGCTGCTGGCCATCCTGGACAGCTATCAGAAAAAGAAACGGTACTACCGGCTGAAGAGCGGGGATTATGTGGATCTGGAGGAAAACGCGGAGCTGGCGGATCTGACCGCCTTCTTCGACAGCCTGGATCTGACTCCCACGGAGGCCATCCGGCAGCAGATGCACGTGCCCCTGTACCGGGCGCTCTATCTGGACCGGATGCTGCAGGAGCATGACAGCCTGGCTTCCTCCCGGGACCGGACCTACCGCGCGCTGATCAAAAACTTCCAGACCATCCGGGACGCGGACTACGAGGTGCCCGCCGCCATGGAGGATACCCTGCGGCCCTATCAGGTCTTTGGCTACAAGTGGCTGAAAACCCTGGAGGAGGCCGGCTTCGGCGGCATCCTGGCGGATGAGATGGGCCTGGGGAAGACGATTCAGATGATTTCCCTGTTCCAGAGCGCGAAGGACGCGGGCAGCCGGCTGCCCAGCCTGGTGATCTGCCCCGCCTCGCTGGTATACAACTGGCAGGCGGAGGTCAACCGATTCGCCCCCGCGCTGAAGGTGCGGACCGTGACCGGCACCACGGGCGCCCGGCGGGACATCCTGGAGGCCATCCGGACGGGCGGGACGGAAGGGGAAAACCTGCCCGCCGGCACGGCGGATCAGGCCGCGGCGGAGCCTCCCGCGGACGCTGCCGCGCAGGCGGAAGCAGCCGC
>JAFUGS010000068.1 GCA_017469265.1 Clostridia bacterium
GGCAGCGCGGCGCAGAGCTGAATATAGTCCTCCCCGCCCTCATCCGCGCCGCTCAGCACGCGGAAGGCCGCGATGGCCTTCCGGACCGCCGCCTGGTTCGGATTCACGATGGGGCAGTCCAGCCCCGCGGCCAAGGCCTGGGTCAGAAAGCTGAGGGTGATCTGCTCCCGCTCCGGCATGCCGAAGGAGATGTTGCTGACCCCCAGGATCGTCTGCACGCCCAGCTCCTCCTTCACGGCCCGCAGCGCCCGCAGCGTTTCCCGGGCCTGCTCCTGCTGGGCGGAAACCGTCAGCGTCAGGCAGTCGATGTAGATGTCCTGCCTTGAAAGGCCGCAGGCCTCCGCGGCCTCCACGATGCGCCGGGCGATGGCCACCCGTTCCTGCCAGGTTTCCGGGATACCCCCCTCATCCAGGCAGAGGCCCACCACCGCCGCGCCGTACTTCCGGCACAGGGGCAGGATGGCGTCCAGCGTCTCCTGTTTTCCGTTCACGGAGTTCACCAGACACCGGCCGCAGGCGGCCCGGAGCCCAGCCTCCACCACCGAGGGATCCGAGGAGTCAATCTGCAGCGGCAGGTCCACCGCTTCCTGCAGGCCCTGAATGACCCGCACCATCTTTTCCCGCTCATCCACGCCGGGCAGACCCACGTTCACGTCCAGAATGTCCGCGCCGGCGTCCTGCTGCTGCAGGGCCAGATTCACGATGTAATCCAGATCGTCCTCCCGCAGCGCCTGCTGCAGCCGCTTCTTGCCGGTGGGGTTGATCCTTTCCCCGATGACGCGGATGGAGCCGGTTTCCGTCACCCGGCGGCCGGAGCAGATCCCATGCCGAATCGTCCGCGCCGGTTCGGCCAGCTCCGCCCCCTCCCGCAGCGCGGCCAGCGCCGCGATGAAGTCCGGCCGGGTGCCGCAGCATCCGCCCATGATCCGGACGCCCAGGGGCAGCGCCTCCCGCAGCTGATCCGCGAAATCCGCCGCGTCCAGCGGATAGGCGCCGGTGGCCGGATCCGGCAGGCCGGCGTTGGGCTTGAGAATCAGGGGCAGATCCGTCCAGGACCGAAGCTCCCGCACCAGCGGCAGCAGCTCCGCCGGTCCCAGGGAGCAGTTGAACCCCATGGCTTCCACGCCCATTCCCCGCAGCGTCAGCGCCATGGCGGGCACGGTCACCCCCAGAAAGGTGCGGCCGGAAGCCTCGAAGGTCATGGTTACCCAGATGGGCAGCCGGGTATGCTCCCGGGCCGCCAGCACCGCGGCCCGCACTTCCTGCAGGTCGCTCATGGTTTCAAAGATCACCCGGTCCGCGCCCGCGGCCTCCCCGGCCGTCAGGATCTGGCGGAAGGTTTCATAGGCATCCTCGAAGGACAGGGGCCCGAGGGGCGCCATCAGCTGGCCGATGGGCCCCACGTCCAGCGCCACCTGGGTCTGCTCTCCTGCCGCGGCCCTGGCGCAGCGGATCCCCGCGGAAACCAACTCCTCCACGGTGTATCCGCTGGCGGCCGCCTTGTAGCGGTTGGCGCCGAAGGTATTGGCGTAGAGCACCTGGCTGCCGGCCGCCGCGTACTGCCGGTGAATGGCGGTAACCGCCTCCGGATGCGTGATATTCCAGCTTTCCGGCAAAATCCCCAGCGGCATCCCCGCCGCCTGCAGCATGGTGCCCATGCCCCCGTCCAGCAGCGTGAAAGATTTATTTTCCACAGGTGATCCCCTCCTTTCGGTACAGACAGCGCTCCGCCATGGCGCAGCCTTCGCATCCCCGGCCCTTTATGCCCAGTGGATGATCGGATACGCCCATCAGGGCGGTGACCGTCTTCTGAGGCAGCATCAGCCCGCCCGGCGTCAGGGTCACTCCCATCCGGCGGGGCATGTCCAGCACAGCCAGAAAATCCGGCTGCTGGCTCAGGGGAAAATCCCCGTATCCCGGGCTGAAGCGGGGCGTCAGCACCCGGGGGTGCAGCTCCCCGGCCAGCTCCGCGCACAGCCGGTCGCACACGCTTTCAATGGCCGCGTTGGCCAGGGCATCCAGCAGCGCGGCGTCCGCCATGCTGATTCGGCCGGTGCGCCGCAGCAGGGCATCCACCTCCGCCCCCAGGGTCGCCGCCATCAGAACCGCGCTTTCGCAGCCGGTCAGCAGCGCCTGAACGGAAGCGCCCGCCGGGCGGAACGCCGTTCCGGCCAGGGTTCCGTCCGCCGTGATCTCCAGCAGACGCCATACGCCTCTTGGCCGGGCCGTATCCCGCAGCACCCGCTCCAGCCGAGTCAGCTCCGCCTCGTCCACGGCCGAAGCATGCCCCCGGATGCCAAGATACCGCAGGGTTTCTCCGCGGGGAATGCTCTCGATGCGCAGCTCCATGCCGTGCCCTTTCCTTTCCCGGCCTTCCGCCGCCGTTTTTTCTGGCGTAAGGGTATCACAGGGAAACCGGATTTTCAACCAGTTTCCCCGGAAACCGCTGTTCGTTTCCTGCATTTTTCACGTGTCTGTCCGCGGACGTGTCCCGCTTGCGGGGATCATTTTTTTAGCGTATACTGAGCAGGCGGCTGCCCGCCGCGGCATGGCGCGAAAGCGGGGTTCTCCCCCATCGTGACCCGCCGATCGGGTATAGAAAGGCAGGTATTTTCAATGCGTCATTTTTCTGTTCGGGACCTGGTACTCATGGCGGTTTTCGCGGCGCTGACGGCGGTCTGTTCCTGGATTTCCGTCCCCGTTCTGGCCGTTCCCTTCACGCTGCAGACCTTCGCGGTGGAGCTGACGCTCTTCTGCCTGGGCGGCCGGCGCGGGTTCCTTTCCATTTCCGTTTATCTGCTGCTGGGCATGGCCGGGCTGCCCGTCTTTTCCAATTTTAACGGCGGCGCCGGATATCTTCTGGGCCCCACCGGCGGCTATATTCTGGGCTTCCTGGCCACAGCGCTGGTCTGGACCGTGCTGGAGCCCCGTTTCTCCGCCGCCCGCTGGCAGCGCCTGACCGGCATGGTGCTGGCCGTGGCCGCCTGTTATGTGGTGGGGACCGTCTGGTTCTACTATTTCTACGGCGTGGCTCACGAGATGACCCTCGGCGCCGTGCTGAGCGTCTGCGTCGTCCCCTTCCTGATTCCCGACGCCCTGAAGCTGGTTCTCGCCGAGCTGGTTTCCGACCGGGTGCGGAAAGCCGTCCGCCTCAGCGCGTAATCCCGCGCTCCGGCCCCGCGGAGTCCCGGCGGGATGATCCACGTTTCCTCGCGATTTTTCCCTCTTTCATTGTGGAAAGGAGTTCTCGATGCCGGATGTAGCCATGCATCACTATTTTGGGCTGGAGGTTCGCGCCGCCCTGCCGGCGGACCTGCGGCAGGCGCTGGTGGAGGAGCCCTTTCTCTTCGCCCTCTATGGGCCGGACTTCTGGTTTATGTTCCAGCCCGGCAAAACCCGGCAGGGGCGGGGACGCCGGATGCACACCACCCGGACCGGCGCCTTCCTGCTCGCCCTGGCCCGCCAGGCCCGGGAAGGCAGCGCCAGGCCGGAGATGTTTTCCTACCTGGCGGGCTTTCTCTGCCACTATGCCCTGGACAGCACCACCCATCCCTATATTATCTGGCAGAGCACGGAAACCTGGCCCACCAGGCGGGCTCACCGCGATCTGGAGCACGCGCTGGATGTAAAGCTGCTGCAGCGGGAAGGATACTGGGGGGAAAAGCACCCCGTGACCGATCATCATTTCCCGGTCCTGCGCCTGCCCGAACGCATGGCGTCGGATCTGGACGCGGCCTACGGCGCGGTCTATGGCTGGCAGAATACCCTGTCCGACCTGAACCGCTGCTGTGCCCGCTATCGGGCCCTGTACCGCGTCATGGAAAAGCCCCATTCCCTGCTGACCGGGCTGGCCACTGTCGTGCCGACCCATCGGTTCCGCTCCATCCCCCACAGCAAATCCGCCTTTCTGGACCGGGATGTGGAAAATCTTTCCCACACCCCCTGGCATCAGGCTTACGCCCGGGACCTTACTTCCACGGAAAGCTTCCCGGAGCTGTATGCCCGCGCCCTGGCGGAAGCCCTCCGCATGATCCGGGACGCCTGGACCTTCACCCAGGACAGCGCCTGCCCGGAATCCTTCCTGGCCGCCAGCCTGGGCAACCGCTCCTATCTCAGCGGCCTGGATGTGGAGGATCCCCGGAACCGGCTGGTTCGCAGCCTGATGCCCCCGGACTGATTTTCCCGTCCGTCTTTCCGCTCCCACCGGTCTTGCCGGACGGGAGCATTTTTTATGGAATCTTTCCATTGCTTTTCTGGCCGAATCTTGCTATACTGCAGGTAAGCGCTTACACGGGTGTTTTCCCGTGCGGCCGATGTCGGATGAATAATACAGGAGGCGTCCATGCAAAAGAACAAAATTCCTTCCTCCGTCTCCGCCTTTCTCTCCGCCCACGGGGGGGAGGCGCTGCTGTCGAATGGTGATCTGCCGGATCTGGCCGGGATCGTGCGGGTCTTTCAGTCCGCCGCTCCGTCCCCGGAATCCGATCCCCTTTCTCACGAAAATCTTGCGTACCTCACCGCCCTGGCGGACTGCGTCGAATCCATGGACGAGCGGCTTTACGAGCATTACCGCGCGCTGATCGACCTGTTCCGCGCCGGTGTGTTCCGGGCGCCCCGGAGCCAGCTTCTGTCCTATCCCTCCTGGAACCCCCTGCGGGAAAAAGGCGTGGCACTGGGCATCCTGCCCGGGGATCTGTACGGGGATCAGCGGCCCGTGCCGCACGTTGGGAAGCCTACCCTGACATATAATCGGAAGGGAGTGTCCCGTTCATGAAACTGCTTTTCATATCACCCCGCAGCGTCACCATCCTGCTGGACGGGGAGGGCGATTATTACCTGCCCGCCCCGGTTTCCCTGCGTCTGAACGGAGAGGACCTTGGCGCGGAGGAGCGCTCCGTCATCTCTCTTTTTGACCTGGTTCCCGACACGGATTATACCCTGGAAAAGGTGCCGGACGGGGCGGAACCGGAAGCCCTTTCCTTCCACACGGAAGTGGAGCGCTTCACGCTGGACGTGCGCCGTTTCGGCGCCACCGGCAACGGCCGGGCGGATGACACCGTCTCCCTGCAGGCCGCCATCCTCAGCTGCCCCGCGGGCGGGCGGGTGGTGTTCCCGGCGGGCACCTACCTTACCGGGCCCCTGTTCCTGAAGAGCCATATTACCCTGGAGCTGCAGCGCGGCGCCGTGCTGTTCATGGCCACGGAGCAGAATCATTATCCGATCCTGCCCGGCGTCACCTATTCCACGGACGGGGAGGATGATCTGCTGCTGGGCTCCCAGGAAGGGAATCCGCTGGACACCTTTGCCTCCGCCCTGACAGGCATCGGCGTGGAGGATGTGCGGATCATCGGCGAGGGCGTCATCGACGGCCGGGCCCAGGAGGGCATCTGGTGGGTCAATCCCAAGGGCAAGTACCGCGCCTACCGCGGCCATCTGCTCTTCCTGAAGGACTGCCGGAACATCACCGTGCAGGGCATCACCTTCCGCAACAGCCCCTCCTGGAATATTCATCCCCTCTTCTGTCAGGATCTGACCTTCCTGAACATCACGGTGGAAGCGCCGGCGGACAGCCCCAATACCGACGGCTTCAACCCGCAAAGCTGCGACCAGGTCCGGCTTTACGGCGCCCTCTTCTCCGTGGGGGATGACTGCATCGCCATCAAGTCCGGCAAGATCTGGCAGGGCCGGAAGTACCGCGTTCCCTGTCAGAACATCGAGATCGCCTGGTGCGCCATGCTGGAAGGCCATGGCGGCGTCACCATCGGCAGCGAGGTGTCCGGCGGCGTGCATCACGTACGGGTGCACCACTGCTGGATGCGGGGCAACGACCGGGGCCTGCGGATCAAGAACCGCCGGGGCCGCGGCCTGATCGCCGAGGTGGATGATGTCCGCTTCGAGGACATCCGGATGGAGGACGTCAAGATGCCCCTGGTCATCAACTGTATGTACTTCTGCGATCCGGACGGGCACTCCGCCTATGTCCAGAGCCGGGAACCCCAGCCCCTGGACGAGGGGACGCCCACCATCGGCGCCATCGTGTTCGAGCGGGTGAAGGCCACGGGCTGCCGCGCCTGCGCGGGCTATATTCTCGGCCTGCCGGAGCGGCCGGTGCAGAGCGTCACCGTGCGGGACAGCGTCTTCGACTTCGTGCCGGATTCGGTGCCCCTGATTCCCGCCATGGCGGAGCATGTGCCCGCGGTGCACAATCAGGGCATTATCGCCCAGTTCATCGATGAGCTGGTCGTGGAAAATGTGGACATGAACCATATTCAGGGAGAAATGGTGCAGAAGCTGTAACCATTCCCCGGAGCATTCAGAAAGGAAGGATCACACCATGGACATTCGCTATTCCTGCAACCAACGCGATTTCAGGCGCTACACCACCGAGGAAACCCGGAAGGAGTTTCTGATCGAAACCCTCTTTGTGCCGGATCAGGTGCAGGCTGTCTACAGCCATGTGGACCGGATGGTCACCCTGGGCATCATGCCCGTTCAGGAAAAGGTATCCATCGACAAGGGCATCGATATCTGGAAGAATTTCGGCACGGAGTACTTCCTGGAACGCCGGGAATGCGGTATGTTCAATGTAGGCGGTGCCGGTAAGGTATATGTGGATGACCAGGTCTACGCCCTGAATTACAAGGACTGCCTGTACATCACCAAGGGCGCGAAGACGGTTCTGTTCGAGAGCGACGACCCGTCGAAGCCCGCCAAGTTCTATCTGGTGTCCGCGCCGGCCCACTGCAGCTATGAAAACCGGCTCATCCGGATTGAGGACGCGGCCAAAAAGCCCCTCGGCGCCCTGGAAACCAGCAACAAGCGGACCATCAACCAGTTCATTCATCCCTCCGTGCTGAAGACCTGCCAGCTGAGCATGGGCATGACCGTGCTGGAGCCCGGCTCCGTCTGGAACACCATGCCCGCCCATACCCACGAGCGGCGGATGGAAGTCTATTTCTACTTCGAAGTGCCGGAGAACAACGTGGTCTTCCACATGATGGGCGAAGGGCAGGAAACCCGCCACATCGTCATGCAGAACGAGCAGGCGGTGATCTCCCCTTCCTGGTCCATCCACGCGGGCGCCGGCACCAGCAATTACACCTTCATCTGGGCCATGGGCGGTGAAAACCAGGCCTTCGATGATATGGACGAAATCCCCACGACGGAGCTGCAGTAAGGAGCCGCGGAAGAAAGGAAGGCATTCACCATGAACATGAAGAGTTTCAGTCTGGAAGGCAAAATCGCCTGGATCACCGGCGCTTCCTACGGCATCGGTTTCGCCATCGCGGAAGCCTTTGCCGCCGCCGGCGCCACCATCGTTTTTAACGACATCAATCAGGAACTGGTGGACAAGGGCCTGGCCGCTTACGCTGAAAAGAACATTCCCGCCCACGGCTATGTCTGCGACGTCACCAATGAGGACGCCGTGCTGGCCCTGGTGAAGCGGATTGAGCAGGAAATCGGCGTCATCGACATCCTGGTCAACAACGCCGGCATCATCCGCCGGATCCCCATGATCGAAATGAGCGCCGCGGATTTCCGCAAGGTCATCGATGTGGACCTGAACGCTCCCTTCATCTGCGCCAAGGCGGTCATCCCCTCCATGATTGAGAAGGGTCACGGCAAGATCATCAACATCTGCTCCATGATGAGCGAGCTGGGCCGGGAAACCGTCTCCGCCTACGCCGCGGCCAAGGGCGGCCTGAAGATGCTGACCCGGAACATCTGCTCCGAGTACGGCGAGCACAACATCCAGTGCAACGGCATCGGCCCGGGCTACATCGCCACGCCCCAGACCGCGCCCCTGCGGGAGCGCCAGGCGGATGGCAGCCGGCATCCCTTTGATCAGTTCATCGTGGCCAAGACCCCCGCGGCCCGCTGGGGCACCCCCGAGGATCTGCAGGGCCCCGCGGTCTTCCTGGCCTCCGACGCCAGCAATTTCGTCAACGGCCACATTCTGTACGTGGACGGCGGCATCCTGGCCTACATCGGCAAGCAGCCCTGAGTTCTGCTCAGATTCTGCCCGTTTCTGTGCAGTTCTTGCTTGACACCTATTCCGGGCACGAATACAATAAATGTATCCTGATTTCGGCTATAAGAGGGCGTGTTTCCCCTCTTTCGCACCGGGTGACCGGTAATTTATAAAAAGGAGTGAAACCCATGAAGAAGCTTGTTTCCCTTGCCCTGGCGCTGGTTCTGTGCCTGAGCGTCGTGTCCTTCTCCGCTTTCGCTGAGGAAGATACGATCAAGATCACCATGATGGTTGACACCACCGTTCTGGATCAGAACAACGGCCGTGACGCCATCGAAGCCCGCTGGGAGGAGCTCGCCTCCGCCAAGGCCGGCAAGAAAGTCGACCTGGAGATCATCCAGCCCGACCACAGCGCCTACTACGACGTCATGCAGCAGCGCATGAGCAACAAAGAGGACTGGCCGGATCTGGTTCTGCTGTCCTCCACCTATTATGCGGATTATGCCGCCAACGGCGTTCTGTGGGACATGACCGAAGCCTGGGAAAAGTCTGAAACCCTGAACAGCGGCCGCTTCACCGGCCAGAACGTGTTCGAGGGCCTGAAGATTGACGGCAAGCTGTACGGCTTCGCTCCCACCCGCGGCAATGGCTGCGTCACCTACATCAAGAAGGAATGGCTGGATGCCTGCGGCCTGGAAGCGCCCACGACCTATGACGAATACTACGCGATGCTGAAAGCCTTCGCGGAGAAGTTCAACACCACCCCCATTGCCCACGCCGGCTTCATTGGCGGCGAGGCTCCCTTCGTCAACTATCTGCCTGAGTTCTATCAGGATGCCTATCCCTACTTCGTGCAGCTGGAAGACGGCACCTGGGTGGACGGCTTTGCGCAGGACAACATGAAGGCGGCCCTGCAGCGGCTGCAGGATGCGGTGAAGGACGGCCTGATCGACAAGACCACCCTGACCAACACCACCGCCGATGCCCGTAACAAATTCTATGATGGCACCACCGGCGTTTTCACCTACTGGGCCGGCACCTGGGCCACCAACCTGAAGACCAACCTGGAAGCCAACGGCAAGGACGGCGAGCTGGTCGCCCTGAAACCCCTGGAAGGCCTGCCGCCCTACTATGACCGCGTGCCCCCGATGTGGTGCATCACCACCGCCTGCAAGGATCCGCAGCTGGTCTTTGATCTGTTCATCGACACCATGCTGGACGGCGGCGACATGCAGATGCTGTGGACCTACGGCGCCGAAGGCGTGCACTGGTCCAAGAGCGCCGGCACCGTACTGGCTGGCACCGACAAGGAAGTCACCTACGAAGACGGTCAGTTCCACATGCTGGAGAACCTGGAAAAGGCCGGCACCCTGTACACCAAGAACCATATCGATCCCATGCTGAGCCTGGCTTCCTTCGCGGAAGGCTATTATGATCCCAAGGCTGACAGCGTGAAGCCGGAAGCCATGGCCTCCGCGCAGCTGTTCAACGAGAACAGCCGTCTGGCCTCCATCGTGCCCGCCACCAGCGAGCTGAGCGAGCTGAACGGCGACCTGACCCAGATCAAGGCGCAGATCGTGGCCGACATCGCCCTGGGCAACCTCTCCGTTGAGGATGGTTACAAGCAGTTCGAAGCGGAAGGCAAAGAGCTGTCTGACATCATCGTGGAAAGCCTGAACGCGCTGAACTAATCTCCCCGGTCATCTCTGGTAAATCCTTACTCAGGGGCGACGGTTTCCTGCCGCCGCCCCTGATCTTTCTTCAAGTTAAAGGAGGATTCCCTCATGGCTGGTTCTACATCCAACGGAACAATCACCGTACGTCAAAAGCCCCTGGGGCAGCGCATGAAGAAATACTGGGGCTTCTACCTGATGTTTATCCCCGTGCTGATCTTCGTGGCGCTCTTCCATTACGCTCCCATGTTTGGCATCCGCTATGCCTTCTATTCCTGGAAAATCGTCGCTGATCCTGAGTGGGTCGGTCTGGCCAATTTTGAAAAGCTTTTCCGGCAGAGCCAGTTCTCGGTCTCCTTCTGGAACACCGTGGTCTTCTCCGTGATCAAGCTGCTGCTGAACACCGGCTTTGCCGTGCTCATCTCCCTGCTGCTGAACGAGATGATCTCCCTGAAGTTCAAGAAAGTCAGCCAGACCATCATCTACCTGCCCCACTTCATGTCCTGGGTCGTGACGGCCTCCGTTTTCAGCCTGATGCTTTCCCCCACCGCGACGGGGCTGATCAACCAGCTGCTGCTGAAGCTTGGGGTCATCAAGGAAAGCGTTTATTATCTGGCGGATAAGGGCTGGTGGCGCGTCTGGTACTACATCATCAACGTCTGGCACGATACCGGCTGGCAGACCATCATCTTCATGGCCACCCTGACCGGCATTGACCCGGGCATTTATGAGGCCGCCTCCATCGACGGCGCCGGCCGCTGGAAGAAGATGTGGTACGTGACCATGCCCGCCCTGGGAAACACCATCATCACCGTGCTGATCCTCAACCTGGCGAAGATCATGAACCTTTTCGAAAGCGTCTTCGTCCTTCAGAATGACTCCGTCCGCCGGGCTACCAACGTGCTGCAGACCTATGTGTACTATCAGACCTTCAACAGCGGTGCGTCCGCCGACTATGGCTATACAACAGCTGTCGGCCTGTTCCGCTCCCTGGTGGGTCTCGGTCTGATGCTGATCTGCAACTACGCGTCCAAGAAAGTCCGCGGCCGCGGCATCGTGTAAGGGAGGGATGAGAATATGGCAACAAAAGAAATCCGTTATACGACGCCTGCCGGGGTGGAAGTGCCTCCGCCTCCGCATCTGAACAAGCAGAAATCCCAGTACACGCCTTTTAACTTCGTCAATGGTTTCATCTTTATCCTGGTCTGCCTGATCGTCATCGTCCCCATCTGGAAGGTGCTGATCGACTCGCTGGATCTGACCACCGGCTATGGTATGAAACTCTTCCCCACGAAGTTCGGTCTGGATGGATACGTATCCGTCTTCACGAACCAGAGCCTGCTGCGTCCCCTTTGGGTCAGTGTGTACACCACCGTGGCCGGTACCTTCCTGGGGCTGCTGCTGTCCACCATGGGCGCTTACGTGCTGATTCAGTGGGATATGCCCGGCAGAACCCTCTTCGCGAACATTCTTCTGTTCACGATGATCTTCTCCGGCGGTATGATCCCCAGCTACCTGGTCATGCGCGGTCTGGGCCTGACCAACAACCCCCTGGGCCCGATCCTGCTGCCCGCCATCAACGTGTATAATCTGGTACTCATGCGGAACTTCTTCGAAGGCATCCCCGCTTCCCTGTTCGAAAGCGCGGATCTGGACGGCTGCACGCCCATGGGCATGTTCTGGCGCATCGCGCTGCCCCTGTCCAAGGCGGCCCTGGCCTCCATCGGCCTGATGTTCGCCGTGGCGTACTGGAACGATTACACCAATTTCAAGCTCTATATCACCGATCGGAATCTCTACAACTTCCAGATGAAGCTGCGGGATATGATGCAGTCCTCCGACCTGCCGGAATCTGTCGGCGGCGCGACGGAGAACACCATCAAGAACGCCTGCGTCATCACCGCAATCCTGCCCTTCATGATTCTCTATCCTTTCCTGCAGAAGTACTTCGTCAAGGGCATCAACATCGGCGCGGTCAAGGAATAATCCATCCATCTCGGCCCATTTTCCCCGTCGCGACGGGGGAAATGGGCTTTTTTGAAGGGAGTATCCCCATGTACGAAGAAATCAGCCAATATGTGCGCCAGCTGATCGCGGAATCATCTCCTTCCCGGACGGCCTGGAATATCGAGAAGGTCCGGCAGGGACAGCCGGCCTCCTGGAACTATATCGACGGATGCATGATGACGGCCCTGCTGAGCCTGTCGGAAATCACCGGTGAAAAAGCCTTCTTTGACTTTGTGGAAAGCTTTATTGATTCCTTCGTCGCCCAGGACGGCGCCGTCCGCACCTTCGAGGCGGAGAAGCATACCCTGGATGATATAAACGAGGGAAGGGTACTGTTCCCGCTCTATGAGAAAACGGGGAAAGAAAAATACCGCCTCGCGGCGGATCTGCTTTACCGTTCCCTGTCCGGGCAGCCCAGAACCTCCGAAGGAAACTTCTGGCACAAGGAAATCTACCCCCATCAGGTCTGGCTGGATGGGGTTTATATGGCCATGCCCTTTCTCGCGCTGTACGGAAAAACCTTCGGCGCCAACGTGGAGGAGGACATTGCCTCCCAGCTGCGCGTCATTCAGGCGCGGATGCGCGATCCCCGGACCGGGCTGTATTATCATGGCTATGACGTAACCCGGCAGGCCTTCTGGGCCAATCCGGAAACGGGCTGCTCCGGCAATTTCTGGCTCCGGGCCCTGGGATGGTTTTCCGTGGCGCTGGCGGATCTTGGAGAGATTCTCCCCTCCGGGAAAGCCCGGGATACCGTCACCGCCATTTTTGCGGACCTGATGCGCAGCCTGCTTCCCTTTGCCGATCCGGCCACCGGCATGTATTATCAGGTGGTGGATCAGGGCGCCCGTCCCGGAAACTATCTGGAATCCAGCGGTTCCTCCATGATCGCCTACGCCATGATGAAAGGCGCCCGGCTGGGCATTCTGCCTCCGGAATTCTCCCTGCGCGGAAAAAAGACGTTTGAAGGGATTTTCAGCACCTGCCTCTCCTTCTCCCAGGACCGGATGCACATGGATCACATCTGTCTGGTCGCCGGCCTGGGGCCGGAATCCGACCGCCGCCGGGACGGTTCCTACGCGTATTACATTTCCGAGCCGGTGGTTCAGGATGACGCGAAAGGCGTCGCCCCCTTCCTGCTGAGCTATACGGAAATCCTCCGCCTTTGATCCGGCGGGTATTTCCCCACCAAAACACCCTCGTTCCAGCGCAGGAACGAGGGTGTTTCTCTTCACAGCAGGCCGTTTTCCGCCGCGGCCTTATAGAACAGCGCCACCGGCAGAAAGCTCTGGGCAAAGCTTTTCGGCGGCTCATTTTCCAGGATCACCGCGCCTTCCCGCATCACCTTTTTTCCGATCGGCCGGCTCTGCGCCGCCATCTCCCTCCGAAAAGTCGGAATGCCTTTTTTCAGATACGTCAAGTCCCCGCTCAGCTTCCAGGCGATGGTCAGCGCCTCCAGCACCAGGGTGTTGTTTCCCAGCCGGTTCAGGCTGGGCAGCTCCTTGTAGATGAACACGCCATAGGGCGTCATGCAGTTTTGAATCAGGTCCTCCGCCGCGCTGAGCAGCATCCGCTTCAACGCTTCCCCCGGGCGCACCTCATAATACCGGTACAGGCTCCCCATGGCCACCGCGATCATGAAGGGAACATGGATCAGCGTATTATCCGTGTACGGAGCCACCCATCCGCCGTATTCCTCCATCCAGGCCCGGAAATTGTCCACGATCCATTCCGCCTTTTCCAGCCACGCGGAATCTCCGGTCTCCATATACAGCGCCGTCAGGGTCCGCAGCGCCCATCCCGTTTCCCGGGCGTTGCTTTCGCCCCGGGTCTGATAGGCCGGCGTGCCCAGCAGCCTCCGCACATTCTCCCCGATCCCCAGGGCTGTCCGCAGCGCCCGGGCTTCCCCCGTCAGGTGGTACAGATCCAGCAGTCCCTCCACCCACTCATGGGAGCAGACCATGGTGCTGTCCAGCACGTGCTTCCGGCAATGCTCCCACTGGCCGCCGATTCGCAGCGGATCCAGGCTGTAATGGCACACGTCCACATCCATCCAGTGCGTCGCCGCGGCGATCAGGTAATCCAGGAAGCGCCGTTCCCCCGTCCGCATGTACTGCAGCGCGCAGGCGTGCGGAAAATCATACTCGTTATTGGTCCAGACCAGCTGACCTTTTCCCCGCCCCTGCTGGGTGTAATTCATATCCGGCGCGTCCCCGAAGTTCAGCATGCCGAAGCTGCGGCTGTGCGCGTCGCACCGGCTGATCAGCGTCATCTCCACCGCCGGAATCATCTGTTCCGCCGGAACAAAGATGTCCGGCGCCACCCCGGCGTCCCGCCAGACCTCCGGATCCAGCCAGGCCCGGTCCGGCATCTGGTAGAGCAGGCTTCGCCGGTCCAGGGCGGCAATAGGCGTGTCCGCACCGTGGAAATGAAGCAGAAAGCGCTGCTCCCGGCTCATCCCGCTCTCGAAAATCACTTCATCCGCCCCCGGCGGCACCAGCATCAGACTGATCCCGTTCCGATCGCTCCGCACCGCCTTGGGCACATTCTGCTGCGCCTGAAAAACCGTCGCGCAGACGCCGCCGTCCCGCGCCGTCCGGTCCGCGAAAAAGGTTCCGTAAAAAACCTCGATAAAATGCTCGTTCGCCTCCGCCATCAGGGCCGCGTGATCCATCATTTCCTCCACCGGTTCGCCGCCGCTGATGGTAAAGTTGGTCCGGTAATTGGAGCGTCCCACGCAGCAGCGCACAGGCTGCCGCGCCATTTTTGCCTCGATTTCGCCCAGCAGTTTCACGCCGGTCGTGCGGAAAACGCCCTGTTCCTGCAGCACCGTTCCCGCGGCGACGCTTCCCTCGCCCACTGA
This sequence comes from Clostridia bacterium, assembly GCA_017469265.1. Lineage (GTDB taxonomy): Bacteria > Bacillota > Clostridia > Christensenellales > Aristaeellaceae > Aristaeella. The sequence continues at coordinate 14,516 of JAFUGS010000068.1, forward strand.
GTCCCCGGCCTTTTCCGCGCGGCGCGGGCCGGGATGCGCTTCGTATACGCCCTCCTCATCCAGGATCGAAAACAGCAGCTGCTCCACCGCCAGCGGTCTGCTGGTCGCATTGATCAGCCGGAAAGCGACCTCCAGCCAGGGCTTGCCGGCATAGACCGTGAGCTTTGTCTCGAACCGGGGGTGCTCCTGTGAGGAATGGTCCTCCGGCGTCTCCGGCAGCAGGTCACCTTCCCCGCGCAGGATCGTCTCAAGCGGTCCCGCCTCCTCGATCTGCCAGGTGCGGTAAACAGGATACCAGCCCGGCCCGTCTTTCTCCTGAAGCCTGGGCCCGGCAAACTGATGCTCCGCGTACCGTTTGTTCCCATCCGCCAGTGAGGAAAACAGATGCTCCGCGTTTTCCCGCACCGTAAAGCGCAGTCCACCGGCCCCGCTGTCCAGGCGCAGAACGTCCTTTTCCCGCCTGACCCGGATTCCTTCCGGCAGCGAGCCGGGTTTCTCCACACGTTCCAGGATCAGATCCTTCCCCCGGTTTGCGGGCAGATCCGCCTGGAAGAAGATCTGCAGGTATTTCACGCTTCCGTCCTCGTAGCGGGACAGGGGCCGAAGCTGCGCGGGCAGCTCCCGTTCCCCATCCATCAGGCGGATGCCTCCGTGCTCCGGAAACGCACCGCTCGCGAAAGGAATGGTCACCGCGCAGGGTTCCATCTCTCTGGGGTGGCTGTAAAGCCTGGGAAAATGAATCCTCATGCCATCAAGTCCTCCGTTCGGTCAGGCCGCTGCAGGATTTCCTTCCATTTTCTGGAAAAGATATAGTATCCAATCATACAGAACATCGCAAAGCTGAAAGAAATCGGGAAACAGAGCATGATCCAGGTCCCGTCATACAGCGCGCGGATCAGATACGCGCTGGGAATGCGGACGGCCCAGAGCATCAGCAAGTTGACCACCGTCGTAAAGCGGACCAGCCCCACGCCGTTCACCATGCAGACCATGGAGTTAAACACCGCGTACATCCAGAAGCTGAGCAGCTGGACGGAGGTATACCGGGTGGCGTACATCAGCACCATTTCATCGGAAGTGAAAATCCGCAGCATCGGGCGCCGGAAAAGCAGAAACAGCACACCGCACCCAAGGGTGATTCCCCCCACGGCCAGTGGGATCCGCCGGGCTCCCTGCCGCAGCCGGCTGTAATGCCCCGCTCCGAAGTTCTGGCCGGAAAAAGTGGTCGCCGCGGATGCCAGCCCGGAGGAGGCGATGCTCGCCATGCCGGTGATCCGCCCGGCCACCGCCTGTCCGGCCATGAAGATGGAGCCCTGGGAGTTGACCAGCGTCTGCAGCGCCACATGCCCCAGGGAGTACAGGGAATTGTTCAGGCCAATGGGAAGGCCGATCCGCACGATATCCCGCAGCCGGCTTCCGGAGAACCGCAGGGTAAAAAACCGGAATTGAAGCTGCGGGTAGTGTTTCCGGATATACAGGATGCTGACCACCCAGCTGACCATCATGGCCGCGCTGGTGGCCAGGGCCGCGCCGGTAACGTCCAGGCCGCATCCCGCCACCAGCCCCACGTCCAGAATAATGTTCACCACGCAGGAAACCAGCAGAAAGAGCAGCGAGGCTGTGCTGTTCCCCATCCCCCGCAGGATCCCCGCGTTCATGTTGTACCCGATGTTTCCCAGGGAACCCGCCAGCACCAGCCGCACATAGGTCACGGAAAGGTCCAGCGCGTTCTCCGGCACCTGCATCCACCGCAGGATCAGCGGCGCCGCCACGATTCCCAGCAGGCTTACCCCCATCCCGCACACCCAGACAAAGGCGACGGCCGTCTGGCAGGTTTCCAGCGTCTTTTCCCGGTCCCCCGCGCCGATATACTGGGAGATCAGGATGGATACGCCGGTGCCGATTCCCAGAAAAATGCAGAGCACAACTTCCACCGGCTGCGCGCTGGTTCCCACCGCCGCCAGGGAAGTGGTCCCGCAGCAGGCCCCGATCACCAGTGTATCCACCGTTGTATAGAGCTGCTGCAGCACATTGCCCAGCACCAGTGGCAGGGCAAACAGCAGCACCTTCCGCAGGATGGGGCCATAGGTCATGTCCACCACCCGGTCTTTTCTTTGTATCCCCGTCATGAGCCGATTCCCGGAGTCATTCCGGATTCCTCCTTTTCCGGCCCGCGCGCCTGTCTGGAACGCAGGTTCATCATCCATACAATACTATTCTTTTGTTTTTATGTATAGTCGTTTTTTGTCTTGAACTCTTCTTTTTTTTGTTATATATTGTCCCTGATTTTATTTTCAGAGCAATCCAGGCCCGGCATGCTTTCCGCGAAAGAGGAATCTTTCCTGTATATCGTGCCCGGCGCATAAAGGAGGGCCTGCCATGACTTTGCCGCAATTGTCTCCCCTGGTTCGCTCCGGTGACACCGTCTCTCTGGACCGTCTGACCGCCGGCGGTGCGCTGGAGGGCACCGCCGTGGAGGCCAAGGCCGCCCTGACCCGTCAGGCCGCGCAGGCCGGTCAGGCGGGAATGCTTCGTCTGCTGTTTGAAAAATACCATCTGTATGACCCGGACCCGGACGCCCAGGGGCGTACGCCGCTGCACTATGCCGCCATGTCCGGAGATCCGGAAACCATTCTTTTCGCCCTGGACGTGCTTGGCTATGACCCGCTGACCGGCGACGCGCTGGGACAGACCGCGCTGGATTACGCGTCCCGGGCCTCCGATCCGGAAGGATATGCCGTCCTGTCGGAAAGGCTTGGCTTCTCCCTTTCGGAAAGCTATCGGAATCCCATTCTTCGCGGCTTTCACCCCGATCCCTCCGTCGTCCGGGTGGGGGAGGATTATTATCTGGTCAATTCCTCCTTTACCTTCTTCCCCGGCCTGCCGGTCTTTCATTCCAGGGACCTGGTACACTGGCATCTGATCAGCCACGCGGTCGAAAACCTGGATGCCTCCGGGCTGAAAGGGCTTCCCGGCGGATTTGGCTACTGGGCGCCGGATATTTCCTTTTACCGGGGAAAATTCTGGGTGGCTGCCACGCTGCGCAGAAACACTCCGCCCTTCCGGCTGCAGATGATCACCTCCGCAACGGATCCCCACGGTCCCTGGTCCGCTCCGAAGTTTCTGCCGCTGGACGGCATCGACCCTTCCCTCTTCGCGGACGAGGACGGCCGGCGGTATATCCTGCTGAATCCCGGCGCCATCATGGCGGAGCTGGACGAAGACGGCAACCTGATTTCCGCCCCGGAGATGATTTTCTTCGGTTCCGCCCGGATCAAGCCGGAAGGCCCCCACCTGCTGAAAAAGGACGGATGGTATTATCTTTTCCTGGCCGAGGGCGGGACCGGGCCGGATCATATGGAAACGGTGCAGCGCAGCCGGAACCTGAAGGGTCCGTATGAGCCCTGTCCCTTCAATCCGATTCTGGGAAAACGGAACCCCTTCTCCCCCGTTCAGCGCAGCGGCCACGGCAAGCCGGTCTCCACGCCGGACGGGCGGTGGTTCATGGTCTATCTCTGCGGCCGCTCCGTGGAGGGGAAAACCGTCATGGGCCGGGAAACCGCCCTGGATCCCGTCCTTTGGGCCGCGGACGGCTGGCCCATGGTCAATTATCTGCGGGGGCCCAGCTGCCTGCAGGCGCTCCCCCTTCCGGAAGCGGATACCCCGCTTCCGCCCGACGCGCCGGACTGGATTTCTCCCCGCGGCGATCCCGCCCGGTTTGCGGACATCTCCGTCTCCCGGATCAGGCTGCGCGCCGGGGCTGACCCGGCCGGCCTGGAGCCCTGCAGTCTGCTCCTGCTTCGGCAGGCCGAGGCCTCCTTCTCCCAGTCCGTATGCCTGAATCTGTCGGACGCCGGTTCCTCCACGCTGGCCGGCCTGACAGGCTATTATGACGAACGCAGCTTCTTTCTCTTTGGCCTTCGGAAGAGGCCGGAGGGCTGCGATCTGATTCTGCTGGAGCAGAAGGGCGCCGACCGTGAGATCCGTGTTCTGGACACCCTTCCCGGTTCTTCCGCCCGGCTTCGGGTGGAAGCGGACGGTCTCCGCCGCCGGTTCTATGCGGATCCGACCGATGAGGCGATTTCCTCCGCCCCTCCCCTTCTGTCCCTGCGGACGGAGTACCTCAGCGATGAAGGCGCCTTTGGGCAGAAGCGTTTCACCGGCGCAACCCTGGGCCTTGCCGCCATCGGCGCCGGCACGGCCCGCTTCGATGACCACCGGGTGCGTTTTCTGCCCCCGCGGGAGCGCGTTGAAAGCTGACCCGTCCGATCCAGAAAGGAGTTTTCATGAAATACGTCAATCCGATTCTTCGCGGGGATTATTCGGACCCGGATATCATCCGGGTCGGGGAGGATTTTTACATGATCTCTTCCTCCTTCACCTATGTTCCCGGCATTCCGGTGCTGCATTCCCGGGACCTGGTGCACTGGGAGCTGATCGGCTACGCGACCCGGCGCCTCCCCTTCTCCCGTTACGACCGCCCCGCCCATCGGTGCGGAACCTGGGCCCCCAGCCTGCGCTATCATCAGGGGAAATTCTATGTCTACGTCTGCCTGCCGGATGAAGGGCTCCTTGCCTTCACCGCCGAGGATCCCGCCGGGGAATGGGAATGCCACTGGGTGATGAACGTTTCCGGCTGGATCGATCCCTGTCCCCTCTTTGAGGCGGACGGCACCGCCTGGCTGGTGCACGGGTTCGCCGCCAGCCGCTGCGGCATCAATAATATCCTCTATGCCCATCAGCTGTCACCGGACGGCCTGCGGGTGCTGGATAAAGGGGTGCTGGTTTACAGCGGCGCTGATCACGGAGATATTACGGTGGAGGGTCCCAAATGGTATCGGCGGGACGGCTTCTACTGGATACTCTGCCCGGCCGGCGGCGTGAAGCCCGGATATCAGCTGGCGCTCCGGTCCGAGAACCGCTTCGGCCCTTATGAGCGCAAAATCGTCCTTGCCCAGGGCAGCACCCCCGTCAACGGACCGCATCAGGGGGGATGGGTGGATGACGGGCATGGCCGGGACTGGTTTGTCCACTTTCAGGATGCAGGCGTCTATGGACGCATCGTGCACCTGCAGCCGGTGGACTGGTCTTCCGGCTGGCCCGTCATGGGCAATCGGGGAGAACCCGTCCCGGAAGGAGATACCGGTCTGCCGGCGTTTACGGCTTCCCTGCCCACCTCTGACAGTTTTCAGGACGGCCCGGGGCTTCAATGGCAGTGGCAGGCCAATCCGAACCCCGCCTGGTTCACCCCGCTTCACCCCGGCCTGCGTCTGCACGCGGCGCCCTCCCGCAGCCTCTATGAGTCCGGTCAGTTCCTGTCCCAACTGATGCAGGGTTTTGATTTTGACATGGACGTATCCCTCCGCCCCCACTTTCAGACCGGGGATCTGGCCGGTCTTGGCATGATGGGATATCCCTGCCATGCCTTTTATCTGGAGAAGAACACGCTCCGCCTCTGCAGGGAGGACATCCAGGAATTTGGCCGGGGCATCCCTGAGGAAGTGACGGAAACCCTTCTGGCGGATTCTTCCTGTCCGGAGGCACCGCTCCTGATGCGGCTCCGGGTCCGGCAGGGCGAAATGACCTTTTTCTGGGCCGGTCCGGAGGAAAAGGGCTGGCATCAGGTCGGCCCGGCCTGCCCGCTGTCTCCGGGCGGCTGGACCGCCGCCCGACCCGGTGTATTCTGCCAGAACCGTACAGGGCGCCAGGGCGGCTGGGTTGATCTTGACTGGGTGCGTTTTACATTCTTTTAATCCCAGCGGCAAAAATATTGCGCATTGAAAAAACAATGCTCGTATATTATGATACATTCATCGTTGTCCCCCGGAGCGGGGACCGGAAAGGAAGGCATTTTTATGCGGGATCGAATGGAGCAGAAAGCGCTGGATTTGACGGTGGCCTATATCGGCGGCGGCAGCCGCGGCTGGGCCTGGGGGTTCATGATGGACCTGGCGATGGACGCCCAGATGTGCGGCACGGTTCGTCTGTATGACATTGACCGTCCCGCCGCGGAGCGCAACGAAATCATCGGAAACAAGATCAGCGCCCACCCGGACGCGGTTTCCCGGTGGAAATATGAAGTACGGGATTCCCTGAAGGACGCCCTCACCGGCGCGGATTTCGTCGTGATCTCCATTCTCCCCGCCACCTTCGCGGAGATGCGTTCCGACGTGCACCTGCCGGAGCGGCTGGGCGTCTGGCAGCCCGTCGGTGACACCGTAGGCGCCGGCGGTTTCATGCGCGCCATGCGCACGATTCCCATGTACGTGGAAATCGGCGAAGCCATCCGCCAGTACTGCCCGGACGCCTGGGTCATCAATTACACGAACCCCATGTCCCTCTGCGTCCGCACGCTGTATCACGTCTTTCCGGAAATCAAGGCCTTCGGCTGCTGCCATGAGGTCTTTGGCACCCAGAAGCTGCTCTGCGCCATGCTGAAGCACAAGCTTGGCATCGAGGGCGTCCAGCGGCAGGATCTGTATACCACGGTCACCGGCATCAACCATTTCACCTGGCTGACCCGGGCTTCCTATAAGGGCATCGACCTGATGCCGCTGTACGCCGCCTTTGCCGATGAATATTACGAAACCGGCTTTGACGAAGGCGGGGACGATAACTGGATGAACTCCAGCTTCAACTGCGCCCAGCGGGTCAAGTTTGACCTGTTCCGCCGTTACGGCGCCATCGCCGCCGCCGGCGACCGTCACCTGGCGGAGTTCACCGCCCCCTGGTACACGAAGGATCCGGAAACCGTCGCTTCCTGGAAGTTTAACCTGACCACCGTGGACTGGCGGGAGGAAGACCTTCGCCGCCGCCTGCAGCGGTCGGATGACCTGATTTCCGGCAAGGAGCCCCTGGTGCTGAAGCCTTCGGGCGAGGAAGGGCACCTGCTGCTGAAGGCGGTTCTCGGCCTGGGCGACCTGGTCAGCAATGTGAACATTCCGAACCGGGGCCAGATCCCGAATCTTCCCCTTGGCGCGGTGGTGGAAACCAACGCCTTCTTTGGCCGGGACCGGATCGAACCCGTGTACGCCGGACCCATGCCCGCGTCCATCCTGCCCCTGGTGGCCCGCCATATTTACAATCAGGAAAACACCCTGACCACCGCCCTCACCTGTGACCGGAAGCTGGGCTTCACCACCTTCATGAATGACCCGCAGCTCTCCGGTGTCATGCCCACCGACGGCCAGCGCCTCTTCGACGACATGCTGGAAGCCCAGCGGCCCTGGCTGCCAAAGGAATGGTTCGCCTGAAGCGAAAGCCGTTATCCGGGATAAAGATGAAAAAACCTCCGCGGAGCGAAGGAGCCGGAAAAAACCTTCAAAAGCAACAGCCTTTTCCGAAAAATGCGCGCTGATTTGTCCAAATCAGCGCGTTTTTCCGTTCCGAGCGTCAATTCCTGGCGCAGTGGGCGTCGATCATTTCCGCGATCACCGCGTGCCCCGCTTCATTCGGATGAATGCCGTCATCGCAGATCAGCATGGGATAATCCAGACGCTTCAGCATCCAGTCCCGCAGATCCAGCAGGCGGCATTTTTCGCCTGCGGATACCTCCCGGACCGCGTTGGCATACCCTTCCTGCCAGCGGGAAATACTCTCCGGATCCTCCCGGAGATAATGCAGGATGCTTTCCGCGTTCCGCTCCCGGCTGACCCACCGGTAATAGCGGCCGGACATCAGCGCGAGAGGGGTCACCAGCACCGGTTCCATCCGGCTCTTTCTGGCCGCGCGGACAAACCGGGTCAGCTCCTTCTGGAACGCGTCGAGCGGCACCCGGCCATCATGGAAAACTTCCGGCGAGGAAGCCACCGCGTCCCAGTCCAGGTCGCAGTCATTTCCCCCAAACTGGATGACACAGACGGCTCCGGGCTCCGCCGGCGTTTTCTCAAAGGATGCGATCCCCTGCCGGACCGTGTATCCGTGCACCGCGTAATTCAGGATCGGAAACCCCTTTCGTTTCAACAGCCGGATGCATCCCTGCCGGGAGATGCGATACTGGCCCTTTTCATCCAGGACAATCCCCTGCGCGGTTGAATCCCCGAAAAGATAGATTTCGTTCATGACATGTTCCCCGCTACTGTTTAATGTAGTTTTCAATACTATATTAAATCGTTATTCGTATTTTGTCAAGATCGTCATTGAACATTTTAATTGTCTATGATATGATGATTTTAGGAGGGATTGCCATGACGCATCAGATGATTGTCGAGCACCTGCAGGGATGTATCCTGCCGGAGTGGAATACGCTGCCCGACTTCGGCCTGTACAAGGATCAGATGATTTCCTTTGTCAATCGGGCGCTTCCGTCGCTTTCCGGAAAGCTGGATCTGACTGCCAGCATGATCAATAACTATGTGAAAGCCGGCCTGATTGACAGGCCGGTCGGCAAAAAGTACAGCCGCGAATCGCTGGCGCAGCTTTTCATGGTCATTCTGCTGAAGCTGACCACGCCCATGGATACCGTCAAAACCCTGCTGCACCCGAAGGATGGAACCGAAACCCAGGCGCTGTACACCCTTTTCCGGCGGTATCAGGATCAGGTCGTCTCCGAATTTCAGCAGCAGGAAGGCGCCGCGCCGCTGCTGTACGCGCTGAAGTCTTCCGCCCTGCAGTATGTGATGCGGCTTTCCGAAGAATAAACGGCACCCGTATCTTTTTCATCCATCCCGCTGTATGCCGGCCGGCCCGGTTTCCTGCACATGCGGCGGCACATAATCTTCCGTTCACTCGCAAAAACGCGCCTCCCGAAAAGGTGGTTCAAATTAGGGATTTCCAGAAAGAACCAGATTTGAACTGACACTTCGAGCGGGGCAACAGAAGACCGGCCATGTAAGAGCAAAAACGCTCCTGCATGGCTGTTTTCTTTCCTGTGACCGGAATGATATAAGCTGATATGGTGCATGAAGACTTAAGGAACACGATATTAAAAAATGAATATCGATGGAACGGTCACAGAATCCTCTATTTTTTCGCTATGTTCTCAACGAAAAAGCAAAACTCTGTATTAAGCAGTTGTAGCCGGGAGCATCCAATTCTATCGGATTGATGTTCTCCGCCGTTTGATACCCCAGGCCCCCAATTTGTCGGAAATTCACACGCGACTGGGCGGCGGTCGGCTGAGAACGTCTACAGAGATGGATGCCCCCTTCCTGCGACTTGCTCTTTTCTAAAGTTTTTCTTGCCATCGCAAACATTTTGTGATATTGTTTTTATGGGTTATTATATGGATTTCGATGTCAGGAGGTGCGTGTCCGTGAGTGATTCGGAACAGCAGCACACAGAGATCGCGATCGTGGACGAGCGTACTCTCCGCGACAAGATCTATATCGTCCGTGGAGTCAAGGTCATGCTGGACTTTGAGCTGGCGGAGATTTATGGATATGAAACGAAAGCTTTCAACCAGCAAGTAAGGAGAAATGAGGATAAGTTTCCTCCGGATTTTCGGTTCCAGCTGACGAAGGACGAGTTTCAAATCTTGAGGTCACAATTTGTGACCTCAAGTTGGGGCGGCGCTCGATATCTGCCATGGGCATTTTCTGAAGGCGGCATTTACATGCTTATGACAGTCCTTAAGGGAGAACTGGCAACAAAGCAAAGTATTACATTAATCCGTATCTTTCAGGCTATGAAGGACTACATCGCTGAGACCCAGGGCCTGGTGACCCAGCGGGATCTGCTGCGGCTGTCCATGCAGACCACGGAGAACACTGAAGCCATCCGCACCATCCATACCATGCTGGAGGAGCAGCAGAAGATGCTCCTGGAGCATGACGACAAGCTGGTGGACGCCTTTGAGCGGATCAGTGAGACCGTGAAGCGGTCCGATCTCTCCCCGGTGATGCTGAAGTTCGATCTGCCGGAGGACGTCCGGAAGGAATACCTGATCCGGGAAGGCCAGCCGGTCAAGGCCGATGTGACCTATATGGATATCTACAGCAGTGCGACAAAGACCGTGTACATCGTCGACAACTACATCAGTATCAAGACGCTACGGCTGCTCCAGAACGTGAAGCCCGGCGTCAGGGTGACGGTGTTCAGCGACAATCTGCGCAGCCAGCTGCATCTGAGCGATCACAGGGATTTCCAGACTGAGTTCCCGTCGATCCCGGTCGATTTCATCACTACGGGCGGGATCATGCACGACCGGTTCATCGTGTTGGATTACGGCGAGCCGGAGGAACGCATGTTCCACTGCGGCGCCTCCTCCAAGGACGCGGCGGTGAAGCTGACCACAGCCATCACGGAGATCATGAGCGGGGATATGAAGGCGCAGATGCACGGGCTGATCGACAGGATGAAGCAGAATGCGCCGCTGATCCTGAAATAACGGTTTTCGGATGGCAATGGCAGAAACACGGGAAATGATAAGAAAGGTCTTGACAGCGTTGACGATCCGGCGCATACTCAGTCAGTCAGGATAACTTTGCCCCTGGCGGATGTCAAGGGTTTATTTTGACGCGGTGAATTGCCGCGTCATTTTGTGTTTTGGTTGAAAGGACAGTCGCAATAACAAGGAGGCGATCAACTTCATCGTCCTTGCCGCCCCGGCCTCGACCTTCACCCTCCCCGCCGCCCTGACCGCCATCGAAGCTGAAGCCTTCCAGGGCATCGCCGCCGAGGCCGTCCTGATCCCCGCCTCCGTCACCGCCATTGACGGCGATCCCTTCTCCGGCAGCCAGGTGCAGTACATCTTCGGCACCCCCGGCACCGCCGCGGAGACCTTCGCCAACGCCAACGGGTATACCTTCGTGCCTGCCGGGGAATGAAATTTCGACTTTAGAATATGAAAGACAGAAAGCGACAGCGGGAGAATCGCCGCATCAAAAGCCGTGAAGAAATTGGATATGCCTTGAACTGTAACACTGCAGTCATAGAAAACGACAAAAGTGTGTCCAATTTGAGCAGTCGTACCAGTATTGTAATTGTGAAATACAAGAACACAATATAAAATAAAGGAACCCTTTTTGTAGTTCCTGAGCCAAGGATCCGGAAGGGCGGGAAAGGCTTTGCAGATGGATCGCTATAACTGGAAAAACCATTATGCTGTACGACTAACGGAGCTTGAAGATGCAGGCGATTTTTTCCATTACGGAATAGAGGAGGAAACCGGAAAGGGGAAAGTGACCTCCTGCACGGTGTTTCCAGGTATTCAGGCCGTTTACAACGATCTATATCTCTTTCATTGCGGCAGAAGTGCCCCAAGAACAGAAGAAATCATTGAGATCAATTATTGTGTGGAGGGACGATACGAGTGCGAGGTCAACCGCCAGTATTGTTTTTATGCAACCCCCGGAGATCTCTCTGTCGGGAATGCTGGGAGAAGGGAGTCGGCCGGCAGTTTTCCGACCGGGCGTTTCTCAGGTCTGACACTTTTTATAGACCTAACAACGACAAGGGATCAGAATGCTTCTATCCTGCGCGAGATGGAGGTTGATCTCGACGTAATCAGCCGGATGGCGCTTCAGGAGCCACGGCGTTTCTACCTTCGCGGCAGAGAGGAAATCGACGCCGTCTGCCAGCAGATGATTTCGGCTGTGACATCCCATTGCCATCCTTTGCTGAAGCTCAGAACACTGGAGCTTCTGATGCTGCTCAGTGATCCGGAGCTTCTTCGCGGCAACAATATGCCGCCCTATCTCAGCCGAAAGAATATACAGCTGGCAAAAAATGTGCGGCAAAGGGTTACGGAGAATCTGTCGTCTCACTTGACCATACAGCAACTTTCTGAGGAATTGCACGCTTCCCCGACTGCGATCAAAAGCGCCTTTAAGTCGAGGGCAAAATTAGCGACGAGCGGTTCGTGAAGCTGAGCGAGAACTACGAGAACGAGCAGAAAACGCTCGAAGGACATGTGACTGAACTGCGTGGCATGATCGCAAGTGAACAGGAAGCCAACGTCAATGTAGACCGATTCCTCAGCCTTGTGCGGAAGTACACCGACATCCAGGAACTGACCGCAGAGATTATCCGGGAGTTCGTTGAGAAGATTTATGTCCACAAGGCGGAGCGTATCGACGGCAAACGTGTTCAGCGCATCCGGATCATGTGGAACTGCATCGGGGAGCTTACGCTGCCGACATCGGAGCAGGAAGAGAAAACGGCATAGCCGATTGCTCGACTATACCGTCTTTCCACAGAGATTGAAAACCCCTAAGTTGCACCCGCTAAAGTGGGAGGCGCATTTGAAGTCCTTTGCGTTTATTGTTCCATCTCCCGGCATTCTTCCAGCAGATGAATGATCGGCAGATGCTGCGGGCAGGCGCCTTCGCACTGGCCGCACTGGATGCAGTCCGCGGCCCGGCCCTTGCCCTGGGTGACGTTGTTGTATTCCCGCACCGTGCGGAAATGCGGGCTTCCCTTCCGCCGGTTCGCCACGGTGAAGATCTCCGGAATCGGAATCCCCATGGGGCATCCCTCCGTGCAGTAATGGCAGCCCGTGCAGGGGATCGCCTGATCCGCGTTCAGAATCGCCTGCGCCTCCCGGATGACCTTCATTTCTGCCTCATCCAGGGGATGGAAATCCTTCATGTAGCTCAGGTTGTCCTCCATCTGCGCAGTGTTGCTCATCCCGCTGAGCACCGCCAGAATCCCCTCCTGGCTGGCGCAAAAGCGCACGGCCCAGCTGGCGTAGGACTGCTGCTTTCCATTCGCGTCCAGCAGCTGCTTCACCTTCGGGATCGGATCCGCCAGAATGCCGCCCTTGACCGGCTCCATGACCACCACCGGCTTGCCGTGGGCCCGGCAGATTTCCAGATTCCGCCGGGAAGCGACGCCGGGATTCTCCCAGTCCGCGTAATTGATCTGCAGCTGGACAAAGTCCACTTCCGGATGGGCCTGCAGCATCTCCTCCAGGAAATCCGGATCCGCGTGGAAGGAGAAGCCGTAGTGCTTGATCAGCCCTTCCTTCTTCTTCTGAGCCACGAAGTCCCAGATATGGTATTCATCGTACTTCTGATAGTTGTTCCGCTGGATCGCGTGCAGCAGATAGAAGTCGAAATACCCCGCGCCGGTCCGCTCCAGGCTGGTATAAAACTGCTGCTGCGCGCTCTTCTCGTCATTGCACTGCATCCAGGCGTTCAGCTTGGTACAGATGGTATACGCGTCCCGGGGATACCGGTCCGCCACCGCGGCCCTGAAGGCCGCCTCGCTGGCCCCGTTGTCATACACGTATGCGGTGTCAAAATAGGTCCCGCCCGCTTCGATGAAGCAGTCCGTCATCTCACAGACCTGGGGGATGTCAATGCTTCCGTCTTCCAGCTTCGGCAGCCGCATCAGCCCAAAGCCCAGTCGGAAGGGATTCAGTTTCATCATCTCTTCCATACCGCGATTCTCCTCCTTTATGTCGTTCAGCCAACCAGATTCTTCAAATCCATTATATGGAAAAGCCTTTCCTCTTGCAAGCGGAAAATGAAGCGCCGCTTTCTGGCACACCGCCGCAGCCCGGTCAGGCCCGGGATGCCGCTTCCCAGGTATGATATATCTCCCCCGACAGGGTCTTCCACTGGAAAAGGCCCCTTTCCAGGGTCATGTACCCATGGGGCGAATCCGCTTTCGGGATTGCGACCGAGCCGGGATTCAGGTACATGTAGTCATCCTGCGGTTCCCAGGCGGGCACATGGGTATGCCCGTGCAGCAGCACCTCGCCCTTCCGCAGGGGCGGGGGTGTTTGGGTGTTGAAATGATGCCCATGGGTGGCAAAAATATCCACGCCTTCCGCGCAGATATAGGCGTATTCCGCCATGATCGGGAAATCCAGCACCATCTGGTCCACTTCCGTGTCACAGTTTCCCCGCACGCAGAGAAGCTGATTCTTTCGGGGATTCAGCATGGCGATGACCTCCTTTGGCGCGTATTTCTCCGGCAGGTCGTTCCGCGGTCCATGATACAGGATGTCCCCCAGCAGCAGGATCCTTTCCGCGCCTTCCCGGTCGCAGGCTTCCAGAAATGCCGCGCAGTACTTCGCCGATCCGTGAATATCCGATCCAATGACCCACTTCATCTGTTTTTCCGCTCCTCTTCTCAGCTTGCGATGCCAAACCTGTTTCCCGCTGCATCTCCCGCATTGTATTGCATCCACTTTCCGCCGTCAACGGGTCTTTTCCGCTTTGCATCCGGGCCGATTCCCCAACCCGCTTTCTCCATAGAAGTATTTTTCGACGCCACGACCTTCTACAGCAGAAATCCTGGAAGCTCCTTTGACCGAAAATTTTACTTGACGCAATTCAAATCCCATGATATGATAATCATTGCTGGTTGAACCTGGAGCGATGGCCGAGCGGTTGAAGGCGCTGGTCTTGAAAACCAGTGATACCGAAAGGTACCGGGGGTTCGAATCCCTCTCGCTCCGCACCGGCTTTGGAGAAGTACCCAAGTGGCCGAAGGGGCTCCCCTGCTAAGGGAGTAGTGCGGGTGACCGCAGCCCGGGTTCAAATCCCGGCTTCTCCGCACAAACCCCGGAATTTCAACGGTTCCGGGGTTTTTCTTATGCTCTTTTCAGCACTCGATGACACACGATTATTCTTGCGAGTTGCTCCCCGGTTGCTCCCCGGGGTTGCTCCCCGCGATCAGGTTCAGCGCATTACGGACATTGTCGTCGTTCGGATGCACATATCGTCGCGTCCGCCGCCAGGAGCGTCTGGCTGACCGAAAGGATTATCCCGCTTCTTCGGGAGAGAAAACGAAGGAGCTGATGCTGTCCCCCGCCAGAAGGACCGGCCAGACCCGTCCGTTCATCCGAAGGAAGAAGGAAATCTCCCGGTCTCCGGGATTCATCGCCACCACGCAGACGGATCCGTCGGGATTCATCGCCGCGGTGGCTTCCACGCTGCCGCTGAAGCGGCTGATCCCGATTCTCCGGGCGCCCGGCTGGATAAAACGGCTGCAGTGCGCGATATAGTCGTAGGACAGGTTGCGCGTCAATTCGCCGGTTTGGGTATGGTACATGATGGGCGCATCGCAGAAATTTCCCACATGGTTGGGCCCGCCCCGCTCATCCAGCAGAAGATTCCAGTCCAGAAAAACGTTCAGCCCGTGGTTCAGGCTGCCGATCAGCTCATGGGCATACATCCGTGCATTGCGCAGCTGGTTGTCGCCGTGATAGATGCTGTATTCCACGCAGGCTTCCGAAAACACAATCCGCTTTCCGGGAAACCGGTCCCGGATCATCTGCAGCGTCTCAAAATGGTCCCCGCTGTACCAGTGAACGGCAACGCCGTCCACCATCCGGTCCATTTCCTCGTCGCAGATCGTTTCGCAAGCCCGCTCGTAGGCCCGTTCCTTGTTATGATCCCAGATCAGCAGGGAGATGTGTGAAAGGCCATGCTGCCGCAGCGCGGGAAAAAGATGATTCCGGATAAACTCCCGCTCCTCCGCTCCGGTGAACAGACAGGAATCCCAGGTCTGGGCCGCCTTGGGCTCATTCTGGGAGGAGAGGAAGCGCGCCGCCATGCCGGCTTTCTCCGCTTCCTGAAGGTAGCGGCAGATATATTCCGCCCAAAGAGAATAGTACTCCTTTTTCAGCTGCCCGCCGCCCTTTCGGGAATCGTTGGTCTTCATCCAGGCCGGCGGTGACCAGGGCGTAAACATCATCTGAATCGGTTTCCCCGCCTTTTTCCGGGCCCGCAGGTAAAGCGGCAGCACATACCGCATGGGACGGGTCAGGTCAAAATGCGCCAGCTCCGTATCTCCCGGCACGTCATCAGCGGCATACATGCCGCAGGAGAAATCACAGCTGTCCACGGAGGTGCGCCCGAAGGTATAGTTCAGGCCCTCCGGTGAAAAGCAGTCGTCCAGAAACTGCTCCTGCTGCGTTTCCGGCATCAGCGAAAAAACATAGCCGGCAGCGTCCGTAAACGCTCCGCCAAAGCCCTCGACGGCCTGATATCGGACCTGCGGATACAGGTTGACCAGGTCTTTTTCACGGCCCGCTTCCTTCGGGTCCTCGCAGATCGCCCGGGTTTCCTTTTCTTTTTTCCCATTCCGGAATATGGTAGCGTACTGCTTCATCAATCCTGATCCTTTCTCTTTGCCGGGCGGGGGTCCCGCTCCGGCAGTTTCCATCGTATTTTATCATATTACGATTTAACGATCACCCTGTCGCAGAAAGAACATGTTGCCGCAGAACCGCTACACAAAACGGCCCGTGGGGTCTTCTCCCAAATCCCGCGCCTTCGTTTTACGCCAGGGTGTTCTGTTTGTAAAGCGCGATCATCTGTTTGATCCGCCCCGCCGGTTTGCTCAGTTCCTGAATGGTTTCGCCCCGGTTCAGCGTATCAATCAGGGCCGCGATATAGCGGTCCATATTCACGGAGAAATACCAGGGTCGTTCCTTCAGTTCATCCTTCTGATACACCAGATTGGTGGTAAAAATCCGATCAAACCAGCCCGCCTGATAGGCTTCGTCAAATTTCTTCAGGCCGCTGGTAAAAAGCCCGAAGGTCGAGAAGATAAAGACTCTTTTCGCGCCCATTTCCCTGAGCTGTCTGGCTGTATCCAGCATGCTGCCGCCCGAGGCAATCATATCATCCGCTATGATCACGTCTTTTCCTTCCACGCTTGTGCCGCAGAAATCATGGGCAACGACCGGATTGGTGCCGTCGATGATCCGGGTATAATCCCGCCGCTTGTAGAACATTCCGATGTTCACGCCAAAGAGCGAAGCCAAAAACACGACCCGCCCGGTCGCTCCTTCGTCCGGCGCGATGAACATCAGGTGGTCGCTGTCCAGCGTCAGGTTTTCATACTCCGTGAGCAGGGCCTGCGTGAATTGCAGCGCCGGGGAAATGTTTTCCAGCCCCATCAGCGGCACCACATTCTGCATTCTGGAATCATGGGCGTCAAAGGTCAGCAGGCTGTGCACACCCATGCTTTCGAGCTCCCGAAGCATGACCGCGCAATCCAGCGATTCCCGCAGAGTTTTCCGGTGCTGGCGCCCTTCATACAGGAACGGCATTATCACGGTAATTCTGGCGGCTTTGCCGTTGCAGGCGGCAATCACCCGCTTCAGATCCTGATAATGATCGTCCGGGGACATCCGATTGGGCTCGCCGAACATCTGATAGGTCATGGATGTATTGCAGACATCCAGCAGGATATAAACATCCCGGTCCCGGACGGATTCATGGATGACGCATTTCCCTTCGCCGCTGGAAAAGCGGGGGCACTCCGTCGGGATCAGGAAATGTTCCCCCTCTCTCCATTCCGAAAGAATCTGATCCACTCTTTTCCCGACGTGCGCGGCGGATTCCAGTACAATAAGGCTCAGTTTCCCAGGCATAACATGCTCCTTTCCGTCCGTTTTCATCTGAAAACCCGGTTCATTTTCACGCTTCTCATCCCTTTGTTTCAGGCAGTTCCACTGTTTTTGGGGTTTGCCTTCTCTGTTATTTCCTTCGCCATCTCCCGCGGGCACATATGATATTATTCGACACACGGACGGGTCATCTCCTTTCGGCGATCGATTCGGACAATTTTTTATTTTCCGGAAAAGCGAACGGCCGCGTGGGCTTCTCGATGGTATTGCCCGATGGTACTTCCAGACGGATTTTGCTTTTGCGGCAGTTTAATGGTATAATAGTTTATTCCGCTAAAGAGCGAAGGAAAGGAAGCGACGGAAAGCGTAAAAAATCCGAGAAAGGAGACAGAAAATGCATAAACGAGATTATTCAGAAATCACCCCTGAAATCAGCTCGCTGGTTCAGATCATCAATCAGAACGGCGTAATTGACCGGGAGCTTTATGAGCGTTACCAGGTTAACCGCGGGCTGCGGGATTTAAACGGAAACGGCGTGCTGACCGGACTGACGGAAATCAGCGAGGTGCTGGGCAAAAGCCCGGATGGAAAGCCGGCGCCGGGCGAACTGTATTACAGGGGATATCATATTAACGACCTGGTTCGCGGTTTCCTGAAGGAGGAGCGGTACGGATTTGAGGAGATCACCTATCTCCTGCTCTTTGGGGAACTCCCCGGCCGGCGGAAGCTGGCCTCCTTTGAGGAGCTTCTGGGCAGTTACCGCAGCCTTCCCAATTCCTTTGTCCGGGATATCATTATGAAAGCGCCCAGCACGAATATGATGAATTCCATGGCCCGCAGCGTGCTGACGCTTTACTCCTATGACCGCAATCCCGATGACACCAGCCTGGAGAACGTGCTGCGCCAGTGTATCCAGCTGATCGCCATGTTTCCCCAGCTGGCCCTTCACAGCTACCAGGCCTATGAATACTATCGCAAGGACAGCTCCAGTTTCTTCATCCATGACCCGGATCCCGCGCTGTCCACGGCGGAAAACATTTTGATGATGCTCCGCGCGGACGGAAAGTTCACCCCTATGGAAGCCCGCGTCCTGGACATGGCCCTGGTGATTCACGCGGAGCATGGCGGCGGAAACAACTCCTCCTTCACCACCCATGTGGTAACCTCCTCCGGCACGGATACCTACGCGGCCATTTCCGCCGCCCTCGGCTCCCTGAAAGGGCCGAAGCACGGCGGGGCCAATATCAAGGTAACCCACATGATGGATGAAATCAAGCACACCGTGAAGGACTGGTCGGACGAGGGAGAAATCACCTCCTGCGTCCAGAAGATTCTGGACAAGGAAGCGTTCGACCATACCGGCCTGATTTACGGCATCGGGCACGCGATCTACTCCCAGTCCGACCCCCGGGCGGAGATTTTCCGCCGATTTGTCCGGTCCCTGGCGCAGGAAAAGAACCTGGAGCAGGAATACTTTCTGTACGCCGCCGTTGAGCGGATCGCTCCGGAGCTGATTTCCGGCCAGCGGAAAATGTACAAGGGCGTCAGCGCGAATGTGGACTTTTACAGCGGATTTGTATATCAGATGCTGGGCATTCCGGAGGAGCTTTTTACCCCCCTGTTTGCCATCGCCAGGATCTCGGGCTGGTGCGCGCATCGGATTGAGGAACTGCTGAACGGAAACCGGATTATCCGCCCGGCTTACAAGGCGGTACAGCCCAGAAGAAGCTATATTCCGCTGGATGATCGCGCGGACAGCGGGGACATTCCCGCAAATTGAAGTATTTACCCGGAGAGATTCTCGTTTTTTCCGGAAACGGTGGACAAGAGCGTCCCTTTCCTGTTAGAATACCCATAAGATCAACCGGGATTTCCCGCGCGCGGCAAACAAATAGGAATGACGAAAAGGCTGCCGCCGCGGGATTTCTCCGCACGCCGTGAACTTGCTGAAACGATCCATAAAAAAAGAGAGGGAACGCTTATGAACAAAACCATTCAGGCGCTGCTGAACCACCGGGAGGAAAACCATGTACTGCCCTTCTTCTGGCAGCATGGAGAATCAGAAGCCACTCTCCGGGAAATGATGGCCGCCATTCACGGGGCCAGCTGCCGGGCGGTCTGCGTGGAAAGCCGGCCGCATCCGGATTTCTGTGGGCCCAAATGGTGGCAGGACATGGATGTCATTCTGGATGAAGCCCGGAAGCGGGACATGAAGGTCTGGATTCTGGACGACAGCCACTTCCCCACTGGCTTCGCCAACGGCGCCATGGCCGCAAAGCCGGACAGCCTCTGCCGTCAGAGCGTCTTCCTCAATACGCTCTCCCTGCCCACGGAAGGCGGCGCCCTCCGGATCGACCTGCGGGAGCGGGAACTGCTGAAGGCGCCGGTCCGGGTCGCGTCCAGTCCCATGGAGGAACACTTTTTCAACGCCCCGCCCGCCCGTGTTTTTGCGGATGACCGGGTGCTTCGGGTCGCCCTGCGGCAGGGGGACGCGGAAACGGATCTGACGGACCGGGTGGACGGAGAGGTCCTGACCTTTGAAAAGCGTGAGGGAGAAGCGGAGCTCCGGGTGCTGGTTCTCAGCCGGAACGCCGGCTTCCACCGGAACTATATCAACATGACCCAGGCGGACGGCGTCCGGGTGCTGATCGACGCGGTCTATGAGCCCCACTGGCAGCACTATGCCGCGGACTTTGGAAAGACCATCGCGGGCTTCTTCTCTGATGAGCCGGAGCTGGGCAACGGCTTCCTGTACGATAAGGGCAATCTGCTGGGCTCCCGTCAGGATCTCCCCTGGGGGGCGGAGCTGGAGCGGGAGCTGCCGAAGGTTCTCGGACCGGACTGGGCCCGGGATCTGGAGCGGCTGTGGGACGCGGATCCCTCTCCGGAAAACGCCCGGGTGCACGCCCTGTATATGGACTGCCTGACCCGGCTGGTGCGGAAGAACTTCTCCGAGCAGCTGGGGAGCTGGTGCCGGGACCACGGCGTCATGTATATCGGCCATGTCATCGAGGATGACGGGCATCACTGCCGGACCGGCTCCAGCCTTGGCCATTACTTCCGGGGCCTGGCCGGTCAGGACATGGCGGGCATCGATGATATTGGCGGGCAGGTCTATCCTCAGGGGGAGGACGAGCCCACCCGGACTCCCACCGGTTTCCCCCGGGACGGGGTGTTCTTTCATTACGGTCTGGGCAAGCTGGGGCAGAGCGCGGCGGCGCTGGAGCCCCGAAAGGCCGGGCGCGCCATGTGCGAAATCTTCGGCAACTACGGCTGGGAGGAAGGCGTCCGGCTGGAAAAATACCTGGCGGATCATTTCCTGGTCCGCGGCATCAACTACTTTGTGCCCCACGCCTTCACCGGGCTGGATTTCCCGGATCCGGACTGTCCGCCCCATTTCTATGCCCATGGACACAATCCCCAGTACCGCCACTTCGGCCGCCTCATGACCTACATGAACAGGGTGGCCACCCTGACCTCCAGCGGAAAGCATCGGATCCCTGCCGCCATCCTATACCACGGCGAGGCGGAATGGTGCGATCCGGAAGCCATGGCTTTCGAGCAGCCCGGACGCCGGCTGTATGACAACCAGATCGATTATCACGTGGTGCCGGCGGACTTCCTGGCAGATCCGGCCCTCTGCCATCTGGAGGAGGGCGGCTCCTTCTCCGTCAACGGGCAGCGCTACCGGGTGCTGGTGGTTCCCGGCTGCGCCAGCCTCTGCCAGGCCGCGGCGGAAAGCCTGGCCCGCCTGGCGGAATCCGGCGTGCCGGTCTGCTTTGCGGAGCGGAAGCCTGCCTTCGTCAGCGAGACCGGCGCTCCGCTGCCCGCGGCGCTGGACCGCTGCCCCGTCATCCCGCTGGAGAGCCTGGCAAAGGCCGTAAGGGAGCTGGGTGTTCCCGCGCCGGTGCTTCAGCCAGCCAATGATCGGATCCGGGTGCTCGAGATTCAGGGGGACACTCCGCTGGTGATGATCGTCAACGAGGGAACGGAGCCCTGGACCGGAACCCTTTCCCTGCCGGAGCCGCTGAAGGATCCCTTCCTGTATGACGCCTTTGAGAACCGCTGCCTGCCGGTGGAAACGGAAGGCGAAAGCATCCGTCTCACCGTGGAGCCCCTGAAGCCGCTCTTCCTGGCGGAAGGCCCCTGTGACGCGCCGCTGTACGAGGTCCCGAAGGCCGGAAAGGAAATCCCCCTGGAAGGCTGGCAGCGCTCCCTCTGTGAAGGCGCGGCATATCCCCGTTTTTCGGAGGCGGTGGCCACAACCGTCCCGGACGGGCAGCGGATCGCTGAGGAAAATCCGGAATTCTCCGGTTTCGTCCGGTATGACTGCCGTTTCACCCTGCCCGCTGACAAGGATATTCTGCTCCGGATGGAGGACGCGGCGGAAGGCGTGGAGGTCTTCCTGAACGGGGAAAGCGCGGGCATTCAGATCGCGCCGCCCTTCGTGTATTCCCTGAAGGGCAAAGCCGGCGAAAACCATCTGCGGATTGAGGTGGCCACTACGCTGGAGCGGGAATGCTACCCGCGGCTGGAGGGTTATCATAGGATGCTGGCCCGGAAACCCGCCTGTGCCAGCGGCCTGACCGGAAAAGTTATCCTCTCCGAAGCCATCCGCCCGGAAAAGAATTGACAGCGCTCAGTTCCGGAAAAGGCAGAAGCGGCGCTCATCCGCTCCGTGTATGCTGATCAGTCGGCGTTTTCGACAGGCGTGCTCTTTGATCGCACTGCGCTGTATTTCAGAGGACCGGATGCCGCGGGCGGTTTTTCCGCCGGGCCAAGAAAACAGGAGCTCCCTTTTGAGGAGCTCCTGTCTTTCTGTCCGGTTTCGGGAACCGGCGGACGCGGGAACAGCGTCTGTCCCGGACTTATTTTCCCAGATACGCGGCAAGCTGCGCGTTGGCGGCGTCCAGATAGGTCTGCATGCCCGCTGCGTCCAGCGCCTCCAGGAACTTCGGCAGCTCCGTTTCCGGATCGGTCGCGCCGCAGTCCAGCGCCAGCGCATACTGCGCGGCCACATTGCCCAGGGCGGCCATTTCATTGGCCACCGCGCTGTTGTCGAACACATAGCCCAGCGCGGGGATGGCCTTGGCGCCGGCATAGTAGGCCTTAAAGGCTTCCCGGAAGCCCTTGCCCTCGGACTCCGTGTCCGGCAGGATGGTCACGTTGCCCATGCCGTTGGTCCAGGGAGAATAGGTCGCCCGGGCATCCGCGTTGAAGACAACCAGTCCGTCATCGTTCAACGTATAGTGGATGCCTTCCACGCCGTAGTTCAGCAGCGTCATCAGATAGGGATCGCTGTTGAGCAGGGCCAGGAACTTGAAGCTTTCCTCCACATGCTCGGAAGCGGAGCTGATGGCCATCATGGCGCCCTGAGAGGCGGTGGTGTCCACATAGGCATCCGTGCAGGGTACGAAGGCCACTTCCACGCCCCGGGCCAGCACATCCGCGGAGAACTCGTAGCCATAGGCGTAGCTCTGGGTACCGATCAGGTAGTCAGCGGTCTTCTGGGCGTTGGTGCGGGTGTCATTGGAGGTTTCGGCCACGGCCAGGGCGGGATTGATGTACCCGGCCTCATAGTACTCATGCATCTTCTCCACGAAGGCCTTGTACTCCGGGGTGGCGAACTTGTTCAGGATCTGATTGCCATAGGCGCCTTCCGCGCTCACATCCTCCGGATTCAGGTACAGGCTCAGCAGGTTGGTGCTGCCCGCGTCCCCGGCGATGATGATGGAATTGGTCACCATCCGCTCGGCCACCATGGGCTCCACCAGGAAGGGATAGAAGCTGTCGCCCTTGACTTCCTTGGCCTTGGCGAAGATCTCTCCGAAGCCGTAGAAGCCCAGGTTCTTCACATCGTCCAGGGTGTAGCCCAGCTCATTGAGCAGGGTCACGTTCACGTCCCAGGTGTTCTGGGTAGCGGTATCCTTGAAGCCGTTCACGGCATAGATGCCCATGCCTTCAGCGCCTTCGATGGTGGCCGCCTGCATCAGGGATTCCGGAATCGCGGCCTTCAGATCTGCGCCATATTCCGCGATCAGGTCATCCAGCTTCACGAAATAGCCGTTCTTGGCATAGCTGTTGTACTCATCCGCGCTCCAGGAGCAGGTGAACACCATGTCCACGTCGCTGTCGCCGCTGACCAGGGTGTTGACCACCTTTTCATCAAAGTCGCCCCAGGTGCCCCAGATGACTTCCAGCTTCGCGCCAACCTTGTCCGCGATGTACTCGTTGACCTTCTCCAGCACGGCGCTGTCGTCGGACACGTTGCTGCCATGGAACATGATGGTGATGGTGGGCAGGTCGTCCGCCTGGGCGGCGGCGCACAGGCCCAGCAGCATGGCCAGCGTCAGGAACAGGGATACGATTCTCTTCATGGGAAATACCTCCTTTAAGTAAAAGAATATTTTGAATATGCATCCGCATATCAGGAACCAGGCTCAGCCCTTGACCGACCCGACGGTCAGCCCCGCCACCACGTACCGCTGGAAAAAGGGATACGCGCAGGCGATGGGCACCACGATGAACACCACCAGGGCCATTTTCAGCGTCTGGGATGGAAGCTCCATGGCCGCCCGGGAAGCATCCGCCCCCAGCATGGAGGAATTCTTGGCCAGGAAGTCCGCGTTCCGCTGCATCCGCATCAGGAGGTACTGCAGGGGAATGATGTTCATGTTCTTATTGATATACAGCAGGGACAGGAACCATTCATTCCAGTATCCCAGCGCGTTCAGCAGCGCGATGGTCGCGATTCCCGGCGTCACGATCGGCAGCACGATCCTCGTCAGCGTTCCGTATTCCCCGCTGCCGTCGATGGTGGCGGCCTCGATCAGCTCCGTGGGAACCGTGGTCTGGAAGAAGGTACGCATGATGATCACGTTGAAAGGGCTGAACAGCATCGGCACGATCAGCGCCGCGTAATTGTCCGACAGGCCCAGCACGCTTTTGCAGATGACGAAGGTGGGCACAAGGCCGCCGCCAAAGATCATCGTGAAGAAGCTGAGAAAGTTGAAGAAGCCCCGCAGCCGGTAGTCCCGCCGGAACAGGGGATAGGCGTACAGCACGCAGATCCCCACGCTCAGCGCCGTGCCCACAATCGTGATCAGGAAGGAATTCAGGTAGCTCCGCCACAGCTGATCCCCAAGCTGGAAGGTGTACGCATACGCCTGCAGGGACCAGCTCAGGGGCCGGAAGGAATAGCCGATGGCCCGGATGCTCTCCTCCGATGTGAAGGAAATGATGATCACAAACACAAAGGGAATGATGCACAGCAGGGAGAACAGCCCCAGCACCCCGTGAAAAACCGCCTGGGCTCCCGGCCCGAACCGGTTGAGCGTCGGGTGTTTCCGCCTTCCCTTCGCGATGGCTGTCATATCCTTTCACCTCCTTGTTTTTCTCCCGGCCTGCTGCCGGGCCCGCCCCGATACTCGTCTCAGAAGAGGGAGCTTTCCGGGTCAATCTTCCGGACAATCGCATTGGCGCCAACAATGCACACCAGTCCGACCGCGCTCTGCAGGAAGCCCGCCGCGGAGCTCATGCCCAGGTTGTGGGTGTTGGCGTAAGCCCGGTAAACGTAGGTATCCACCACCTGGGTCACCGGATACAGGGAGCCGGAATTCTGGGGCACATTGTAGAAAAGGCCGAAATCCGCGTTGAAAATCTTGCCTACGTTCATGATCAGCAGGATGATGATCATGGTCCGGATGTTCGGCAGGGTGACACACCAGATCTGCTGCCACTTGGTGGCGCCGTCCACCGCCGCCGCCTCGTACTGGGTGGTATCGATGCCGGTGATGGCCGCCAGGTACAGCACGGAGGAATACCCCACGTTTTTCCACAGGTTGCAGATGGTCAGAATCAGCGGCCACCAGGTGGTGTCATGATAGAAATTGGTCACTTTCGCGCCGGAGGCCTTCTGCATGGCGTTGATCATGCCGCTGGTGGGATCCAGAAACGCCAGCACAAAGTAGCTCGCCACCACCCAGCTCAGGAAATAAGGAAAGAACATCATGGTCTGATAGGTTTTGGCCATGAACCGGTTGCTGACCTCGCTCATCATGACCGCGAAGGTCACCGAGATCACCAGTCCCAGCAGGATCCACACAATGTTGTAGCCCAGGGTGTTCCGGATCATCACCGCGGTATCCGGGGACTTCAGAAACTCGAAGTTCTTCAGCCCCACGAATTCGCTCTTCACGATGTTGTTCCAGAAGGTGTTGGGACGGAACGCGCGGTAATTCTTGAAGGCGATGGTAATGCCGAACATGGGCAGATACCGGATCAGCAGCAGCCAGACCGCCCCGGGCAGCATCATGGTCGTCAGCCAGAAGGTCTTCTTCCGCCGGGCTGAAGCCATCCGAAGCGAATGCTTTCTTTCCGCTTTCATGCCGGACATCGTCATTCCGCGTCCCCCTTTCCCGGCGGTACCGGTCCGAAACGCCCTGGTTTCCGGCGCCGCTTTTGCTTTTCTGTGATCCGATTATAGGAAAAAGTATACCCGGATGTCATTATCTGAGTTTGTCCTTTTTTGTCTCTTTTTGTGCTGTTTGCGCCATCCATTGCCCCGAAATACTATCTGTACCTGTCTTCTGACCGGAGTTTTTTGCCAATTACAGACAAAAAAGCACAATTCCACCCCTTGGAGCGGACCTTCTCTTCTGATAAAATAGCATTGGTTCAGAAAAAGCATCCCGAAGGAGAATGCGTCATGCGGTACGGATATTTTGATGATGAAGCCCGGGAATATGTCATTGACCATGTGGATGTGCCCCAGTCCATGACCAATTATCTCGGCACCCAGCGCATGGGCGCCGTCCTGTCCCACAACGCCGGCGGATACTGCTGGCTAGACAGTCCCCAGCATCACCGGATCACCCGGTTTCGTCCCAACGGCGTACCCATGGACTGGCCCGGGCATTACGTGTATCTGCGGGATGATGATTCCGGCAGGTACTGGTCCCTCAGCTGGCAGCCCACCGGGCTGCCCCTGGCCGAGGCCCGGTACGAAGCCCGCCACGGACTGAGCTATTCCACCTTTTCCTGCGCGTATGACGGGATCTCCGGCCGGCAGACGCTTTTCATTCCCATTGAATCCGATGGGGAGGACCCGGTGGAGATTTTCGACGTCCGCGTGCGGAACGACTCCGACCGGCCCCGGCGCCTCAGCGTCTATGGATATGTGGAGTTCTCCTTCCATGAAATTGACATGGACAACCAGAATTTTCAGATGAGCCTGTATGCCGCGGGGTCCCATTACGACCGCGGCGCGGTGCTCTGCGAGCTGCATTACGAGCCGGACGCCTATCAGTTTTTCGCGGGCAGCTTTGAGCCGGATGGCTTTGACGGCGTCCGGGAAGCGTTCATCGGCCCCTATCATACGGAGCGGGATCCCGTCGGCGTCGTCTCCGGCAATCTGTCCGGTTCCACGGAGCTGGGGGGCAACCCCTGCGGCGCGCTGCGGAAAAAGCTCCTGCTCCAGCCCGGGGAGGAAACCCGCGTCCTCTTCTATCTGGGCACGGGCCGGGGGGAAGCGGCGGAGCGGGCACGCCGCCGGTACGACGCCGCCGGCACGGACGCGGCCTTTGCCGCTCTCCGCGCCTTCTGGAATGAAAAGCTGTCCGCCCTGCGGGTACGCGCTCCCCACGAAAACCTGAATCGGTCCCTGAACATCTGGAATCTGTACCAGTCGGAAATCAATGTCCTCTTTTCCCGTTTTTCCTCCTTTATTGAGGTAGGCGGCCGCACCGGCCTGGGATACCGGGACACCGCCCAGGACGCCATGTGCATTCCCCACGCGGAGCCCGCCATGTGCGCCCGCCGCCTGCGCCAGCTGCTGCGAGGCCAGATGCGAGAGGGCTACGGCCTCCATCTGTTCGATCCCGCCCTGCTGGAGAAACAGGCCGACAACGGTTTCAAATCCCCCACCGTCATTCCCCAGGCGGATCCGAAGAGCATGCTTCACGGCATCCAGGACGCCTGCGCCGACGACGCGCTCTGGCTGCTGCCGGCCATCGTGGAAAACGTCCGGGAAAGCGGCGACCTGTCCTTCTTTGATGAAGTCATCCCCTACGCGGATGAGGGCGAGGCCACCGTCTGGGAGCATATGAAGGCCGCGCTGGATTTTTCCTACCGTCAGATCGGCGCCCACGGCATTACCAGGGGGCTGCGGGCGGACTGGAATGACTGCCTGAACCTGGGCGGCGGGGAAAGCGCCATGGTGGCTTTCCTGCTGGTCTGGGCCACCCGTCACTTCCTGGATGCGGCCCGGGCGCTGGGCAGGACCGCGGACGTGGAGACGTACCAGTCCAGGATGAACGCCATGATCGAGACCGCCCGGAGCGTCCTCTGGGACGGGGACTGGTTCCTGCGGGGCTTCACCGCCGACGGCACCCCCATCGGCAGCCACCTGGCCCGGGAGGGCAAGGTGCATCTGGAAAGCAACACCTGGGCGGTGGTTTCCGGCGCCGCCACCCGGGAACAGGGGCTGCGCTGCATGGACGCCGTGGACACCTGGCTGTACACCCCCTACGGGCTCATGCTGAACGCGCCTTCCTTTGTCACCCTGGATGACCGGGTGGGATTTGTCACCCGCGTCTACCCCGGGGTGAAGGAAAACGGGGCCGTCTTCAGCCATCCGAATCCCTGGGCCTGGGTCGCGGAATGTATGCTGGGCCGGGGATCCCGCGCCATGAAGTTCTATGACGCGCTGCTGCCGGAAAACCAGAATGACCGGATGGAAATCCGTCAGGCGGAACCCTATTCCTATTGTCAGTTCATCATGGGCCGGGATCATTCCGCCCACGGCCGCGCGCGCCATCCCTTCATGACCGGTTCCTCCGGCTGGGCGTATTACGCCGCCACCCGCTACATGCTGGGCATCCGCCCGGGCTTTGACCGGCTGACCGTGGATCCCTGCGTTCCCGCGGACTGGTCCTCCTTTGAGGTGGACCGGCGCTGGCGCGGCGCGGTGTATCACATCCGGGTCACAAATCCGTGCCATGTGGAAAAGGGTGTCCGGGCGCTCCGGGTGGACGGCGCCGAAGCGGATTTCATTCCCGTCTTCCCGGACGGGGAACACCGGATTGAGGTGGAAATGGGCTGAAAGCGTTTTGTGGCGGATCGGTCAGGCTTTCACGAAGGAGGATGCGGAAACATGATTCAGTTCGGCACCGGCGGCTGGCGGGCCGTCATCGGAGAGGATTTTACAAAGGCAAACCTGCAGCGGATCGCCGCGGCCCTGGCCCGGCGCATGGTCCGGGAGGGCTGCGCCGGGACGGGCATCTGTGCCGGATATGACCGGCGGTTTCTCAGCCGGGAAGCCTGCATCTGGTTCTGCGAGGTTATGGCGGGGGAAGGCGTCCGGGTGCAGTTTGTCAACCTGAACTGTCCCACCCCCCAGATCATGTTCACGGTCAAGCACCTGAACCTGCCCTACGGCATCATGATCACCGCCAGCCACAACCCCGCCATTTACAACGGCGTCAAGCTGTTCACCGCGGGCGGACTGGACGCCCCGGAGGAATACACCGACGCCATCCAGCGGGAAGCCAGCACCCTGGATCCGTCCTCGATTCAGGTCATGCCCTTTGACGCGGCGCGGACTGAAGGCCGAATCGTCTTTATCGATCCCCGGGACACGTACCTGGATTCCATCCTGGCCCAGGTGGATGTGGCCGCCATTCGCCGTCGCCGGCCCCGCATCGTGCTGGATCCCATGTTTGGGGTCAGCCTCACCGGGCTGCTGACCATTCTGTACACCGCCCGGTGCGATCTGGACGTCATCAACGACCGGCATGACGCTTTCTTCGGCCGGCATCTGCCCGCCCCCACGCCGGAAACCCTCGTGGATCTGCAGCACGCGGTAGAGGAGCATCACGCGGATGTCGGCATCGCCACGGACGGGGACGCGGACCGGCTCGGCATTGTGGATGAGCGGGGCGCCTATGTTTCCGCCAATGAGGTGCTGGTGCTCCTGTACTGGTATCTGCTGGAATTCAAAGGCTGGAAGGGCGCCGCGGTGCGCAACCTCGCCACCACCCACCTGCTGGACCGTGTGGCCCATGCATATGGGCAGCGCTGCGTCGAGGTGCCCGTGGGCTTCAAGCATATTTCCTCCGCCATGGATCAGTACGACGCGCTGATCGGCGGCGAATCCTCCGGCGGACTCACCGTCCGGGGGCACATCAGCGGCAAGGACGGGCTTTACGCCGCCTCCCTGCTGGTGGAAATGCTCTCCGTCACCGGCCAGCCCCTCAGTCAGCTGGTCGCCCAGCTTTACGCCCGTTTCGGCGAAGCCCACATGGCGGAATATGACTGGGCCCTGACCGAGGAGCGCAAGGCCCTGATTCATGAAAGGATCATGGTCCGAAAGGAGCTGCCGGACTTTGGCCTGCCGGTGGAGAAGGTCAGCTGGATGGACGGCTGCAAGATCTATTTCCCGGAGGGATGGATCATCGTCCGCTTCTCCGGCACGGAACCCCGGGTCCGTGTTTTCGCGGAGGCGGATACCCTCCCCCACGCCCGGGAGCTGGTTGCCATCATGGCCCGTTTTATCGATCTTCCCTTTGAAGCCTGATTCAGGAAGGAGCAGCGCCGCATGACCGTTCATCATCCGGAAAAGAAAGGGCATCACCTGCTGGCCGGGCTGAACACCCTCCGCTTTCAGGTTGTGTTCATCATGCTGCTCTGTTATTTTATCCCCACCCTGCTGCTGGGCGTGTTTATGCACACCGTGCTGCTCCGGGGGCTGCGGGAGAGAACCAATGCCGCCCTCACCAGTGAAGCGGAGCACGCCTGGACCCTGACCACCCAGAACATTGATCACGCCGTCAGTCTGGGGCGGGACGCCATCTATGACGGGGAACTGGCGGACTCCTTCAGCCGCTGGCGCGCGGGCGGCATCAGCGACGCGGAGTATCTGCGCCTGTCCCGGGGGTACCTGGACCGGAAGTACAGCCGGGAGGAAGTTTTCTCCTTCGCCGCCTATTTTCCCGTCAGTCAGCCATCCCTGTTTATGTATACCCGCTCCGGCAACGCGGAGGCCGTCGCCTTTCAGCAGCGCGGCCTGCCCCTCGCCCTGGCGGAAGGGGAAAGCCTGGACACCCGCAGCCGCTTCGCGGCGTATGACGGCCAGCTCTTCCTGATCCGAAACCTGCTGAATCAGCGCATGGAGCGCTACGGCATGCTGATCCTGGGCATCAACCGGGAGGCGCTGCTGGCTCCCCTTTCCTCGGTGGCGGAGGCCTGGCCCGCGTCCCTGTCCGTGCAGCTGGACGGTTTCGGCGAGCCGGACGCCTTCTGGAGCGGCATTCCACAGGGATTATCCGATGTTTCGGACAGTCCGAACATCCGTTACGCGCGGTTTTCGGACAGCGACGATTACACCTTCCGGCTCCAGCTGACCGTGGACCGCCGCCAGCAGTACAGGGAGGTTTATCTCTTCCGCTGGCTGACTCTGGGCATGTTTCTGCTGCTGATCCCGGTGCTGCTGCTGATCGCCTTTTACGTCCGGCGCCGGATCGTCCGGCCCGTTTCCCTGCTGTCGGATGCCTCCCGGCGCATCGAGGCCGGGGAGCTGGGCGTCACGGTGCCCATGCACGGCGGGGATGAGCTGGGCGATCTCGGAGTCGCCTTTTCCAACATGTCCCTTCGGATTCAGGACCTGATCGATAAAACCTATAAGGAAGAGCTGGCCCTGAAGAACGCGCAGATTCAGGCGCTGCAAAGCCGTATCAACCCCCATTTTATCAACAACGCCTTGGAGGATATCAACTGGCAGGCCCGCATGGACGGCTCGGCGACCGTATCCGCCATGGTGTCCTCCCTGTCCGTGCTGCTGAACGCCACCATGGGCCGGCGGGATCGCCGCATGGTCACCCTCCGGGAGGAAATGGAGGTCGCCGAAGCCTATATCTATTTCGTGCAGCAGCGTTTTGGCACGGACCTGATCCTGGAGCGGGATCTGGAGGAGAAAGCCCTGGACAGCGTTGTGCCTCTGCTCACCGTCCAGCCCGTGCTGGAGAACGCGGTGGAGCACGGCATCGCGCCGGCGGGCGGAGGCGCCATCTCCCTTCGGATCCAGCGGGCCGGCAGCTGTCTGCAGATTACGATCCGGAACACGGGAAAGCTC
Organism: Clostridia bacterium; assembly: GCA_017469265.1. Classification (GTDB taxonomy): domain Bacteria; phylum Bacillota; class Clostridia; order Christensenellales; family Aristaeellaceae; genus Aristaeella. The sequence continues at coordinate 45,895 of JAFUGS010000068.1, forward strand.
CTGCAGCCGGAGGACATGGAAAAGATCGAGGCGGCGCTCCGTCAGGAGGATGTCGCCGGCTATCATCTGGGGCTGGCCAATATCGCCAGCCGGCTGCGCCTGATCTACGGCGGCCGGGCCGTTATCCGGATCTTCAGTGACGAACAGCACAGGACCGTGGTTCAGATGGATATCCCGCAGGATGCGGAGTGAGGAGCGTTTCATGACCTGGAAAAAATGGCTGCTGTTCCTTTTGTCCCTTTGCCTTTGCGTCCCGGCCCTGGCCGACGGTGTCCGGCTTCGCACCGTCAGCTCCTTCGCCGGCGCAGACACCGCCGCGGAAGCGTACGTGGATATCCTGAAGGCCTATGAGGCCCGCACGGGAAACACGGTCTCCGACACCTCCGCCGCCAGCGATGAGCAGTGGAAGGCCGGCGTGCTCAACGATTTCGCCGCGGGCAATGAACCGGACATTCTGTTTTTCTTCGCTGCGGGAGCGGATTCCGCGCCTCTCCTGTCCCGGGTGGTTCCCATCGCGGAGATCAACGCGGCCTATCCGGCGCTTCATCTTCCGGAAAGCGACGCGCTGCGGGAAGCGGACGGAGCGGTCTATGCCATTCCGGTGCGCGGATACTGGGAAGGATTGTATGTAAACACCGACCTTTTCGAGGCTCACGGCCTGGCGCTGCCCACGGACTGGGATTCTTTCACCGCGGCCATCCGGGGATTCCGGGAGGCCGGCATCGTACCCATTTCGGTTTCCATGACCGATATTCCCCATTATCTGGCTGAGTTCGCGCTGCTGGCCTGCGCCACGCCGGAAGAACAGCAGGCCCGTCCCCGGCGGCTGGAGGACGTGCCCGACTCCTGGTTTCAGGCCATGGTCCTGATCCGCGAGCTGTATGAAGCCGGCGCCTTTGCTGACGATGTCAACGCGACTTATGAAAGCGCTGCCACCGCGCGGTTTCTGAACAAACAGGCCGCCATGCAGTTTGATGGCAGCTGGCTTTCCTCCTCCCTCTCCCCCCAGAGCATGGAAACCACCGCGGTGCTGCCCATGCCCCTGCGTTCCGGGAATGGCGCGGCGGACAGCTATATTGGCGGCGTCTCCATGGGGTTTTATCTGACCCGCCGCGCGTGGAACAGCCCCCGCAGGGATGCCGCGGTTTCCCTTCTGGCGGAGCTGACCCGGCCCGACAGCCTGCGGCGGCTGGGAAACCAGACCCTGTCCGGACGCCTTCGCGCGTCCGCTGAAGCCATGGCGGAAGGGCGCAGCATGCTCAGCCCCCTGCAGGATGCCATGAACCGGGAAGCCCGGGAGGTCTGGCTTCTGGAATGCATCCCCGCCGTGGCGGAAGGAACCATGTCCCCTGAGGAATGCTGGGCCCGGGTCATGGCCCTGTCCCCCTTTTCGGAATGAGGTGAGCGCAGTGTATCGTGTGGTTCTGGTGGATGATGAACGGCTGATTATCAAAGGGCTGACCACGGTGGTTCCCTGGTCGTCCCTGGGCTGCGAGGTTGTCGGCACCGCGTATGACGGCGCCGCCGGGCTGGAGATGATCCGACGGCTGCAGCCGGATATGGTGCTGACGGATATCCGGATGCCCAACATGGACGGGCTTACCATGCTCGCCGCGCTCCACAGCGAGTTTCCCAGGCTGCAGACGACGGTGCTCACCGCCTACAGGGATTTTGACTATGCCCGGCAGGCCATCCGCCTGGGGGTCTGCCGTTACCTGCTGAAGCCCAGCGACATGGATGAGCTTCAGGAGGCCATCCGCCAGATGGCCCTCCGCCTGGACGCGCTCCCCGCGGAGCCGCGGGAGGAAGCGGCCGCGGGCGCCAGCGCCGCCGGCAATTACATTGTCCAGCGCGCCCTGGAGTATATGCGGAAGCAGGCTTCCGAGCCGCATCTGTCCCTGAACGACGTGGCGGAGCATGTCTATGTCAGCCAGTGGCATCTTTCCAAGCTGCTGAACCGGGAAACCGGCCAGTCCTTCTTTGACCTGCTGGGCGGCATCCGTGTCGAGCAGGCCCGCCGCCTGCTGCTGGATCCTGCCCTCCGCGTTCACGAGGTCGCGGAGCGAACCGGCTTTTCCGACGTGGCCCATTTTTCCAAAAGCTTCAAAAAATACACCGGCTGCACCCCCGGCGAGTACCGGAACGAAAAGCTCTCCGGCCGATAGCAGCGCAAAACCGGCGTCGTTTTCCACCGTGTTCATCGCCGCGCGGCGTTGCTTTCCTTTCTCCCAAAACGCATTTTTCCCTGGCCGCGGAGTTTCCCGCGGTTTTTTCACGCACGCAAAAAACGCGGATCCTGTCGGATCCGCGCTCCATGAAGAAACCGCTCAGCCGTTGGTCTTCTCCTCCGTGGCGGCGGCTGTCTCTGTTTCCGTCGCGGAAGGGTTCATCTGCGCGAGGATCGCGTCCGCCTGCTCCTGGGTCAGAATGCCTTCCTCCACCAGCTTCGCCAGCAGGTCGCTCTCCGGCTGCGCTGAGCCATTCTCCGGCATGGCCGGTGTGCCGGTCCCGTCCGTCGGCGCTTCAGGCAGGGCCGGTGGGGTGGTTCCATCCGCTGGGGCTTCCGGCAGCGCAGGCGGAGTGGTTCCGTCCGTCGAGGCTGCGCCGTCCCCGGTTCCCTGGGCTGCCGCCGGCTTTTCCGGCTTCGCGGGAGCATTCTTTTTCAGATAATCTTCAATCTTTTCCAGGGTCTCCTGGTCAATAATGTTGTTCTCCACCAGGCTCTTCAGGTTCAGCCGTCCCAGGCTTCCCTGATCCTTCCGGCCCCGTCCGTTCCGCGGCGCCTGCGGCCTGCCGTTTTGCGCGGTCTGATCCGGCTGCTGAGGGGTTGCCTGGGTGCTGGTATCCGGAGCGGTCTGATCGCCGGTATCCGGCGTCTGGGTATCCGGAGTGGTCTGTTCACCATTGTCCGGTGTCTGCGTATCCGGCGTGGTCTGTCCGCTGGCACCGGGGGTCTGCGCTTCCGGCGCGGTCTGTCCGCTGGTGCCGGGGGTCTGCGGCGCGTTGCCGGGAGCCTGTCCCCGCGGTCCGTTCATGCCATTCCGACCGGGCTGCAGCCCCTGGGGCACGTTCTGTCCGTTTCCGGGCTGCTGGCCCTGGGGGGCGTTCTGTCCGTTGCCGGGCTGCTGGTCCCGGGGTGCGTTTTGTCCGTTGCCGGGCTGCTGGCCGGCTGCGCCATTCCCGGGCTGTCCGCCCCGGTGTCCGTTTTTCGCGGTCACGGAAGCCGCCGCGGATGCCGTCTGTTCCTCCGCCATCGCCGGCAGCGCCAGCGCGGTCAGGAGCATGGCCAGGGCCATCATTCCCGCCAGGATTTTCTTCATTTTCGTTTCCTCCTTATTCTTCCTGTTCCGGTTCATTTTCCGTCTTTGTCATCGGCGCCTTTCCTTGATGACATCCACAGCATAAGGCGCGATCCTTGAATGAACCTTGAAGGAAACGATATTTTCTGCTTTTTTGACGCGCGGGTAAAACCCTGCGGGTTGCTTTATTTCTGAAAGACGATCCAGTTATGGGACCAGGGAACCGGAAGCCCGAAGAGCGTCACGACCTTTTCCTCCACATTCCGGTACCAGGAGTAGTTCCAGCCGGCTCCCATGTCCATGTACAGCGCGTTGGTGACCCCGAGCCGGTGAAGCTCCGCCATAAAATCCTCGAAGTGCATCATATTGACGGAATCAATTACACAGAGGTTTCCGTTCAGCTCCGCCAGGGTCCGGTAGCAGCGGGCCCTGGGCCTGGCAATGTTCATCACCGTTTCCCCGTCCCTGATCAGGCCAAACTGCATGAATCCGCTGCCGCCGGCCGCCGCCGCTTCCCGGATGGCTTCCGAAGGATCGTCAAAGGCGAAGGAAAACCGGCCGTCCGCGAAAACGAAGGCTGCGAAGCTGCTCTTGTTATAGGGGCTTTCATACAGCGTGCCCCGTACCGCGTGATCCCCCTCCACGTTTTCCTGGGTAAACCCAAGGCTGATTTCATGCTGAAAGGCCGCGCCGCTGCACCAGGTGATGCTTTGATCCGCTTTGGAGGGCCGGTGCTCGCAGACCAGGTTCACTTCGCTGTACTCCGGAAAGAAAACATATACCGTGCCGGTGTCATAGATCACGGTTTGATCCCGGGGAAGAATCTGATCCACCGGCATGGTCGCGGCGGGGATGCTTTCCGGGATATTGATATGATACTGGGAAACAAGTCCCATGAAGATGAAGGCAAAGGCTGGGATCACCACAACGGAAGAAGCGAACAGCACCCGGTAAAGGATCCTCATCAGCCGGGATCTCAGCTTTTCCGGGCCCCACATGTAAATGACCAGCGTCACGCACTGCGCCACCGCCAGCGTCAGATAGAACATCTGCAGGATGCTCAGCCACATCTGCGCCACAAAATAAACGGTAAACGCCAGCAGGGACAGCAGGGTCATGGCCATGAGCCAGATGCCGGAAAAGCGTTCCTTCACGCTCATTCTGCTTTTCTCCCTTCCCGTTTTTGCTTCAGCAGTTCCTGGCGCAGCGCGTTGAAGGAATCAAACTGGGACTCCACGCAGACCAGCAGCAGCAGCAGCGCGATATCCGTGAGATACTGCAGCGCGTTTCTCCACAGGATGTCGGGCGAAAAACCGAGCATGCCGTTGGATACGAAGAGGAGAATATAAACGGCGAATTTCATGATGATGGCCATGCGGTTCAGGATCACGTTTTTGGGATTCCCGTGGGTGGAATAGTTGATGAAAAAATGGTTGATGGTAATGATGACCGTCATGAGAAACGCCATACCGGCAGCGGCCAGGTACAGGCTTCCCTGCACGCCGGCCACAAGATAGGTATCGAAATCCTGCTCCCCCCAAAGCCTGGCCAGCACAAGATGCGCCTCCTGGTACATCAGGCAGAACAGCACCCCGCCCATGAGCCCCTTGGCCACGTCCCACTTGAAATATTTAAAGGCCAGGAACATGGCCGCCGAGGTTACCAGCTTCGTCCCCACCTCAAACACCACAAAGGAATCCTTTTCCGCGAGGCTGAAGTAAAGTGAAATCAGGCCGGACAGAACCACCACCGCGCAGACCGCGCCCATGAAGCGTTCGTCCAGAAAGAAGGAATTCCCTTTGGAAGCCTTCGTACGGTTTTCTTTCGTCATCTTGTTCCTCCAGATTATGCCTGTGCGGCCGATCCGCGCCCGGCGCCGATCCCACGGCGAAACGCGCGGCGGACACGCGCTGAACGATCCAAACCATTATAATCCCTTGCCCCGGGAGAATCAACCGGAGCGGCGCGGCCATTTTCAGCGATCCCGCCTGTCCGGTTCTGGTCCTCCGAAGGATCAGAGCGCCGCCAGGCCAGCCGGATCAGGGGTATTTTTCCCCGGGGCGGCGCGCGAAAAGCGGTCTTTCCCAAAGCGACCCCATGCATTGGACATTTCCCGGAAAATGAAGTATGATTTTCGCGTCATCACCGGATGAATGCGGAAATGCCGATTCAAAGGAGCGACCCGAACCGAAATGAGAAAAGCGGTCAAACAGATCGCGGTGTGCGTTCTGATTCTGATAGTCTTCTGCGTTGTGTGCCGTCTGACCGTGTTCCGGACATATACGGTCCACATCCCGCTGCAAAGCATCAGCAGCGGAGAAAACGGCGAAGCGTTCCAGCCCCGTCTGGAGCTGGAGAACCCGGACAGCGCCCATCTTGGCGCCAAAGAGGTGAAAGATGGCTACCTGCATGTGCCGGTACATCCTGACCGGTCCGGCGAGATCCAGCTGCGGCTTTTGAACCAGCAGGGCGAGGAAACTGCCTTCTACCTTCTTCGCGCGGGTCCCTCCGGTATGATCTATGACCTGCAGACCGGGGGTTTTACGGGCGATTCCGCCGTGCTGATTGCCATCACCCTTTTCTGGTTTCTGGTCAGCGCCATCATGCTCTGGCATTATCACCAGGCGAAAGGCCCTGCGTATTACGCTTATTCCACCATCTATTACGCCGGTTTTTCCTTCTTTTCCCTGGTAACGGGCATGCTGATGCTGGCGGTTACGGCGCGCCATCTCCTGCAGCCGGCGCAATACGCCATGCTTTCCGCTTATAACGCGATCAACAGCGCAAGCATGCAGTTCATGATGCTCACCATGCCGGCCATGCTGGTTTTTGCCCTGGCCATGGCCATCAGCAACGTGGAGCTGCTGCGCCATGAGCGTCCCCGGCTTCAGAACCTGTTCGGGCTGCTGGTCAGCCTGCTGCTCGTCGCCGGGGAAATAGTGGGAGTGTTTCTGTTTACCCGCGATTTTTCCGGCTCTGAAATGGAAAGCCGGATCCGGAACACGCTGGAAAACGTATACGCCACCGGGTTTGTGTACTTCCAGTGCATGCTGCTCGGCTCCGCCGTCTGCGGGCTGAAGGCGGGAAAGCATCAGCCGGACCAGGACGCGGACTGCATCGTCATTCTGGGCTGCTGGTTCCGAAAGGACGGCACCCTTCCGCCGCTGCTGAAAGGCAGGGTGGATCGGGCCATCCGGTTCTGGAAAGAAGAAAGGGACGCCACCGGAAAGGCCGCCCTGCTGATTCCCTCCGGCGGACAGGGAAAGGATGAGCCCATGCCGGAGGCGGAAGCCATGCGGCGTTACCTGATCGCCCAGGGGATCCCGGACGCGCTGATTTATCCGGAAACCGAATCCGCAAACACCTATCAGAATATGGCCTTTTCCCGAAAGATCACGGACAGCCTCCGGCCGGAGGGAAAAACCGTCTTTTCCACCACCAATTATCACGTGTTCCGGAGCGGCCTGTGGGCCAATCAGGCGGGCCTGGCCGCGGAAGGCATCGGCCAGAAAACGGTCTGGTGGTTCTGGCCAAACGCGTTTATGCGGGAGTGCGTAGGGCTGCTGCAGAAGCGCTGGAAGCTGGAAATCCTGCTGCTGATCCTGCTGATGGCCTTCTTCGGCCTCCTGTCCATGATTCTTGGATAAGCAATCCGCGCCGGCCAGCCTGACCGCAGAATGAATACGCGCCGCTTGGTCCCGCGAAATCGTTGGAGCGGAACCCGCTCTTCGTGCGCCTCTTCCGCGAAGCGAAGAAAAAAAGCGCCTCCCCGCGGAGGGGAGACGCCATCAGGTGTCCTTCTTTCACCGCGCCTCCCTCAGGAACCGGAGGCGTTTTTGGTTTTTCCCGCGCAGCATTGCGGGCAGCTTTCACACCCGCGCTCACAGCAGCGCGCCTTTCCGCGGCGCATTCGTCGGATGGCCAGCACCACGGCCGCGGCCACCAGCGCCAGAATCAGGATATCCCAGATATTCATGTCCTCCTCCTTAACCGGCGCCCAGGGCCAGACCGATCAGGCGGACAATCAGCGCCGCGGCCCAGGCCAGCGCGCACTGCCACAGCACCACGTAGCAGGCCCACTTTCTGCCCATTTCCCGCTTGATGGACGCGATCGCCGCGACACAGGGCGTATACAGCAGGCTGAAAACCAGCATCGAGACAGCCGTCAGCGTGCCAAGGCTGGCCAGGCCATCGCTGAACAGAACGCCCATCACGGAAACCACGCTCTCCTTGGCCATGAATCCGCTGATCAGGGAGGTCACGATCCGCCAGTCTCCCAGGCCAACCGGCCGCAGCACCGGCGCGATGACGCCGGAGATCACCGCCAGCATGCTGTCCCGGGAGTCCTCCACCAGATTGAAGCGGAAGCTGAAGCTCTTCAGGAACCAGACCACGATGGTGGCGATCAGGATCACGGAGAACGCCCGATGCAGGAAATCCTTCGCCTTTTCCCACAGCAGCTGCCAGACGTTTTTCGGGCTGGGCAGCCGGTAGTTAGGCAGCTCCATCACGAAGGGAACCGCTTCTCCCCGGAACAGGGTGCTCCGGTACACTTTCGCCACCAGGATGCCCACCAGCACGCCCAGCAGATACAACCCGGTAATGATGAGCCAGCTGACGGACGGAAAGAACGCCTGGACAAAGAAGCTGTAAATCGGCAGCTTCGCCGTGCAGGACATGAAGGGAGTCAGCAGAATCGTCATCCGCCGGTCCCGGTCGCTGGGCAGGGTGCGGGTGGACATGACCGCCGGCACCGTGCAGCCGAAGCCGATCAGCATCGGCACGATGCTGCGCCCGGACAGCCCGATGCGCCGCAGCAGCTTATCCATGAAGAAGGCCACCCGGGCAATGTATCCGCTGTCCTCCAGCATGGACAGGAAGAAAAACAGCGTCACGATCAGGGGCAGGAAGCTCAGCACGCTGCCCACGCCTTCGAAGATGCCGCCAAGCACCAGGCTCTGCACCGCCGCGTTCACATGCCCCGCTTCCATGGCCCGGGAAACCAGATCCCCCAGCGCTCCGATGCCCTGGGCCAGCAGATCCTGCAGGAAAGGGCCGATCAGGAAGAAGGTCAGGTAGAACACCAGGCCCATAATGGCAATAAACATGGGAATGGCGGTGTACTTGCCGGTCAGAATCCGGTCCATCCGGCTGCTCCGCAGATGTTCCCGGCTTTCATGCGGATGGATCAGGCAGGCGTCGGTCACCTTCTCAATGTACTCGAAGCGCATGTCTGCCACGGCCGCGCTGTGATCCAGCCCCCGTTCCTTTTCCATCTGCAGGATGATATGCTCCAGCATTTCCTGCTCGTTCTGATCCAGATCCAGCTTATCCGCGATCAGCCGATCCCCTTCGATCAGTTTGCTGGCCGCGAAGCGCAGGGGCAGGCCCGCCCGCTGGGCATGATCCTCAATCAGATGACATACGGCGTGCAGCGCCCGGTGCACCGCCCCGCCGTGATCCTCCGCGCTGCAGAAATCCTGCCGCGGGGGCTTCTCCTGGTACTGGGCGATATGCACCGCGTGACGCACAAGCTCGTCCACGCCTTCGTTCTTGGAGGCGGAAATCGGCACCACCGGAACGCCAAGCATCGCCTCCATGGCGTTGATGTCCACGGTGCCCCCGTTGCCCCGCAGCTCGTCCATCATGTTCAGCGCCACCACCATGGGCACGTCCATCTCCAGCAGCTGCATCGTCAGATACAGATTCCGCTCCATATTGGTAGCGTCCACGATGTTGATGATGGCCTTCGGCTTTTCCTCCAGCACAAAATTCCGGGACACCAGCTCCTCACTGGAGTAGGGGGACATGGAGTAAATACCCGGCAGATCCGTGATCAGGGTGTTCCGGTGATCCCGGATCACCCCGTCCTTCCGGTCCACCGTGACGCCGGGGAAGTTTCCCACGTGCTGGTTCGACCCGGTCAGCTGGTTGAACAGCGTCGTCTTGCCGCTGTTCTGGTTGCCCACCAGGGCAAAGGTCAGCGTGGTGCCCTCCGGCAGCGGGTTGCCGCTGCCCTTCGGGTGATACTTCCCTTCCTCCCCCAGACCGGGATGCTCCGTGGGTTTCGTCCGGGGTTTCCCCGGCGCGGCCGCCTTACCTGCCGTCCCTTCCGTCTCCGCGGCATGGCCCGGGGCCAGCGGGGTGATGGCGATCTTCTCCGCGTCCGCCACCCGCAGCGTCAGCTCATAGCCCCGCAGCCGGAATTCCATGGGATCCCCCAGCGGCGCCAGCTTGACCAGCGTGATTTCCACGCCGGGGATCACGCCCATGTCCAGAAAGTGCTGCCGCAGGGCCCCTTCGCCCCCGACGCTTTCGATCACCGCGGATTCTCCCGGCTCCAGTTCCCTCAGGTTCCTCTTTTCGCTCAGATTCATTCTGCCCTTTATCCGGCCGTCCTGCCGGCCGCTCCCTCCTGTTGAAAACGGGCCTATTATACCTTCCCCGCCATCGCCCTGTCAATCCGGCTTTCCGCGCGGCGATGCCGCACCGCCGCGCTTTCCGCTTTCCCTGAAGCATTCCCACAAAAGAAGACCCGCTCTTCGGGTCTTCTTTGACGGTTTCCGGTTTAGCCGTCCATCGGAATCAGCTTTCCCGCATCCATGCGCCAGGCACGATCCGCGCCGGGCCGGGCCGCATCGTCGTGGCTGACGATCAGCACGGCCGCGCCTTCCGCCGCGGTCTTCCGCAGCAGGCTCAGAACCAGGGCGGTGTTTTCATCGTCCAGATCGCCGGTGGGCTCGTCCGCCAGAATCACCTCCGGCTTCCAGCACAGCGCCCTCGCGATGGCCATCCGGCGCAGCTCGCCCCCGGACAGCTCCCGGGTGCGGCTGTCCGCCAGGGGCAGGATGCCCAGGGCTTCCATCCACTGGTCCGCGGCCACCGACATATCCGCCGGGGCTTCCCCGTAAAGGGTTCCCGGCAGGAGGATGTTCTCCCGCACCGTGAGGGTCTCCACCGCGCTGCGTCCCTGAGGAATGACAGCGATACGCTGATTCCGCAGCCGGGACAATGCCGCGTCGGAAAGGGCGTACAGATCCGTATCCCCCAGCAGCACCCGCCCTTCCGTCGGCCGGAGCAGGCCGCCCAGCATATGCAGCAGCGTGGTCTTGCCGGAGCCGCTGCGGCCCATGAGCACGGTCACCTCTCCCCCTTCCAGGGTGAGATCCGTCTTTCCCACGGCTTCGAAGAAATTCGCTTCGCCCGCTTTCCGGAAATACCGCTTCATGATTCCTTCCGCTGTAAGCCGTGTCATCCGTTTCCCTCCCGCAGAATGGTCCCGGGATCCACCCGGCTGAGCCGGACGGCCGCGCCCAGGCTGGCCAGCGCGCTCATCAGGATGCAGAGCGCCAGCGTACCGCCGCCGAGGGCGGCGATCATACCCGCGCCGGGCATCAGGTACGGCAGGCCAAGGCTGGCCTCAATCAGGCCCGAGAAGGGCAGAATGACCAGCAGCGCCAGTCCGATGCCCGCCAGGCCGCCGGCCGCGCCGCAGAGCACCGCCTCCGTCCGCACCATGCCGCCCAGCTGGCCCCGGGACATGCCCAGCAGCCGGAAGACGGCAAATTCCCGCTTCCGTTCATTCATCATCATGGCAAAGACAACCAGCAGGATCATCAGCGCCAGCACCCAGACCGCCGCGATCAGCCAGACCACCACGGAGGATACGGACCGCAGGCTGTCCGACACGCTGGAAAACATGTTTCGCGTCTGGATGGCTTCCACCTTGCGGACATGGACATTGATGTCATCGGTCACTTTGCCTACGTCATATCCGTCCTTCACCTTCAGGTAAACGGCGGAAACCTGGGCGGCGGAATCGCCGGAAATCTGCAGATCATGCCCCATGGCCCGGGCCGCGTCCAGAAGATGCGCCAGGGTCTCCATGCTGCAGTAAACCGCGGTATCCAGTCCCGTGCCCGTGGCGTCCAGCTTGCCCACCACCGGGCAGTTTTCCTGATAGATGCGGATGCTTTCCCCCACGGCGGCGGAAACCCTGCTGCCCACCACCACATCCTTCAGGCCCAGGGCGCGGCCATAGCTCCGGGCAATCCAGGGCTGGACGACAAAATCCGTCTCCTGCTCCAGGCCGATGACCTGCACCGGCACAGAGCAGCAGGACGCCCGCAGGGAAGCCAGGAAAAGCTGCGGGCTGATCCGCTCAATGCCCTCCACATTTTCCAGCTTCTCCAGCCTGTCCCGGTTCATGTAGAAGTAACCCGTGGTCCCCTGCAGGAAAAGGGACTCCGGATTAACCTTGGACCGGGCGGTGGCCGGAATCACAATGATATCCGCTCCCAGCCGGTTTTCCAGGCTCTGAAGCCCGTTGCGCAGAGAGAAGATCACAAGGGATCCGCCGAAGACAGCCAGCGCCTGAAAGGCCACCAGCAGGATCAGCAGCGCGGTGCGCACGGGCCGGCGGGCCAGGTTTCGCAGGGGCAGCGATCTTTTTTTCATGCCCGCTTCCCTTTCCGGGCCGCGATGACCAGCGATCCCGCGGCGCACAGCAGAATCAGCACTCCCAGCACCAGCGCGCCGGGGCGGGTAACCATCTGGCAGCGCATGGACGGCATCATGCAGATGGGGCTCAGCGTACCCGGCGCCAGCAGGGTGCACACGCCCCAGGCCAGCGCCGCCGCGCACAGGGCCAGCCGGATTCCCCGGACCGGCAGCAGGGTCAGCCCCAGCCCCAGCAGGATTCCCGCCAGGCCCAGGCCGAAAAGCCAGTCCCCCGCCCCGGCGCAGGCCGCCAGGGAGCCGTCCTCATGGACGCAGGGGTGCAGAAAGGTCCTGGCCCCAATGGCCTGGACCGCGGCCAGGACGGTCAGAACGATGCCGGATACATGGATTTTCTTCATGGATTACCTCCAGATCAGCATGGACGGTCACCCGGCTCCTGCCCGCGCGCGGCAGGCGGAAGGCAGTCAGCTCCCGTCAGATGGCGTTGGGATCAAAGTTCTCGTTATTCACTTCTCGGGCCACGCGCCCGTGCTCCAGCACGATGGTGCGCTGCGCCGCCTCCGCCACCTCCGGGTCATGAGTCACGACGATCAGGGTCGTGCCCTCCCGGTGCAGCTGCCGGAAGAGGGACAGGACGATGTTCTCGTTGGCCTCATCCAGGTTGCCTGTAGGCTCATCCGCCAGGATCAGCTCCGGATGGTTGATCAGCGCCCGGGCCACGCAGACCCGCTGCTGTTCTCCGCCGGACAGCTGGCTGGGCAGGTGATGCGCCCGCTCCCGCAGGCCCACCAGCTCCAGGGCGTCCAGCGCCTCCTTCTCATCCGGCATGGAGTGATAGTACTGGCTGACCATGACGTTTTCCACCGCCGTCAGATAATTCACCATATGGAACTGCTGGAAAACCAGGCCGATTTTATCCCGGCGGATATCCGTCAGCTTCTTGCTGCTTTCCCGGGCGATGTCCACTCCGTCCAGCAGCACCTCCCCCATAGTAGGCTTATCCATGCAGCCGATGATGTTCATCATCGTGCTCTTTCCGCTGCCGGAGGGGCCCATGATGGCGACCCACTCCCCCTGGTCCACATGGATATTCACCTTGTCCAGCGCCTTCAGCTCCCCGTAGATTTTGGATACGTTTTTCAACTCAAGCAGACTCATTTTCTTACTCTCCTTTTAGTACAAGCGCCGGATCGATGGCGATGGCGTGTTTGATGGGCAACATGCAGCTGAGGGCGGAGATGATCATGGAAACGATCATCGTAATGGGCACCAGCAGCGGCTGCAGGGTAATGGATCCGCCAAAGACATTGACGCTGATGATCTGCGCGAAGCCGAAGCCCAGCAGCGCACCCAGCAGGCCGCCCAGCATGCCCAGGAACATGCCCTCTCCCAGAAACTCCGTCCGGATGCTGCCATCCGACGCGCCCAGGGCTTTCCGCAGGCCGATTTCCTTCCGCCGCTCCGTGACCACGGCCATCATCGTCGTGGAAACGCAGATCATGGTCAGCAGCAGCACCACGGCGGTCACCAGGAACACCAGGGCCTGCAGCTTGTCCAGCACCGCCGTTTCCGAATTCGTGATCCGTTTCACCAGCCGGGCGGTGACACCGTTGTCCGCTTCATTCAGCGCGTCCACGTAGCTGTTCAGCTCCTCCGCCCCGGCGGAAACGCTGAGTTCCATCACGTCGATGCTGTCCTTCTCCCCGGTCAGCACCCCCAGATCATCCAGGCTCATGAAGATATAGTTTTCTTCCTTGCCGCCGGTCTCCAGCACGCCGGTGACCTGCAGGTTCAGCGTATTGCCCGTAACGGCCGCGGCATTTTCCGTGGGACGGGCGCCGTTGACCGCTTCCACCACCGCGGTGGAGGTAATGGTCGCGCCGCTGACCGCGTCAATATCCTCTCCCAGAGTCAGTGGCAGGCTGGCGCCGGTGAACTGGCGGGTGAAGAATTCCTCCCCGCACTGCCCGCCGTACTCCTCCGTCTGGGAGGAGACATCCACCGTGAAATCACGGATCTTCATTTCCTCATCCAGGGAAAAGGAGACGTAAACCGGATTCTGATTAAAGCCGACCGCGCTGCCGGCCAGGGTAGCCCCGGGCTTCAGTTCCGCCGTTTCCGTGGATTCCGTGCTCTGGGGATGAAAGGACAGCTCCACCACCGAGCCGGTCTTCGCGCCGATGGTATCCGCCACGGCCTTGCCGATCAGGATCTGCCGCGCGCCGGAGGGGTAATCCCCCTCGACGGTAAAGTAGGGGCTCGTGGTCCTGACCTGGTCAAAATCCGTGCCCGCGGCCACAAAGGTCTGCTGGTTCCGCATCATCTGTACACTCACATACCGGTAGGGCGTCTGGCCGACCAGCTGGCCGGAGGGAATCAGATGCAGTGCCTCCGCCGCCTTCTCCACGCTCAGCTTTTCCCCCTCCGCCGGCACCAGCAGCATGTTGGCGCCGTAGGAACGGAATTCCGCCTGCATCTGGCGGGGCACATCGTAGTATACGGTCACCAGCCCGGACAGGATCGCCGCGCCGATGGCGATGGACAGCAGTGCCACCAGCATCCGGGATCTGCGGCGCAGCAGGGAGGCGGTGATCATCCGCAGGAACATTTTTCTTCTGCTCATGACTTTTCCTCCTTCCTTACGCCTTGCTGCCGTGCAGCACTTCCGCCGGATCCAGCCGCAGCACCATGCGGATGGCCGGCAGGCTGCCCGCGATGGTCACCAGGGCAATCAACACCGCCACCACCGGAATCACCAGCGGTTTCATCTCGATGGCCGCAGAGAACACGCTCCGGCCGATCAGCTGCGCGAAGCCAAAGCCCATGAAGTAACCCACGGTGCCGCCAAAGAGGGCTGTGATCAGGATTTCCGTCATGAACATACCGGTAATCGCCCGGTCATGGGCTCCAATGGCCTTCAGCAGGCCGATTTCCTGGGAACGCTCCATGACGCTGGCGGTCACCAGATTGGAGATGCCCAGGGCGGAGCCGATCAGGCTCATGGCCGTGATCAGGATCATCAGCAGCTGGGTTTTATCCAGGATCGTCCCCTCGCTGTCCGCCACCTGGCGCACGGCCGAGGCAACGGAGCCGGGAATCACCTCCGTAATCTGATAACAGATGGCGGAAACATACGCCGTGCAGTACCACGTGTCATAATCCCGCTGGGACAGCGCCTTGGGGTTCCGGGCCGCCTTCCTTGCCAGGTCATTGTCCGGCGTGGTCAGGGCGGAAACCTCGATGGTGCTCACCTTGCCCTCCGTGCCGGACAGGGCCTGCGCCAGGTCCAGCGGCGCGTAAATCTGCTCGTCCTCATCGCCGCCCGCGTCATACACGCCGGCCACGGTAACCTGCTCCGTGCCGGCCTTGCCCGTCAGCATCAGGGTGTCCCCCGCGTGGAGGTTCTCCCGGCTGGCCAGCAGCGCGCCCACCATGATCTGACGCTGGCTGTCCGGCTGCTGCTCATCAATCCAGGCGCCGTCCGTCAGATCCCACCAGGACCGCATGCTGGCCACGCCCGCGTCCACGGATTCGCCGGTAGGCAGGTCCAGATGGTGATTGAACCAGGTGCCCACCGTCTGCGCCGTTGCCCCGGAGGGGAGAACCACCTCCGTTTCGATAAAGGGCGCGAAGTCCACGATGTTGTAGGTCCAGAAGATCGTCTTGATCTTCCCCACATCCTCCTCATTCAGATACGCGGCGGAAATGGCCTCGCCGCCATCCTCCACGTCATAGAGATCCGACAGCAGCGACGCGTCCTGGCTTTTGACCACGATGTTCGCCCCATAGGCCTTCAGCTCCTGATTGACCTTGTCCCCCACGTCCAGCATGACATTGATCATGCTGGTGGCCAGGGACGCACCCAGTGCGATGGTAAAGGCGATCAGCAGCATTTTGCTCCACTGCCGGATCAGTACGCCCTTGATCATCCGAAACAGCATCTCTCTCTGACCTCCTTTACTTGAATTCCCGTTCCGCCGCAAGGATATCGCTCATCTGGAAGATGATGTATCCATCCGTGATCCGGAACGCCAGCGGAATCGGGTTGCATCCGCCCTTGAAGCCGATGGTATTGATGTTCATGACCACGTCGCAGCGCTTGCAGACCACCTGGTCCCCCCGCTGGTAGTAACCCGCCGTGCCGCAGACATCGCATGCGTCCAGCCCCACGCCGTAGGAACCGCCGCCGGGTTTTTTGACGATGATCCAGCGGACCTCCACCTTGTTGTCCGTCACGTACTCGAAGCGGTGCAGATTGCCGTCGTTGACCTGATCCATTGCGATATAGATTTCCGCCGAATCGCCCTCGCCCCGGATTTCATAGGTTTCCGGCGGGGAAAGCTCCACTTTCTGATTGTTCAGGGCATGCACCACCGTCAGGTTCACCACGCACAGCGCGCAGAAAACCACCACCACCGCGGCGATACGCCGGCAGTGCCGGTTATAGGCTTTCAGCTTCCGGTGCTGGGCCACGTTGGCGTAGGGCTGGGTGATCCGCGTCCGCTTCACAAACAGCAGAACCGGAATGATCAGGCTCAGCCCGGCGATCACCAGGATAAAGAACAGCGTATTGTTGGTTGTAAACTTCGCCAGGGGGAAAGCCCAGGGCCAGCTTTTGCTGGAATAGGCCGGCAGCCAGGTCAGCCAGCGGGAGCGGGCGGTCCACTTGCTGACCGCCAGGCCGAAGCAGCGCACCGCGTTGGTCAGCAGGGCCAGATTCATGACCAGGAGCACGGCGCCGGTGGAATCCAGCTCCATGGCGCACCGGTACAGGAAGGACACATAAACCCACATCAGCAGCAGCGCCAGCAGGTATCCCGCCAGGCGGGTGAAGTACTCCGCGGAGAGGAAACCCTTGCCCGCCGTCTCAAAGATAAAGGGATAGGACAGCACATCCGGAAGCTCGTAAAACAGCAGCAGCGCCGTCAGGGCCGCGCCGCTGATGCCCACGATCCAGCCTCCCGCACCGATGCTTTCCCCGGTGTCGCTGCCATAGAAGGTCAGCTTCCGGTGTTTCCGCCCGAAGGCGATGGAAAAAACGGAAAACAGCAGGGTGAAGCCAATCGTGGCAAGGAAAATGTAGAAATTCCACTGGTTGGTCGCGATCCGGCTGGTGGTGTTCTTCATCCAGGCCATAACCGCTGACGCCAAAACGCCAGCCAGCACGCCCACCAGGATAAACCGGTCCCCCTTGTGTCCGAAAGCCAGCTTGCACAGGCTCCAGAACAGGCAGATCAGGATAAAGACCGCCAGCATATCCTCGGTTACGGTTTCCAGATACTTCAGCAAAGCGCAGCGCCTCCTGATACATTCTTGGTTGTTAGCATAGGCAAACCGCAGGTTCACAATCCCCCGCGGATTGCTGTACCTGCGGTTTGATGAATATGAGGTTTCCCTGTTTGCGGTTCACCGAACCGCGGGTACAGCAGGCGGTGGAATTACCACTCACGCACAGTGTATTCCCAGTGTACGAAGTTCACTTCGATGGGGGCTTCCCAGAAGCGGCCCTTCACGCCGGTTTCCTCGTCCACATGCAGCAGGTAGCCGTTCTCCACAGGGCTGTGGATGGTGAAGGTCAGGGTGTAGGTATCGGAATTCGGCAGGGCGATGTTCGCGCCGTAGTGCGCGCCGTCATCCGCGTTCATGACCATGAAGGTGCCTTCCTGGGCCACTTCGCCGGTGGTCTCGGAAACGATCTTGTAGTCCACGGTGCTGTAGGCCAGCCAGTCGCCGGCGCCAAAGCCCAGATCATTCTCATTCCAGTGGATGTCGGCTTCCAGGTGGATGTTGCTCTCCTCGACGGTCAGGCCGGCCTGATCGGCAGGCTCCATCTGGACGGGCTGGAAATACACGGCCGCCACATGCAGGGGCGCTTCGGTCAGATCCACTTCTTCTTCAGGGGTCTCGGCGGTGCCGTCCAGCAGGATGGGGGTCTCTTCAAATCCGGCTTCACCCGCGAAAGCGACAGTCAGGCTCAGGGCCATCACGGCAGCCAGCATCATGGCAAGGAACTTCTTCATGTTCTTTTCCTCCTGTTTTCATTCAATGGGTTTTATCTACCTGACGGCGGGCGCTCAGCGGGGACGAGCGCCGCGCCGGGGTATTCACGCTTTAACGGGCTCCCGTCCCCGGGCTTCGTATTCCGCCCGGATGGCGGCGATCTTTCCCCGGTAGTGGGCGATCATGAAGGTAATCAGCAGGATGACCGCCAGAATCAGCTGGGGCACCAGGGTCTCCAGGTACGGATAGATCCCGAAGATCTGGATTACGTCATTTTCCGGAATCCCGGTGACGTACATGGTGACATCAAAGACATTGCCTTCCGCCAGCTCCTTGATGCCGCTGCCCAGGAAGGCCACGCACATGACCGCCATCAGGATGGAGGTCGCGGTGAAGAAGACCTTGATGGGCAGCTTGATGGACAGCTTCGTAATCGCCAGGTACACGAACACCAGCAGCACGCAGCCTGCGCCGAATCCGGCCCAGACCATGCCCGCGTTGCCCTCGCTCAGCATCGGCTGATAGAACAGCACCACTTCCGCGCCTTCCCGGAACACGGAGAGGAACGCGGTAAAGGCCAGGGCAAAGGCGGAATTCCGCTCCACGCCGCTCTGCACCTTGCTGTCGATGTAGTGACTCCAGGAGGCGGCCTCCGCCTTGGAGATCATCCAGTTGCTGACATAGAAGAGGACGCAGACGGCAATCAGCGCGGTGATGCCCTCGATCACCTCCTGCGCCATGCCGGCGCCGACGAACGCCTGCTTGGCCCAGGCCAGCACCGCCGCGGCGATGAAGCTGGCCACGATGCCCAGCAGCGCGCCGATGTAGACGTTCCGCAGGCTCTTTCCGTTGCCGCTCTTCACCAGATAGGCGATGATGGCCGCGATGACCAGGATGGCCTCCAGGCCCTCCCGCACAATGATGCCGAAGGCGCCCAGGAAGGTCAGCCAGCGGGGATCGCTCTGGGCGGTTTCCGTCTCCGCCGCTTCGCCGGCAGCCTCCGCGGCCGCCGCGGCCTTCTCCGCTTCCTCCGCGGCCTTCTTTTCGTCCAGCGACGCGGCCTTGGCGCTCAGCACTGTCTTCAGGGCCTTGATTTCCCGCTTGAATTTCTTGGATTCAAACTTCTCCGCGCCCCGGGCCGCGATGCCCTTTACCGTGGCAAACTGTTCGTCCACCGCCTCCCGGTCCTCGATGCTCATGTCGCTGTAGATCGCGTGATCCAGCCCGGATTCCTCGTAGACGGTGTAGAACGCCGTGTTCACATTATCCAGCGCCGCCTCGAAATCCCGGCCGTTGTAGCCGGTGCTGGCGGTGGTCAGCAGCTCGTCCATGGCCTCAAAGGCCGCTGTCCAGCTGGGATACATCACCTTCGCGTTGGGATCGCCCACCAGCTCCGGCCAGGGCTCGGAAGCCACCTGGCTGCCGCTGAGCCAGTAGGTCATCTCCGTCTCCGGCTCCCCGTCCTTGGCGGCCAGCTTGTTCGCGTCGGTCCGGATCATGGTCTTCAGCTTGACCAGTTCCGTCCGGACCTCCTTCTGGGTTTCCGGATCGTCGTTGGGCTTTTTCACCGCGGCCTTGCAGGTGGAAAACTGCAGCTCCACCGCGTTCTTCCGGGGGCCGGAAATATAGGTCAGCGTCTGCCGCTCAAAGCCCGTGATCTCATAAATCTGGAAATAAGCGTCGCTGACATTTTTATAGGCTTCGCCCGCCTTGCCGGCCAGATACAGCTCAAAAGCCTCGTCCGCCAGCTTGTCAATCTCCGTGGCGGCGGAACCCCAGCGGTTCCCTTCTTCATACACCACAGTTGCCCGGGCCCCGTTTCCTCCCGGAAGCGTCACGCAGCCCAGCGCCAGCAGAAACGCCGCCAGCAGCGCCATCCCGCGCTTTATCCTCATGATTTGCGCCTCTCCTTCGTTCCTCCATTACTGATGGCTAACAGTTGTTAGAGCTCGCTAACCACATGCCGTATGTTAGCACCCTCTAACCTTGTTGTCAATAGGCAACTTTCCGCTCCGCGCAAAAAAAAGAACGCCGGCATGCTTTTCCGGCGTCCCTCTGTGTTTTCCGTTTTTCACGTTTTCTCTTCGGCTTTACGCTTCCAGCAGGGTATGCAGAAGCTGATACAGGGTCATGGCTTCCTGCGGCTCCAGCTTGACACAGCGGCCCACCGCCTGGGGCACGTCCCTCGCCTTTTCCCGCATTTTCCAGCCCCGTTCTGTCAGCCGGACATGCACCACCCGCTCATCCTCCGGTCCGCGGCTTCGCGTCAGGTAACCCGCTTCCTCCATTTTTTTGACCAGGGGCGTGATCGTGCCGTTGTCCAGATGCAGCCTGCGGCAAAGCTCTCCCACCGTGGTTTCCCCATACTCCCAGAGGCAGAGAAAAACGATGTACTGGGTATAGGTCAGCCCCAGCGGCTTCAGCAGCGGCGTGTAGGCGTTCACAATCCTGCGGGCCGCCGCGTACAGCGGAAAGCACAGCTGACTTTCCAGCATCAGCTGGGGATAAAGCTCCGGGCTGGTCATTTCTTCCGGCATGGTTTTTCTCCTGTTCATGGAACCGCCCGCCCCTGGACAGCAGGCGCGGGCGGTTCCGTATTGCGTCTTTCAGCCGTGAACGCGGCCATCAAAGATTTATTCTTTCCGGGAGCCATGGCTTCCCGCGTTTCCCGGAAATGGGCACGGCTTACAGGTTTCCCTTGACCCAGGCCGCGATCGCGGGCTGAGGCTTGAAGCCGATGGACTGATCCACAAACTGGCCCTTTTTCATCAGCACCAGGCAGGGAACACTCTGCACGCGGTATTCCGCCGCCAGCTCCGGGCAGTCATCCACATCCACGCCGTAGAAGGAAACCTTTCCCGCCAGCTCCTCACTGACAGCCTCCAGCACCGGGGCCAGCATCCGGCAGGGCCCGCACCAGGTGGCGTTGAAATCCACAACCGCCACATCCGCCTGCTTCGCTTCGTTTTCAAATTCCTGCGTGTTGATCTGCTTAACCATTTTCTTTCTCCTTTTCCGGTCCCCTGGGGACGCGATTGTTTTATATTTCCGCCGGCACGTTTTTTCCGCCATCCGTTTCCCAGTTCAGCGCCTTCGTTCCACGCCGGCGCGTCTCACCGCCGGCTCCGATATCAGCGGTTTTTCATCTGATCCAGATAGCTGACAGCGCTCAGCGCCGCGATGTTGCCCTCTCCCGCCGCCTTGATGTACTGATAGGGTGTGCCTACCAGATCCCCGCAGGCGAAGCATCCGGGCAGGTTGGTTTCCATCCGGCGGTTCACTTTCACATGGGCGCCTTCCGTCTCCAGCCCCGGCACCAGCTGCCCCGGCGCCACCGCTTCCCGCAGCACAAAAACCGCCTGCGCTGGGTAGCTTCCTTCCGCCGTCTCCACCCGCATGCCGCCTTCCGCGCGGCTGAGGGCGGTTACCTTCTCCCGGATCACGTTTACCTTTTCCGGCAGGCGCGGCGCGTCCGCGTACATGGGGAAGTATTTCACTTCCGGGCAGATCTCGCTGAGGAAGGCCGCCTCGGATTCCTCCCCGGCGCTGTAGGCCACAACGGCCACTTCCTTCCCCCGCACCAGGGCCGCGTCACAGGTGGCGCAGTAGCTGACCCCGTGGCCCAGGTTTTCTTCTTCCCCCGGCAGGAGCTTTCCCTGCACGACGCCCGTCGCCAGAATGACCGTACTGGCTTCCAGCATCCGCTCGCCGGCCTGCAGGGCGAAATAGTCGCCCATGGCGTACACGGCGCTGACCCGCTCCTCGGTGATCCCAATGCCCAGCTGATCCAGATGCCGCTGGAAGGCATCCGCCAGATCCGACCCTTTCACCGCCGGGAAACCCAGATAATTCTGGATTTCATGCGCCCGGCGCAGCTTCTGGCTCAGATCCTTCGCGCCGATCAGCAGCACCTTCTTGTTCCGGATGGTGCCGGTGATGGCCGCTTCCAGTCCGGCCGGGCCGGTGCCGATAATGGCGATATCATACCGATCCATGGTCTTCTCCTTCTCCGGTTCCGCCGGCCCGGTCAATTCGCCTTACAGCAGGCTTTCCACGCAGGCCCTGACTTCCTTCATGTCCGCGGTGGGCTCAAAACGGGCCACCACATTGCCCTGCCGGTCGCAGACGAACTTGGTAAAGTTCCACTTGATGTCCGGGTTATTCTTGTAATTCTTGTCCAGCTTCTTCAGCATGGCGCTCATGGCCAGCGCCATGGGGCCATGTCCAAAGCCCTCAAAGCCCTTCTGGCTCTTCAGGTAGGCGAAAAGCGGCAGCTGGTTGTCCCCGTTGACGTCGCTCTTCTTCATCTGAGGGAACTGGGTGTTGTACTTCAGGGTGCAGAACTCGTGAATCTCCTCATCCGTCCCCGGCGTCTGACCCGCGAACTGATTGCAGGGCACATCTATGATCTCCAGACCCTTCTCGTGATCCGCTTCATAGATCGCTTCCAGGTCCTTGTACTGGGGCGTGAATCCGCAGCCCGTGGCGGTGTTGACAATCAGCAGCACCTTGCCTTCATAGTTCTTCAGGGAAACTTCTTCCCCCTTAGGGGTCGTCACCGCGTAATCATAAACGTTCATTTTGTGCTCCTTCCCGATCCGGCTTCTTCGGAAACCTTTGATCAAATATAATTTAACACAGCATTTCACATCTGTCAATACCTTTGATCAAATATTTTTCTTTTTCCGAAAATGTCTCCCTTCCGCGATCCTGAAACAGCTCCCCTGCGAAGCACGGGAGCAGGAAAACCATTGATCATCCGCGAAGCGGACAGCATGCTTTTACGCTGATTTGAATCAATCAGCGCTTCCTTAAAGATGCCCGTTCATGATGGACAGGATGAGCTGATTGCTGTTAAAGAGCGGCGCCAGCGTGCTGGCCTTCACCAGCTCATCGATTCCCTGAATCGGCACCATGGTCTGAATCAGCGGCAGCAGCGCGAAGGCCAGGAAGCACAGCAGCGCGCCGCGCAGCAGTCCAAAAACTCCGCCGGTCAGGGCGTTCAGCTGCTTCAGCACCGGGAAGCGGAATACCACCTTAAGAAAGTTCAGGATAAAATGCACCACCAGAAAGCAGACCAGAAAACAGACCAGAAAGCAGATCACGTTCATGACCGCCCCCACGATGGTCTGGCTCACATAATCCCCGACCTTTGTCAGTCCCGCGCTCTGGAAGGCCTGGGCCTGCAGGTTATTCTGCAGCAGCGTATTCAGCGGCGCCGGCAGGTTGACCCGGCTCAGCACCTCCGTAATGGCGCTGCCGCTCAGGGCGGAAACGCTGGTCTGCGCCAGGGTCTGATCACCGATGCGGGTTCCCGCGTCCGTATAGGACATGAGGGTTTTCATCAGCTCCGGATTGCTCTGCACCCAGGCCACCAGCCGCGGATTCAGCCAATAGCTGAGCCCCAGGGACAGCGCGCATCCGCCCAGCGAGGCCACCGAGGCCACAAAGCCCCGGTACAGCCCCACCAGCACGCTGAGCCCCAGAATGCCCAGAATGATCATGTCAACGATGTTCATCTCTCTGTCTTCCCTCACTTTTTCGGCCGCGGGCAGCTTTGCAGCGCCTCCGTCAGGATCGGATTGTGATCCCCGCCCGGCGCGTACAGCGCGTTGATCGCCGCGATCTCGTCCTTCCGGAGCACCGGCGCGCAGTACTCGCAGCGTTTCAGCTCCGCGAAGTCCCCGTTGTCCAGCTCCCCGTAAGGGAACGCCTTCAGCACCACGCCCTGCCGGGTCGAGGCACAGGTTTCCTGGCTGTGGTAGCTGCTCCCGCCCTTTGGATTATAGTACACCGGCGTATCGTCCGGGGGAATCTCCATCTGCCGTCCCTGCCAGTCCTCCCAGATCAGGATCCGGGTATTCTTCTGATAGTTCTTCCAGATCCAGCTCATGTTGACCCCTTCCGGCGTCAGCTTCCGCTGCACCCGGATGCAGCCGTGGCTGGCCTTTGTGCCCAGCTTGGGCTCCGTCACCTTGTAGTTTGTAGTTCCGTCCGCATAGACCACATAGGGCACTTCATGCAGCAGGTCGCCCCGGTTGAACCGGATTGCCATGGGACAGCGCATGTTGTCCGAATCGAAGGTTCCCACCTTGCTGCACAGCAGGAACTCCCCGCTCCGGGTTTCATTATAGGGCTGCTGCGCGTTGGGCAGGCCCGTGGATACCAGCAGCGTGGAAAAAAGCTTCCCGTTCTGGAAAACATACAGCCGCTGCGTCAGCTTATCCACCACCAGGCCCATTTCCTGGTTCGGCGTCACTTCCTTCAGGTAGCTGGTCTGTACATAGCCCCGCACCAGGCGGTTCCAGTTCACGATGGCCGAATCATGGAAGGAGGAGGAATAGCATTCCACCAGGCTCCATTCCACTCCCCGCTCCAGCACGTGCACGCCCTGGGTCATGCAGGTCAGGGACCCCACCCCCGCGCTGCTTTTCGAAGGGCCGGCCCGCAGAATAATCTGAGCCCGCTCCCCCTTCCCGTTGTCTATGACCGTGATGGGGCTGGTCAGCACCTTCCAGATCCGGGCTTCATCATGGATGTTCATGGGCAGCGTCCAGTAATTCAGCGTTGTATCCAGTCCCGCGTACGGGCTGGAAAACGACGGGGAAAACACCTGCCCGTCAGGAACTGAAAATGCCGCCATTTCCGCGGGGGTCTCCGTCGCCGTGGGAAAAGCATCCCCCGGCTCCACCGTCTGCGCCGCCAGAAGGTCGGTCTCCTCCCCGCTTTCCGCCGCGCCGGGGACGGCCAGAAGACACAGCATCATGGCCAGCAGAAGGCTTATGCTTCGTTTCATCCTGTCCCGTCCCTTCTCAGTAAATTCCGGCCATGGCCTGTGTCAGCGTCGCCATGGCGGCCGCCACCTCCGACTGGGACGGCGCGTCCCGCAGGATGACACTCTCCAGCGCCGCCGCAGCGCTGTTCACAGCCTGGAAGGCGGAGCTCTCCGGATTCAGGTTCTGCAGCACGCTTTCCGCGCTGGCCAGCAGCACCCGCGCGTCGGCAATCAGCGCCGCCGTGGTGGCGGACACGCCCGACTGCGGCGTATCCGCGTTATGATAGGTACACATCACACCGGAGGAAGCCGCCGCCGTGCCCAGGTACTGCTCCAGCACCTCCTGGTACTTTGTGCCGATAAAAGCATACAGAGGATGGCCTGCGGGGATACTGATCACACCCCGCTGCACCTGATTCGGGCACCAGGGAGAAGCCTGCATCCCCGTTTCCGCGCAGACGGTTTCCGTCACATGCATCTGGCAGTACACCGTGGGCTGCGTGCCCGCGGCCCAGTAATCCGTCACCGTCCCGTAGCCCATGGCGTCATGGCGGCAGGCCTCCGTGGCCAGCTGTCCGCTGACGGCGCAGGTTTCCACCTTCACCACGTTGTAGTCGCCGGCCTTTCCTTCCAGGATATCCCGGTTGGCCAGCCCGGTATGCAGCTTGCTCATATAGGCCTGCCACAGCGGCGCCGCGGCGCCGCTGCCGGTGGATTTGGAGCTCAGCGCCTTATAATTGTCATGCCCCACCCACAGGGCGGAAGCGTAGTATCCGGTCATACCGGCGAAGAAAACACCCTTCTGGTCCGAGTTGGTGCCGGTTTTCCCGCCTACGGTCTGCCCCTTGATTTTCGCCGAGGTGCCCGTACCGGAGGAAACGACGCTCTTCAGCATATCCACGATCATCCAGCTGGTGCTGTCCGAAAACACCCGGCGGCGTTCCTGATGCTGATGTCCATCCCAGACCACGTCCCCATTGGAATCGGAAATACCCAGCACGGAGATGGGTTCCTGATAGACGCCGCCATTGGCCAGCACGCCAAAGGCCACCGTCATCTGGAGGGGCGTGATGCCCGAGGAGCCCAGGGACAGGCCAAAGGGGGTCGCATCAATATGCGCGTCGTCCACGCCCATCCGGTGCAGAAAATCCACGCTGCGCTCCACCCCGACCCGGGTCAGCAGCGTATAGGCCGCCGCCGTGTTATGCGATTTGGCCATGGCCGTCCGCAGGGTTTCCGGCCCCACATATCCGCCGCCGCCATAGTTCGTGGGCCAGCTGTCCTCCCCCTTGGAATCCCGCCATCCGGCGATGGGCAGGGGCATGTTGTACGCGATGGACGCGGGGCTGGCGCCCAGCTCCAGTGCCGGCGCGTAGACAGCAATGGGCTTGATGGAGGAGCCCACGGGCATCTTCATATCCGTGGCCCGGTTCAGCGTCTTCCGGGCGGTTACCGCGTCCCGGCTGCCCACGATGGCCTTCAGCTCGCCCGTCCGGTAGTCCAGCACGGCGCAGGCGGCCTGGGGCTGCTGGATTTCCGTATAGGTCCCGTCGGAATTCCGGCTGCGGAACACCTTATCCGCCGGATCCCGCAGGGAGGGATACTTATTCCAGGTGGACAGGGTATCCTGCACCGTCTCCTGCATGGCGGGATCCAGCGCCAGTTTCACCCGGTAGCCCCCGGTTCGCAGCTTCGTTTCCATGGCCGCCCGGTTGGCCGGGGTATCCTCCAGCCCGCCCATCTCCAGGAAGATGTCCACCACCTCGCTGACCGCGTACTCCACATAATGGGCGTAGGGATACATGGCGTCCCCCGCCGTGGGGGAATTCTCCAGAACATGGGCCGTCTCCGGCTTCAGGGCCGCCTGGTACTGGCTGTAGGTGATAAACTGGTTTTCATACATGCAGCGCAGCACGTAATCCGTCCGGTTGTTGGTAATGGCCGGATAATCCGTATCCTCCCGCTGACGGGTATAAAAATTCCGCCGGGGGTTATAGTAGTAGGGATTATTGGTGACCCCCGCCAGCATCGCGCATTCCCGCAGGGTCAGTTCGCCCAGGGATTTGCCGAAATAGCCTTCCGCCGCCACCTGGACGCCGTAATAGTTTTCGCCCAGATAGATCGTGTTGAGGTAGCTTTCCAGAATCTGTTCCTTGGAATATTTCTGCTCCAGCTGCATGGCCAGCCAGGCTTCCTGGATTTTCCGCTTGTAGCTCTGCTCCGAGGACAGCAGGGTGTTCTTGATCAGCTGCTGCGTGATGGTGGAGCCGCCCTGGGTGCCGCTGGAAGTCAGGTTGTTTACGAAAGCGCCTACAATGCGCTTCAGGTCCACCCCGCTGTGGGTATAAAACCGGGCGTCTTCCACCGCCACGTAGGCGTTGCGCAGATTCTGGGGCATGGCCGCCAGAGACACCATGACCCGGTTCTCCGTCCCCTTGTATTCCGTGATCAGGCTGCCGTTGCAGTCATAGATGAAGGAGGTCTGAGCCTGCCCGTCCAGGGCGGCCAGGTCCAGCTCCGGCGCTGTTTCCACATACCCCTTGGCGATGCCCAGCACCGCGCCGACCCCGGCGATGCCGGCCAGGATCACAATCAGTACCGTCACCCGCACCACGCCCATCGCCACGCTCAGCAGGAAATTCGGTTTGCGCAGGCTGGGGCGGAAGATACTTCGCCGTTCAGGCTTTCTTTCCGTTTCCTGAACCGGGTTTTCCGCTTCCTCCTCCGGGAAATCGTACGCGTCCTCTGTCCAGTCCGGCGCTCCGCCTTCCTCATAGTCCTGATCAAAGTCAAAGGCTTCCGGCTCCTGCTGTTTTTTCTTCCCGAACATACGCGCACCTCCTTCCCCTGCCCTTACAGGATGTTAAATTTTACCACAGAAATACAGCGTTTGCAAATGCTTTTGAAACAAAAATGTAACATTTTACCTTTGGGCGTGAAAAACCCTCCGGGCGTCAGGCCCGGAGGGGGGGATACTGGATCAGAAGCTGTAGGAATCCTTCAGCTCGATGTCCTTGTAGCGCTTCATGCCGGTACCGGCGGGGATCAGCTTGCCCAGGATGACGTTCTCCTTCAGGCCGATCAGCGGGTCCACCTTGCCGTGGATGGCCGCCTCGGTCAGCACCCGGGTGGTCTCCTGGAAGGAGGCGGCGCTCAGGAAGCTTTCCGTGGCCAGGCTGGCCTTGGTGATACCCAGCAGAATCCGCTTGGCGATAGCCGGGGTGCCGCCGGAGAGGATGGCCTTCTGGTTGGCTTCCTCGAAGCGGAAGATATCCACCAGGGAGCCGGGCAGCAGGTTCGTGTCGCCGCTGTCCTCAATGCGCACCTTCCGCAGCATCTGGCGGATGATGATCTCGATGTGCTTGTCGCTGACGCCCACGCCCTGGAGGCGGTACACGCTGAGCACTTCCCGCAGCAGGTACTCCTGCACAGCCTTTACGCCCAGGATGCGCAGCAGGTCATGGGGATTGATGGAGCCCTCGGTGAGCTCGTCGCCGGCTTCCACGTGGTCTCCCTCGGCCACCTTCAGGCGGCTGCCGTAGGTGATCTGATAGCTCTTCTGGTCGTTGGGATCCTCGTCGGAGGTGATAACCAGCAGGTGCTTCTTCTTCGTATCCTGCATGCTCACCGTGCCGGAAATCTCCGCCAGGATGGCGTCCCGCTTCGGCTTCCGGGCCTCGAAAAGCTCCTCCACCCGGGGCAGACCCTGGGTGATGTCATCCGCGCCGGCGATACCGCCGGTATGGAAGGTACGCATGGTCAGCTGGGTACCGGGCTCACCGATGGCCTGGGCCGCGATGATTCCCACAACCTCGCCCACGTCCACCTTGCCGCCGTGGGCCATGTTCTCGCCGTAGCAGCGGGCGCAGACGCCGTTTTCCGTCCGGCAGGTCAGGACGCTGCGGACCGGCACCCGGGTCAGGCCGGCGGCCACAATTTCCTTGGCCTTTTTATAATCGATGGGCTCGTTCACGTGGACCAGCACCTCGCCGGTGGCGGGATCGATCACGTCCTCCGCCGCGGTGCGGCCGCGCAGGCGGTCCTCCAGGCTTTCCACGCTCTGCTTGCCGATCATCAGCTCGCTGACGACGATGCCGCGCACCCGCTCATTCCGGGCGGCGAAGCAGTCCTCCTCGCGGACGATGACTTCCTGGCTGACGTCCACCAGGCGGCGGGTCAGGTAACCGGAGTCGGCGGTACGCAGGGCGGTGTCGGCCAGGGATTTCCGGCTGCCGTGGGAGCTCAGGAAGAACTCCAGCACCGTCAGGCCCTCGCGGAAGTTTGCGCGCACAGGCAGCTCAATGCTCTTGCCGGTAGGAGACGCCATGATGCCGCGCATGCCGGCCAGCTGGGCCACCTGCTGACTGGAGCCGCGGGCGCCGGAGTCGGTCATCATGCGGATGGGGTTGAACTTGTCCAGGTTGGGCAGGATCTGCTCACGCAGCTCCGCGGTACAGTTCAGCCAGATGTCGATGACCCGGCTGTAACGCTCATCCTCGCTGAGCAGGCCGCGGTGGAACAGGTTGTTCACCTTCCGGACCTTCTCGTCCGCCTCGGCCAGCATGGACTGCTTGGTGGGCGGCACCTTGATGTCGGACACGGAAACGGTGATGGCGCCGATGGTGGAATACTTATAGCCCAGCGCCTTGATGGCGTCCAGCACCTGAGCGGTGCGGTGCTCGCCCTGGGTGTGGAAGCACATGTCCACGATGGAGCTCAGCTGCTTCTTGCCCACCAGCTCGTCCACTTCCAGCTGGAACATGTCGTCCAGGCATTCCCGCTTCTTGAAGCCCAGATTCTGGGGAATGGCGTCGTTGAAGATCAGGCGGCCCAGGGTGGTGTCGATGATGCGCTTCTCCGTCACGCCCTCGAAGCTGCGCTCGATACGCACCCGGATGGGGCTCTGGAGGGTAATCTGCTCCAGGGAGTAGGCCATGATGGCTTCCTCCTCGCTGGAGAACACCCGGCCGGCGCCTTTGGCGTTCTCGTTGACGATGGTCAGGTAGTAGCAGCCGATGACCATGTCCTGAGAGGGAGAGATGACGGGCTTGCCGTCCTGGGGCTTCAGGATGTTGTTATGGGCCAGCATCAGGAAGCGGGCTTCCGCCTGGGCTTCCATGCTCAACGGGACGTGCACGGCCATCTGGTCGCCGTCGAAGTCCGCGTTGAAGGCGGTACAGGCCAGGGGATGCAGCTTGATGGCCTTGCCCTCCACCAGAATAGGCTCGAAGGCCTGGATGCCCAGGCGGTGCAGCGTGGGCGCGCGGTTCAGCAGCACGGGATGATCCCGGATCACTTCCTCCAGGATGTCCCAGACCTCGGGACGCACCTTTTCCACCGCCCGCTTGGCACTCTTCACATTGTGGCAGATCTTCAGGCTGACCAGCCGCTCCATGACGAAGGGCTTGAACAGCTCCAGGGCCATCTCCTTCGGCAGGCCGCACTGATACAGCTTCAGCTCGGGGCCAACGACGATAACGGAACGGCCGGAATAGTCCACGCGCTTGCCCAGCAGGTTCTGGCGGAACCGGCCCTGCTTGCCCCGGAGCAGATCGCTCAGGCTCTTCAGCGCCCGGTTGCCGGGGCCCGTGACGGGGCGACCGCGGCGGCCGTTGTCAATCAGGGCGTCCACGGACTCCTGCAGCATGCGCTTCTCGTTCCGGACGATGATGTCCGGCGCGCCCAGCTCCAGCAGCCGCTTCAGCCGGTTATTCCGGTTGATGACCCGGCGGTACAGGTCGTTCAGATCCGAGGTGGCGAACCGGCCGCCGTCCAGCTGGATCAGGGGCCGCAGGTCCGGCGGAATCACGGGCACGATGGTCAGGATCATCCACTCCGGCTTGTTGTGACTGGTGCGGAAGGATTCCACCACTTCCAGGCGCTTCACCGCCCGGGCCCGCTTCTGGCCTTCGGTGTCCCGGTCCCGCTCCTTCTCGGTCAGCTGGGCGATCTCCGCCTTCAGCTCCTCGCTGAGCTTGTCCAGATCCAGGGCCTTCAGCATGTCCTGCACGGCCTCCGCGCCCATCTTGGCCACGAAGGAGCCCTTGCCGCAGCGGCCCTCCACCTCCCGGTAGCGGGCGTCGTTGATCAGCTCGTACTTCTTCAGCCCGGTTTCATCGCTGTTGCCGGGATCCAGGACGATGAAGTTGGCGAAATACAGCACCTTTTCCAGGTTCCGGGGGCTGATGTCCAGCAGCATGCCCATGCGGCTGGGAATGCCCTTAAAGTACCAGATATGGCTGACGGGAGCGGCCAGCTCGATATGGCCCATGCGCTCCCGGCGGACCTTGGCTCGGGTCACCTGCACGCCGCACTTGTCACAGATCTTGTCCTTGTCCTTAAACTTGATGCGCTTGTATTTTCCGCAGTTGCATTCCCAGTCCTTCGTGGGCCCGAAAATACGTTCGCAGTACAGGCCGTCCCGTTCCGGCTTCAGGGTTCTGTAATTAATGGTTTCCGGCTTGGTCACCTCGCCGTGGGACCAGGCGAGAATCTGCTCCGGGGAGGCCATACCGATCTGGATGGAGTCAAGGTTGGAAAGTTCAAACAAAAGGTTCCACTCTCCCTTCAAGGTTCAGCCGCGTCCTCCCCTCCGGGCGGGAGGGGGGAACCGCGGGGTATTCACGGAAAAATCAGGCTGTCGGTTTCAGAAACCCGCTGACGGATTCATCCTTCAGCGTTTTCCTGATCAGACATCATCCAGATTCAGGTCGCTCAGGTCTTCCTTCATGAAATCATCCACCCCGGCGTCCTCCAGGGAGAAGTCCTCATCCTCGTCCCCGGCGCTCTCGCCCAGGTCCAGATCCTCCTCGGACATGTTGAAGGCTTCCTCGGCGGCGCGCTGGGTCTCCTCGTCCTCTTCCTCTTCCTCCTCAGGCAGCTCGGCGGCGGGCTGAGCGGCCGGACGGGCGGAAGGCCGGATGGGCTGGGCGGGGATGGCCAGATCTTCCGGATCCAGCTCCGGAATCTCGATTTCGTTGCCGTCGGCGTCCAGCACCCGGACATCCAGGCTCAGGGCCTGCATTTCCTTCAGCAGCACCTTGAAGCTCTCCGGCACGCCGGGGGTCGGGATGTTCTGGCCCTTGATGATCGCCTCATAGGTCTTCACGCGGCCCACGGTATCGTCGCTCTTGACGGTGAGGATTTCCTGCAGGGTGTTGGCGGCGCCGTAGGCTTCCAGCGCCCAGACTTCCATTTCGCCGAAGCGCTGCCCGCCGAACTGGGCCTTGCCGCCCAGGGGCTGCTGGGTCACCAGGCTGTAGGGGCCGGTGGACCGGGCGTGCATCTTGTCGTCCACCAGGTGGTGGAGCTTCAGGAAGTACATGATGCCCACGGTCACGGGGTTCTCAAAGTAGTCGCCGGTGCGGCCGTCCCGCACCCGGATCTTGCCCTGGCGGAAGAGCTCCTTGCCCTCCTCGTCCAGGTTCAGGCGCAGGGGGCGCCCGTTGTGGAAGTGGTATTCCGTCACATGGGGATCGCTTTCATCCTCCGGTGCGGCCATCTTCTCCTCGGCGTGCTCCAGCTGCTCCAGGATCTCGTCATAGGTGGCGCCGTCGAAAACCGGGGTGGCGATGTGCCAGCCCAGGGCCCGGCAGGCCAGGCCCAGATGGACCTCCAGCACCTGCCCCAGGTTCATGCGGCTGGGGACGCCCAGGGGGTTCAGCACGATCTGCAGGGGGGTGCCATCCGGCAGGAAGGGCATGTCCTCCTCCCGCAGGATGCGGCTGACGACGCCCTTGTTGCCGTGGCGGCCGGACATCTTGTCGCCCACGGAGATCTTCCGCTTCTGAGCGATGTAGATCCGCACCATCTCATTGACGCCGGGGCTCAGCTCGTCCTTGTTCTCCCGGGTGAAGGTCTTCACGTCCACCACGATGCCGCCCTCTCCGTGGGGCACCCGCAGGCTCGTGTCCCGGACCTCCCGGGCCTTTTCGCCGAAGATGGCGCGCAGCAGGCGCTCCTCCGCGGTCAGCTCCGTTTCACCCTTGGGGGTCACCTTGCCCACCAGGATGTCGCCGGCGTGCACCTCCGCGCCGATGCGGATGATGCCGCCCTCGTCCAGGTCCTTTACCGCGTCCTCGGAGATGTTGGGGATATCCCGGGTGATCTCCTCCGGCCCCAGCTTGGTCTCCCGGGCCTCGGACTCAAATTCCTCAATATGGATAGAGGTGTAGATATCCTCCTTGACCAGCTTCTCGCTCAGCAGGACTGCGTCCTCGTAGTTGTAGCCTTCCCAGGTCATGAAGCCGATCAGGGCGTTCCGGCCCAGGCCGATCTCGCCCTTCTCCGTGGAGGGACCGTCCGCCAGCAGGTCGCCCTTTTCGATCTTCTGCCCCGCGGAAACCACGGGCCGCTGGTTGATGCAGGTGGACTGGTTGCTGCGGGCGAACTTGGTCAGCAGATAGGTATGCCGCTCGCCAAAATTATCCCGGATGATGATCCGGTTGGCATCCACCTTCTCCACCACGCCGTCCTCCTTCGCCAGGAGGCAGACGCCGGAGTCATGGGCCGCCCGGTATTCCATGCCGGTGGCCACCAGGGGCGCCTCAGGCACCAGCAGCGGCACCGCCTGGCGCTGCATGTTGGAGCCCATCAGGGCGCGGGTGGCGTCGTCGCTCTCCAGGAAGGGAACCATGGCCGTGGCCACGGAAACCACCTGCCGCGGGCTGACGTCAATGTAGTCCACCTGGGAAACGGGAACTTCGATGATTTCCACCTTGTCGCGGACGGTGATCCGGTCATGGACGAAGCTGCCGTCCTCGTTCAGGGGCTCGTTGGCGGCGGCGATCTTGAACAGATCCTCCTCGTCCGCGGTCATATAGTCAATTTCGTCCGTCACCTTTCCGGTGTTCTTGTCCACCTTCCGGTAAGGCGCCTCGATGAAGCCATACTGATTGATCCGGGCATAGGTTGCCAGGGAGCCGATCAGGCCGATGTTGGGGCCTTCAGGCGTCTCGATGGGGCAGATCCGGGCATAGTGGCTGTAGTGCACGTCCCGGACCTCGAAGGAGGCGCGGTCCCGGTTCAGGCCGCCTGGGCCCAGGGCGCTCAGGCGGCGCTTATGGGTCAGCTCCGCCAGGGGGTTGGGCTGATCCATGAACTGGCTCAGCTGGGAGGAGCCGAAGAATTCCTTGATGGCGGCGCTGACGGGCCGGATGTTGATCAGGTCCCCGGGCTTGATGTCACTGGCGTCCTGGATACTCATGCGCTCCCGGACCACCCGCTCCAGCCGGCTCAGGCCGATGCGAATCTGGTTCTGCAGCAGCTCGCCCACGCTGCGCAGGCGGCGGTTGCCCAGATGGTCAATGTCGTCGGTGGTGCCGATTTCATAGGGCAGGCCCAGCATATAGCTGATGGAGGAGATGATGTCGTCCGGAATGATGTGCTTGGGCACCAGGGCCGCGACATTCTCCTTCACCGCCTCCAGCAGCTGATCCGGCTCCACGCTCTCGATGATGCTCTGCAGGGTCGGGAAGTGAACCATCTCCAGGATGCCGGCTTCCTTCGGGTCGAAGGGCAGGTACTGGGAGGCGTCCACAAAGTTGTTGCCCACCACCCGGCGGATTTCGCCCTCGCAGTCCAGGTTCACGGTGTTGATGCCCGCGTTCTGGATGGTCCAGGCGGTTTCCAGGTCAATCTTGTCCCCTTTCTTCACCAGGACTTCGCCGGTCTGGGGGTTCACGATGTTCTCCGCCGCCGTGTGGTTATGGATCCGGGTGGCGATAGCCAGCTTCTTATTATATTTATACCGGCCGACCCGCATCAGGTCATACCGCTTGGGGTCGAAGAAGAGGCTGTTGAACAGGTTGGTGGCGCTTTCCAGGCTGGCGGGCTCGCCGGGCTTCTGCCGCTTGTAGATCTCGATGAGGCCCTCCTCACGGCTCTTGGCGTTGTCGCCCTTCTGGATCGTGGCGTTCAGCCGGGCGTCGTCGCCCATGACGTCCATGATTTCCTGATCCGTGCCCAGGCCCAGGGCCCGCAGGATCACGGTAATGGGCAGCTTCCGGGCCCGGTCGATCCGGACCCAGAGGACGTCGTTGGAGTCCGTCTCATACTCCAGCCAGGCGCCGCGGTTCGGAATGATCTGGGAGGAATACAGGGGCTTGCCGGCCTTGTCCCGGGCCATGTCAAAATAGACCCCGGGAGAGCGGACCAGCTGGCTGACAATGACGCGCTCCGCGCCATTGATGATGAAGGTGCCATGCTCGGTCATCAGGGGGAAATCGCCCATGAACACGTCGGATTCCTTGATCTCGCCGGTTTCACGGTTCTTCAGCCGCACGAAAATCTTCAGCGGCGCCGCGTAGGTCAGATCCCGTTCCCGGCAGCGGGCCACGGAGTTTTTCGGCTCATCCAGAGAATAGTCCACGAATTCCAGAACGAGATTGCCGTTATAGTCCGTAATCGGCGATACGTCGCTCAGAACTTCCCGGAGATCGGTGTCGAGAAAACGCTGATAGGAGTTTTTCTGCACCTCGATCAGGTTCGGCATCTCCAGCACCTCGCCGATGCGCGAAAAACTCATCCGTTTCCGAAGCTTCCCCATTTGGACCTCATGTACCATGGAAACAATCACCCCTTATTCTGTCCGCCCAAGTGTGTGGATACCAGGGAAATTGCCCCTTGCATTTTTCCCCAAACCCGGGTACAATAGCAAAGCGCAAAAACGCGACTCAGCACCGAAACGATACTGATGCAATCATAAATTTTACCATAGAAAAATATGGTTGTCAATGGTTTTTGGGCTGAAAGCAAAATTTTCCCGTTTTCAGAAAGGGTTTCATGAAGAAAAGGATTTTCTTGTTTTCGTTTTGCCTGCTGCTCGGCCTTCCCTTCGCCTTCGGGGCGGCTTCCTCCGGGGACGGGGGGGGTTCCGCGGTTCATCCCCTGGACTTTCTGCTGAACAGCGCGGTCAGCGCCGTCAAACAGCTGGAGGCGGACGCCGCGGAGCCGCCGAAGGTCATTGACCGGATCACCGATCCGGACGCGTATCCCGATTTTTCCTTCTCCGATGGGGAGGACCTGCTGGACATCTGGTTTCCGATCCACCGGGATCAGGACGCCGCCATCTTCCGGTATCAGAGCCAGGTCTGGATGCTGGACTGCGGGGACGAGCGGGCGCAGGAGGAAATCGTGCCCCTGCTTCAATTCCTGGGCATCGGGCAGGTGGACCGGCTGATCAACACCCATCCGCACCATGACCACCTGAACGGCCTGTACGCCATCGACGCGGCCGTGCCCGTCCGGGAGCTGATGATCTGCTTCCCGGAGGACGCCACCCGGCACATGACCGCCGCCATGGAGTACTGCAAGGGCAACGGCATTCCCGTCAGCACCTTCGAGGATGAGTCCATCCTGGGCATGGGGGACGGGTTTGTGACCTTCCTGGCCTGGCTGAAGGCCGGGGAGGAGGAATCCATCAACGACCGCAGCGCCGTGTTCAGGGTTTCCTACGGGGACTGCGACATGCTCTTCACCGCCGACATTGAGTGGGCCGGCATGAACGCACTGCTGGACGCCCTTTCCCCCGAGGATCTGAAGGCGGACCTGCTCCGCTATCCGCACCACGGAAAGAGCGCCATGCCGGTCTCCCTGTTCTCCGCCATCGACCCGGCCCTGACCATTATCACCAACACCACCCGCATCGCGGAGCTGAAGGAGTCCACCAAATTTCTGGGCAATCAACACGCCGCCGTGACCTATACCCACCGGCCGCCCTATGTCATCCACCTGCAGACCGACGGCCGCCACTGGCTGTGCGATCAGCTGGTGTTCCAGCCCGCGCCTGCGGAGGAGACGCAGATCATCGACGCGGCGGAAGGCGGGCAGGCAGCGGATACAACGGACGCGCCGGAAAGCGAGGCGCGCACAGAGGACGAGGCGGAAGCGGACGTTCCGGCAGAATGACCACGGCGATCCATCGGAGGGATCCGCCCGGTCCCGCCGGGCAAAGTACCGCTGACGCACGTCGGACCCCCACGCAGAACGGCGGGGTCATTGCTTTGAAGTCAATCGAAAAGGAAGGCCATTCGGCCTTCCTTTTCGCGTACCGGGGAAAATCAGAAGGTGATATCCTTGTTTTTGGAAACGCGCATGAAGATCAGCATGGAGGAGATGGTCAGCACGTTCAGAATCGTGGCCAGGGCGGCGGCGGGGCCGTCGGAGCCCCGGGTGACCTGGGCATAGATCGCCAGGGTCAGGGTGATGGTCTTCCGGTTGTACAGGATGACGCCGGTGGACAGCTCCGTGATGATGGTGACCCAGGACAGGATGGCGCCGGACAGGATGCCGTTGCGCATCATGGGCACCGTGGCCTTGAAGAAGGCTTTCATCCGGGAGCAGCCCAGGGAGATGGCCGCCTCCTCCACCGTGATGGGAATCTGCTGCAGCACGGCCACGGAGGAACGGATCGTATAGGGAATCCTGCGGATGCACAGGGCCACCACCATGATGAACATGGTGCCCGTCAGCACCATGGGCTGCCGGTTGAAGGCCACCACCAGGGCGATGCCCACCACGGAGCCGGGGATGATATAGGGAATCATGGAGGCGGTGTCGATGGTGTCGTTCAGCTTTGAGCGGCGGCGCACCACCAGGTAGGCGATGAGGATGGCCAGCAGCACCACCGCCGCCAGGGCCAGCAGGCCGATGAGGAAGGTATTCTTAATCTCCAGGGGCAGATCCCGGGCCACCTTCTGATAGCTGCCCATGTCGTACCCGTCCACGAAGATCTTGCCGCTGGTCTTCCGGAAGGAGCAGTACATGACATACATCTGGGGCATGAAGGCCAGGAAAACAATGATGTAGGTATAGGCGTGGATCAGCACGTTCTTCAGGCCCTTCGCCGGCTTCCGCTGGATAGGGTGCAGGGCGTTCATGTTGAAGGCGAAGCGGTTGCTGGCCCATTTCTGGAAGAGGAAGATGATGGCCGTGATCACGATGGCGATGACGGAAACAGCGGCGGCAAAGTTATGATCCGTACCGGTTTCGCCGAAGTACTCGTTGTAGATGATCACGGGGAAGGTCTGATATCCCCGGCCGATGAGCAGCGGGGTACCGTAATCCGCGAAGGCCCGCATGAACACCAGCAGGGCGGCCGCCAGGATGGTGGGCATGCACAGGGGGATGATCATCTTGAAGAACCGGCGCACGCCGCCGACCCCCATGTTCTGGGCCGCCTCCAGCAGGGAGCTGTCCACGTTCTTCAGCGCGCCGGACACCAGCATGAACACCAGGGGATACAGCTGCAGCGCCAGCACCAGCACGATGCCCCGGAAACCATAGATGGAGGGCGGCTTGTGCCCGATGATCCGGGCGATGAACTGGGTGATGATGCCGTTGTTCCCCCGCAGCTGGACCCAGGCGTAGGCGCCGATGAAAGGCGCGGACATGCAGCAGAGGATGATGATGATCTGGATCAGGTTCCGGCCCTTGATTTCATACATGTTGTAGAAATAGGCCAGGGGCACCCCCAGCACCAGGGAAACCAGGGTGGCGGAGATGGAAAGCAGGAAGGAGTGCAGCAGTGTCTCCCCATAATAGCTGTTGGAGAAGAATTTGGCGAAATACTCCAGGGTAAAGCCCCCATCCTTCGTCACGGATTCCACCAGCAGCCGGATCAGCGGATAGATCAGGAACAGCCCGTACAGGGCCAGGATGACGAAGGACATCAGCGTCCACACGTCTCCTTTTTTCTTGCGCTCGACCATGGCTCATCCCTCCGTAATGTCGTTCTGCACGCCTTCCAGGATGTTCCGGGCGCCGTCGGCGGTCAGGACATTGATCTTCTCCTTCTTCACGGCCAGGCTGACCTCCAGCCCCTTCGGCAGGATGCTGTCGATCTGGGATTCCTGGACGATCTCCGCCTTGACGCCCTCCCGGGTGGTGACGAAGTAATGGGTGTTCAGGCCGAGGAAGACGCTGTCGTCAATCCGGGCGCGGATGCCCTCCCCATCGGGGCTGATGACGAACTCCTCCGGGCGGACGGATACCTGCACCGGCGCGTCCTGCCGGCAGTCCGGCAGCACGTGGTTCAGGGGAACGCTGTAACCACCCTCCAGGGTCAGGACAGGCTGGCCGCCCGTCATGGTCATGCGGCCCTGCAGGATGTTGGTGCGGCCGATGAAGGAGGCGACGAACAGGTTCGCCGGCCGCTGGTACAAGGCCTTGGGGGTGCCGATCTGCTGGATCACCCCCAGGTTCATGACGGCGATCCGGTCGGAAACCGCCATGGCTTCCTCCTGGTCGTGGGTAACGTAGACCGTGGTGATGCCCACGCTGTTCTGGATTTCCTTGATGACCGTCCGCATTTCCACCCGGAGCTTGGCGTCCAGGTTGGACAGGGGCTCGTCCATCAGCAGCACGTCCGGCTGGATCACCAGGGCCCGGGCCAGGGCCACCCGCTGCTGCTGGCCGCCGGACAGCCGGTCCGGCATCCGGTCGGCGTACTCGTCGATGTGCATCAGCTTCATGAATTTGTCCGTCTGGGCAGCGATCTCCGCCCTGGGCAGCCGGCGCTCCTTCAGGCCGAAGGCCACGTTGTTCCGCACGGACAGATGGGGGAAGATGGCGTAGTTCTGGAACACCATGCCGATGTTCCGCCTGGAGGGATCCAGGTCGTTCACCCGTTTGTCATTGAAGTAGACGGAGCCGCCCTCAATGCTGTTGAAGCCGGCGATCATCCGGAGCAGGGTGGTTTTGCCGCAGCCGGAGGGCCCAAGCAGGGTGAAGAATTCCCCCTGCCGGATGTCCACGCTCAGATCCGGGATCACCGTGTTGTTTCCGTATTTTTTGACCACATGGTCGATGCGAATGTCCACACTCATGGGTTGATCCTCCCTTTTGACTGAAAATCGGGCTGATCAGGAGATCAGCCCGAAGGATGAATCCCTCGCCGGGATCATCGGTGGAAAGCCGGAAACTTACCGCTTGTCGCGGATCTCCGCGTAGCGGGCCTGCCACTCCGTCTTGTGCTCGGCGCAGTAGGGGATGTCCTCATAGACCACGTTGATTTCGGAGAAGGGCTTCATGAACTCATTGCCCAGGGGCAGGGTGGAGTTCACCGCGCGGGTGGTCAGGTTCGCGTAGATGCTCTGGCCCTCGTCGGACAGCTGGAAGTCGATGAACGCCTGGGCGGCGGCTTCATGGGGAGCGCCCTTAACGATGGCGGTGGCGGCGGGCAGCCATACGGCGCCTTCCTCGGGATAGACGACGTACACATCCGCGCCGCTGGCCAGCATGTTGATGCAGGGATCCTCATAGGACACGCCCACGACGTACTCGCCGTCCGCGACACCCTTGTAGATGGCGGAAGAGGAATCCAGCTGGATGCCGTCCAGCTGCTCCACGAACTGCGCCACATAGTCCCAGGCCTTTTCATCGTAGGGCTCGTCGCCCATGACCAGCAGCATGTTGGTCAGCTCTGCCCACGCGGAGGAGGACTTGGTGGGGTCGCCGGAGGCGATCTTGCCCTTCAGCTCGGGCTTCAGCAGATCCGCGTAGCCCTTGATCTCAATGCCCATCTCGCCGGCCAGGGTCTTGTTCACGATCAGGCAGCCGGAGCCGGACAGGTTGGAGTTGGAGTAGGCGTGGATATCCTTCTGACGGTAGCCCTCGTCGATCAGGGCTTCGTTGGGGGAGGTGTAATCCGCCCACAGGTCGGGGTGCTGCACGTAGACGCCGTAGTTCATGCCGCCCCACATGACGTCCGCCTGGGGATTGTCCTTCTCAGAGTCGATCCGGGTGACACATTCGCCGGTGCCCATGCTCAGCAGCTCCACGGTAATGCCGGTGGCCGCCTCAAAGGCCGGGATGATGTTTTCCACTTCCGTATCGGAATTGGGGGAATAGATGACCAGGGTGTTGTCCTCCGCCAGGGCGGCACAGGCCGTCAGCGCCAGAACCAGGGCCAGAACGGTACACAGAAGCTTTCTCATTTTCTCGTCTCCTTTTTTATTTTACCCTTACCGGGTTCTTTTGGAGAGAGTATAGCACAGCTTTCGCCCTTTTTCAACCATATTTTCCATTTTCAGGGCATTTTTCCGGGCACCGCGCGGACCGCGGGCTCTTCCGGTTTCCGGCGGCCGGGCCGCCCCTTCCCCGCCGCGCCGCCGTGGGAACCATTCAAAAAAGCTGCCGCGGCGCGGCAGCTTCTGATGGGATCTGTTATCCGAAGACCCGGACCCGGACGATGCCGGGGATCCGGCTCAGGGCCTCCAGGGCTTCCTGGGAGGGCAGACTGTGCATCTCCATGACGGTGACGGCCATGTCCTTCTTGCTCTTGTTAACCAGGTTTTCGATGTTGATGCCTTCCTGGGCGGCCACGGCGGAAATGGAGCTGATCATGTTCGGGATGTTCTCATGCAGCACCAGGACGCGGGTCGCTTCCGGCGCGGTCAGCTGCAGCTCCGGGAAGTTGACGCTGTTGTGGATGCTGCCGAACTCCAGGTAATCCCGGATCTCGGCGGCGGCCATCCGGGCGCAGTTTTCCTCGCTTTCCGGAGTGCTGGCGCCCAGGTGCGGGATGCAGACCACCTTGTCCACGTCCAGCAGGTCGTCGCTGGGGAAGTCCGTCACATAGCTGGACAGCTTGCCGGAGGCCAGGGCTTCCCGCAGGGCGGCGGTATCCGCCAGCTCGCCTCGGCTGAAGTTCAGGATTCCCGCCCCGTCCTTCATCTTGGCGATCATCTCCGCGTTGACGGAGCCCCTGGTCTTGTCGTTCAGCGGGATGTGGAAGGTGATATAGTCCGCCTGCGCCAGCACGTCATCCGCGGAGGCTGCGCGGTGAACCGTGGTGCTGAGGCTCCAGGCGCTCTCCACGGAGATGAAGGGGTCGTAGCCCACCACGTTCATCCCCAGGCCGCGGCTGGCGGCGTTGGCCACCAGAGCGCCGATGGCCCCCAGGCCAATGACTCCCAGGGTCTTGCCCCGCATCTCGGGGCCCACGAACTGGCTCTTGCCTTTTTCCACCAGCTTGCCCACCTCGGCGCCTTTGCCCTTCAGCGTCCGGGCCCAGTCGATGCCGCCGGCGATGTTCCGGCCGCTCATGAGCAGCCCGGCGATCACCAGCTCCGCCACAGCGTTGGCGTTGGCGCCGGGGGTGTTGAAAACCACGATGCCTGCCTTGGAGCAGCGGTCAATGGGGATGTTGTTCACGCCGGCGCCAGCCCGGCCGATGGCCTGCAGCTCCGGGCCGAAAGCCATCTCATGCATGGCGGCGGAACGGACCAGGACCGCGTCCGGCGCGGCTTCGTCCTTGCTGACGGCATACTGGTCGCTCAGCTGGGTATGGATCACATCGGAAATGGCGTTCAGGGTCAGAATCTTGTACATCTGGCTGTATCTCCTTTTTCCCGGCCGGCTCCCGGAGGGAGGCGGCGCGGGGCTTCTCTTTTACACGTTTTTCGCCTCGAAATCCTTCATGAAGGCGACCAGCTTTTTTACGCCTTCCACGGGCATGGCGTTGTAAATGCTGGCCCGCATGCCGCCCACAGTGCGGTGGCCCTTCAGGTTCACCAGACCCTCCGCCGCGGCGGCCTTGACGAAGGCCGCGTCCTTGTCCGCGTCGCCGGTGACGAAGGTCACATTCATGCGGGAGCGGTATTTTGCCTGGGCCGTGGGTTTGAACAGGCGGCTGTTGTCCAGGAAGTCATAGAGCAGGGCCGCCTTTTCCACGTTGACCTTCTCCATGGCCGCCACGCCGCCCTGCTCCTTCAGCCACTGGAAGGTAAGCCCGGCGATGTAGATGCCCCAGGTGTTGGGGGTGTTGTACATGCTGCCCGCCTTCACCTGAACCTCCCAGTTCAGCAGCTTGGGGCAGATGTCCATGGCGCGGCCCAGCAGATCCTTCCGCAGGATCAGCACGCACAGGCCGCTGGGGCCGATGTTCTTCTGGGCGCCGGCGTAGATCACGCCGTATTTGCTGACATCCATGACCTCGGACAGGATCATGGAGCTGGCGTCGCAGACCAGGGGCGCCGGGCTCTCCGGCAGCTCCACGTAGCGGGTTCCGTAGATGGTGTTGTTCTGGGTGATGTGCAGATAGTCCGCGTCCGGGGAAAAGGACAGGGCCTTTACGTCCGGCACGTAGGTGTAGGTGTCCTCCCGGCTGGAGGCCACCACATTCACCTCGCCGTAGCGTCTGGCTTCCTCCGCCGCCAGGTGGGCGAAGTTGCCGGAGTCAATATAGTCCGCCTTTTTATTCACCATCAGGTTCAGAGGAATGGCGGAGAACTGCTGGGTCGCGCCGCCCTGAAGGAAAACCACCTCATATTCGTCCGGGATGGCCATCAGGTCCTTCAGGTCCGCCACCGCCTGATCGTAAATATCCGTGTACATCTTGCTGCGGTGGCTCATCTCCATCACAGACATTCCGGTGCTG
The DNA here is from genome assembly GCA_017469265.1 of Clostridia bacterium. GTDB lineage: Bacteria > Bacillota > Clostridia > Christensenellales > Aristaeellaceae > Aristaeella. The sequence continues at coordinate 88,808 of JAFUGS010000068.1, forward strand.
CCGTAGGTCAGCAGTTCCTTCTGCGCCTTTTCAAGCACGGGCAGGGCCAGCTGGGAAGGTCCAGGGGAGAAATTGTATACGCGATCCATGGTTCTATCCTCCTTCAACGTTCTGTCCGGAGCGGGACCGCTCCGGCAGGCAAGGTATAGTATCCCCGTTTTCATGTCATTTGGCAAGGGGAATACAGCGAAAAAACAGGCAGCCGCGAAAGCCGCGGCCGCCTGGGCCACAATCCGTCCGGTCAGGTAACGCTGAGGACGGTGAGCAGATCCCCCGCCACCCGGAAGCGCACCGTTCTTCCCGCAAACTCAAAGGCGTAGACCCGCTCCGGGTCCGCCTGATAGGCGGGGCGGGGATCCTCCGCCAGCACCTTTTCCAGGGCCGCCCTGTCTTCCGGGGCCAGCTTTCCGCCCTCCGCCGGGGGAATCTCCACCCGCGCCCGGCGTTTTTCCCGCCGGTCCGTGAAGCCGCCCGCCGCGTCCGGATGGCTGTCAGCGGAAGCCAGATAGGGCTTGATGTCATAGATGGGGGTACCGTTCATCAGGTCCGCACCGGCCACCAGCAGGGTCTCCCCCCGGTCCGGGGTCTTTTCCACCCGGATCAGCCGCACGCTGCTGAGCCCCAGGCCATTGGGCCGGTAGGGGGAGCGGGTGGCGAAGACCCCCACCCGGGTGTTGCCCCCCAGCCGGGGCGGCCGCACCGTGGGGCTCCAGCCTTCCCGGTTTGCCTGATGAAAGCCCCAGATCAGCCAGAGATGGGAAAAATCCCCGATACCCCGCAGGGCTTCCGCCACGCGGTACGCCGGCTCGAAGACGATCCGGGAGACCACCTCCTCCACCAGGCCGCTCTGCCGGGGCACGCCGAATTTGGAGGTATAGACATTCTCGATATGGGCGATGACGGTCAGTTCCATGGCTTTCTCCCCCGCTTTGCGCCCCCTTACATGATGATGGTCAGCTCGTTCTCCGCCAGCAGATCCCCGGCGGGAATCACCTCCACCGGCCGCTCCCGGCCGTTCAGGATATATTTCACGGGATCGCCCTCCCGGTGCGCACCGTTATCCACGGTCACATGGATCTTTTTGCCCCGGAAGGTCTTGTCCATGGTGAAGCCGTCCCATTCCGCGGGGATGGCGGGTTTGATCAGGATGCCTTCCGGCGTCGGGCGCAGGCCCAGGATGCCCTCCACGCAGCCCACCATGACGGTGCTGGCGGTGCCCGTCAGCCAGTGCACATGGCTGCGGCCGGCGAAGGGGCTGTCATGCCCCTCGATGAACTGGCCGTGGACGTAGGGCTCGATGACCCGGCGGTCCGCGTCCCCGTTAAAGGAGGCGGGGCAGCTTTCCGCGAAGTACTCAAAGGCCCGGTTGCCGTGGCCCAGCAGCGCCTCCGCCAGGATGGCCCAGCCCTGAATCTGGCAGAAGATGCCGCCGTTTTCCTTGGTGCCGGGATTGAAGAGGATCATGGCCGCCCCGTCGAAGGCCTCGAAGCGGTAGGCGGGATTCATGATCTCCAGCCCGTAGGGGGTGTTCAGCTTGGCGTGGGCGGTTTCCATGATGGTCTCCGCCTGGGCCCGGGTGGCGCCACCGGAGATGACCGCCCAGCTCTGGGGGTTCAGCCACATGGCGGCTTCCCGGTCCTTCTTGCTGCCGATGATCTGGCCCGCCTCCGTGTATCCGCGGATGAAGCGGTCCCCCTCAAAGCAGGTGTCGTTGATGATCTTCAGCAGCTTTTCCGCCTCCGCCTTCAGGTAAGCCACGTACTCCGGCTCCCCGGCGCAGAAGGCCTGCATGATGTTCAGCGCGTAGTAAAGCTGGAAGGCCACGAAGGTGCTCTCCCCGGTGGCGCCCAGCCGCAGGCAGTCATTCCAGTCCGCGTGGAGCCCGGCGGGCATGCCGTGGGTGCCCAGGTGATGCATGCTGAAGTCGATGGCCCGCTTCAGATGCTCCCGCACCGTGCCCGTGTCGTAGTCCGCGAAGGGCACTTCCTCGTCCAGATAGGCCAGGTTGCCGGTTTCCGCGATGTACTTGTAAACCGTGGGGAAGAGCCACAGGGCGTCGTCCGCCCGGTAATGGGGGTGCCCCGTCTCCTTGACGTAGCTCTCCTGCTCCGGCGTGTCCTCATGGCCGGGGTTGTGGGAGTACTTGACCAGGGGCAGGCCCGCCCCGTGATGCACCTGGGCGCTGAGCATGAAGGTCAGCTGCTTCCGGGCCAGCTCCGGATCCAGGTGCATGATGCCCTGGATGTCCTGCACGGTGTCCCGGTACCCGTAGCCGTTCCGCTCCCCGCAGTAGATCAGGCTGGCCGCCCGGCTCCAGACGAAGGTGATGAAGCACTGGAAGGCGTTCCAGGTGTTCACCATGGCGTTGAAGCGGTCATCCGGGGTACGAACCTTCAGGTTCTCCAGCTCCCCGTGCCAGTAGGCGATCAGGGCCGCCTTCTCCGCCGCCACGGTTTCCGCCGTGTTCTGATACCGATCCAGCAGCTCCCGGGCCTCGAACTCCGTCTTCTGACCCAGCAGGAAGGCCACCTGTTTCTTCCCCTCCGCGGAAAGCTCCAGCTTCACCTGCAGCGCGCCGCAGGGGTTGCCGTTGTAGTTCAGGCTGTTGTCGCAGGCGCCGTCCGCCACCGCTTTGGGCGCGTCGAACCGGTTCCGGCCCAGGAACTGCTCCCGCCGGCCCGTATAGGACGCCACTTCGCCCCCGGCCACCCCCAGGAAGCGCTCCCGGTGGTTGCTGCCGTCCGGCGCCCGGTCGCAGAACTCATTGATCCGCTGGAGGATGAAGTCCCCCTTGAACTCGGTACGGGTGATGAACTGGGTGTACTGCATGTTCACCAGATCCTGGGTGTAGAAGCTCTCCGTGGTGAACTCCGCGTAGGCGAAAACGCTGAGGCGCCGGGGCCGGCCGGACAGGTTTTCCACCTCCAGGCTCCAGACCTCGTGGGTCGCGCCCAGGGGCACATAGTACAGGGCCCGGCTGCGGATGCCGTCATACTCGCTGATGAACTCGGTGTAGGCCGTGCCATGGCGGCACTCCGTGTGATAGGCCTCCAGGGGCTTTTTCACCGGCTTCCAGCTGGCGGACCAGAAATCCCCGGTCTCCTCGTCCCGCAGGTACAGATAGCGCCCGGGCTCGTCAAACTGGTTGAAGGTATAGCGCAGAATCCGGCCCGCCGCCCCGCTGCGCACGAAGCTGTATCCGCCGGCGTTCACCGTGATGATGGCGCCGTAAGCCGGAGAGCCCAGATAGTTCGCCCAGGGGGCGGGGGTATCCGGATTGGTGATCACATATTCCCGGGCCTGTTCGTCAAAAAAACCGTACTGCATGATGATCCTCCCCTTTTGACTGCTTGTGTTTTCTGTTTTCTCCGCTCCCGCGGGTTTCCGGGAAAAAACCCCTTCTCCGCGCGGGGAAGGGGAAGCAAACTTACCGCATGGCGCCAAAGCGCATCTGCCGCTCCATGGTTTCGGGATGCAGGGCGTAAGCCCTGGCGGCTTCCTTCGTGATCTTGCCCTCCCGGGCCAGCCGGGCCAGCTCCGCGTCCATGGACAGCATCTCGCTGCCCGCGCCGGAGATGGCGTTGTCGATCTGGTGGGTCTTGCCCTCCCGGATCAGGTTCTGGATGGCCGGATTCACGGTCATCACCTCAAACACCGGATACAGCAGGCCGTCCGTCCCCGCAAGCAGGCGCTGGGAAACCACCGCCTTCAGCACCATGCTCAGCTGCGTCCGCACCTGGTTCTGCTGTTCGGCGGGGAAGGCGTCGATCACCCGGTCGATGGTCTTGGCCGCCCCCAGGGTGTGCAGGGTGGAAAAGAGCAGGTGGCCCGTTTCCGCGGCGGTGATGGCGGTGGAAATGGTCACCATGTCCCGCATTTCCCCCAGCATGATCACATCCGGCGCCTCCCGCAGCGCCGCCCGGACCGCCCGGGCAAAGCTGGACGCGTCCTCCGGCACCTCCCGCTGGCTGACCAGGCAGCCCTTGTGGGGGTGCAGGTACTCAATGGGATCCTCGATGGTGATGATGTGCCCGCTGCGGGTCTGATTGATCCGGTCCAGCAGGCAGGCCAGGGTGGTGCTCTTGCCTGTGCCCGCGGGGCCGGTCACCAGCACCATGCCGCTGCGGATGTCCGCCAGCTTCATCACCAGGTCCGGGACATGCCGCTGGACGGGATCCGGCAGGCCGAAGGCCACCACCCGGAAAACCGCCGCCAGCGTGCCCCGCTGGCGGTAGATGTTGCAGCGGAACCGGCTCACATCCCGGATGGCGAAGGAGAAATCGTCGTCCCCTTCCCGGTCCAGGTTGTGCTGGTTCCGGGCGGCCAGCTCGTAGGCCCGGTCGATCAGGCCCTGAATCTGGGTCGGCGTCACCTTTTCCTCCGTGATGGGCGTCATTTTTCCGTGAACCTTGGTGGAAACCGGGGAAAAGGGAATGATGAACACATCGGAACCTTCCATCTGCATGGCTGTGCGCAGCAGTTCATCCAGCGAGTTCACGTTTTTCCCTCCTCCTCGTCGAAATCATCGGCTGCTTCTTCCTCATCCACCTCCGTGGCGTCCCCGTCGGTTTCGTCACTTCCGTACTCGATGCCCATACCGGCGTAGTCCTCCTCGAAGGAGTCGTCCCAGATGTCCGCCTCACCCAGCCGGTGCAGCGTCCAGATGACCCGGGGCGTCTCCCCCGGCGCAGCCAGCCGAGCGGCGCATGCCAGGGCCCGGTTTCCCAGCTTTTCCTCCCAGGAAACCTGATCTCCCTCCAGGCGCATGCCCTCCGGCAGGCCGGCTTCCACGGCGGCCGGGTAGTTTTCCGGCGCCTCCGCCTGGGCTTTTGCTGCCAGGGCGTCCAGGGCCGCCAGGGATCTTTCCCCCTGGGCAAAGAGGGCGTTGGTCTCCCGCCGGGTTTCCACAGTCCGCTGGCTCAGGGCCTCGTCATTCCGGGCGGCAATCATGGTCAGCACCGTCAGCACGCTCAGCGCCAACACCACCGCGATCAGAATCAGGGAGGAAGCGCCGGGGCCAAAGGCAATCCGCTGTCTTTTCATGGGCTCACCTCCCCCGGAACATACTTCACCGAGGGCAGCTCAAACAGGGGTTCCCCGCCGGGCATCTCCGCCGTGAAGTTCAGGGTGCGGATCGTCCCCGCCGCCTGGCTTTCCTCCGTCATTTCCGCGTACAGGACATAGTCCTCCGTCCGCAGGACCCATCGGTCCGCCTCCGGCGAAAACTGATTCTTTTCCAGCCCGGCGGATACGTCCTCCGCCGCCATCAGCTCGTTCTCCAGGTTTTCCACCCGCAGAAGGGCCGCGTTTTCCGCGTGGGCCGCGCGGCTTTTGACCCGGGCCGCCCCCAGCACCTCCACCAGGGTGGACACGCACAACAGGAAGAACAGGATCACGATCACCAGTTCCACCAGCAGGATATTGGCGGTACTATGCTTTTTCATTCCTTCGCACCTCCCGCCCAAAGATACACGGACACATCCTCCCGCTGGCCCGCCGGCGTCACGATGCCGGCCCGCAGCAGGCTGCCCTCCACCTCCGGCGTGAAGGACGCGGCCTCCACCAGGGGCTCGCCCATCTCTTCCTGGAAGCCGTATTCCTCCGCCGTGAAGCTTTCCCGCAGCCAGCCGTCCAGGCAGTACAGCCGCCGCAGATAGATTTCCCCGTCATAGTCATTGGCAAAAACCAGCACCGGCACCACACCGGCTTCGCCCACGCGCTCTTCCGTCACGTAAACCTGACCCGCGTCCTCCCCCTGGGCCGCGCCGCGGATAATGGCGCTCAGCACCCGGGATGCGTTGTCCGCGCCCGCGCTCTGCACCGTGTTCCGGTACACCTGGGCGCACAGGGCAGTCAGGAAAATGGCGGAAACCGCGAAAATGGCCAGCAGCAGAAAGACGAATACATTCTGCATCTGCCGGGGCGGCTGGGCTCTTCGTTTCGCTTCGCTCATAGTTCACTGTTCCCCCTCTCCAGCACCGTGATGCCCGGCATCAGATTGGAGGCGAACGCGTCGTATTCCACAACAAACTTTTCCTGATTGTAGGCCAGCCGGTAATGGTCCCGCAGGTACTGGAGGTCTTCGGGATAGGCGCCCTCCACCGCGTAGCAGGTCAGGGCCGCGTTCTTCACCGCGTCGTACACCAGCTGTGTCTCCTGCCGGTCGGACGTGGAGGTGATGGCGTTCACCATCACCAGGAAGCAGACGATCAGAGCGACAAAAGCCACGCCCGCCGCGATATCCTTTTTATCTCTGCGCATGCGCATCGCTCCTTTCCGCCCTTACAGGCTGCTCATCACGCTGGCCATGGGCAGCATCATGCTCAGCAGGATCGCCCCGATCACGATGCTCAGCAGCGCCACCAGCACGGGCTCAATCAGCGAAATCATCCGGGCCAGATCGTCCTCCACCTGCTCCTCATAGACCTCCGCGATCCGGGTCATCACCTGGGGCTCATGGCCGGAGGCGGCGCCGATCTTCAGCACCCGGTTATAGAAATCGGAGAACAGCCCGCCGGAGGCCATGGCGTCGGCGAAGGTTTCGCCCTGCGCCATTTTGTCCTTCAGGCCGTTGACCTTTTCGATGGCCTCCGGATCCTCCAGGGCGTTGCCGGCCATGTCCAGAGCGCTGTCCACGGGAAAGCCGCCGCTGAGCATCAGGCCCAGCATGCCCGCGATCCGGGAGGCGGAAAGCTTCTGGCTGATCTTCCGGACCGGGGGCAGCAGCTTCCGCAGGAGCCGCATGGCGCTTTCCCGCTTTCCGGTCCGCATCATGACCGCGAAGACCAGCACCGCGATGATCACCACCGCGATCAGGATCAGCACCACCCAGCCCGCCGCCGCGCCAATATTCATCAGCCGGACGGAGGCGCCGTTGGGATCCACGCCCAGGGAACCCAGCACCCGGCGGAACACGGGCATGACCCGCCACAGCAGCACAGCGATGATGACCACCATCATCACCCCCAGCACCAGGGGATAGGTCACGGCGCTGGAGGCCGCGTCCCTGATTTTGCCCTCCCGGGTGTAGTAGGCGGAAAGGTTCCGCATGATTTCCTCCAGGCGGCCGGTTTCCTCACCGATGCCCACCATTTCCACCATGTAATGGGGCCACTCGCTCTCCCGCTCCTTCATGGCGATGTACAGGGAGCCCGTCTCCTCGATCGTCTCCCGCATCAGGGAATAGGGGCGCACCCGGGCGTTCTGCTTCTGCTCGTCCTCCGCCAGCATGTCGATGCCGTCCTTGATCGTCATGCCGGATTCCAGCATCAGCGCGATCTGATCGCAGAAGACGCTCAGCTCCTCCGATGTCAGCAGAATGCCGCTTTTTTCACTCTTCCTGGCCATCTCTCGTTCCTCCATTGGTTTCTTCGCCCGCGTTCCGCGCGCTCAGTAATACCGCTCCAGCGTGTACGTGTCTTCCTTGTTGACCGCGTTCAGCGCGGCCGTGGGGTCGAAGAGCTTTTCCTCCCCGTCCACCACCGCGGTGACCCAGGCGTGATACAGGCTCGCGTTCAGCGTGCCGATGTCCAGCCGTGCGGGCACCCCCTGGCTCCGAAGCATGGCCACCATGATGGCCGCCAGGTCCTGACAGATGCCCATGTGCTTCTTCCAGGCGCCCTCAATATCCGGCAGCGTGCCGCTCTTGACGCTGACGGACTTGATGTAGTCGTAGGCAAAGTGCGTCCGCATATACTCGCAGATGGTCTTGAAGATCTTCTTCTGATCCCCTTCCAGATCCTTGCAGAGCTCCTCCGCCTCCTTCACGCAGGCGGTTTTCTCATCATAGGCCACGTACTGGTTCGGGTACAGGAACGCCATGAGGGGATCGCTCATCTTGGCCGTAATGGCCACCTTCCCCTCCTCGGAGTATTTCTTCCCGCTGACGTTCTTATACAGCGTGAAGGTATATTTCCCTTCCCCGTACTGCAGGGGAAACACCTCGTAGGTCCCGTTTGTGTTCAGGTCGTAGGTGAGGGTCTTGTCGCCCTTTTTGACCCGGACCTTCAGCTTCTTTTTTGATTTCGCCGCCTTGACCATGACATATCCCTGATCCATGTGGGAATAGTCCACCGTCAGGTCGTTGTCCTTCTTTGTCTTCTTCCCGGATTTCGGCAGCAGCAGCTCGGAAAAAGAAGCCGTAACCAGGATCAGCGCCAGGAGGAGCGAAACCACGGAAAGCACCCAGGGCTTTCCGGCTTCTCTTCGCCGCATCCTGATCCCTCCTTTTCTGTTTCCATATCACGCGCTCACAACGTTGTATTTCAGTATAACACGATTCCCGGGGCTTGACAATGTAAAAAACCCTGTCCGATTCCGATCTCCTTTTTCCTACTTTTCCGTCCGCGTCATGACGTACGGAAAAGCTCCCGGCCTGTTCTGAACCGGGAGCGTTTTTCCGCTATTCAGCGTTTCCTTTTGTTGGACAGGATGTCGAAGGCCACCGCGCCCAGCAGCACGACGCCCTTCACCACCTTCTGGTAGTTGGCGTCAATGTTCATCAGGCTCATGCCCAGGTTGATCACGCCGATCAGCGTCGCGCCGATCACCATACCCAGGACGGTGCCCGCGCCGCCGCTGGCGGAAACGCCGCCCACCACGCAGGCCGAAATGGCATCCATTTCATAGTTCGTGCCGGCGGTGGAGTTCGCCGCCTGGAAGCGGGCCATCACCGTCCAGGTTGAAATCACGGTCAGGAACGCCATGTTCAGATAGGCCAGGAACATGATCCGCTTCGTGTTCACGCCGGACAGCCGGGCCGCCTCCATATTGCCGCCCACCACGTAGAAATGTCTTCCAACGGTGGTCTTGCTCGTGATGAAGCTGTAAATCAGCACCACGCCAACCACCCAGACCAGCACCGTCGGAATGCCGCCCGCGTAAGCCAGTTTCCACATCACCAGCATCACCGCGGCGGCCCCAAGCAGCGCCTTCAGGATGGATGCCGCCAGGGACTCCACCTCGTACCCCTTCCGCGTGCGGGAGATCCGGTTCCAGAAAACCGCGGCCACAATGAGCACAGCCGCGATGATCCCCGCGGCCAGGCAGGGCACGTTCAAAACGTTCATTTTCGTCTTGAAAAGCTTGCCGGAGAAAAGGTTCAGGAATGTTTCCGGGAAAGGGGCGATGGAACCGGTGGAGGAATTGGAGCTCAGGATGGAAGTTCCCAGCCCGCGGAAGGCGAGATATCCGGCCAGAGTCGCGATCCACGGCGGAATATGCACATACGCGATCAGGAAGCCAAGCCCGCAGCCATAGGCGATGCCGATCAGCAGCATGGCCAGAATCGAAATTCCCGTGTTCCATCCCCATGTGACCATAAACAGGCCGCCCAGGGCGCCCAGGACGCAGACCACAGAACCGCAGCTCAGGTCAATGTTGCCGCCGGTCAGCATGCACATGAGCATTCCGACGGCCAGAATATACACATACGCGTTCTGTGTAATCAGCGCGTTGAAATTCATGGGCTTGAAGATGGAGCCCTGGGTGGTAATCATGAAGAAGATATACACCAGCACCAGGACGATCAGCATGGTATTCTTCTTCAGCGCGGCAAGAATATTCTGCTTTTTCATGGTTTCACGCACCTCCCCGCTTACCGTTTTTCGCGCTTGGACAGCACATCAAACATCACCGCGACCAGCAGCACAATCCCCTTCACCACGCGCTGATAGTTGGTTTCGATCCCCATGATGCTCATGCCCTGGTTGATCACGCCCATCAGGATGGCGCCGATAATCACGCCGGAGATTTTGCCGGTTCCGCCGTAAGCCGAAGCGCCGCCGATAAAGCAGGAGGCAATGGCGTCCATCTCATATCCCTGTCCATAGGTGGGCTGGGCGGAGGACGCCCGGGCCACGGTCAGGATCCCCGCCAGGCCCGCCAGCAGGCCCATATTCGCGTAGGCGAAGAAATAGACCCGGTTCGTGTTGACACCGGAAAGGGCTGTGGCTTTCTCGTTGCCGCCCACCGCGTACAGATACCGGCCGATGGCCGTATTCGTCGTAATGTAATTGTATGCCAGCAGCACCAGGCTCACCCAGATCAGCACGGTGGGAATGCCCTTGTACTGCGCCAGTTTCCAGGTGGCCCAGAGAATCAGGACACAGATCACCGCCGGCTGAAGGATGTTGGCAGCGGAGGACTGATGGATCCCCATCCGCTTCTGCACGGCCGCTTTCCGAATCGTTATCGCCAGGTAAATGGCCGTTACTGCGATACCCGCGGCCATGCAGGTCATGTTCATTTCTCCGCCCAGAAAGTCCGGAACATAGCAGTCCGCGCCGCCCCCGAAGACCTTCAGGAACGTCTGGTTGTCAATCGACACCGTATAGCCCTGCAGCACCACGTTGCTCAGGCCGCGGAAGGCGTACATGCCCGCCAGGGTCGCGATAAAGGGAGGCACCCGCACCCAGGCGATCCAGTACCCCTGGAAGGCGCCGATGGCCAGGCCAACCGCCAGCATGGCGAGCACAGCCAGCCACATGCTGATCCCGGCCTGCATCATCACCGCGCCGATGGCCCCCGCGAAGCAGACCACCGAGCCCACCGCCAGGTCAATGTTTCCGCCTGTCAGAATGCACAGCAGCATGCCCGCCGCCAGCACAAAGACGTATCCGTTCTGGGAGATCAGGTTGTTCAGGTTCTGCGGATAGAGGATTTTTCCCTGGGTTGTGATGGAGAAAAAGACCGCGACCGCAACCAGCGCCAGCACCATGGTATATTTTTTGAAAAAAGCGCCAACGGAATTCGCTTTCATTCCTTATGCCCCCCTTCCGGCCTGGAGAATCGCGGCCATGATCTTCTCCTGCGTCGCGTCCTCCGCCTTCATCTCACCAATCATTTTGGAGGCGTTCATGATACAAATCCGGTCGCTCATCCCCAGCACCTCCGGCAGTTCGGAGGAAATCATGATGACCGACTTTCCGGCGGCCGCCAAATCATTGATAATGCAGTAGATTTCGTACTTGGCCCCGACGTCAATTCCGCGGGTGGGCTCGTCCAGAATCAGGATATCCGGCTCCGCGAACATCCATTTGGCCAGCAGCACCTTCTGCTGGTTGCCGCCGGAGAGGTTGCCCACCAGCTGCTCCACGGAGGGCGTTTTGATTTTCAGCTTCTCCCGGTATTCCTCCGCCACGCCGTATTCCCTGTCCTTGTCAATGACCATGTGGTTTGAGACGCTGCCCAGGTTCGCGAGGGACGTGTTCACCTTGATGCTCTGGGACAGCACCAGGCCGTTTCCTTTCCGGTCCTCCGTCACGTAGGCGATCTTATGTTTGATCGCGTCCGCTTCGCTCTTCTTCATTTTCACTTCTTTTCCGTCGATCTTCAGCTTTCCGGAAAAGTTCACCCCATAGCTCTGGCCAAAGATGCTCATGGCCAGCTCCGTGCGTCCGGCCCCCATCAGGCCATAGATCCCGACCACCTCACCCTTGCGCACGTTGATGGACACGTCGTCCACCACCTTGCGCTCCGGGTACAGGGGATGGTGCACCGTCCAGTGCTCCACCTCCATCATGACGTCGCCGATCTTCACGTTCTCCCGCTTCGGGAAGCGGTTGGTCATTTCCCGGCCGACCATGCCTTTGATGATCCGTTCCTCACTGATGGGTTCCGGCCCGTGATTCTCCAGCGTCTCGATGGTCGTGCCGTCACGGATGACGGTAATCTTGTCCGCCACATAAGCGACCTCATTCAGCTTATGGGTGATGATGATCATGGTCATCCCCTGCTTCTTGAATTCCAGCATCAGATCCAGCAGGGCCCGCGAGTCTTCCTCATTCAGCGAGGAGGTGGGCTCGTCCAGGATCAGCAGCCTGGCCTGTTTCGCCAGCGCCTTGGCGATTTCCACCAGCTGCTGCTTGCCGGTGCCGATGGTTTTTACCTGGACCTTCGAGCTCTCGGTCAGGCCCACCATCTTCAGGTATTTATCCGCCTCCGCGTAGGTGGTGTTCCAGTCGATGGCAAATTTTTTCCCGCGCTCATTCCCCAGGTACATGTTTTCGCCGATCGTCATTTCCGGAATCAGCGCCAGCTCCTGGTGAATGATCACGATGCCTTTTTTTTCAGAATCCTTGATGTTGGTGAACCTGCAGACTTCGCCTTCATACACGATGTCGCCTTCATACGTTCCGTAGGGATAGATGCCGCTGAGCACGTTCATCAGCGTGGATTTTCCGGCTCCGTTTTCGCCGACCAGGGCGTGAATCTCTCCCCGCTCAACCTCCAGATTCACGTTGTCAAGCGCCTTGACGCCGGGAAAGGTCTTGGTGATGTTTCTCATTCCCAGCAAGATCTCTGCCATGGGCTCTCCTCCATCCTTTCTGCGGCGCTTCCCTTTGTTTCGTCGGGCGACGCGCGCGTTCCAATTTGGCCATGTTCCCGGGCCGCGAAAGCGGAATAAAGCAGAAAAAGGCCCCTTTCGCGGCCTGGGAACACCGTCTTTTTTCGAAAGGATGCAGGCGGGCCGGGCCCGCCTGCATCCGAAAAAATCACGGGAAAATTACTGCAGCTGATCCTCGGTGTAATAGCCGGAGTCAATCAGCAGCTCCTTGTAGTTGTTCGCATCGGCGAACACGGGCTCGCACAGATAGCTGGGCACAACGATCACGTTGTTGTTGTAGGTCTCGGTGTCGTTGACGTCGACTTCCTCGCCCTTCAGGATCTGGCCAACCATCTTCACGACCTGCGCGGCCAGGGTCCGGGTGTCCTTGAACACGGACATGCTCTGCTTGCCGGCGATCATGTTCTTGGTGTTGGCGATGTCGCAGTCCTGACCGGTGATGATCGGATAGGTGCCGCTGTAGTTGGCCGCCAGCGCGTTCTCAACGCCCAGGGCGGTGGAGTCATTGGAGCACAGCCACACATCCACATTGGTGCCGTCGGCGTAGAAGGAGCTCAGGATGTTCTCAGCGCGGTTCTGCGCGGTTTCAGTGGCCCAGACGGGGGTCGCCACATCGTCAAACGCGGTCATGCCGGACTTGACAACCAGCTTGCCAGCCTCGATGTAGGGGTTCAGCACGTCCATGGCGCCCTGATAGAAGTAACGGGCGTTGTTGTCGCCGGGGTCGCCCGCGGTGATTTCCAGATTGAAGGGGCCTTCCGCTTCATCCAGCTTCATGGCTTCCTTGATGTAGGTGCCCTGCACGGTGCCGACCATGTAGTTGTCGAAGGTGGCGTAGTAGGAAACCGCGTCGCTTTCCATCAGCAGCCGGTCATAGGCGATGACGGGGATCTCGTTTTCCTTGGCCATGGCCAGCGCCTCACCCAGGGAAGAGCCTTCGATGGCGGCGATGACCAGCACTTCCGCGCCGTTGGCGATCATGTTCTCAACCTGGGACAGCTGGGTCTGAACGTCGTTGGAGGCAAACTGCAGGTCGACTTCGTAGCCGGCGTCCTTCAGCAGGGCTTCCATGTTCTCGCCGTCCTGATTCCAGCGCTGCAGATCCTTGGTGGGCATGGAGACGCCGACCTTCTCGGCCAGGGCGCTCACGCTGGCCATCACCATGATGACGCACAGCAGAAGAGACAGAATCTTTTTCATTGGGACACACACTCCTTTTTTAATTTTGCCGCAGGCAAAGATACCCGCGGTTCTAATAGCTGAATCTTACTCCTTTCCGCCCATTCTGTCAAGGTAACATCCGCGTTTTTTGTCAGCGCATCGCAACGAATGCGCTTTTTCATGATGCATGCGCAAAAGGTTTTCATCTCAAGGCCAGAGATGCAGGAGCCCCCGTCCATCCCGCGGAAAACCGGAATTGTATTTTTCCTGTCTTTTTACTGTTTTGTCAGGCGGTCCCGGTCGGCGTCAGGCTCCGCGGGCGTTTCCATCTCCCCCTTTTTCTCCGCCTGCCAGACCTTCCAGGCGTAAAAGATTACACCGGCCCCGGCCAGCGCGAAGAAAAGGATAAAAAAGACCGCCAGCCCCGCTGGCATGGATGTTTTTCCTGCGCGCATGCTGTCATAGATTTCCCACGCCAGATAGAGAACGTACCCTCCGGCCAGCGCCAGCAAAGAGGATCTGATCTGTGCGTTCTTCATGTTTCTTCCTTTCCGGCCGCGTACGCCTCACGCGGCGCTGATGCATTCTCCTCAGCACGAAAGCCTTCTGTCCGCATTCGCGCGCCGCGCCGCTTTTCCCGCTTCCCCGCTTCCGCCGGGAGCGTTGATCATTCTTTCCTTAAACGCCTTTTTCCAGCGCCTTCAGCACCTGATCCTGCACGGGCAGGCGCTTCCGGCGGGGATAGGTTTTCCGATACCAGTCCGCCAGCTTTTTCCGGCTTTCCGGCGCCAGCAGGGGCAGCAGGGGCAGCGTATGCCGCTGGGCGGCGATCAGCATCAGGCGGGCATACTCCGGGCCCTTCCACTGGCCTTCGGCCCCGAAAACCGCTTCCACCAGCGCCGCCCGCTCCGCCCCGTTCTCCGGCTCCGCGGCCTCCAGACACAGTGATTCCACCTTTTTGTCGAAAACATCGTGGCAGGGCGCGTTGGACGGATGGTTCCCCAGGCCAAGCACGCCGTCAAACATTTTCCGGCTTTTCTGGACTTCCGTGACCGCCTGCGCATATTCCGCCAGAGCCGCCTGAAAGACTGCCGTTTCGTTCATTTCCTTGTCCTCCCGGTTCATTTATGCTTATTCTAACGGTTCTGTCCGCCCTGTCAAGGGGGGCTCGCGCCTTCTCTGTGTTTCTCCCCCGCCGCGTGAAAAAAAGAAGCGCCCGTCCGGCTGGAAACGCCGACCGCCCGGGCGCGGCGGGTGCCCGCCCTCCGAAAGTTTGTTTTTATCCGTTTCCCACGTCCGTCTCCAGGTTCAGCCAGGCGCATTCCGCAGGGGAAAGCGCCAGCTCCGCCGCCGCGTTCTGGGCCAGTCGGGCCGGGCTGGAGGAGCTGACCACCGCGAACACATTCATCCCCTGGCGGAAAATCCAGCTCATGGCGATCTGGGAAACCGTGACCCGCTTTTCCGCCGCCAGGATTTCGCAGCGGCGAAGCCGCTCAAAGTTCTCCGGATAACCGAAGCCGTTCCAGCCATAGCTGTCCATGATCCGGCGGGCGCCTTCCAGATCGTCGCTGCGGAAGCGGCCGCTCATCATGCCCCGTCCCAGGCTGGAGTAGGCCACAACGGGCATCTGATTCTCCCGGTACCAGGCCCTTTCCGCCGCCGCGTCCCCGGTCAGGGTGACGCAGTTTCCGCCCCAGGGATCCCTGACCTGGGCCGCCAGGCCGAACTGCGGGCTGGACACGGTCATCCGGGGCAGGCCGTGTTTTTCCGCCCATGCGTTGGCTTCGCGAATCCGCGCCACCGTCCAGTTGGAACCGCCGAAGCAGCGGATCAGGCCTTCCTCCCGCAGGGCGGCGAAAGTCTCCATGATTTCTCCCACCGGAGTTTCCGGATCATCCCGGTGCAGCAGCAGGCAGTCCACATACCCCGTCCGCAGTTTTTCCAGGGAGGTTTCCAGGTCCCGGCGCATCTCCCGGGCGTTGACCCGCCGGGCGCCGTCCTCCGCCGGATGGCCGCATTTGGTCAGCAGAAAAACCCGCTCCCGGTTGCCCGGCCGGCCCAGCCACAGCCCCAGGCTGTCCTCCGACCGGCCGTATACCCGAGCCGTGTCCACCCCGTTGATCCCCAGGCGCAGGGCGCTTTCCAGCAGTTCGCCGCCGTCCTCCCCCGCAGCGAACGGCAGGGATGCCGTGCCCAGAAAAATGCGGGATACCTCCCTCTCCGTTCCCGGAAAAACACCTGTGTTCATGCTGCCGCCTCCCTTTTTGCTTTTGTTTGCTGTGGAAACGATAACGCAGATCATCGTTTCCACAAAAAAGACCGCAGCGCGAAGCTGCGGTTTTTTCCAAGTGTGATTACTTGTTGACCTTGTCCTTCAGGGCCTTGCCGGCCTTGAAAGCGGGGGCCTTGGAAGCGGCGATCTTGACTTCCTCGCCGGTCCGGGGATTCCGGGCGGTGCGGGCAGGACGATCCTTGCGCTCGAAAGTGCCAAAGCCGATCAGCTGAACCTTCTCGCCCTTGGCGATGGTCTCGCTGATGACGTCGATCAGGCCATTCAGTGCGGCCTCGGAATCCTTCTTGCTCAGCTCGGTCTTCGCGGCCAGCGCGGCTACCAGTTCACCTTTGTTCATCACACATAACCTCCTTGGTTTTTGTTGCGTTAATCAGTATATCCAATTCCTGCCTTATGTCAAGCGTTTTGCGGAAAAATCCCTTGTTTTTCAGGCTTTTCCGGCCATTCATGTCCGGTCTGGTTCTTTTTTTTCCATTTCTTCCGGCCGGAACAGGAAATCCCGCAGCGACTCCACCGTTTTAAAGTACCTGGAGCAGTTGCGCCGCATAAAGTCCTCAATCTCCGGAATATCGTTGGCCCAGCCCGCCGCCGCGAAGGGCACCCCCGCGGCCCGCGCCATGTCGTATCCCGGCTTCAGATCATCCACCACCAGCAGCTCCTCCGGCCCGAAGCCGGTGCGGGCCATGATCTGCTCCAGGGGCCAGGGGCTTGGCTTCCTCTGGGCGGAAGGATACTCCCATCCGTACACCAGGTCCGGGGCTGGCAGGTCATTGGCCTTGTAGTCCCGCAGAATGTTTTCCGAGAAGGAGTGGCTCACCACCGCGATGATTCCCCCCTCCCGCCGCTGGGCCTCCAGAATCTCCCGGAAACCGGGATAGGCCCGGGGCACATGGCGCTTCACATACTCCTTCCAGTACCGCTCCTCGTCCTCCATCTCCCGGGTGGTGATGCCGCAGATCTCCGTAAACATGGGAATGACCCCCGGGTCGAAATTGTACCGGAAGTATTCCTCCAGGGTCAGACGCACCTGAGGCTGGTATTTGGCCATGTATTCCACAAAGCAGGGATAGTGCACCGTGGCGGTGGAATTGACCACCGTGTCGTCGTGATCCAGCACCAGGCATCGGTACTTCAGCGCCATGATTTCTCCTTTTCCTTTTACCCGGCGCGCCCGGTTTCACCCGGAAGCCGCCTGGCGGCCCGCGTCAGGACTTGACGTAATAATGCCGGGCGATCCATTTGCTCAGGCCGTCCAGCCCCGGATAGATGATCCGCTCGCTCATGTTCAGCTGGTCCAGCATGTCCCGGACCCGCCAGCGGAGATGCCGGTCGATGATGTACTTCACCGTGTGCTCCGTCCGCCGGTCCAGAAAAGCCTCAATGTCCGCCATGTCCGTGGGCACGATGGAGAAGAAGGAATACTGGTTGATGATCCGGTCGTTGGTGCTGGGGGGCTCGATGATCACCATGGCCTGATCCTTCATATCTTTGTCGTACTGCTCCAGAGACTCGGTGACACCGGCCAGCATCTTCACGTTGAAGATGGTGCTCTGGGTCCGGTTGACCGCGGTCCGGTACCGTTCCGGCAGCAGGCTGTAAAGCTCCTGCATGTCGATCCGCCAGACCATGCAGTCATGATCCTCCATCTCCTCCAGATTTTTCTCCGTCACGGCGAAGTGCAGCCCCACCAGCGGGCTCTGGCTCCAGTCCAGCAGGCGGGTGGGCAGACCGTTATGCTGCCCGGTGATCATGCACTGCCAGATATTCCGGCTCACGGTGGGATCCTCCCGCACCGCGTATTTGGCGAAATTGTTCAGGATTGCCAGCTCCAGGCTCTTCTGCAGGCCCTTGCAGTTCCGACTCAGGCTGGTGGCCATTTTAAAATCCACATTCGGCATGCCCCGGTACAGGTAGGGGCTGCGGTACCGGTCCAGATCCCGCCGGTACTCCTGTTCCGTCAGCAGGGGCATCAGATCCCCCACGGACTGGATGCGTACTTCTCGAATCATGCTGTCCTTCCTTTGCCGCGCGCCGCTTCGCGGTCTGTTTTCCCGCCCGGCTCTTTCCCCCGTGCGCCATGGGGATCCGTTTCCTTTTCGCCCCGCCCCGCCGGGGCGGGACACCGCCCGGTCTGTTATGCCCCTGCCTCCGGATTATCCCCCAGAAAGTCCGCGATCAGGTTTTTCGCCTCCTCCACGGGATCCCCGGCCATGTCCAGCCAGTGGATGGCCGGATCCTTCCGGAACCAGGTCATCTGCCGCTTGGCGAAGCGCTTGATGGCGGCGGCCAGCTCCTCCGTCATCTGCGTATAGCCCATCTTCCCCGTCAGATACCAGGTCAGGTACTTATACTCCAGGCCCAGCTTGACCAGAAAGGTTTCCGGCACGCCCTCATCCAGCAGCCCCCGGACCTCCTCCACCATGCCCTGCGCCAGCCGGCGCGCCAGCCGCTCGTCAATGCGCTCCTTCAGCTGGGGCCGGGGCCAGGTCACCCCCAGCTTCAGCGTCTCATACCGGGGCTGCCGGGGCGCGGGGCCCGCGTCCCCCGCCGCCAGCTTTTCCAGGGCCCGCATGACCCGGTGCCGGTTCCGGGGATCGATGTCCGTCTCCGGCTGTTTCTCCCGCAGCATGGCGTAGAGGGCGGGGGTATCATAGCCTTCCAGTTCGGCCCGCAGGGCGGGATCCGGCTTTTTGTCGCTGAGCACGTATCCTTCCGCCACCGCGTCCACGTACAGCCCCGTGCCGCCCACGAGGAAAGGCGTCCTTCCCCGGGACAGAATATCGTCGATGGCATCGTAGGCCAGGGCCTGAAAATCCGCCATGGAAAAGAATTCCCCCGGCTGGCGCACATCCAGCAGGTGATGGGGTACGCCCCCCATCTCCTCCGCTTTGATCTTTCCTGATCCCAGGTCCATCCGGGCGTACACCTGGCGGGAGTCCGCCGACACAATCTCCCCGTCGAAGGCCCGGGCCAGCGCCACCCCCAGGGCGCTTTTCCCCGAGGCATTGGTTCCCACGATGACAATCAGCTTCGGTTTCAATGTCCGTCTCCTGTTTTCCGATCTCCGCCGCGGCGGGTCGGAGGCTGTGTTCCATTTTATGCCCGGCGGCAAGGTTTCGTCAACCGAAAAAAGGGAGAGCCGAAGCTCTCCCCCCGTGTTTCGCTGTTCCGTGTTACTTCACGATCAGGCTGGTGGCCTGCAGGTTGGCTCCGTTGTACCAGTACAGGAAGCCTTCCAGATCCACCACGTCGCCCACCTTCAGGCCTTCCACGGCCTTGTAGACTTCGCTGTCCTTGCCGCGCAGATAGAATTCCACGCAGAAGTTATAGGTCTGTCCGTCCACGTCCACGGCGAAGTACAGGTCATCGGTCTTCTCCTCGGCGTTCTTGTAGGCGAAGGCCGCGCCGTCTTCCTGGGCCACCACGGTGGCGCCCTTCACGGCGACGAACTCATTCATATGATTCGCCAGGTCCTCGCTGGCCAGCAGCGCGGTCACATCGGCGGCTTCCGCGATCCAGGGATCCGCTTCGATGAACTCGAAGGTGCCGTCCATGATTTCCACTTCGCCGGCCCATTCGCCCTTGTAGCCCTTGACGCGGATCTTGGTGCCGGGCACCAGCTTGGCGGCGTCCTCCTCGGAGCAGGCCATCTCATAGGCGAAATAGGCGCCGTCCTCGCTCTGCAGGTACACGGTCACCTTGTTGTCCCACCAGGACTGATGATCCTGCACATAGCTCTCGATGACGACTTCGCTGTCATTCTCCGCGGCGATGTATTCCGCGTGGGTCATGGGAGCGGCTTCGGTCACGGCTTCCACCGTTTCCACGGCGGCATCCTTCGCGCCTTCCACAGCTTCGGTCACGGCTTCCGTGGCGGTCTCCACAGCCTCAGCGGCGGCGTCCTTGGCACCTTCCACAGCATCCGTCACGGCTTCCGTCGCGTTCTCCACGACAGCGGCGGCGCCTTCCTTGGCGGCGGCGGCGACTTCCTCAATCTGCTTGGTCAGGGCGTTCACCTTTTCCTCCAGCTCCGTCTTCTGGGCGGCGGCGGCTTCGGCGTCAGCCTTCAGGGTGTCAATCTGCGCGGTGGCTTCATCCAGCTTCGCCTGGATCTCATCCTTGGCGGCGGTGGCTTCATCCAGCTTTGCCTGAATTTCATCCTTGGCGGCGGTGGCTTCCGCCAGCTTGGCCTCACCCTCGGACTTCAGGGTCTCGAGCTGCGCGTTCGCATCGTTCAGCTTGTTCTGCGCATCGCCCTTCTGCCCGTTCACCACGAAGCAGAAGATGATCGCGATCACCGCGACAACCGCCAGAATCGGAGTTAATGCCTTTTTCATCTTTCATAGTCTCCTTTCCCATCTTCCCGCCCCTCCGGCGGGTTCGGGGGATAGTGTACACCCAAAGCGCTTTTTTTTCAATCCTTTTTCAGGGCTTTTCCCCAACAAAAACGGCCCGGCGGAAGGCCGGGCCGGAAAGGTACACGCTTATTTTTTCCGCTGTTTTTCCTTTGCCGCCGCCCGCAGGCGGAAAACGGCGATCAGGAGCCAGCTGCCGCAGAGAGCGGCCAGCAGCGCTTTGGAGGCCGCGGGCAGCGGCGCGTTCTCCTCGGCCGCGGCCGCGGTTTCCCCGTCCGCCCCCGTGACCCGGATCTGATCCAGGTGGTACAGGTTGGTCATGTCGGTGTAGAGGCTCTCGATGAAGGCGTCGTTCATTTCCTTCTTCCGGCGGGCCGCCTTGGCGGTTTCCTCCACCAGCTGCCCCGCGGCCTGGCGCAGGTCCGTGCTGCCGTTGAACACCGGGGTCACGAAGGTGTCCGCCATATGGTTCAGCAGCAGCTCGCTGGCGTCGATCTTCACGTCGTAGTAGGTGGTGTTGTTCTCCCCCTTCCGGGCCAGATAATCCTGATATTCCGGGCTTTCCTGGGCCTTCAGGGTCACGGGCAGGTAGCCCTCGGTGCCGCTGTAGGCGATCTGCACCTCATTGGTCAGCAGGAACTGGACGAAAAGCCAGCTGGCCAGCACCTGCTGGTTGTCCTCCTTGGAGAACACGCAGACGCTGGGGCCCTGGCTGATCATTCGCGGGTGGGCCGGGTCGAACTGGGGAATGGGCCGCACCGCGGTGGTGAAGGGCACCACCTGCTCCTTGTGGATGTCCAGCAGGGGCGCGTCGGAGCCCATCCAGGTGGCGCCGGCGGTGGAATCAATAGCGAAAACGCACTGCCCCGCGTTCAGAAAGTTGCCCGGATAGCTGCTGATGCCGAAGGTGGAGAAAGCCCGGCTCTTGGCGTGGGTGTAGATTTCCTCCAGCAGGCTCCGGGTGGTCTCGTTGAAGATCAGCACCTCGCCCTGATCCGTGGAGTAGCCAGCGTCCAGCTGGCGGAGCATAGAGATCATCATGTTGTCGGTGCTCTTGTAGATAAAGGGGATCAGGGTATTCTGCCCGTTCAGCAGGAAATTGCCGGCCTCGTCCTTTTCCATGGCCTTCTCCGACACTTCCCAGATGAAGTCCCAGGTCAGGATGTCGGGCACCTCATATCCCAGCTTTTCCACGAAGTCCTGATTGATGTACACCGCCTCCGTGGAACGCATGTAGGGCAGGGCGTACTGTTTTCCGCCGATGACGCCCTCCCGCAGGAATTCAGGCACGATTTCCTCCCGGGTGGGCCCGTCAAACCGCAGGCCGCTGCCCCCCAGGCCGTACACCGGGTCGTCCATCAGGTCGTCCAGCGGCACCACCACGTTGTTGCCCTCCAGGTAGGTGGCGATATGGTCCGGATAGGTGATACAGACATTGGGCGTCGTGTCCGTGGAGATGTTGGTCAGCACATCCTTGTAGATGCTGTTGTAGTCCGTGTACAGCCGCATGGTGACCTTTACGTTGGGATACAGGGCCTCAAAGTCCGCCATGGCTTTTTTGTAGATGTCCGTCTGGGTCTGGTTCGTGTCATTCTTCGCCCAGAAAATGATCTCCACTGGGGTCGTCTCATCGAAGCTCTCCGGCAGGGTAAAGCTGGAGCGGTTCACCTGCCGGTGGCATCCGCTCAGGCCCATGAGGCCAAGAAGCAGCGCCAGCATCAGCGCGATCTTCCTTCTCATCCCTTGGTTCCTCCCCTCGAAACGCCGGCCATGATCTTCTTCCGGAAGCACAGGAACAGCGCGATCAGCGGCACGCTGATCACCACCACCGCCGCCATCATGGCCGGGGTGTTCTCCCGGCCGAAGCCGCTTTCCCGGATCTGCTGGATGCCGTTGGACACCAGGAAGTAATTCTGGTCATAGGTGATCAGCCGGGGCCAGACGTAGCTGTTCCAGCACTCGATGACCTTCAGGATGATGATGGTCACGATGGTGGGCTGGGCGATGGGAATCATCACCTTCAGCAGGTACTTCAGGTCGCTGGTGCCGTCCACCTTGGCCGCCTTGTACAGCTCATCCGGAATGGACTCGAAGTTTTCCTTCAGCAGGTAGATGTAGAACACGCTGGTCACCGAGGGCAGGATCAAGCCCGCGTAGGTGTTCCGCATGTTCCAGTTCACGATGGTGACATAATTGGTGATGATGACCAGCTCCGTGGGGATCATCATCAGGCTCAGGAACAGGGCGAACACCGCGTTCTTCCCCTTGAACTCCAGCCGGGCGAAGGCGAAGGCCGCCGGCACGATGACCAGCATCATCAGCCCCGTGGTGGCCACGGTGAAGATCACCGTGTTGAGGAAATACCGTCCCAGGGGCACCGTGGTAAAGGCGCTGGCATAGTTTTCCAGCGTGGGATGCGGCGTCCAGAAGCTGGGAACGATTTCGCTGTTAAAGGCCGCCTGGGTCTTGACGCTGGTCAGCAGCATCCAGTAGAAGGGAAAGAGCACCAGGATGGCCCATAGAACCAGAAAGAAATAAATGAAAGCACGGCCGATGCGGCTGTTTTTCTTTTCCACGTTCATGCCCGCGCCCCCCTTACACATACTGCACGGTCTTCCGGCTGACCGTCAGGTTGATGAAGGTGATGGTAAACACG
Organism: Clostridia bacterium; assembly: GCA_017469265.1. GTDB lineage: Bacteria > Bacillota > Clostridia > Christensenellales > Aristaeellaceae > Aristaeella. The sequence continues at coordinate 111,619 of JAFUGS010000068.1, forward strand.
ATGGCAAAGAGAATCAGGGCCGCCGCCGCCGCGTAGGAGGGGTAGCCGCCGCTGGAGCCGTAGAGCATGTCGTACACATAGCCAACGATGGTGTTCATGCCGGCGGCGTTCAGGTTGGTGCCGAAAAGGGCCACCTCATCGCTGTAGGCCTTGAAGGCGCCGATAAAGCCGGTGATGATCAGGTAGAACACGGTGGAGGAGATCATGGGCAGGGTGATCTTCCGGAAAATCCGGAAGGAGGAGGCGCCGTCCACCTTCGCCGCCTTGTAATAATCCGGGTTCACGCTGGCCAGGGCGCTGGTCATGATCAGGATTTTGAAGGGCATGACCACCCACACCGTATAGAAGCACATGACGAACATCTTGGCCCAGTAGGGGCCGTCGATGAAATCCACCCCCGTGCCCCCCAGCCACACGATGATCTGATTCACCAGGCCCCGGGCCCGCTCCTTGTCCTGGAAGAGGATCATGAACACCAGGCCCACCGCCAGGGTGTTGGTCACATAGGGAAGGAAGTAAATCGTCTGAAACGCGTTCTGCAGGCGCTTGATGGAACTGAGCCCCAGGCTGATCAGCAGGGATACCCCCGTGCTCACGGGCACGGTGATGATCACGATGAGGAAGGTGTTCCGCAGCGCCTGCACAAAGAACGGGTCGCTGAGCACATGGCGGAAATTCGCCAGCCCGATGCCGGTGGCCTCCCCGCTGGCGAAGGAATAGTTCTCCTCCAGGGAATAGACGCACACGTCGATCAGGGGGTAAATCATGAACACCGCGAGAAACGCGATGGCCGGCAGCAGGTACAGCCAGGCCTTCCAGTTATTCTTTTTCATCGCCGCGCCTCACTCTCCCGGTCAAACACGAAGACCTTGTAGGGCTTCAGGGAGAAGCGGACCTCCCGCTGTCCGGGACGGACGCCGCTTTCCGCGGGGATGATGGCCCGCAGGTTCCGGCCCGTCATCTTCGCGTGCCGGCAGACCACGCTCACGTCCCGGCCCATAACCTCCACCCGGTCCATCTCGCAGGTGAAGGGGCCCTTTTCGTCCAGCACGAAGCCCTCCGGCCGGATGCCCACCCACACAGGGCCCTCCGCCTTGCCCGCCATGGGCAGCACCGCTTCCTGCCCGATGTACAGGCTGCCGTCCCGGATTTCGCCCTCCAGCACGTTGATGGCCGGTGTCCCCAGGAACTGAGCCACGAAAAGATTTACCGGATCGTCGTACACCTCCTGGGGCTTGCCGATCTGGTTTACCACCCCGTCCTTCATGACGATGATCAGGTCGGAGATGCTCATGGCTTCCTCCTGGTCATGGGTGACGAAGATGGTGGTCACCCCCGTATCCCGCTGGATGCGGCGCAGCTCCTCCCGGGTCTGCAGCCGCAGGCGGGCGTCCAGGTTGCTGAGGGGCTCATCCAGCAGCAGCACATTGGGAATCTTCACCAGGGCCCGGGCAATGGCTACCCGCTGCTGCTGCCCGCCGGACAGCTCCCTGGGCTTCCGCTCCATGAGCTGATCGATCTGCACCAGCCGGGCCACCTCCAGCGCCTTCTCGCGCATGGCTTCCTTCGTCATCTTCTGCTTCCCCTTCAGGTTCTGCAGGGGAAAGATGATGTTCTCCTCCACCGTCAGGTGGGGGTACAGGGCGTAATTCTGAAACACCAGGCCCACGCCCCGCTCCTCCGGCGGCAGCTGGGTCACATCCCTGTCCCCGAAGAAGATTTTTCCCTCCGACGGGGTCTCCAGCCCGCTGATCAGGTTCAGCGTGGTGCTCTTGCCGCAGCCGCTGGGGCCGAGGAGGCCTACCAGCTGCCCGTCCGGAATCTCGAAGTCGAAGTGATTCACCGCGATGACGTCCTTCCCCTTTTCCTGCCGGGAGGCAAAGCGCTTGGTCAGGTCCTGCAGTACGACTTTCATGATGCGTGATCCCCTTTCTTCCGTTCCTCCGCGGCCCCCGCCGCGATTTCCGCCAGCGCTTCCCGCTCCGCGTGAAGCAGCTCCGTCTCCCGGGCCCCGCGGTCCGGAGCTCCGGCGGGTTCTCCCCCTGCGTCCTTCCCCGGCGTCTCCGGAAGGGGCTGCTCTCTCCGGCCTTCCCGGTCCGGCCCCTCCGGGGCTTCTTCCGGCCCGTCCATCCGCTCCGCCAGGTCGTCCGCGAAGTCCGGCGTCCAGGCGGTGAGCCAGGTGTCCTCCTCGTCGTCCAGCATCTCGGTCACCGGATCCAGCGGCTTCCCCTCGTCATCCAGCAGCTGGTAGTTCATCTGAACAATCCGGGGCTGCCCCACCAGGTTGACCCGAATCCTGACCTGCCGTTTTCCCCTGTCCACGGACAGCACCTCGCCGTGGAGCAGGTTCAGCAGCCTGTCCGTCACCCGGATAAAGCCCTCCTCGTCCACCGCGTCCAGGATGTCCAGCCGGCCGTCCAGCTCCGTCACAGCCTGGGCGAAGGCCAGATCCGTCCCCCGGAGGTAGCCGTCCGGCTCCCGGTCGTACCGCAGCACCTTCAGTACATGGGGCACCCAGCGGTAGGTCCAGATGGGGATTTCCTCCTCCGCGAATACAAAAACATACCCGGGCAGCAGCCGTATATGATCCTTCCGCCAGACGCCCCGGATCTTCCGGATCCGAACCCGCTGGGGATAGATGCCTTTTCCAAGACGCATGACCTTCAGCAGTTGGAGCACAGCCGCCTCCATGCCCGTTTCCACCATCAGGCATCGGACCAACGGTCCTTCCAAAGCGCACGCCCCCTCCGCGTTTTGATGGCTTATCTTAGCATATTTCCGGGGCTTTTTCAATTTGCGTCCAAAATTGTCTGCCCCGCCCTGGTTCGGAACGTGTTTCATCCGGTCGGGGCGGGGCAGGGATCTATATAAAGAATGAGGGAAGAACCTCCTTCGTTGTAAACAAAGCATACCCCCCGCCTGTTAAGGCGGAGGGATGGTTCTGTGATAATTGGGTGAATCTTTTCCCGGATCAGGGGGATTCGGTTTCCGCGGCCCGCCAGGGCTTCGCCTCCGGGGAGAACAGCGCCTCCCGGGTTTCCGCTCCCACGATGCCGTCCGCGTCCAGGCCATTCAGCCGCTGAAAGCTGAGCACGGCTTCCTTCGTGGCGGCGCCGTACTGCCCGTCGATCTCCGCCGTGTAATACCCCAGGGTGTAAAGCCGGCTCTGGAGGTTCTTCACCGCCTCCCCGGTCATGCCGCTGCGCAGCACGGGCTCCGCCGTGGGCAGGGAGGGATCCGGGGTCACAGCCATGACGCTGCCCGGCGCGGCGGGCTCGGGCGTGGGGGTGAGGCTCATCTCCCAGCGCACCCGCCCGATGGTAGGCACCATCTGGCCGATCAGGAAGCCCAGCGCCACCAGCAGCACCCCCAGCGCCGCCAGGCCCAGGATGGTTTTCGGATTCCGCATGGATTACCTTTCCTCCCGGAAGTAGTTCTGGCCCAGGCTGGCGGGGGGCTGATTCTCCCGCTTGTTCCGGACGCTGGTGATGATCAGCACCAGGATGGTCACCGCGTAGGGCAGCATCTTCAGGATGGGCTTCGCCGCCATGGTAACCTGCACCCCGGGGATGTTGGCGATGTAGCTGGAGCAGGAAAACAGCAGGCCGAACACCGTGGAGCCCAGGATGGTCAGATGCGGCCGCCACAGGGCGAAGATCACCAGGGCGATGGACAGCCAGCCGAAGGCCTCCAGGCTCAGATACGCCTCCTGGGAGGCCATGTAGTCAATGATGTAGAAGAATCCCCCCAGCCCGGCCACGCCGCTGCCGATCATGGTGGCGCCGTACTTGTACCGGGTCACGTTGATACCCACCGCGTCCGCCGTGGCGGGGCTTTCTCCCACGGCCCGCAGGTTCAGGCCCACCCGGGTGCGGAAGAGCACCCAGCTGGCCAGCACCGCGATGATCACCGCCAGGAAGAACAGCACGCCCAGCCGCTGCAGGCTGTCCGTCCTTCCCGCGAAGGGGAAGCGGAACAGCTGCTTGGGGCCCACCAGGTACACCACGGGGTCCGTCCGCTTCATCAGCACCTTCATCAGCCCCGCGCCGAAGGTGGTCAGGGCCAGGCCGGTCACGTTCTGATTGGAGCGCAGCGTCACCGTCAGAAAGGAGTAGATCAGCCCCATCAGCATGCCCGCCGCCAGGGAGCCCAGGATGCCCAGCACCACGATCAGGAAGCCGGGCAGCCCGCTTTTGCCGATCAGGTTCAGCATCAGGCAGCCGCCGGCGCCCCCCATGCACATGATGCCCGGGATGCCCAGGTTCAGGTGCCCCGCCTTTTCCGTCAGGATTTCGCCGGTGGAGCCGTAGATGAAGGTGGCCCCGAAGGCCAGGGAATCAATGAAGAAATCCAGCCAGATATTCATTTGACCCGCTCCTTTCCGGCCTCATGCCCGCGAAAATGCACCTGATACTGAATAAAAAACTCGCTGCCGATGATGAAGAACAGGATGATGCCCACCACCACGTCCGGAAAATCCGCCGCCACGCTGAAATCCTGGCTGATCTGGGCGGCGCCGTGATCCAGCAGGGTCACAAGCCCGGAGGTCAGAATCATGCCGATGGGATGGAACTTGGCCAGCCAGCAGACCATGATGGCCGTGAAGCCCTGGCCCCCGACGCTCTCGGTGGTGATGGTCTGGTCCAGCCCGGCGGCGATCAGGTACCCCGCCAGCCCGCAAAGGGCGCCGCTGAGGATCATGGTCCGGATGATGACCTTGCCCACGCCGATGCCCACGTACCGGGCGGTGCGCACGCTTTCACCCACCACATTGATCTCATACCCGTGCTTGGAATAATTCACGTAAATATGCAGCCCGATGGTCAGCAGCAGCGTCACCAGGATGATCACCAGGTACTCATGGCCGAAGGAGGGCAGCTTCCCGAACTTCAGTTTCCCCAGGTTCGAGGATCCGCTGGGCACCCAGATCACCAGGAAGTAAGCCACAAAATAGCTGGCCACGTAATTCATCATCAGGGTGAAAAGGGTCTCATTGGTGCCCCATTTCGCCTTGAACAGGGCGGGGATCAGTCCCCAGACCGCGCCGCAGAGCACCGCCGCCAGGAACATGCCCACCAGCAGCAGCCCCTCCGGCACCTTGCCGCCCCAGTAGAAGGCCACCGCGATGGCCCCCCAGATGCCCATCAGCGTCTGGCCCTCCGCGCCGGTGTTCCAGAAGCGCATCCGGAAAGCCGGCGTCAGGGCCAGGGCAATGCAGAGCAGGATGGACAGATCCTTGAGGAATTTCCACAGCTTCCGGGGCGTGGCGAAGCTGCCCTTGATAAAGGTGTAATAGAACTCCCCGATGCGGCCGGGGTTCTGCTGCAGCTTGTCCACCAGCAGGAAGGCCGCGATCCCGCAGACCAGGAGCCCCAGGGCCACGGCCGCGATCCGGATGCCCCAGGCCTTCAGCGGGGCCATGCCCGCGCGGCGGGTCAGGTGAATCAGCGGCTCCCGGACCTGTCTGTTCTTCTCATTCGCCACGGGCTTCCCCTCCTTCCCGGCTTTCCGTACGGGTCATCATCAGGCCGATTTCCTCCTTGGTGGCGGTGCGGGCGTCCACGATGCCCGTTATCCGTCCGCCGTTGAGCACCATGATCCGGTCGCACAACGCCAGCAGCACGTCCAGATCCTCTCCCACAAAGATCACGGCCACGCCGTTTTCCTTCTGCCGGGTCAGCAGATGATAGATGGTGTAGCTGGAGTTGATGTCCAGCCCCCGCACCGGATAGGCCGCCATCAGCACCTTCGGCGTGAAGGCGATCTCCCGGCCCACCAGCACCTTCTGCACATTGCCGCCGGACAGCCGCCGCACGGGGGTGCCGGCCCCGGGGGTGGAAACCTCCAGGCTGCGGATGATCTCCTCCGCCAGCTCCCGGGGATGCTTCCGGTCCAGGAAGCCCGCCGGCCCCTTCCGGTAGGAGCGCAGCATCATGTTGTCCGTGATGTCCATGTTTTCCACCAGACCCATGCCCAGCCGGTCCTCCGGCACGAAGGAGAGGCGGATGCCCAGCTCCCGGATCTCCAGGGGATTCTTGTTCCGCAGGTTGATGATCTCGTCCTCCTTGAAGAGCACATCCCCGCTTTCCACCCATTTCCGGATCTGGCCGCGGTTCATGCCCTGGAAGGACACTTCCTTCCCCGCCCGGTCATGGAAGGCGTGCTGCCGGCCCAGCTCCTCCACCCGCTTCATGCTTTTGTGGAAGAAGGTGACGGGTTTGTCCTTCTTCGGGTTGTGGAAGATGATCTCTCCGCTTTCCAGGGGCTGGAGGCCGGAGATGGCTTCCAGCAGCTCCCGCTGCCCGCTGCCGGCGATGCCGGCGATGCCCAGGATTTCCCCCCGTTGGCGGTGAAGCTGATGTCCTTCAGCACCTGGACATGTTCCGCGTCGTACAGGTTCAGATGGTTCACGAACAGCCGGGGGGTGGGGTTCACCGGCACGGGACGGTCGATCTTCAGGTCCACCTTCTTGCCCACCATCATCTCCGTCAGCTGAGCCTCGTTCGTCTCGGCGGTGTTCACGGTGGCGATGTGCTCCCCCTTCCGGAGGATGGCCACCCGGTCGCTGACCTCCAGCACCTCGTTCAGCTGGTGGGTGATGATGATAATGGACTTTCCGTCCGCGGTCATCTTTTTCAGCACGGCAAACAGCCGGTCGATCTCCTGGGGATCAGCACCGCCGTGGGCTCATCCAGGATCAGGATGTCCGCCCCCCGGTACAGCACCTTGATGATCTCCACCGTCTGCTTTTCGGAGACGGACATGTCGTAGATCTTCTTCTCCGGATCCAGATGGAAGCCGTATTTCGCCGCGATGTCCGCCACCCGGGCGTTGACTTCCTTCAGGTTGTAGCGTCCCTCCCCCTCCATGCCCAGGACGATGTTCTGGGCGGCGGTGAACAGATCCACCAGCTTGAAGTGCTGATGGATCATGCCGATCCGGTGATCAAAGGCGTCCTTGGGGGAACGGATCACCACTTCCCGCCCTTCCATCCGGATATGCCCCTCGTCCGGAAAGTAGATCCCGGCGATCATATTCATCAGGGTGGTCTTGCCGCAGCCGTTCTCCCCCAGGATGGCCAGGATCTCGCCCTCGTACACGTCCAGATCCACATGGTTGTTGGCCAGCACGGGACCGAACCGCTTCGTGATCCCCCGCATCTCCAGCGCCAGCTTCTTCTCCAAGTCCGTTTCCTCCATCGTTCTTCAGGAATGATTCCGCCGGAGCGTCCGCTCCCTCCGGATTCCTCGCTTTCCCGCGGCGCCCTTTTTTCCCGCCGCGCCAAAGCGAAGAATCTGAAAAGCAACGGACTGCCACCCCGGGCCCCGGGGTGGCAGTCCAGTACAAAATCCGTTGATTAGAAGGCGGCGTTCAGCAGGGTGATGCCGTCAATCTGCACGTCGAAGTAGGGGGCGGAGCGGTATTCGGACTCATGGAAGTATCCATCGGCCACCGCTTCGGTGTCCTTCTCGAAGTTGGCGTCGGTGTTCACGTCGGCCATGTAGGAGGTCAGAGCTTCGCCGCCCACGGTGATGAAGCCTTCCGCGGCGGTGTCGAACACCTTCAGGCTTCCGTCCTCCAGCGCGGCCTTGACTTCCGCGATCTTCTCCACGGTGCCCGCGGCGGCGGCGGCTTCGTTCACATCGGTCAGCACGACGCTGCCGGTGGCGATGGTGCCGGTCCAGTCGGTGTCAATGGCTTCGCCCTTGGCCTTCTGGGTCAGGATGTACTCAAAGTAGGGCGCCCAGTTGATGCGGCTGGCCACGATGAAGGTGTTGGGGCAGCTCTCCACGGTGGAGCCGTTGTAGCTGACGTTCGGGATGCCGGCATCCTCGCAGGCGGAGGGAGCGCCCATGGAGTCCGCGTGCTGGCTGATCAGATCCGCGTTGGCGATCAGGGCCTGGGCCGCGTTCTTCTCTTCGGTCTCGTCATACCAGGAGCCGGTGAACTGCACGTTCATGGTCACGTCCGGGCAGACGGACTTGGCGCCCAGATAGAAGCTGGTGTAGCCGGAAATCACTTCCGCGTAGGTGAAGGCGCCCACATAACCGATGACGGGATGATCCGCCTTCAGCTTGCCGGCTTCCTTGATCTCGTTCAGCTTCAGGCCGGCAGCCACGCCCGCCAGATAGCGGCCTTCATAGATGGAAGCGAAGGCGTTGTGGAAATTGGCCAGATTCTCGGTGTGGGCCTTGGTGCCGGTAGCATGGCAGAATTCCACGTCGGGGTTCTGCTGGGCGGCGGCGATCATGAAATCCTCATGGCCGAAGCTGTCCGCGAAGATCACGTTGCAGCCTTCGTCGATCAGATCCAGGGCGGCGTTGGTGCATTCCTCGGACTCCGGGATGCCGGTCTTGATGATGACCTGGCTCTCCTCCAGGCCCAGGTTCGCGGCGGCTTCCTTGATGCCGTTCAGGAAGTTCAGGTCATAGGTGGAGTTCTCGTCATGCAGCAGGATCGCGCCCAGCTTCACGCCAGAATAGTCCACGGCGGTCTCCGCCGTGGCGGTCAGCGCAATCGCGGCCACCATGGCCAGCGTCAGGATCACGGCCAACAGTTTCTTCATGGTTTCTTGTCCTCCGTTTAATCTTTCTATGGTTAATGGCTCTCCGTTTCCGGCGCCAGAACCAGCGGCTTTCCCGCGCCCCCGGCGCGGTCAGTCTTCCTCCCGCAGGATGATTTTCCCGTCCCGGATTTCCTCCACGACGGCGAGGCTCTTCAGGTGGATCCCCGCTTCCCGCAGCTTCCGCCCGCCGGGCTGGAAGCCCTTTTCCACCGCGATGCCCACGCCCACGACTTCGGCGCCGCGCTGCGCGCACAGGCTCATCATGCCCCTCACGGCTTCCCCGTCCGCCAGGAAATCATCGATGATCAGCACCCGGCTGCCCTCCGGCAGGTACCGCTTGTCAATGCGGATCATGTTCTGCTGCTTGTGGGTGAAGGAATAGACCGGCGCTTCCACCATGTCCCCGTTGTTGGTCACGGCGGCGCTCTTTTTGGCAAACACCACAGGAAGATCCCCCAGGGCGTGGGCCGCGGCCACGGCCATGGCGATACCGCTGGCCTCCACCGTCAGCACCAGATCCGGCTTCTCCCCACGGAACTCCGCCGCCCAGGCTTCCCCCATGCGAAAAAGCAGCCCCGTGTCGATCCGGTGGTTCAAGAACATATCCACCTTCACCACATCCCGGCCGATCCCGACACCCTGCTCCTCGATCGCCCTTCGAAGCTGCTCCATGATGATCCTCCCGACATATAGGTCCCCTGCGGGGAACGCCCGGGGCAAAACCCGAACATTCCCCGCGGGAATAGGGGCATTATACCTTGATTTTCCGAATATTACAACCCCGCTTTCATGTCAAAAGTGTTAAAAAATCAAGATTTCCGGGTTTTTCTCCCGCCTTTGTCCTTTTATTGTTCGGATTCTGCCAGATCCCTCCGGTTCCGGATCCCTTGTCCCGTCCCATGCCCCTTCCGCAGCCGCGGCAAAAGAGGGGAAAGGGAACTGGCCGGGCGGAAAACTTGAAGAAACCCCTTCCCTTTGCTATAATGCTCTTCGTTCGCGCGATACGGGACGGCGGCCGCTGCTCCTGGTGATTTTATCAATGCTTTTCGTTCGCGCGGGGAAGGACGGAAAATGCGTTGCAGCTGTAAGGTCTGCGGGCCGGAATACTGGATGGTGCAGGCGGAAAGCGCCGCCCTGGGCTGCGTCTGCCCGGTCTGCGGATACCGCTGCGCGGACTGCCTGGGGACGGACACGGTGGTGCCCCGGAGCCAGGTTTCCGCCCTGGCGGCGGATCCCCGCTTCTCCCCGGAGCGGCTGCTGCGGCTCTTTGAGAATCCCGGGGCCGAAGCGGAAGCGGACGAGGAAGCGGATCCCTTCGGGGACGAGCCCTGGACAAGAGATGGAGGTTTTTAAGCGATGAAGTGGTTTCTGGATGTGCTGCGCGGCATGGTGATCGGCCTGGCCAACGTGATTCCCGGGGTTTCCGGCGGCACGATGATGGTGTCCATGGGCATATACGACAAGCTGATCTGGTCCATCAATCATCTGTTCAAGGCCTTTAAGAAGGCGTTCACCATTCTGCTGCCCTACGTGGTGGGCATGGTGCTGGCCATCCTGCTGGGGGCTGTGGGGCTGAAAAAGGCCTTCGCCAGCTTCCCCCTGCCCACCAACGCGCTGTTCATCGGGCTGATTCTGGGCAGCCTGCCCTTCATCCTGCGGGAGATGAAAGGGGAAAAAATCGGCTGGCAGGGGGTGGTGATCTTCCTGCTGTTCTTTGCCCTGGTGGTGGGCCTGAAGGTGGTGGAAGGGGAAAACCGCGCGGAGCTGCGGCTGAACGCGCTGGAAATCGTGAAGCTGTTCCTGCTGGGGGCTGTCGCCTCCGCCGCCATGGTGATCCCCGGGGTCTCCGGCTCCATGATTCTGAAAACCCTGGGCTATTATGAGCCCGTGGTGACCGAGGGCATCCCCGGGCTGCTGAAGGGCCTGACCAGCCAGGACTGGGGGCTTTTCGGCCACAGCGTCGGCATCCTGCTGCCCTTCGGTCTGGGCATCCTCTTCGGCATTTTCGGCATCGCCCGGCTGATTGCGTTCCTGATGAAAAAGTGGAAGGGCCGCACCTACTGCGCCATTCTGGGCATGGTGGCCGCCTCCCCGGTGGTGATCCTGATGGACACCTCCATCTACGAAGGCTTCAGCCTCTGGATTGGCCTGTTCTCCGCCGCCGCGCTGGCGCTGGGCGCCTTCTGCGCCATGAAGCTGGGCGGTGATCCCGAGCCCGCGAAGGCGGCCTGACCCGGCATTCCGCTTTTCCCGCGGCCGGCTTTCCCGGCCGCTTTTTCGCGTCAGAAAAAGGGCCGCTTTCGCGGCCCCGGCGGGCGCGGCTCCGAAGGGGCAGCCGCGCGGGGAATGGCAGATTTTTACGCTTCCGGCTCCAGGAGGCCCAGGTTGCCGTCCTTCCGAAGGTACAGCACATTGGTGCGCTCCGTATCAATATTCACGAAGGCGTAGAAGCTGTGGCCCAGCAGTTCCATCTCGATGGCGGCATCCTCCACGCTCATGGGCCGCACCGGGAAGGTCTTCCGGCGGACCACCTTCCGCTCCTCCTCTTCGGGTTCTTCCTCAAAGAATTCCGGCATCTCGGTGAAGGCATCCTCCCGCAGGCGCTTGGACAGCTTGGTCCGGTGCTTGCGGATCTGGCGCTCCATCTTGGCCAGGGCCTGATCGATGGCCACAAACAGGTTCTGATCCGTCGCCTCGCTGCGGAGGATCACGTTGTTCCCCATGGGAACGGTGATCTCCACCACCCGGTCATCGTTTTTTTCCTTCCGCATCCGGACCTGCATCTCCGTATCCGAAAGCAGGTACCGGCTCATGGTATGGGTCTTCTTCTCGATCCGCTGGGTAATCCCGGGGGTAACGGACATGTTCCGCGCGTTAATCGTCAGTTTCATAAATCCTGGTGTGCTCCTTTCCTTGCGGTGTCATGGGACACGAAATACACAAAATCCACGAAGGCCTGCCCTCTTCAGGAATGGCTCCTCCGTGCGGAATGCTGTGCCATGGGCACCACGCCCTTTCCTTTTTCTTTTCACATGGATAATTCGGGATGAATCCCGCCTTTTCCTGCCAAACCTGGAAAATTTTTTCCAGTTTCCACTGAAACCGCCAAAAGCAGGTTTTTCCCTGCCCCGTCCAGAATATTTTAACGTTACAGATTTCCCGATGAAAGAAGGGTTGCATCCTTGAAAGCGTACTTCCTGCCCCTGGGGGAGCGGGCGGATCAGTCCCTCCCCGCGGTGCTGACGGCTTTCAGCTGCGGAGCGGTCCGTGAGACGGCCCGGATCTCCATGCTGCAGGTTTCGCCCTCCGCCCCGGATCCGCTGGCGGAAAGCCTCATGGCGGATCTGAACGCCTGTCATCGCTTTTTCGCGGGGAAGGATGCTTTCGCTTTTTTCCGGACCGACTGGTCCGTGTCCCGCTGGCAGCCTGCGTTGCCGGACCGCGCCGGCCTGGTGCGGGGGGAAGCCGGCCCGCTGCTGCTTTCCGCCCTGCGGGGGGAGAAAGCCCCCCTGTCCTTCCGGGCGGACTGGGAGGCCGTGGAATGGAGCATCTCCGCCCTGCTGGCGGACGCGGAGGAGGGAGCGGACGATCCCTTTCTCCGGCTGCTGCGCCAGATCCGGGAGGATCTGGCCGCGGGGGAGGAGGTCCGTGTCCTGCTTTTCGGCGACCTGACAGACGCCTACGCCGCGGGCATGGCCCTGGGGCTGCTCCGCTTTCTGCGGCGCGCCTTCGGGGACGACGCCCCCTGGATCGGCCTCATCGGGCAGGTCCGGGCCCTGGGCGCCGGCGCCTGGGAGCAGCTGGCCTCCGTCCGGGATTTTCTCTCCGCCCTGCGGGAAAGGAATCTGGTGCGCCTGTCCGATGAGCGGGACACCCAGGGAGCGGACGCCTTCTGGCTGCTGGGGCTGCCCGCCTCGCTGATGGCGTCGCCGGAAAACGCCCGCGTCCTGGACTGGGCCGCCGCCCGGATCATGGGGGACGTCTTCGGCGATGCCCGCCGTCCCTCCCCCGGGCTGCATACCCGGGAGCTGCCCGGCGTTCTGACGCTGCAGTCCCTGGATCAGGAAGCCAAACCCCTGGCCGCCTTCCTGCGGGGGGCCCTGTGGTGCCTCAGCGACCTTTTTCCCGCCCTGCACGGCTTTTTTGACCATCCGACCCTGCTTCGTTCCCTGGCCCCGGCCACCCGGAACGGGCTTTTCCGACGCCTTTTCCGGGACAGCCGGGAGCCCACGGAGCTGGCCCTGCTGGAGCGGGCCCTGCGGGCCATGCTGCTGGAGGGCCTGACCCTGCTGCGGGGGCTGCCCGTCTCCCTGCGGGAGGCGGAGCCCTCCACCGACCTGTGGCAGCAGGCGGTCCGGGCCTGCGGCCGGTGCGTCACCCTCGGCGCGGAATATGACGTCCGCCGGAAGGAAGCAGAGGAATCCGGCGTGGACCGGGTGGCCCCGGTGCACCGGGTGTCCATGGCGGACACGGAGGAGGAGGAACTGCTCCGAAAGCTGGACGACATGGCCGGGGAACTGGGCCAGCTGGAGGCGGATCGGGCGGAGATTTTTCGGAAAATGGGCGGCTTCGGCGCCCGCCAGGCGGTGGAGGACTGCCTCAGCCGATGCCGGGTGGCCGAGGTCAGCGCCCGGGAAAAGCTCTCCCTCCTGCCCGCCGGCGAGGCGGAGGAACGCTATGCCCTGGGGCTGCAGGAGCGCCGGGTGCGGACGCTGGCCGCCGCTGTACGCCGCTGTGAGCGGGACCTGGCGGAGCTGACCCGCTGGGAGGCCCTGCGCCAGCCCGGCGCCATGGCGCCTTCCGCGCCCTTCGCCGGGGAAATTCTGGATCCGGAGCTGGCGGCCCAGGCCTTTCAGCTGCTCACCGCCCAGGGGGAGACCGCGGACGCCGCCGCCAGAACCCTGCGGGACGGGCTGGGCGGCCTGCTGAAGGAGGATCCCACCAACGATGTCAAAACCCTGCTGAAGAACCTGCTGTCCGTCTGCCGGCAGCCGGATCCGGACGCCCCCCTTCGGAGCCTCATGGCCGGCGTCTTCTCCGTCTGCGGGGTGGAGGTGGCGGGGCACCGGTTCCAGAGCGCCGGGGAACTGCCCGCCGTGCCCCTGCTGCCGGACATGCGGGAGGAAGGGCGCTTCTTTACCCTCACCGCCGCGCCGGAGCGGCTGCTGGCCCCCTCGCCCCGGGACCGGACCGCCGAGACCCGGGGGCTTCTGGCCTTCCTGCTGCTGCGGGAATACCGCCGGCGCGCCGGCGGGGAGGCGGAGCTCTGCCTGATTCCCTTTGAAAAAACGGATTCCGCCCTGAGCCAGGTTTACCTGGAAGCCCGGGGCGCGGAACGGGCCGCGCTGGTCTGCCTGCGGCAGGAAGCGCTGCCGGAATCCCGGCCGCTGCCGCTGGCCGTTCTTCTGCCCGGCGTCGGGCTGGAGCCCGCCCGGCTCACCGGGGCGGATCCCGCCCTGTTCCCCGATTTCTGCCTCTGGCTGGACCGGGAGGCCCTCTGTTTCCGGGATCCCTGCCCCTTCCTGGGGGAGGGGGACCGGGAGATTCTCACCCAGCAGCTGACGCGCCTGCGGGCGTCCATGCGCGCGCCTGCCGCCCGTCCCTTCCTGGACCTGCTCAGCGACTGGCACCGGGACATCATCCAGGCGCCCCGGTCCGCCGGGGAGGATTCCGCCCTGCGCCAGCGGCTGCGCGTCGTCTGCGGCCTGTACCGGCTGCCCATCTGGCGGAAGGATCTGCAGCGGGTGTCCGCCTTCTACGAGCCCGCCCTGCCCGGGGATCCTGTGTGCGCCGCCATCGCGGGCACGGAAAGCTTTGACCCCGCCGTCAGCGCCGTCCGGGAGGATATTCTTTACGCCTTCCGGGGCACCCCCATCGCCCGGGAGAGCGCCGCGCGCCTGCTGGAGAGCACCCATCTGCCGGAGGAGGCGCACCTGCTGGCCTCCCTGGGGGCGGAATGCGATATTCTGCTCCATTCCTCCGATGATTATCACGAAGCCCTGGCCGAGGGGCTTCAGCAGCTGCTGGCCCGCTTTCCCGGGGCGGATCCCGCTGCCCGGGCCGAGGCGGAAAGCCTGCTGAGCGAAGCCCGGGAACCTGTTTCCGAAGCCGTCACGGAGCTGACCTGGCCCTGGGACACGGTCTCCGCCTCGGTGCTCACCATCCTGACGGAATGCCTGGGCGCGGAGCTGGCCGCCGCCGCCCTGCGGCCTTTCAGCGAGAAGCTGGCCCTTTATCCCGCCCGGGGCGGGGAAATCCTCGGGGATCATCTGCTGTCCTCCCTGTGCCGGCTGGACCGGCAGCGCGCCGAAGCGGCACGGGCGGAAGCCGGGGAAGACGCATCCGCGGACGTCCCCGGGCCGGAAATTCCTTCCGACGCCGTACTGCCCCCTCTGAGTCCCGATTTTGCCCGGGTTCTGTGCCGCCGACCCGAAGGGCAGCGTCTGCTGCAGCCCGGCTTCCTTTCCTTCGCCCTGACGAAGGAGGGCATCCGGGCGGCGCTGACCCTGGAGGGGGCCTTCACCCTGAAGCTGATCCGCGTCTATCCGCCGGAGGAGCAGCTGTCCCTCTACGCCCATGACATGCCCACCCTGGCGGTCTGGCCTTCCCTGCCCTTCGCTCCCGGCGCCTGGCAGGCTTACTTTTCCTTTGCCCACGCCCCGGCGGATTTCGGGTTTACCCTGCTTTCCCGGACGGAGGAAGCGCCTCTGGAAGGGGTGTCGCCGCGCTTCGCGGCGCGGACGGAAGGGTATCCCCTGGGCTTCCTGCTGACCTATCAGGGCGCCGCCATCGGCGCCGTTCCCAATCTGCTGCCCGCGCCGGAGCTTCCGGAGGCTCCGGGCTGGACCGCCTGCCTGGACTTCGGCGCCTCGGCCGCGTCCGTTGTGATGGAAAGCCGGGAAGGCCGCTGGCCCCTGCAGGGGCCCGTCCGCATGCGGACGCTGCTGCGAAATCCCGCGGCCACGGAGGAGGTGCTGGCCAGGGACTTCCTGCCCGCCGTGCCCGTCTCCGCGCTGCTGCCCGGCGCCCTGCGCATCTTCCGCAACAGCCTGAGCGAAGCGGACACACCCCTGCGGGACGCGGCGATCCTCATGTCCCTCTCCCTGCGGGATGTGCTGTCCGTCCCCTCCCAGGCCCTCTACGCCGATCTGAAGTGGAACGGGGAAAAGGGCCGGGCCGCCCGGCTGTACCTGCATCAGGTCATGCTCATGGCCGCCCTGGAGGCCCGCTGCGGCGGAGCCGCCTCCCTGGGCTGGAAGGCCGCCCTGCCCGATGAGATGGCGGCGGAAGGCCGGGAGCGCCTGGCGGACACCCTGCGTTCCCTGGCCGCCGAGGTGGCGGCGGAAAGCGGCCTGCCCCTGCCGGAGAAGGCGCCGCCGGTGCTTTTCGCCTCCGAGAGCGCCGCCCTGGGCCATTACTTCCGTTTCTGCGCGCCGGAGGAGACCCGCGGCGGCTTTATGGCGCTGGATCTCGGCGCCGACACCGCGGACCTGTCCCTCTTCCTCCGGGGCCGGGATCAGGCGGTCCGGGCCTGTCAGCTGCCCCTGGGGGTACATTACATGCTGCTGCCCACCCTGCTGCGCCAGCCTGGCCTGCTGATGGAGGATTTCGGCTTCCTGGAGAACGAATCCGATTCGCAGCCTGCTTTCACGCCGGTCGGGGCGGATCCGGCCCTGGGAGCCGGTCCGGAGGAAATCCGGGCTGCGGCGCTGGCCCCGCTGCCTGAAGGGCAGCCTCTGCCCATGGCCGTTCCCTCCCCGGAGGTTCAGGCCCTGCTGCGGGATCTCCGCGGCCTGCAGGCCCTGCTGGAAAAGGCGGCCCGGGATCCCGCCGCCCTCCGCCATGCCCGCTACGGGCTGGACGCCCTGCTGGCGGATCACCTGCCTCTGCTGCTGGACGCCCTGGCCCGCCGCC
>JAFUGS010000069.1 GCA_017469265.1 Clostridia bacterium
GGGCATCGGCGACTTCGTGGCGCTGCTGAACAAGCTGGCGAAGTAACTGGATTTTTTCACTGACAGGACGGGGGCTTTGTGCCTCCGTCCTGTCAGAGCATGGGGAGACAGAATTTGAAACGCAAAGGCATCGCGATAGGGATGGCGCTGGCGCTGATGGCGTGCCTGCTGACTGGCTGCGGCGCGGCGAGGAAGGAACGCTTTCAGGCCAGCTACCTGTCCCTGTTTGACACGGTGACCACCATCCTGGGCTACGAGGAAAACGAGGCGGAATTCGCGGAGACCGCGCAGCGGATTCACGACGAGATGGAAGAATACGACCATCTGTACGATATCTATCAGGAATATCCGGACCTGGTGAACCTGTGCACCATCAACCGCCACCCCGGGGAGACCTTCACGGTGGATCAGCGGATCATCGACCTGCTGCAGCTGTGCGCGGAGGCGGACGCGTTTTCCGGCCACCGGACGGACGCGATGATGGGGGCGGTGCTGCGGCTTTGGCACGAGGCCCGGGAAGAGGGCATCAACAACCCGGAGGAGGCGTACCTGCCGGACCGGGCGGCCCTGGAGGCCGCGGCGGCGCACACCGGGTTTGACCGGCTGGAGGTGGATCCGGAGGCGCGCACGGTGCGGCTGACGGATCCGGAGGCCAGCCTGGACGTGGGGGCTCTGGCCAAGGGCTTCGCGGTGCAGCGGGTCTGCGAGACGCTGCCGGAGGGGTATCTGCTTTCCGTGGGCGGCAACGTGGCGGCGACGGGGCCCAAGCCTGACGGCGCCGGCTGGATTGTAGGCGTGCAGGATCCGGACGCGCCGGGGGAAGCGTACCTGCACAAGCTGCTGGTGAGCAAGGGCGCGGTGGTGACCAGCGGGGACTATCAGCGGCGGTATACCGTGGACGGCGTGGCGTACCATCATATTATCGACCCGGAGACGCTGTTTCCGGGGACGAAGTGGCGGGCGGTGACCGTGGTGGCCGCGGATTCGGGCCTGGCGGACGCCCTGAGCACCACCCTTTTCCTGATGACCCGGGAGGAGGGGCAGGCACTGCTGACGCGGTACGGCGCGGAGGCCATGTGGATCGCGCCGGACGGCGCCCAGATGTACAGCCCCGGATACGAGGCGTATCTCCAGCAATGAAAGCGCTTTTCCGGCGGGAAACCGGCGGGAGGGCGGGGTGAATTCCAGACCGAGGAAGGCCGGGCTTCCGGCCAAAGAGGACGGAAAGGGCAGGGGTTTCAAGATGAAGATGAAGATGCCGGCATGGATTGTGCTGACGGTGATCTGCGTGGTGGCGGCGGTGCTGCTGGCCGCGACCAACCTGATGACCAAGGACGTGATCCAGGAGAACGCGAACCGGGCGAAATATGAGACCCTGACGGCGATGATGCCGGCCGCGAAGGACTTCGAGGAGCAGGAGAGCGGCATCATCATCGGCAAGGATGCCGGCGGCCAGGTGGTGGGATACGCCCTGGCGGCGGTGACCCAGGGCTTCGGCGGCGAGGTGGAGACCACCGTGTGCGCCCTGCCGGACGGCACCATCGGCGGCATCAGCGTGGGTGGATCCAACTTCGCGGAAACCGCGGGGCTGGGCGCGCGGGCCAAGGAGCCGGAATTCCAGGCTCAGTTCGCCGGGAAGAGCGCGCCAGTGGCCCTGACCAAGGACGGGGGCGAGATCGACGCGCTGTCCGGGGCGACGATCACCAGCCGGGCGGTCATCAAGGGCGTGAACCAGGCCATGGAGGGCATCGCCGCGGAGGCGGGCTTCGAGGTGGCGAGCACCAGCACGGCGGAGCATCTGGGCGAGGGCAAATACGCCGCGACCGCGCAGGGCTTCGGCGGTCCGGTGAAGGTTTTCCTGACGGTGGACGAGAACAAGACCATCACCGCCATCGAGATCGGGGACAACCAGTTCAACGAGACGGAGTACCTGGGGGAGCGGGCGCTGGAGCCGGCATTCCAGGCGCAGTTTATCGGGAAGACCATCCCCATGACCATCGGGGACATTGACGCGCTGACCGGGGCCACCATCACCACCAACGCGGTGATCGAGGCCATCAACATGATCAGCGACGGGCTGGACAAGGGCCTGGCGGACGCCCCCATCGCGGGTGAGTAACCCCAAATACATAAGCGGGAAGCCGGAAGGCTTCCCATTTTTTTACGGATTTTTTTGTTGACAGGAGGCTGCTTTTTTCAGTATACTCATAGCAGAAGGACGAAATGTCCGCTCAAAATATCATAACAGGAGGGGTTTTCATGAAACGTCTGCTATCCCTGATGCTGGTGCTGTGTATGACGATGGGCCTGGCAGCGATGGCTTCCGCCGACGGCGTGGCGGATGCGCTGGCCGCCGCCGCGGCCATGAGCAACGAGGAACTGTACGAAAAGGCGAAGGAAGAGATGGCCGCCGGGGCGAAGCTGAACTTCTATTCCACCACCTCCTTCGCGGAGAAGGCCGCCAGCAACTTCATGGCGGCGTATCCGGAGCTGGCGGACAAGGTGGTTTACGCCGAGATTGATGACGGGGAAACCTATTCCAAGCTGACCAACCAGATCGGCTCCGGGGTGAAGGATTCCCCCGACATGGCGCTGGTGCAGAACGGTCCCGACCTGAAGGTGAACCTGCTGGACGACGGGCTGAGCCTGAACTATTTCCCGGACGCGCTGAAGGACGTGGTGCCGGAGAAGTACCAGGATCCCACAGTGGCGACCTTCATCAACTCCCTGATGATCTACAACAACAAGGAAGGCTCCGTGGGGGTCAAGAACGTATGGCAGCTGGTGGAGCCGGAATGGGCCGGGAAGGTTTTCTTCAAGGATCCGACCAACGAGACCGTGAACCTGAACTTCCTGATCATGCTGACCAGCCCCGAATGGACCGAGAAGATGGCCGCGGCCTACGAAGCCTACTACGGCAAGGCCTGGGAGAGCGGGGAGTTCGCCTCCGCGTCCTATGAATGGATCGACGGCTTCCTGAAGAACGTGAACTACACCTTCACCTCCGCTTCCAAGATTGCCACGGGCATCGCCTCCGGCGCCGCGGGCAACATGGGCATCTTCGTTTTCTCCAAGCTGCGGAAGGTGGACGAGAATGACCGGCCCAACCTGACCGTGCTGCAGTTCGAGAACGACGTGGACTGCTTCTCCGGCTTCATGTACAACGTGTACGCCACCGTGTGCAACGACACGGACTGCCCCTACACCTGCGCGCTGTTCATCAACTACCTGCTGAGCGAGGAAGGCTTCGCCGGGGAGAAGAGCTGGAACTCCAGCCAGGGTTACTACAGCCCCAACACCACCATCGCCAAGCCGGAAGGCCTGGAGGATCAGGCCTACGTCTACTGGGACGGCAAGCTGGTGTTCGAGGATCTGGACTACATCGACGGGCTGGGCGCGGACTACAATGAGGTGTACCGCTTCATCAACGTGCGCGTGAGCAAGTAAAAAACGAAACATACCCCACGGGGGCAGAGGGCGTCTCCTCTGCCCCCTTCCACTATACCACGGGACGGAAAGGGGAGAGGGAGAACATGACCAAAGGCGCGGCGGATCTCCGGCGGGAGCCGCTGAAGTACCGGCTGCGGGCTTTTTTCGGCAAGCCGGCAAACCTGATCCTGCTGTTTTTCCTGATCACGCTGACGGTGCTGAGCCTGATGCCGATGATCACGATGCTGACGAACATGTTTACCGTGCACGCGGGCACGGAGAAGAAGATGCTCCGCCAGGGCGTGGGCAGCTGGACGCTGAACCATTTCCAGATGCTGTTCGCGGACCGGGAGTGGAGCCAGAGCAATTTCTGGACGCCCTTCCTGAATTCCCTGATCGTAGCGGCCGGCTCCGGGCTGCTGGGCATCCTGATCGGCGGCGCGGTGGCGTGGTTCATCACCCGGAGCGACCTGAAGTGCAAGAAGTTCATCTCCGCCGTGTTCGTCTTTCCCTACATGATGCCGGCGTGGACCCTGGCCCTGTTCTGGATCAACATGTTCCAGAACAGCCGCGTGGGCGGCGGCGTGGTGGGGATGGTGGAGTCCTTTTTCGGCGTGTGCATGCCGGAATGGTTCGTGTACGGGCTGTTTCCCATGATCGTGGTGATCGGGCTGCACTATTCCCCCTTCGCGTACCTGCTGATCGGCGGCATCCTGAAGAACATGGACGCCACCCTGGAGGAGAGCGCAACCATCCTGAAGGCGTCCCGGTGGACGATTATCCGCCGGGTGACGGTTCCCATTGTGATGCCGGCCATCCTGTCCACCTTCCTGCTGATTTTCTCCTCCGGCTTCGCCAGCTACACGGTGCCCGTGTTCCTGGGCTCGGCCACCCGCACCTTTACCCTGTCGACGAAGATGCGGGCGCTGATTCAGGCCGGGTATGAGGGGCAGGGATACATCATGGCCTTCTTTTCCATCCTGCTGGGCACGGCGATCCTGGGGCTGAACCAGTACTTCACCGGGAAGCGGAAATCCTTCACCACCGTGACCGGTAAGAGCGGGCAGGTGAGCCTGGTGAAGCTGCGGGGCGCGGGCGGCGTGATCTCCGCGCTGCTGATTCTCTTCACCCTGTTCTTCGCCATCATGCCCCTGGTGTCCTTCGCCCTGGAGAGCGTCATCATGCAGCCGGGCAACTATTCCTTCAGCAATATGACGCTGAATTTCTGGATCGGGACGGAGGACTCCGCCTTCGAGACCGGCATGCCCAACGGCATCCTGATGAACGGCACCATGTGGATGGGGCTGCTGCGGCAGGTGGGGCTGGCGCTGACGGTGGCCATGATTGTCGGCACCTGCGGCATGCTGGTGGGATACGCCTGCGTGCGGCGCCGGGGCAGCTGGCTGGCCCGGGCGGTGGAAAACCTGGCCTTTTTCCCGTACCTGATGCCGGCCATGGCCTTCGGCACGATTTATCTGGCGGTGGCGACCAGCGCCTCCTTCAAATGGATGTACGGCTCCTTCTTCCTGCTGGGGCTGGTGGCGTCGGTCAAGTTTCTGCCCTTCGCCTCCCGCAGCGGCGTGAACAGCATGATGCAGATCGCGCCGGAGATTGAGGAGGCCGCCACCATTTTCGGGGTGCCCTGGGTGACCCGGATGCGGCGGATCCTGTTTCCGATTCAGAAAAGCGCCATCATGTCCGGCTACCTGCTGCCGGTGATCAACGTGATGCGCGAGGTGGCGCTGTTCACCCTGCTGGTGCCCTATCCCCGGTACCTGCTGACCACCATGCTGTTCTCCTTTAACGAGACCGGATACGCCCAGTACGGCAGCGCGGTGACGCTGCTGATCATCGTTATGATCATCGCCATCAATTCGCTGGTGAACAAACTGACCGGCGCGTCATTCGACAAGGGAATCGGAGGTTAAACGCCATGCCGCAGATCATACTGGAACATGTCAGCAAACGGTTTGAGAGATTTGTCGCGGTGGAGGACCTGAATCTGGAAATCGCGGACCGGGGCTTCGTGACGCTGCTGGGACCCTCCGGCTGCGGAAAGACCACCACCCTGCGGATGATCGCCGGCCTGGAGACGCCGACGGCGGGCCGGATCCTCATCGACGGAAAGCCGGTTTTCGACGGGGAGAAGGGCATCAACCTGCCCCCCAACAAGCGGGACATCGGCTTCCTTTTCCAGAATTACGCCCTGTGGCCCCATATGACGGTGTACGAGAACATCGCTTTCGGCCTGGAGATGCTGAAATGGGACCGGCAGCGGATCGCCGCGCGGGTGGGGGAGATGCTGGAGCTGCTGAAGATCACCGAGTTTGGAAAGCGGTATCCGGCGGAGCTGTCCGGCGGGCAGCAGCAGCGCGTGGCCATCGCCCGGACCCTGGCGCCCAGCCCCCGGGTGCTGTTCATGGACGAGCCCCTGAGCAATCTGGACGCGAAGCTGCGGGGGGAGATGCGCACGGAGCTGAAGCGGCTGCATACGGACACTAATTCCACCTTCGTATACGTGACCCATGACCAGCTGGAGGCCATGACCCTGTCCACCCGGGTCTGCCTGATGGAAAGCGGCAGGCTGCAGCAGTACGCGCCGCCGCTGGAGATCTACAACCGGCCGGCCAACACCTTCGTGGCCAGCTTCGTCGGCAACCCGACCATGAACTTCATCCCCGCCCGGGTAGAGGGCCGGGAGGCGGGAACGGCGCGCCTGCGGGTTCTCGGCCGGACCGCGGTTTTCACCGGAGATCTGCCGCCCCGGCTGCCGGAGGGGGTGACCCTGGGCATCCGGCCGGAGTTTCTGCCCATCCGGGAGGAGGGGCCGGTGCGGGCGCAGGTGTACTCCACCCTGCCCGCGGGCATGGAGACCACCGTGAAGCTGAAGTGCGGCGAGGAGATGCTGACCAGCGTGGTCTTCGGCTCCGTGGACTATCCGGTGGACGCCGGCGTGGGCCTGGACGTGGTGGGGAAGGACATCGTCCTTTTCGACGGGGAAAATGGAAAGCACCTGAGCCAGGGCGCGCTGCAGTTTTAAGCGGCGAAGGGTTTTCATTCGTCCCAAAGCATGCTATAATGCAAGCAGCAAAGCGCCGGGGCGCAACTCAGTAAAAAAAACAGAATCCGCGGACAAGGAAAAAGGGAGGCGTATGCGATGGCGGATGAAATCAGGGATCTGAGAGACCAGCTGATTGAAAAAGTACAGAAGATCCGGGAAGCCAAGGTGCCGATTCTGGTCCTGGTGGAGGGCTGGGCGGCGGCCGGCAAGGGGAGTCTGATCAAGGAGCTGATCAGCGAGCTGGACCCCCGGTTCTACAACGTGGTTTCCCCGGCGGTGATTCCGGAGACGGAGATGCGGTATCCTTTCCTGTATCCCTACGCCACGGCCATCCCGGAGAACGGAAAAGTGATCTTCCTGGATTCGGGATGGATGGAATCCTGCGTCCGGAAAATCCTGCGCCACGAAATCACCCGGCCGGAGTACAAGCGGCGGGTGCGGCAGGTCAACGAGTTTGAGCGCCAGCTGCGGGACGCAGGCTATATCGTGCTGAAGCTTTTTCTGGATATCGACCGGAAGGAGCAGAAAGCCCGCCTGGCCGAGCTGCTGGAAAACCCGGACACGGAGTGGCGGGTCACGGAGGAGGATCTGTGGCAGCAGCGGGAATACAAGCGTTTCCAGGAGGGGTACGCCCAGTTTATGGAGGAAACCCAGTCCGCCGCCCCCTGGCACACCCTGGACGGGGAGAAACGCAAGGTGGCCGTCGCCGAGGCGCTGAAGCTGATGCTGGAGGCCATGGAAACCACCCTGGAGCAGGGGAAATACAACGGGGATCCCTTCGAGGAGGAATTCCCCCTGAAAAAGATGCCGAAGCTGGCGGAGGTGGATCTGTCCCCCACCATCGAGGACGAGGAATACAAAAAGGAGCTGAAGAAGCTCCAGGGCCGCCTGACCGAGCTGCACAACATCATCTACCGGAAGAAGATCCCGGTGGTCATCTGCTACGAAGGCTGGGACGCGGCCGGCAAGGGCGGCAACATCCGCCGGGTGGCCTATCCGCTGGATCCCCGGGGGTTTGACGTGATGCCCATCGCCTCGCCCCTGCCCCACGAGCTGGCCCGGCAGTATCTGTGGCGGTTCTGGACCCGCCTGCCCCGGACCGGGCATATCACCATCTTTGACCGGACCTGGTACGGCCGGGTGATGGTGGAGCGGCTGGAGGGCTTCTGCAGCGAGAAGGACTGGCAGCGCGCCTACAATGAAATCAATGAGTTCGAGCGCCAGCTGACGGACTGGGGCGCGGTGGTGCTGAAGTTCTGGATCCATATCGATCAGGACACGCAGCTGGCCCGGTTTACCGACCGGCAGAATACGCCGGAAAAGCAGTGGAAGATTACGGAGGAGGACTGGCGGAACCGGGAAAAGTGGCCCCAGTACGAGGTGGCGGTGGACGAGATGCTGCAGAAAACCAGCACGGAAAACGCCCCCTGGTTCATCATCGAGTCCAACGACAAGAAATACGCCCGCATTAAGGCGCTGAAGATCATTGTCAAGGCGCTGGAAAAAGCCTGCGAAGAACAGATCGGCCGGGAAATGGAAGGCTGATCAGGGACGGAAGGAGGCGTTCCCCCTGGTTTCGGGAGCGCCTTCTTCCGTTTGCTTTTGACAGGGAAAATCATACGCCTCAGAGGCTGAAACGGAGGGAGTCCGCGCATGCTCAAAAAACCGAGAACCATCCTGACCACGGATATGGAATGCGACGATATGAATTCGCTGATCCACCTGTTCCTGTACCTGAATGAGCTGGAACTGGAAGGAATCGTCTACACTTCCTCCCAGTATCATTTCAACGGGGACGGCATCCATACCCTGGGGGAGGTCACGCCCCATTTCTGCTGTCTGGGACCGGCGGAGACCGAAGGCCCCATGGCCGAAAGGAAGCCGGATCCCCGGGCGAAGGATCTGATGAGCTACCGTCCCTTTGAGGTGGGATGGATTGAGAATCTGATCCGGCATGAATACGCCGCGGCTTATCCGACCCTGGCCGACAACGCGGAAGGCTTTCCCACGCCGGAGGAGCTTCTGTCCCGGGTATATTACGGAAACTACTGGTTCGAGGGGGATGTGCGTTTCGAAAGCGAGGGCTCCCGGCTGATCGAGCGCTGCATCATGGATGACCGGGAGGACGTGCTGTACCTTCAATCCTGGGGCGGCGTCAACACCATCGTCCGGGCCCTGCTTTCCATCTGGGAGAAGCACGCCGGGGAGCCAGACTGGCCGGAAATCCGCGCCAGGGTGGTCCGGAAAACCGCCATCCTTGGCGTCTTTGGCGGGGAAGGGCAGGACAATAGCTTCCTCGACGCGGATATTCCGGGCAAATATCCGGGAATCCGCTGTCTGCTGTCCGACTTCGGCTACGCTTCCTTCCTGACGGCCCAAAACGGCCAGGAGGATGTGCTCCCCATGATGCGGGCGGATTATATGTATACCCATTTCAAGACGGGCCACGGCCCGCTGATGGCCAAATACGCGCTGTATGGGGACGGCACCGTTTTCCGGGGAGAATGCGACCGCTTCCAGTACGGACTGCTGCCCGTGCTGGACTGGGGGTTCGGCGGCATGCCGCCGGTGCGCTTTGAAAAGTACGACATGCTCGGCGAGGGAGACTCCGGAACCTACATCCCGCTCTTTACCCACTTCGGCCTCCGGGGCCTGGAGGACTGGCGGTACGGCACCATGCTGGGGATCCTGCGGGTGGATGACCTGCGACCCCGGGATCTGGGCGTTTCCATCGCCGCCATGGGCCAGCGCGCCCGGCGGAAGAATCCCTTCCTGAAGGCGTACCATGAGGATTTTGCCGCCCGGGCGGACTGGTGCGTCAAGGGCTTCGCGGAGGCCAACCATAATCCGGTGGTGACGCTGTCCACCTGTGATCTGGAAGCGGCCCCGGGGGAAAAGGTGAACGTGGAGGGTCAGGTGTCCGACGTAAGACCCTGGCGCGCGAAATGGTGGCTGTACCGGGACGGGAGCCGTTACGAAGGCGCGCGCGTGCCGGAGCGGGGCCTGACCGACGACGGGACGCGCCTGCGCTTTACGGTGCCGGACGATGCCCGGCCAGGCGATTTCTTTAACCTGATCCTGGAAGTCCGGAATGAGCACGCGACACCCATGACCGGATACGGCCAGCTGATTTTGAAGGTAAAATAAGCTTCCTGTATAATACAAACTGACCGGTGAGGAGGCGGTCGATTGAAAAGGAAGGTACCCCGTAGTAAGATAGGCACGCTGACGCCCAAGTTAGCGAACCTAAAAAACAGGAGGTACCCGAGATGAATAATACCCAAAA
>JAFUGS010000070.1 GCA_017469265.1 Clostridia bacterium
CACTAATGTTTACGAAAAGGGGATCAAGGTATCTGATGAAGAATTGGAGGGTATCAATATATTGAGGAATGAGTTCTGTGGAAACTGGAATTACACAATATATCCGTCACAAAACGCATAATTAATTTATCGACAGTTCCTCAGGCATGGATTTTCCTCATCGAAATATACGCCGGGACTGGAAAGGGGTTTCCATGGAGAAACGGAACTGGAAACGGATACTGGTCTTTTTTCTTTTTGCTGTTCTTGTGCTGGCCGCGGTCGCGGCCGCGCCGCGGGCCGCGATGGCCGGCTTCGGTGATTATGACAGCCGCTCCGACTATGGCGGCTCCAGGTCCAGCGGCTCGGACGGCGGCTCCGGCGGCGGATCCTTTGACCTGGATGCCCTGCTGGACATGGCCCGCTTCCTGGGCGACCTGGTCGGCATCAAATCCCCGGTGGTGTCCCTGGCCATCCTGATCGCCATTTTTGCCGCGTTCAAGATCGGCGCTTCCGTCCTCAGGGGACGGGCGAATTCCGCCTCAGAGCACCGGGGCACCGCGTCCACCGAATCCGCCGCGCCGGAAACCCTTCAGCGGCTGGAAGCGCTGGATCCCGCTTTCAGCGCGCCGGCGCTGATCGCGCGGGTGAAGAGCCTGTATGAGCAAATGCAGGCCTGCTGGGAGGCGGGGAACATCGAGCCGCTGCGGAAGGATTTCATGCCGGACACCTGGACCCGGTTTAACACCCAGCTTCAGAACAAAAAGCTCACCGGCGAAACGGCCCATGTGCGGGATATCGCCTTCGATCAGGTCAGCCTGGCGCGCTACGAGACGGATTCCGAACACCAGGTGCTGAAGATCCGGATCGAGGTTACGCACAATATCTGGACCACGAACCGGGAAGGAAAGAACCTTCAGGGACCGGAAAAAACCAGGAAGCGCTTCGAATACCTGTGGACGATGGTCCGGCCCCTGGGCGCGGTGACCGGCGACAATCAGGCCGCGGATACCGCCCACTGTCCCAACTGCGGCGCGGAAATAGACCTGGAGGCCTTCGCGGAATGTCCTTTCTGCCATACCCCGGTGATGAAAATATCCCCGGACTGGGTGATCAGCGAAATAGACGCGCTGTCCCAGCGCACCATTCACGCATAAGGAGGGAGTCATCTTGCTGGTTTTAAACAACGATCCCTGGTTTGACGCGCAGGCCGTGATCAACCGTGTCAAAAACCTGTGGCTGCAGCTGCTCACCTGCCGGGCTTCCTGGGACATGGAGCCGATGAAGCCCTATTTTTCAGACGCGCTTTATCAAAAAGAGCTGAAGGAGATCGCCCGGGATCAGGCGGAAACGCGCGTGCGCCTCGCGGAGCGGCCGGCCGTTCTGGACGGAACCCTCGACGCGGCGCCTTCCGCCTCCGGGCGGGAGATCCTCCTCTGCCATCTGTTTACGCGGTTTACCCCGCGGGTGATTCGGAAGGACACCGGCAGGGTGATCATGGAAGGCAGGGAATCCTTTTTCCATGAGGACTGGATGCTTTCCCGTCCGGACACGGTCAAAACGCCGCAGCCGGGCGCGCCTTTTTCGGTCAACTGCCCCAGCTGCGGCTCCCCCTTTTCCCTGTATAAATCCGCGAAATGTCCCATGTGCCACGCGCTGATCAGCGTTCCGGATTTCACCTGGAAGGTGGATCAGATTTCCGGCCGCGTCGGGTGAGCACTCAAAACAGACGAAGAATACGAAAGCCGAATAGCTGGATTTGCCAGGACTTTATTATTATTCTTATCCCATCCTTCCGTTCGAATTGCATTATACCACGATGTTGGCAAGCTGTTTGACACTGCCCATTACTGCTTCCCATGAAAGCATTCCGACATAAAATGATGCTTTCCGATAGTTTTCCCACCGGCTTCTCATCTCTGTGTCCGCTGCGACTCGCTGCACAATGTCGTGCATGTCTGGAAGCTGCTGAATCGTATTGCGCTTTTGACTGGTGGCAAGGAATGCCTTTTTCAGGATTTCCCGGTCAAATTTCTGCTGCGTGGAAAGTACATGAAGATCATAAAAATCACGCATTCGCGTATTAGCGGTGCCTCTGGCCATAATCGTTTCAAGTTTTTCTCCGAGCAGGGTTTCCAGATTATATGTCCAGATGGCGATTGTACGATTCTCGAACATCAGCGGATAGGAATACTCCACTGCACGGGGGGTGATCACATCCCCGGTGGAGATATCGATTTTGATGGCCTGCTGCAGTTTTTCCAGTCGGGCCTCCAGGAAGAACCGCAGCCCCGGATAGTCGTGATCTTCCATAATGTCGGTGACTTTGGAAATCTCGAAGCTGGTTCCGTCAGGAATATCCACAGTGATGATCCTCTCCATCATCCGAATTGCATCCTCCCGGGAGAGCGAAACCGCTTTCACGGTCGTATCGATGTCCATGGTGGCCCTTGTATTCAGCCCGACCAGGGAAGCTACTAACATGCCGCCTTTGAGGATAAAATGATCTCGATATTCTGACTGCGAGATTCTTTCCAGAAAGCGCTGCATGAAATAATTCCGGATCAGCATCAGCGCTTTGTTGCTGTCGCTTCCGCTTAGATTCCTTACCTTGGCCTTCAGCTGCGTTGCAGTCCTGATCATAACATGACCTCCGTATACATTCTCATCGTATCCGCGATATGAAGCTTTTCCGCGTACATCATCAGATGATTCAGATTCTTATCGCTGCTGGTCATGTACTCTTTCATGGCGTACTGAAAAATCTGAATATCCGTGGATTGCTTATGCAGCACCAGGTCGCAGATTGTACGATCCCTGTCATATACGGGCACAGCATGTCCCCAGGTGGTTTGCGCCTGGGTGATTCCGAGGGAATAAACATCAGTTTTTACCTGATAGACACGGATGCCCTTCTGCCGCAGATGGGAAGCGTTGTAGCCGGTCATGACCGAAACACTGATGCCGGCAGGCTCCCGCTCCATGAGTCCATGAAGATGCAGAGCCGTCTCGTGCGAAAAAACGATTCGGGAATTCGCGGCGGAGAGCAGGAAAAGCTCATCCGGCCATGCTTCTTCCGATAAATAGATCCCATGTGCCACCCTTTCCATATTCCGAGCCTGTACATACTCGGCAAGGGTGGGCTTGGATACCCCTCTCGCAACAACATCCGCCGTGCGAAGATACCCATCCCCTTGTTCAACCAAATCATCCAGCAAATCAAA
Organism: Clostridia bacterium; assembly: GCA_017469265.1. Lineage (GTDB taxonomy): Bacteria > Bacillota > Clostridia > Christensenellales > Aristaeellaceae > Aristaeella. Next base: position 3,204 of record JAFUGS010000070.1, read on the forward strand.
ACGTGTAGCCAAAGCATATCACCTTACTTTCTCGCTCACAAGCATATCATATAAAAGCGTATAAGTAAATCCCCATGCCCATAAACTGGGCGCCACGATAAATGAAACCGGGGAGCTGGTAAAGCAAGGGATCAAGGCGTATAATAGCCATGGCGGCGAAAGTCGATGATTTTATGGGCCTGTAGCCCGACAAGTAAATTGAC
>JAFUGS010000071.1 GCA_017469265.1 Clostridia bacterium
GCAACAGTTCCATATAGGTCACAATAGAAATTGAGAAAGGCATTGATTTTTCAACAAGATCGACAGCTTTTTCATTTCCTCTGAGAAACCAAATCATAACGTCCGTATCAAAGATCAAAGCTGCGGCCCCTCCTCAGATTTCTCACCATGCCATCTACATCTTCTTTTCGGTTTTTCCATATACCTGCCAGTTCCCTTACGGCAGTCATTCTCTTTGAATCCAGTATTTTACTTGTCGCTTGATTCGAAATGTTTGAACTTTCATCGAGTATTGTAATAATGACTCGGCAGCCATCAAACGTCTGCAAATTTTCATCCACTTTAATGGTATTGCCATTCACCAGCCCGCTAAAAGAATACATCAAGCACACCTCCAATCAAAATGTCGTCGCGGCTCATTTCATCTCATGATGCTGGGGCGGCGGACTTTACTGATCCTGCTCGGTGATCTTCCGGGCGGAAGCTTCCGCGATGGTCTCCGCCGGGGCGGGGTCTTCCGGGTGGTAGGTGGTCACGATGCCGGCGATCAGGGAGCGGATATGATCCTCCTTGTTGCTGTAGGCCGCGTCCATCAAGGCGCTGAGGCGGCTCAGGAACCGGGTTTCGTCGAAGGGAATCGGATTGCCGATATGGATCAGCTCATTCTTTGTCTTCCGGAGGCCTTCCTCGGCCATGAGCTTTTCCTCGTACAGCTTTTCGCCGGGGCGCAGGCCGGTATACTCAATTTTGATATCCACATCCGGCTTGAAGCCGGAGAGCTTGATCATGTTCCGGGCCAGGGTATCGATCCTGACGGGGCTGCCCATGTCCAGGACGAAGATTTCCCCGCCGCTGGCGTAGGTGCCGGCCTGCATAACCAGGCTGACCGCCTCCGGGATGGTCATGAAGTAACGGATGATGTCCGGATGGGTCACGGTGACGGGGCCGCCCTCCTCAATCTGCCGGCGGAAGAGGGGGATGACGGAGCCGTTGCTGCCCAGCACATTGCCGAAGCGGACCGCCACGAACTTGGTCCGGATGTTTTTGAAGACGCTGCCCGTGCCGTCCTTGTCCGCGTTTTCAAAGCCCACATGAGTGAAGAGCTGGGGGATCTCCGCGGCGCGGCCTTCCCGGATCATGTGGGCAAAGCTCTGGATGATCATCTCGCAGACGCGCTTGGTGGCACCCATGACGTTGGTGGGGTTCACCGCCTTGTCCGTGGAGATGAGGACGAAGCGCTCGCAGCCGTGAACCATGGCGGCGTACGCGGTCTTGTAGGTGCCCAGGGCGTTGTTTTTCACCGCCTCGCAGGGGCTGTCCTCCATGAGGGGCACATGCTTGTGAGCCGCGGCATGGTACACGATCTGGGGGTGATAGGTCTCAAAGACCTGGAAGATGCGCCGGCTGTCCCGGACGGAGCCGATCAGGGTGACCAGGTCCAGCTCCGGATACTTCGCCTTCAGCTCCAGCTGAATGTCGTAGGCGTTGTTTTCGTAGATGTCAAAGATGATCAGCTGCTTCGGGTGGTGGGCGGCGATCTGGCGGCACAGCTCGCTCCCGATGGATCCGCCGCCCCCGGTCACCAGCACGGACCGACCGGAAATGAAGGCGTAGACCTCCTCCATGTCCGTCTTGATGGGCTCCCGGCCCAGCAGGTCCTCCACGCTGACCTTTTTCATGGAGGTGACGCTGACCTGATCCAGGACGAACTGATACATGCCGGGCAGCTGCTTCAGCTCGCAGCCGGTTTCATTGCAGATGGCCAGGATGTCCCGCTTCTGCTCCGCCGTGGCGCTGGGGATGGTCAGGTAGATTTTGTCCACGTTGTATTTTTCCACGGCGTAAAGGATGTCGTCCCGGCCGCCCACCACGGGGATGCCGTCCATGTAGCGGTTCCACTTGTTGGGGTTGTCATCGATGATGCAGACCACCTGATCCGTGACTTCCTTTGCCTGGGCCAGATCCCGCAGGATCAGCTGGCCGGCGGAGCCGGCGCCGATCAGCATGACCCGGCTGACGTTGCCGCCGCGCTGATCCTGGCGGCGCTTGCGGAAGATCTGCAGGAAGCGGTAGGCAAAGCGGATCGCCGTCAGCAGGATGAACTGGAAAATCGCTCCCAGGCAGTAATAGGCAATCGGCATCCGCCGGCAGAGGACAACGATGCCCACGACGTGCAGGGCGGAGGCGGTCAGCGAAGCGGACAGCGTCCGCACCAGCTCGGCAAAGCTGGCGTAGCGCCACATGCTGTTATACAGTCGGAAAAGCCAGAAGATCAGGAGGCAGACGAGGGCATACAGGAACGTGAAGCTTCCGTACGCCCGGAGATAGATTTCCGGGATGGCGCTGTACACGCCGTCAAAGCGCACCCAGAGGGCCACAAAATAAGACCCCACCACGGCGAGGTAATCGTAAAAGGCCATCAGGATGGAAACCAGCTGCCAGTGTTCTATTTTGAGATTTCCCAGACGGAACGGCTTCCCCCTGGGTCTGTCCCCACGCTCCGCGTCCGGGGCGGCGGGCCGCTCCGGATGCTGACGCTTTTCCTCTTTCACAGTTTGTTGCATCCTTTCTTCTATGAAAGGCGACCGCGCGGCTCCCGCGCGTGGATCGTCATGTTTTTTTCTGACAAAAGGCATAGCTTCGCCGGGCGGGGCGCGTTTCGCGCCTCGCGGGGACCGGAGCTATGTTCTCCCGCCGCCGCGGCGGCCATCGGCGCGATCGCGGCGGGCATGGATTTCTCGGCGGAGCGATGGAAAAGGGCACAGCAAAGAAAGAGCCACCTCTCCAGCTACTCATTTTACCAGATATTTTTTGCGCTGTCCACCGAAATCCGCCGGAAATAAGTGAAAATCGGCAAATCCGCCGGATTTCTTTTTCCGGTTTTCCGGAGGTTGAGCATCGGTTTGTACAATACGCGCGCCGGACGGGTCGGGAGGAATACGCTTTTTTGTTGGGGTTGGATGTGCCGGGCAGGGGCGGGACAGGATCGGGACAGACACAGGCAGGAACGGGTTCGTCACAGGACAGGGGCGGGCAGGTTCAGGACACTCTGAGGACACCCCCAGGACACCCTGAGGACACCCCGAGGACCCTTTTCAGACACCCTTTGGACACTATGCGGCGGCGAAAAGATCCGTATACTGGGAGCTGTCGAAAGGCAGGAGGCCGGAGCCGCCAGGCGGCTGCCGGGGCTTCCGGCCTTCGGCGCCGGCGGGCCGGCCCGGGGTTTCCTCCTTCCCCGGGGGCCGGCCCACCGGGGATCAGCATACGAAAGGATGATGCACATGATGGAAAACCGAACGGAAAGCATGAGCGAAAACCCGCCCCTGAAGGGGCTGCGCCGGGAGATGGACCGGGAAACCTTTGAGGACCTGTGCGCGCTGCAGTGCCGGGTGCCGGAGATTCTGGGCTACGCCGGGGCCGCGGAAGCGGAGCTGGCGGCCTGGTGCCTGCGGGAGTACGGCCTGCCGTTGGCGGACGCCATGGAGATGCTGCGGCAGGACGGGCTGATCGAGATCCGGCGGGCCGGCTTTGAGCAGCTGAAGAAGAGCGCCACCCTCATCGCCCAGCAGTACAACCGGTACCTCACCGCCCCGGCCGCGGAAAGCGCCCGGCAGGCGGAGAACCTGGCCCGGCGGATCTTCTCCCTGGGGGAGCCCGGGGAGGCGGAAGTGGAGGCGCTGTTCGCGGATGAGGCATAACGGACCCTGGACTTTGGCCGCGGGGCGCGGGCGGCGGCTCGGCCGGGCCAGGCGGCC
>JAFUGS010000072.1 GCA_017469265.1 Clostridia bacterium
TGGTTCCTGCGGGGATGGCGGGCGAATTGTGCCTGGCGGGCCCGCAGATGGCGCAGGGCTACTGGAAGAGGCCGGAACTGACGGCGGAAAAGTTCTGCGAGAGCGCGGATCTGCCCGGGATCCGGATCTACCGGACAGGGGACCTGGCAAGATACAACGAGCGGGGCGAACTGGAATACCTGGGCCGGATCGATACCCAGGTGAAGCTGCGCGGGTTCCGGATCGAGCTGGGCGAGATTGAAAACCGGGCCGCGCGATACAAGGGTGTCCGGGAAGCCTGCGCGGAAGTCCGGCAGGAGCAGCTGGTGCTCTACTATACGCTGCGGGAGGAGGCCAGGCCCGCGTCAGATGAAGATACAGACACTTTCCGGGAAGGGCTGAAAGCATTCCTGGCGGAAACGCTTGCGGATTACATGGTGCCGACTGCCTACATGGAGCTGGCGGAGATGCCGCTGACGCCCGCCGGAAAGATCGACCGAAAGGCGCTTCCGGAGCCGGAGGCCCTGCACCGGGGCGAAATCATCCCGCCGCAGACGCCTCTGCAGGAGCAGCTTTGCGGCATATTCCGGGACGCGCTGATGATAGAAGATATCGGCATCAACGAAAACTTCTTCGAAATCGGCGGAACCTCCATCCGGGCCATGAAGGTCCTGTTGCAGATGATGTCACAGGGCATTCCGCTGAATTATCAGGATCTGTATAACCATCCGCGGGTGGAAGAACTGGGACAGCTGATTATTGAGAAGCAAAACGGCGGATCAAACGGATCCGAAGGCGCGCCTCTGAACGGGCAAAGCGTCTCCGAAGCACACACCCTGAATTGCCTGAGCAGGAACCGGGTGGATTACCTGGAGGGTCTCACCTTCCGGGATCTGGGAAATATCCTGCTTGTAGGCGCCACGGGATTCCTTGGGGCGCATATGCTGAAAGCGCTGCTGGAAAAGACGAGCGGAACGATCTACTGTCTGATCCGCCCGGGTAGGCTGGGCGCGGAGAAACGCTTCCGGGAAATCATGTTCTACTATTTTGAGGAAACCTTTGAGGAGCTTGTAGGCAGCAGGATCGTGCTGATCGAAGGAGATCCGCTGTCCGCAGAAAGCCTGGAGAAGGTTGGCGCATACGACATTCAGACAGTGATCAACTGCGCTGCCAGCGTTAAGCATTTTGCGTCCCTGGATTCCCTGATGCAGGCAAATGTGGAGCTGGTGGACCGGCTGATCGACCTGTGCGTCAAAAAGAAGGCCCGGCTGATTCACACCTCCACAACCTCTGTGGCGGGATCCGTCATGACGTTGAAGGATGGCCCGGACGCGCTGCGGGAGGATCAGCTGGATATCGGCCAGATCACCGAAGACAACGGGTATGTACACACCAAATTCCTGGCGGAGAAGCACGTGTTGGCCGCTGTGGAAGAACGCGGACTGGATGCGAAGATCATGCGGCTGGGCAATCTGATGAGCCGTACCACAGATGGCGAGTTCCAGATGAATTTCAACACCAACAACTTCTTCCGGACCCTGTGGGCCTTCGCGGAGCTCGAGTGTATTCCCTATTCGATCCTGACGGATGAGGAGGAGTTTTCACCCATCAACGAAGTCGCGGAAGCCATTGTGCTGCTGTCCGGAACTGACAGCCGGTTTACGATTTTCCATCCTTACAACTGCCATCATGTCCAGCTTGGAGACATTGTGTTCGCGATGAACCGCGAAGGATATCCGATCCAGGCGGTTAACGATGAAGAGTTCCGCGCACGGGTCCATGCAGGGATCGCCGATCCGGAAACCGGTATTTCGCTTTCCCCGCTGTTCATGTATGATACGGACCAGGATGACCAGGTGACGGGCGTCCCGGCAGACAATACCTTTACCACGATGGCGCTCTACCGACTGGGCTTCCATTGGTCCATGACGGATATGAACTATTTGGAAGCGGCCATCCGGAATGTGGGAGAAATGCGGCTCTGATGTACAGACGCTCTTCCAGAAAGCAAATGAAAATGATAGCCAGAGGAGAATGGGGAATGGAAATAATCAATGAAAAAGAAGAACGCGGCCTGATTCGCCGCAGCAGCATCCGATATATGATCCCGCTGATGCTGGGCATGCTTTTTGCCCAGTCCGCGCCGATGGTGGATGCGATCTGCGTTTCCGGAAAACTGGGAGAAGATGCCCTGTCCGCGCTCATCACCGTGATGCCGCTTGGATACCTGATCAGCACCGTCGGCACGCTGGGAGGACTTGGAGCCGGCGTATTCATCGCCAAATGCTCCGGTTCTGGAGAAAAAGCCAAAGCGGCGCGCGTCTTCTCACGGACGATGCTGCTGATGACGGTTTTCACCGCCTTCATAGCCCTTCTGGTCGGTATTTTTCATGAGCCGGTTCTGAGCGCTTTCTGCGCCACGGAGGAGAACCGTGATTTTGCCAGAGAATACATGCTGATCACGCTGATCGGCAGTCCGGTGCTGGTGGTTGCTTTTGCGGCGGAGTATTTTCTGCTGAACGATAACAATGAAACGCTGAGCATGATCGGCGCGATTGCCGGGGCCGCGGCCAATATTCTGGTCGACTATATCGGTATTTATGCTCTGAACGGCGGCATCGGCGCGGCCGCCCTGGGCACCGTGATGGGCAGCGTCGTCACCTGCCTGGTGTTCCTGCTGCACTTCAGGAAAAAGGACCGGCTGTGCAGATTTACCTCTCCCCGGCGCAGAGAAGGGGATCCGAGCCTGCTGGAGCTGATCAAGCCCGGAGCCGCGGAGGGCGTGATGTACTTCCTGCTGGGAGTTCAGCTGCTGATTCAGAATTTTGTGCTCAAAGACAGCGCCGGCACAAGCGGCCTTGGCAATTCAGCCGTGATCGAGAACCTGCAGCTTTTTATCACCATCTTTATGGCTGGGGCTACGGACGTCATTTATCCCATCGCGTCGTCCTATTACGGGGAACAGAACCGGAGCGGCGTCCTGCTGGCCAAACGGACGCTCGCGCGGATCAGCTATATGCTGCTGGTTCCGATCGTTGTGCTCCTATGCGCCTTCCCGGAGATCATGATCAATCTGTACGCGATTGATGACCAGGTCATGCTGGATACGCTTCCCTGGGGTATCCGGATCGTCAGCGCGACGGCTCTGCTTGACATGATTGGTGCGCTTCTGATGGATTTCCTTTCCTCCGCCGGGAAGGAAACAAAAGCGACGATCACCATGGTAATTCAGCTGAGCGCCTCCTGTTTGCTGGCTATTCTGCTGGAAAAACCCTGCGGGATTGACGCGCCTTGGTACGCGGATCTGCTGGCGGGTATAGCGGCGCTGATCTATCTGATTTTCTTCGGAGAAAACGCGTTTAAAGGACTGCTCCGTTTTTATCCGGAAAACCTGCGCATGCTGACGGGTGGAAAGCTGACCGGGCAGAATCTGGAAGCGTGGCTGGAGGCCTCGGCTGACATGCTTACGGAGCAGGAGCGGCAGCTTGTCTCGGAGCAGATCACTGGGCCGCTGCAGGCCGCGATCCCGGAGGGAAAGAGGCCGAACAGCACCTGGACGATTTTGGAAAGGGACGACGGACGGAAGGCAGTCGTCCTGCGGTATGAAGACAAAACGGATTATCTGGACCGGACGCAGCCGTTGGAAAAAAAGCCCGACGAGGAAGAAACCATCGTATTCAACGAATGCATTCGCTCTGAGTTCATCGGCACGCAGCGGATGATGCTGGTACTGGACCACAGGGAATGAGTGCAGGGCCTGCCGGCTGAGCGTGCGGTTCAGGATGCCGGCGCCGGATACAGCCAGCCGGAAAACGGAAAATTCTTTTGTTATCATTGATCTGTTCCGACGGAAAGCCGCCACGCTTTCGTCGGTGTCTGCAAGGAGGCTGTTATGATTAAAAAGAGCATCGCGGTCATGGGTTCCCAGCTGGATCTGGGCGCCGTCCGCAAGGGAGTGGATATGGGCCCCCTGGCAATCCGCCACGCCGGGCTGATCTCAAAAATCCGGGACATCGGCTATGCGGTGAAGGACTACGGGGATGTGATTCCCTGTGTGGCGGAATCGGAAGGGAATCCGCGCCTTCGCTACGAGAAAGAAATCAATGACGCCAATGAAAAACTCTACCGGAAAGTCCTGAGCGCCCATCAGAAGGGGGCTCTTCCCATCATCCTGGGAGGAGATCACAGCATCGCGGCAGGGTCCATTTCAGCCACGGCGGAGCACTGCGGGAAGATCGGGGTCCTGTGGATCGACGCCCACGGCGACTTCAACGACGAGCAGATCACGCCCACGGGAAACATCCATGGGATGCCGCTTTCCGCCGTGTGCGGATGCGGCCCGGATTCGCTGGTGCGCTTTACTGAAGCCAGGGTGGACCCGCATCACACGGCCATTATTGGCGCCAGGGATCTGGATCCGCTGGAGACAAAGAAGCTGAAAAGCAAGGGTGTTTCCGTTTTCTCCATCAGCGATGTGCATAACTTTGGGATCAGAAAGATCATGGAAGAGGCCGTCTCCATCGTATCCGACGGAACGGAAGGGATCCATCTGAGCTTTGACATGGATGCGCTGGATCCGGAAAACGCGCCCGGCGTCGGAACACCGGTGCTGAACGGGCTCACCAACAGAGAAGGATTCGTAATCTGCGAAGTGCTGTCTGACATGGGAAGGCTGCTGGCCATGGACCTGGTGGAAACCAACCCGCTGCTGGACCGGCGAAACGCGACTGGAATCCTGGCGGCTGAGCTGATCCTGACAGCCATCGGGAAAACAGACTATCAGCTGTTCGGGATCTGACAGATCCGACCTGAAGCCCGCGGGCCTGGCCAGCGAAGGCCGGTTTGCTCTGAAAATGTTTACGGAGGGAAACATGCAGTATCGGAAGGACAAATATGGCCGCGATCTATCCATCCTCGGTTTCGGATGCATGCGCTTTACCCAGAAGGCGGGCCGGCTGAATCTGGATAAGGCGGAAAAAGAAATCCTGGCGGCTTACCGGGCCGGTGTGAACTATTTTGACACCGCGTATGTCTATCCCGGCAGCGAAGCGCTGCTGGGGACTGTGCTGGAGCGCAACGGCATCCGGGAGAAGGTGAATATCGCCACCAAGCTGCCGCAGTATATGGTCAAAAGCCTGGCCGGAGCGGAGAAGATCTTCCGGGAGGAGCTGAACCGGCTGAAGACGGACTACATCGACTACTACCTGATGCACATGCTGACCGATGCCGCCCAGTGGGAGCGCCTGAAGAAAATGGGCTTACTGGACTGGATCGCGGAAAAGAAAAAGGAAGGAGCCATCCGGAATATTGGCTTTTCCTACCACGGGAATTCAGAGAATTTCCTGAAGATCCTGGCGGATTACGACTGGGATTTCTGCCAGATCCAGTATAACTATCTGGACGAACACACCCAGGCCGGCGTCACAGGCCTGAAGGCCGCCGCAGCCCGGGGGATCCCGGTGATCATCATGGAACCGCTGCGGGGCGGAAAGCTGGTGAACCTGCTGCCGGCAGGGGCCAAAGAGGCGATCGTGGCAAACAGCCGCGGCTGGACCCCGGCAGCGTGGTCCTTCCGTTGGCTTTTCAATCAGCCGGAGGTGACCGTGGTGCTCTCCGGCATGAATTCCCAGGAGATGGTTGCGGAAAACCTGGCCACCGCGGAGGACGCCCGGGCCGGTGTGTTCACGGAGGAGGATTTCGCTCTGATCGAACGCGTGCGCAGCCTGATCCGCGCCACCGAAAAGGTGGGCTGCACCGGATGCCGGTATTGCATGCCCTGCCCGCGCGGGGTGGATATTCCCGGCACATTCTTTTACTATAACACCATGTACACAGAGGGCAAATGGGAAGGGCGGATGGACTATGCTCAGAACGTGGGCCTGACCCTGCAGCCGGCGTTCGCGACGCAGTGCGTCGGGTGCGGCAAATGTGAAAGCCACTGCCCGCAGCATCTGCCGATCCGCGAAAAGCTGAAGGAAGCCGATCGGGCGCTCCGGCCGCTTCCCTTCAAAATCGGCATCCGCATTGCCCGTTCTTTCATGAATAAAAAAGCCTGATGAGCGAACCAATCATAATCTTCATTTATTCTGCGTTTTATAACTTGATGATGCACATGTGAGCGCACCGGCAGCGGAGCCGGTGCGCTTTTCTATGTGCGATGGGCATGCTACAAATCTTGCCGGTGAAAGTCCGGTCACAGGTATCTGCTGCCAAGTGTAGTGAAATGCAAGCCGGCAACCGCAAGGCTGTGGGTGAAGGAAGCATGTAGCAAAGCCAGGAACTTACGGACA
>JAFUGS010000013.1 GCA_017469265.1 Clostridia bacterium
GCGGCGGCGGCGGACCTGAAAAAAATCAGCACGCGGTACGTGCTGATTCATGACCGGGAAAACGAAGCGGTGCGGACCTGGCTGGGCGCCGCTGACCCGGAGCGGGAAGAAAAGGGCATCATCTGTCTCATGGAATGAGCGGAAGAATATGGCTGACGGGACGCCGTGCGCGGAACGTCAGCTTTTTTTTGCCCATTTTTCTGCCCATTTTTTCAGCAGGCCGGAATTCAGCACGGCCCTTTTGGTAAAGAAATTCCAGAACAGGACGATGCCGGTGGTCAGGCACACGTTGACGATGTACATGGTGATGTCCTTTCCCATGAGGGTGAACAGCACCTGGGTTTCCCCGAAGATTTTTCCGAAAAGGAGCATCAGCAGCTCGTTCCACACCAGGCCGATCAGGCTGGTGACCAGGAAGCCGGCCTTGGTAAGCAGGTCGTTATCCCTGGCGGCGGGCCAGATCCACAGGACGCACAGAATGTAGTTGGCCACGATGGCGACCAGCTCCGCCAGCAGGACGGACAGCCAGGTCTCATGCCCCATGCCGAATTTGAGTGCCACCGAGCAGACCAGCTTCACCAGGAAGCAGATGCCGCCGGAAATCAGAAACTTCAGCACCTCGCTGAACCGGGAATCCTTCGCCTGGGCCATGGGAAAGCCCTCCTTGTATCGGAATGAATCATCCTTTGCTTTCGTGCCGCCCGCACGGGCCGGAGAACGCCGGAACCGTCCGGAAACCGCGGAATGAAGCGGCACGGGGGGGAACCTTACCGGTTTCCGTACATCTTCTCATAGTAGTGCTGGTATTCCCCGCTGATAATCTCCTCCCACCAGTCCCGGTTGTCCAGGTACCACTGGATGGTCTTTTTGATGCCGTCGGCGAATCGGGTTTCCGGCAGCCAGCCCAGCTCGTTGTGGATCTTGGTGGGATCAATGGCGTACCGCATGTCGTGGCCCTTCCGGTCCGTGACATAGGTGATGAGGCTTTCGGGCTTGCCCAGCTCCCGGCAGATCAGCTTCACGATGTCGATGTTGGCCATCTCGTTGTGCCCGCCGATGTTGTAGACCTCGCCGACCCGGCCCCGATGAATGATCAGGTCGATGGCCTTGCAGTGATCCTCCACATACAGCCAGTCCCGGACGTTTTTGCCCTCCCCGTACACGGGCAGGGGCTTGTCATTCAGGGCGTTGGCGATCATCAGGGGAATCAGCTTCTCCGGAAAATGGTAGGGGCCGTAATTGTTGCTGCAGCGGCTGATGGTGGCGGGGAGCCCGTAGGTCCGGTGATAGGCCATGACCAGCAGGTCCGCCGCGGCCTTGCTGCTGGAGTAGGGGGAGGAGGTGTGGATCGGCGTTTCCTCGGTGAAGAGCAGATCCGGCCGGTCCAGGGGCAGGTCACCGTAAACCTCATCCGTGGAAACCTGGTGATAGCGCTGGATGCCGTACTTCCGGCAGGCGTCCATCAGGGTGGCGGTGCCGAGGATATTGGTCTGCAGGAAAACGCCGGGATCCTCAATGGAGCGGTCCACGTGGCTTTCCGCCGCGAAGTTGACCACCATGTCCGGGCGTTCCTCCTCAAAGAGGCGGTAAACCGCCTCCCGGTCGCAGATGTCCGCTTTCACGAAGCGGAAGGACGGATGATCCATGACCTTTTTCAGCGTGGACAGATTCCCCGCGTAGGTCAGCTTATCCAGGCAGATGATCCGGTAATCCGGATACTTCTCCAGCATGTGAAAAATAAAGTTGCTGCCGATGAACCCGGCGCCGCCGGTAACGATGATGGTCATTTCCGCATCCTCCTGTCTGACGCCGCGGCCCGGAGCGCTTCCGGGCGGCGCGGAGCTTTCTGTAAACATTATATCAGACCCCGCGCCTTTCAACAAGAGGGAACCCGCGGCCTTGCTTTTCCAAAGAGGCTCATTGTATAATATACTGTTACATGGGTTTCGCACCCTCGGGACAGATGGAGGGAAGAAAGCCGGTCCTGAAGGGCAGGATATGGCGTCCCCTCCGGGAAGGAAGAAGCATGGACCAGGGAAAGATGGAGCGGAAAAACGCCGGGACGACGGCCAACGGGGCGGAGCGCCGGCCCGCGGGAAGGAAAAAGCTGTTCAGCCTGCTGCTGATGCACGGCCTGTTTCTGGTTTACTCCATGTCCACGGTGATCAGCAGGGCCATCGGGGACGCGCCGCTGTTCAGTGCAAAATGGATCGGAGGGTATCTGCTGGTTTTTCTGTGCCTGGGGATTTACGCCCTGGGCTGGCAGCAGGTGCTGAAGGCGTTTTCCCTGTCCACGGCGTACACGAACAAGGCCGTCGTCGTGATCTGGGGGCTGGTGTGGGGGTTTCTGTTCTTCGGGGAAGCCATCACCCCGCGGAAGCTGATGGGCGCGGGACTCATCATCGCGGGAGTGGTGCTGTTCGCTTCCGCGGAAAAAGCGCCGGACGGGCGGACGGAGGCATAGCATGGACAGAAAGCTGCTGTACTGCCTGATCCTGCTGGGAAGCACCTTCATCAGCGCCCTGTCCCAGGTGCTGCTGAAAAAGGCGGCGGCGCGCCGCTGGGAAAGCAGGATCCGGGAGTACCTGAACGCGCCGGTCATGGGGGCCTATCTGATTTTTTTCATCGCCACGGTGATGGGGGTCTACGCCTACCGGGTGCTGGAGGTTTCGGAGGGAACCCTGCTGGAAACCACGGGGTACATCTTTGTGTTCATCCTCGACGTGCTGGTGTTCCGCCAGCGGATCACCTGGCGGAAGGTGCTGGGCACGGCGCTGATCATCGGCGGCGTGCTGCTGACGGTAGGCGCTTAGGGAAGCGCTGATGCAGGCTCCCCCGCAAGGCGGGGACGAACAGGCGATGGACCGCCTGCGGCGGATATTTCATCGGCTGTGAGATCAACTGAAACAAGCGAACTGCCCGGTGGGCTGCCGCTTCGATTGAGGTTGCGGACAGCAGGAAAACGTTTCAAAGAAAAGAAGCAAGCAGAACGCTTTCATGCGAATAAAGCAGCATTTTCTTAGCGCGGATTTGCGGAATGATGCTTTACGACTGGCGGGAGAAAAACAGATGATTCTTTATATTGATCCCGGTACGGGCAGCATGCTCTTTACGATCCTGATTGCGGTGGTGGGCTCCCTGGTTTACCTGCTGAGATCCCTGAAGCTGAGACTGGGACTCCTGACAGGACGGCGGAAAAATGTGCGGGAAGAAGAGGCGGCACTGCCCTTGGTGATCTTTTCTGACCATAAGCGGTACTGGAACGTTTTTGAACCCATCTGCGACGAGCTGGAGCGTCGGGGGCAGGAGACGTTTTACATGACCGAATCCCCGGATGATCCGGCCCTGGAAAAGCCCTATACCCATATTCACGCGGAATGGATCGGTGAGGGCAGCAAGGCTTATACCCGGCTGAACTTTCTGAAGGCACGAATGCTGCTTTCCACTACGCCGGGGCTGGATGTGTACCAATGGAAGCGTTCCCGGGATATTCCATTCTATGTGCATATTCCCCATGCGCCGGGGGATGTTACCCGCTATCGGATGTTCGGCCTGGATTATTATGATGCAGTGCTGCTTTCCGGAGAGTACCAGATCGGCCAGCTGCGACGGTTGGAACAGAGCAGGGGTCTTCCGGAAAAGGAGCTGCGCATTGTGGGCATTACCTACCTGGATCAGATGCGGAAGCGACTGGAGACACTGCCGCCTGTGCCGCCGCGTCCTGACGGGAAAAAGACGGTGCTGCTTGCGCCATCCTGGGGTGCCAGCGGCATCCTCAGTGTGTATGGTGGAAAAATCCTGGACGCACTGCTGGCCACAGATTTTCATCTCATTGTGCGGCCGCATCCGCAGTCCTTTTCCACGGAAAAGACGATGCTGGAGGACCTGATGCGGCGGTATCCGGAGGGACCGCAGCTGGAGTGGAATCGGGACAATGACAACTTTGAGGTTCTGCGGCGGTCAGATATTCTGATTTCGGATTTTTCGGGGGTCATGTTTGACTTTTCCCTCGTCTTTGACAAACCCATTATCTATGCGGATACTTCCTTTGATAAGGGCCCCTACGACTGCTACTGGCTGGATGAAAACCTGTGGACCTTTGAGGTGCTGCCGAAACTAGGGCATCAGCTGTCGCGGGACAACCTTTCCCGAATTCGGGAAGTCATTGAGGATGGACTGGCGAATCCCGCCTTCCAAGCGGCCCGGGATGAAGCTCGGGCGGAAACCTGGCAGCATCCCGGCGAAGCCGCGGATCGGGTGGTGGACTACCTGATGGAAAAGCTGGCAGAGAGCGGCGGGGGGGGGGACAAGTGAGGTTGCTTTTTAGAGAAGCACCATAGTATAATCATCAATGAAGGAAGGCTTTGTGGATGGGGATGGAAACGGGAAAAAAGGATTCTGATTATTTCATTTGACAGGAGAGAAATGTGTATATGGAGTATAAAGAGAGCACGAATCCGGTGATTACGCTTATCCGGAAAATTCCCGGGCAGGTGCGTTATGCTTTTTTCAGCGCGCTGGTTTTCGGAATTTTTGCCCAGGGAATGGGTCTGTTTAACAAGCTGTCCCATCATGATGATGTTGCCAGCCTTTTTGATACCGGCACAACCATATCCTCCGGGCGGTGGATGCTCCGGGTGTTCGAATGGCTGGAGGGGCTGTTCTACGGAACGGGGAATACCAGCCTTCCGCTGTTCAACGGCGTGGTTTCCCTGCTGTGCATCGGGGCTGTTGCAGGCCTTCTGGTGCAGATGCTGAAAATCCGGAGCCGGATCTACAGCGCCCTGCTGGGCTGCGTCATGGCGGCGTTTCCGGTCGTTACCGCGCTTTTCGCCTATATGTTTACCAGCCACCCTTACATGATCGGACTGCTGGCGATGACCCTGAGCGCCTGCCTGATCTGCGCGAAGCTGCCCTGGTGGACAAAGATCATCGCCGTATGCATGGGCGGCGCGGCGGTGGGCATTTATCAGGCGTATCTTCCGGTGTTTGTGACCGTTCTGCTCCTGAATGATATTATGATCCTGGCGGAGGAAAGCGATTCTTTCAGCATGAAAGCGTTCTGGATCCATGTGGGGATCCAGATCCTCTGCGTCATCGGCGTGATGCTGGTATACGCGGCGGGAAACCGTTTTTTCCTGAATAAATATCAGATGGAGCTGTCAGGTTACCAGGGCATTGATGAGATGGGACGGATGACGCTCGGGACGCTGCTGGATCGATGCGCGACCGCCTACCGGGAATATTTCAATCCTATGCCCGGAGCGTTCCGGGATATGTACCCGGGTACGGTACGCTATCTGTATTATCTGATGCTGGCGGCGGAAGGGGTGCTGGCGCTCCGGCTGATCATCCGGACGATGAAAAAAGGCGCCGTACGCGCTGCGCTGCTGGGCCTGCTGTTTGCCCTGATGCCGCTGGGCTGCAACATGATCTTTGTCATGGCGGAAAACGTACACGGACTGATGGTCTACGGGCAGGTGATGCAGGTGGTCCTGTTCGTCTGGATGGCGGACCGGCTGGATTTCACCTTCCCGCGGCTGAACCGGATCGCGTCCGGCGCCGCCGCCTGCGCGCTTGCTTTGCTGGCGGTCATGTACGCCCGGTTTGACAACCAGTGTTACCTGAAGGACATGCTTCACCAGCAGGAGGCCATCAGCTACTACACAACGGTGATTACAAGGATTAAATCGCTGCCGGGGTACAGACCGGACATGGAGGTTCTTTTTGCCAACACGGAGAACGCGAAGGATCCGACGGTCTATAACATTGATGAACTGGATTTTATCCGGTTAAATCCGTACTGGCACAATTCCTACGAATACCTGCACTCGCTGACAAGGGAACAGTTTATCAAGGTCTGGTGCGGCGCTGATTTTTCCTGGGCATGGGATCCGGAGCTGCAGTTCTCGCCGGAGGTGCAGGCGATGCCTTCTTACCCGGCGGATGGGTCCATCATGATCATGAATGACCAGACCGTTGTTGTGAAGTTTTAAGGGAGGGGACCGGATGAAAAAGCTGCTGGCAAAGCTGACAGAGCCTTTTGACCTTTATCAGATTTCCGGGGTCAGATCCTACCTGATGGGGATCGCCTGCCTGTGGGTGACCATCTATCACAGCAAGTATCTGAACCCGTTCAACTCCATCCTGCTGAAAACGACCCATCTGCTGGGAATCGTGGCCAGGGTTCAGGCGATCGGGAACTGTGCGGTGGATCTGTTTTTCTTCCTGTCCGGCCTGGGACTGTATTTTTCCTATACCCGCCTGATGGAAAGCGATGCGCACCCCACAAAAACGTTTTATATTCGCCGGTATCGGCGGATTCTCCCGGCGGTTCTGATCGTCACCTTCCTGACCTATGGGCTGATAGAAGTGGAAGACCTGGCGAACTGGTTCGGATACGTTTTCCTTTACGGCTTTCTGACTCCCAACCTGGAACGGGGGAACTTCTGGTATTTCTCTTTTACCATGGTGCTTTATCTGGTTTTTCCCCTGGTTTATCGGGCTGTCCGGGGCAAACGGGGAATTTGGGGGATGCTTGCGATCACCCTGGCCTCCGTGGCGCTGTGCGCGGTTTTAAGCCGGGTTGCGGAGAGATATTTCTATATGCGGGGCATATTGATGTTCTGCCGGATTCCGGTCTTTGTGCTGGGGGCATTCACGGGCAAGCTTTGCCTGCGGCATCAGAAGGTTCCCGCCTGGGTGCCGGCCCTGTCGATTCCCGCAGCCATTGGCCTGATTGTTGCGCTGAACGATCTTCCGGAAATCTCTCCGCCCTACCTTCGATTCTATGAATACTGCGCTTTGGTGCTGTGCATAGCCCTGAGCCATGGCTGGATATTCTCCATCTTCCGGAAGCGGGGATTCCTGTCGAAGATGATCATGCTGCTGGGCTCCTATTCCATGGAGATATACCTGCTTTACGAGAGCCTGTACAATCACCAGCCCATCCTGTTTAATTATCTGGAAGGCACGGGGATGGTCTATTCCGTGACGGTTTTTGCCGCGACGCTGGTTTTGGCCGTGCTGCTGAAAATGGTGGCGGGGCAGCTGGTGAAGGGCTATGATGCCCTGAGCGGAGGCGCTGGTGGGGAGAAAACGGGGGTGAAGCAGTGAAGCAAAGATACGCTTTCCGGATGAAAGCCCTGAATCCCCGCGAATATCCTCAGATTTGGGCAGCCCTGCTGGGGACCATGATCTTTGGCCTTTTTGCCCACGGAACGGGACTGCTGAACAAGCTGTCCCATCAGGATGATGCTGCCAATTTGTTCGGTTTCGGGGCAACCATCACCTCCGGCCGATGGATGCTGCATGTGCTCAGCTGGGTGGAGGGGCTGCTGTTCAGGACGGGGAGCGCCAGCGTGCCCCTGTACAACGGAATCGTATCGATCCTCTGCGTAGCGGCGGTCTGTGCCCTGCTGGTGGACCTTTTGAAGATCCGCAACCCGGTATACTGCGCCCTGCTGGGGTGCCTGCTGGCGGCGTTCCCCGCCATGGCGGTGCTGTTTTCCTATATGTTTACCAGCCATCCCTACATGATCGGCCTGCTGATGATGGGCCTGGCCGCTTATCTGATCTGCCGCGCGACTCCCTGGTGGGCAAAAATACTGGCGGTGGTGCTGGGCGGCGCTTCTATCGGGGTATACCAGGCGTTTCTGCCCGTACTGCTGTCGGTGATCCTGATCTATGACTTCATGGCCCTCGGGACGGAAGAGAAAAATGACGGTCTCTTCAAACGGGTGGGGATTCAGATCCTTTGCGTGGTGGGGATCATGGCGGTCTACTTTGCCGGGAACCGATTCTTCCTGTGGAAATTCAATCTGCAGCTGTCCACCTATCAGGGGATCGACAGGATGGGGAGAATGTCCCTTTCCGTCTTCCTGGAACGATGCGCAAGGGCGTACGCGCTGTTTTTCCATCCCGCGGGGAACGTGGACGCTGATATGTATCCCGGGACGCTGCATGCGGTTTATTCTTTCGTAATGGCGGCCAGCCTGCTGCTGGCTCTGCGGAGGATCATCCGGACGGGCCGGGAAAGCAGGCTGAAAGCGGTGCTTCAGCTGATCCTGCTGGCGCTGTTCCCGCTGGGGAGCAACTTTATCTACGTCATGTCCGAGGAGGTGCACGGGCTGATGGTCTTCGGCGGGATCATGCCCTTTGTGCTGCTGATCGCCATGCTGGATGAGTTGGAATCCGCGCCGTTCCGCGGAAAACAGGCGATGTCCCTGGCGGCGTCCCTCGTGCTGGCGGTGACGGGCGTCATGTTTGCCCGCTTTGACAATCAGTGCTATCTGAAGGATACGCTCCAGCAGTCCCAGGCCATGAGCTATTATACGACGGTGATCACCCGGATCAAATCTACACCCGGCTATACTCCGGAGACAAAGATCAGCTTCGTCAATGACTGGACAAACCTGGATCCAACCATTTATAATCTGCCGGAGATGGATTTTATTCATTTGAATCTGTACAGCCACAATACCACAAGATATATCCACCTGTACAAGGAGTTTTTTATGCGGGTGTGGTGCGGCTTTGAGGGAAACTGGTACTTCGGGGAGGATCCGGCGGGGTGGCCGGAGGTGCAGGCGATGCCTTCCTATCCGGCTGACGGTTCCGTGCAGATGGTCCGGGATGTGCTGATTGTAAAGTTTTAAGACGCGATCGCGGGGGAAGCAGTCCGCGGGAACAATGTCCGTGCCAGGTGAAAACGAAAGATGCGCGGAACAAATCCGGATTTGCTTTTTACAGGCTTCAGAACGGAGCCCTGCTCCACAGAATGCTGAAGCGCCGAAACAGTTTTGTAACTTGCGAGGGAGCCATGGGCTGTGGCTTCGGAAAAGTTGCCTGCCGGACGGCAGATATGGTATACTGTCTTTTTAGAAAACGACCGGAGGAGGGAAGCCAAATGAAAGGAATTATTCTGGCGGGCGGCGCGGGTACCCGGCTGTATCCCCTGACCATGGTGACCAGCAAACAGCTGCTGCCGGTGTACGACAAGCCGATGATCTATTATCCCCTGTCCACGCTGATGCTGGCGGGGATTCAGGAGATCCTGATTATCTCCACCCCCACGGATACCCCGCGGTTTGAGCAGCTGCTGGGGGACGGCAGCCAGTTCGGGCTGAAGCTGAGCTACAAGGTGCAGCCCTCTCCGGACGGGCTGGCCCAGGCCTTCCTGCTGGGTGAGGAATTTATCGGGGAGGACTCCTGCGCCATGGTGCTGGGGGACAACATCTTTTACGGCAACGGTTTCGGCAAGGTGCTGCAGCAGGCGGCCACCAACGCGGACTGGAATCACCGAGCCACGATTTTCGGATACTACGTGAACGATCCGGAGCGCTTCGGCATCGTGGAGTTTGACGAAAAGGGGAAGGTGCTTTCCGTGGAGGAGAAGCCGGCGCATCCCAAGAGCAATTACTGCATTACGGGGCTGTATTTCTACCCCCGGGGCGTCAGCCAGCTGGCGCATCAGGTGAAGCCTTCCGCCCGGGGCGAGCTGGAGATCACCACCCTGAATGACCTGTATCTGCGGCGGGATCTGCTGGATGTGCAGCTGCTGGGCCGGGGATACGCCTGGCTGGATACGGGGACCATGGACAGCCTGGTGGACGCGTCGGACTTTGTCCGCATGATTCAGAAACGGCAGAGCGTGGTCATCTCCGCCCCGGAGGAAATCGCGTTCAAAAACGGCTGGATCAGCAGGGAGGAGCTGCTGGCTTCCGCCCGGCGGTACGGCAAGAGCCCCTACGGGGAGCACCTCAAGGCCGTGGCGGACGGAAAGCTGAGATACTGACGCGCCGGCCGGGACGCGGACACGATACCCTGCAGGAGGGATTGATCAATGATGAGGAAACTGGGGTGCCTGTTGCTGACGCTGGCGCTCGCTGCGGGCCTGACGCCCGCGGGGGCGGAAGAGGAAAAAGTGCCGATTCCGAACGCGGACGCGGTGGAGGCGGTCATGCTGCCCGCCAAAGGATATGACTTCGATTTCACGCTGCGGCTGCATCCGGAGGCCCTTTCGGCCGACCTGCAGGACCGGTTTCAGGGATACGCGGAGCTGCTGGAGGCCCTGCGCTTTCAGGGCCATGTCCGCTGGGCGGAAACGGGAGAGGTTTTTGACCTGACGGTTTCGATTGTCCCCACCGCGGAGCGGGCGGGATCCATCGACATCCGGGTCCACGGGGCGGAGGA
The DNA here is from genome assembly GCA_017469265.1 of Clostridia bacterium. Lineage (GTDB taxonomy): Bacteria > Bacillota > Clostridia > Christensenellales > Aristaeellaceae > Aristaeella. The sequence goes on from JAFUGS010000013.1 coordinate 10,195, forward strand.
TCTGCTTTTTGTCAACTCCAACCTGCTGGCGGACAGGACCATCATGCTGCGGAATTTTTCCCTGCTGAATTTCTGCGCCAAGATGTCGGAGCACCTGGATCTTCCGCTGCACCTGCTGGCGCTGCTGTATCCCTACTCCTGGGTCAGCGGGCTGGAGCTTCCGCTGCAGGACTGGCGGGGCATGGTGGAAAAGGAAAACGAGCAGGGCATCATTCCGGAGGAAGCGGTGCGGTACCTGTGGGACTGCTGGGCTTACCGGGTGGAATTTGACGAGCAGACGCGGATCCTGATCAGCGCCCTGTGCAAGGATTCCGAGATGGAGGAGGCCTTCCGGGGCATGGTGGCCGAAATCCCGGATTACGTGGTGCATCAGGTGGCGCAGGATCAGGAGATTCAGATTCTCCGGACGGAAAACAGCGAAACCTGGCGCACGGCCAGCGGGGATGTTTTCTTTTCCTCCGCCGAGGATCACACCAGGGCCCAGGCGCTGGTGCTTCCCCGGATGAAGACGGGATATCTGCCGGTGTATCTGTGGGACGAGGTGCGGGAGAAGGAGCACCAGTCCGGTCGGCTGCGGGTGCAGATTCTGGGGGACGGCGAGCTGCTGGGGGACCTGGTGAACCTGCAGGCTTCCTATATCTCCTTCCCGCTGACCTGGCCGGCGGACTGTGACTCGCTGCTGAGCCTGAACCTGACGGGCGGGCTGCTGCCCAATGTGGGCGTCTCCGCTTACCTGGCCGGGGAAAAGGACGGGCATGTCCGGGTGGAGCTGCGGAAGCCCACCGTGGATATGGAGCCCGGCGCCCTGATGCTGACGCTGGAGGGGTCCCTGACCCTGCTGGCGGAGGACGCGAAGGTTCGGGAGCTGATGTTTGAGGATGCGACGGACGCGCTGGATCTGCTGGTGGCCAACGACGCGACCATCCGGGCCTTCCTGCCGGATCTGGTCATGCCCATGGTGGAGGGCATGGTGCGCTTCCTGGTGGGCGTTCCCACCGCCGCCTGCCAGACGATCATGGATGATCTGACGGATCTGGGCGTGTTTGGGGTGCTGCTGGGCGAATAAGCGCGGCCGCCGGGACGGGCACGCCGCGTCTCGCGGGCCGCGCCGGCCCGCGGGCGGAGGAAGAAAGGAAAGCGATTTGAAAACCATCCGGGAAAAGCTCCTGGCGCTGTACAGGCGGTACCGGGAGCAGATTCATTACCTGATTGTGGGCGGGCTGACCACGGTGGTGAGCCTGGCGGCCTATTACCTGTGTGTCACCACCTTCCTGGACCCGGAGCGGCCGGTGCAGCTGCAGGCGGCCAACGTGATCTCCTGGATCTGCGCGGTGACCTTCGCCTATTTCGCGAACCGCCGCTTCGTGTTCTACAGCCAGGAGCAGAACCGGCTGAAGGAGGCGGGAAAGTTCTTTCTCTCCCGGGTGGCCACGCTGCTGATGGAAATGGCAGTTATGTGGCTGGGGGTCACGGCCCTGGGGATCAATGACAAGATCGTGAAGCTCGCGGCCCAGGTGATCATCATTATCGCCAACTACGTCTTCAGCAAGCTGCTGGTTTTTACGCGGAAACAGGAGGCCGGAAACGGTGAACATCACAACCTTTGATTTCGAGGAGCACGGGGATGAGCGGGGGATCCTGATCTCCCTGGAGGAGGAGCGGAACATCCCCTTCGACATCCGCCGGTGCTACTTTATGTACAACACCCAGCCCGGGGTCCGGCGGGGCTTTCATGCCCACAAAACCCTGCGGCAGGTGCTGGTCTGCGTCCGGGGCAGCTGCAAAATCCTGCTGGACGACGGGCGGGAGAAGGCGGTGGTGCCCCTGGACCGGCCCAACAAGGGGCTGTACCTCTCCTCCGACATCTGGCGGGAAATGTTTGATTTTTCGGACGACGCGGTGCTGATGGTGCTGGCGGACCAGCTGTACGACGAGGCGGATTACATCCGGAACTATGCGGATTTCCTGGCCTGGGTCGAGAAGAAGAACAGGGAGGCGCGGACATGAGCATGATCCAGGTACCCTACGCGGATTTCGGGAAGATGCATGATCCCCTGCGGCCGGCGCTGGACGCGGCCTGGAAGCGGGTCATGGACCGGGAGTGGTTCATCGCCGGCGAGGAGGACAGGGCTTTTGAGGAGGCCTTTGCCGCCTGGCTGGGGGTGAAGGCCTGCGTGGGCGTGGGCAACGGGCTGGACGCCCTGCGGCTGATCCTGATGGCCCTGGACATCGGGCCGGGGGACGAGGTGCTGGTGCCCGCCAACACCTTTATCGCCAGCGCGCTGGCGGTTTCCTATGTGGGGGCGCGGCCGGTGCTGGTGGACCCGGATCCGGAGACGGCCCTGATCACCCCCGCGGAAGCGGCGAAGCATATCACCCCCCGGACGAAGGCCGTCATGGTGGTGCAGCTGTACGGCCGGGTGGCGGACATGGACGGCTTTGAGGCCCTGGCCCGGGACAGGAACCTGATCCTCATGGAGGACGCGGCCCAGGCCCACGGCGCCACCTGGCGGGGGCGAAAGGCCGGCACCTTCGGCACGGCGGCGGGGTTCTCCTTTTATCCCGGGAAAAACCTGGGAGCCCTGGGGGACGCCGGCGCGGTGGTGACGGACGACCCGGCCCTGGCCCGGAAGGTGCGGGCCCTGGGCAATTACGGCGCCTATGAGAAGTACCATCATGAGCTGGCGGGGGTCAACTCCCGGCTGGACGAGCTGCAGGCGGCGCTGCTGACGGTGAAGCTGGCCCATCTGGACGCCTGGATGGCGGAGCGGCGGCGGATCGCTGCGGTCTATGAGGCGGAGATCCGGAATGGGAAAATCCGCCTGCTGCGGCCGGACGAGGGAAACGGGTACCATGTCTTCCCCGTGTTCTGCGGGGAGCGGGACGCGCTGAACCGGACCCTGGCGGAGGCGGGCATCCACTGCCAGATCCATTATCCCGTGCCGGTGCATCTGCAGCGGGCTTACGCGGATCTGGGCTATCACCCCGGGGATTTCCCCGCGGCGGAGGCCCTGGCGGAGACGGAGCTGAGCCTGCCCCTGTATCCGGGCATGACGGAAGCGCAGATCGCCCACGTGGTGGACACGCTGAACCGGTTTTAAGGAAAAGGAAAAGGGGGAGGATGGATTTGCGGCTGCTGGTGGTGATTCCCGCCTACAACGAGGAAGCCAGCCTCCCCGCCACGATTCGGGAGCTGCGGGAGAAGGCGCCGGAGGCGGACTTTGTGGTGGTGAATGACGGATCCCGGGACCGGACGGCGGAAATCTGCCGGGAGGCGGGATATCCGATGCTGGATCTGCCCACGAACCTGGGGCTGACCGGGGCCTTTCAGACCGGGATCCGGTACGCTTACGAGCGGGACTATGACGCGGCGCTGCAGCTGGACGCGGACGGGCAGCATGACCCGGCCTTCCTCCGGCCCATGGCGGAAAAGATGGAGCGGGAGGGGCTGGATCTGGTGCTGGGGTCCCGCTTTCTGGAGAAACGGCGGCCAAGGAGCCTGCGGATGGTGGGCAACGCGCTGATTGAAACCGCCCTCCGCTGGACCACGGGCAGGAAGATCACGGATCCCACCTGCGGCATGCGGCTGTACGGCCGGCGGGTGCTGGCCCACATGGCCCTGTCGCCGAACGCCCGGCCCGAGCCGGACACCATCGCCTTCCTGATCCGCAGCGGGGCGAAAACCGCGGAGGTTCCGGTTTCCGTCCGGGAGCGGCAGGCGGGGGAAAGCTACCTGAGCCTGGGGCGCTCCTTCCGCTACATGGCCCAGATGGGCATGAACATCTTTGTGCTGCAGTGGGTGCTGAAGAAGGAGAAGCTGACGGCGGACGCCTGATCAGGCCGCGCGGGGGCTGAAAGCGTCTGTGTCCGCGTGCCGTGGCATGATGAACAGCCGGAAGGAAACAGCGGAGCGCTGTTTCCGGGGCCGGGAAAGATGAGGGGAACAGAAGAATGTCTGTAGCCATGCGGGTGCTGCTGATTGTGGGATCGCTGCTGACGGCGGGATATGTGCTCCGCCGGGTGCGGAAAAGCCGGATGCGGACGGAGGATTCCGTTTTCTGGCTGGTGTTCAGCCTGATCCTGGTGCTGATGGGGGTGCTGCCGAACCTGGTGACCGGGCTGGCCCGGGCCATCGGGGTCATGAGCGCGGCGAACCTGGTTTTCCTGATCATCATTTTCCTGCTGATCATCAAGCTTTTCCTCATGGATCAGCGGATTTCCGCCCTGCACCGGCAGGTGACGGAAACGGCCCAGGCTGTGGCGATCCAGACGCGGGAAGCGGAAAAAACGGCCGAAGAGGCAAAGGTTCCGCTGCCCGTGAAATGAGATGGCGCCACAGGCGCGGAGGAAACAGGAGATCCGCGGGGGCGGGCCTCCGACGGACAAGAAAGGAACAACCGATAGCGGCATGTGGACAAAGATCCTGAATCGGAAAAACCTGCTGCGGGCCGGCGCGCTGATCCTGGCGGCGCTGGCGCTGGCGGTGGGGCTGGAGTGGCTGATGCAGCGGACGCTGCCGCCCATTTTTGTGGACGCGGAGGTGGAGGTGGCCAATGATCCCACCCTGCTTTCCCGCGGCGCCACCTACCTGCACCCCTCCGGCCGGCTGGCCCTGGTGGAGGAGTGGCACGGGCTCCGGCTGGCGGCCACCTTCGTGCTGCAGCTGGCGGTTCTGACCGTCCTGTTCCCCCTGGGGCTGGGAAAGCGCCTGGCTGCGGGGCTGGGAAAGGGCTTCCGGAGCCTGCGCCGGTCCCTGAGGGAGGAGAAGCGCAAAAACGGGAAACGGATCCTGTTCTTCCTGGCGGCCTTCGCCGCGGTGTTCCTGCTCAGCCGGGTCTGGATCCGGGACGTGTATCACCGGGACAACTGGATGACCCTGGCGGTCTGCGCCTGGGCGGGGGTGGCCGCGGGAATCCTGGCGGCGTTTCATGACCACCTGGGCAAAAGGCCGGAGGTCTTTTTCCTGGTGCTGGTGCTGATCCTCGGGGGCATGCTTTCCTTCTTCCTGCAGGATGTGACCCGGGTCAGCCTGGACGACGGCTACCATTTTCAGCACGCGCTGAATTATTCCTCCCTGGGCCGGGTCCGGTTCACCGGCGCGGAGTGGGACGCCATGCAGGAGGAGAATCAGCGGGAGTACAACCTGGCCCGACGGGAGGCCTTCCTGGCGGCTCAGGATGAAAAATACAACGCCGGGGCGGTGTATGTGACCACCGGCTTCCACCTGAGCGTGAAGGAAGGCTGGATGGCCACCTACGGCCTGGGGCTGTTCCTGGGCCGGGTGCTGGGCCTGCGGTTCTTCGACATCTGGAGCCTGGGGCGGTTCACGGGGCTGCTGGCTTACGCGCTGGTGGGCTTTTTCGCCATCCGCCGGCTGAAAAGCGGAAAGATCATCCTGGCCCTGACGCTGATGATCCCCTCCTGCGTCTTCCTGGCGTCCAATTACAGCTATGACCCGGGGGTGATCGGGGGCATCACCCTCAGCTGCAGCTACTGGGTGGCCCAGTGGCAGGAGCGGGATCAGCGGCTGAAGATGAAGGACGTGGCCGTGATGCTGGCCGGCATGCTGCTGGCCTGCTATGTGAAGGCCATTTACTTCCCGATTTTCCTGCTTTTCCTGTGCGTGCCGGAGAGCAAGTTCCGGGACCGGCGGCAGCGCCGGGCGTACCGGATCGTGATCCTGCTGGCCATGGCGCTGGTCATGCTCCACATTCTCCTGCCCATGGGCCGCAGCGGCGGCCAGGGGGACAGCCGGGGAGAAGGAAATGTGAATACCTTCGGCCAGGTGCAGTTCATCCTGAGCCAGCCCCTGGCCTACGCGGAAATTCTGTGGCATTTCCTGCAGAAGTACCTGGATCCCAACAACATGGGCGCCCTGGTCAGCTCCTACGGCTATCAGGGAGGCGGGGACAACACCATCCTGATCCTGGTGATCCTGGCCCTGGCCGCCTTCACGGACGCGCCGGCAGAAAACCTGCAGCCCCATCCGGGCGTGCGGATTTTCGGTGAGGTGCTGCTCTTTGGCGCGCTGGTGCTGATGGTGACCTCCATGTACGTCTGGTTCACGGAGGTGGGTTCCACCGAAATCGCGGGGATGCAGGCCCGGTACATGATTCCCTACCTGTATCCGGCCATGGCCCTGATGGGCTCCGGCCGGGCGCGGAACCGGGGCAGGCAGGGGCTGTACAACGGGCTGATGATGGCGGGCATGTTCTTCGCGGGTGTTTCCGGGCTGCTGTCGACCTGCGTGGAGTACTATCACTGACTGACCCGCCGGCGGGTGGAAGCGCGCCGCGCCGGGTGGAATCCGGAGGGAGGGCTGAACCATGAACATTGCGATTATTACCGCCGCGGGCACCGGCACCCGGACAAAACAGATGGTGCCAAAGCAGTTTCTGAACGTGAATGACAAGCCGATCATCATCTATACCCTGGAGTGCTTCCAGCGGCATCCGGAGATCGACGCCATCTACGTGGCCATCCTGGAGGGCTGGGAGGGCTTCATGGACCTGTATGCCAAGCAGTTCCACATCACGAAGCTGAAGGGCATCGTCCGGGGCGGCGCCACGGGACAGGAATCCATCGAGAAGGTGCTGGCGGCGGTGGCGAAGGACTGCGGGCCGGAGGACCTGGTCATGGTGCACGACGGCAGCCGGCCCTACCTGCCCCAGCGGGTGATTACGGAGAACCTGCGGGTCTGCCGGGAGCACGGCAACGCCATCGCGGCGGTGGACACGAAGGAAGCCATGCTGCAGACGGAGGACAAGATCAAGTCCAACATCAGCATTGACCGGGAGATCCTCTACCGGACCCAGACGCCGCACACCATGCCCCTGGGGGCCATGCTGGCCCTGCACCGGGAGGCGGAGGCGCGGGGGATCACCGGCTCCGTGGCCACCTGTACCCTGCTGATCGAGTGCGGATACACGGTGTGGTTCTCCCGGGGATCGGACCTGAATTTCAAGATCACCTCCCTGGAGGATCTGATGATCTTCCGGGCCCTGGTGTCGGTGATGGATAAGCTGAACCTGGAGGAGGAAACGGAGTTTCCCAATGTAAAAAGCCTGGAGGAAAACGCATGAACGTCGCGGAGTACATCGTCAAATACGTGGAATACCGGGAAATTGAGCACGCCTACGTCATCGTGGGCGGCGCGGCCCTGTGGATCTGCAAGGCCCTGGGCCAGTCCAAAAAGCTGAAGTTCACCTTCGTCAACCATGAGCAGGCGGCGGTAATGGGGGCCGACGGCTACGCCCGCATCAGCGGCAAGGCCGGCGTGGCCTTCGTGACCAACGGCCCCGCCCTGACCAACACGGTGACGGGCATGGCCCAGGCCTATGTGGACTCCTCCCCGGTGGTGCTGTTCACCGGGGATTCCAACAGCCGGCACGTCCGCTTCGAGGGGGAGAACGGCCTGCGCCAGTACGGCACCCAGGACGTGAAGACCCACCGGATCATGGAGCCGGTGACCAAGAAGGTCTATACCCTGGAGGACCCGGCGAAGACCGCCGAGGTGCTGGCGGAGGCCTTCTATCTGGCGGAGAGCGGGCGCCCCGGCCCCGTCTGCGTCCATGTGCCCATTGACATCCAGAGCGCGGAATGCCCCTGCGCCTTCCCGCCGGCCTGGACGCCCCCCGCGGAGCCGGAGATCCCCGCGGAGACGGTGGCGGACGTGCTGCGCCAGCTGAAGGCCGCGAAGCGCCCCCTGATCCTGGCGGGGCAGGGCGTGCGCCTGGCCGGGATGGTGGAAACGTTCCGGCGGCTGCTGCCCATGATCGATGTGCCGGTGGTCAACGCCCGCATGGGCATTGACACCATCCAGACGGATAATCCCTATTACGCGGGGCGCTGCGGCAACCACGGTTTCCGCTCCGCCCATTTCGCCCTGCAGACCTGCGACACGCTCCTGATCCTGGGCAGCCGGCTGGCCCCGAACACCACGGGCTACAACGTGCCGGATTTCGCGAAGCAGGCGAAGAAGATCCTCGTGGAATGCGACCCGGCGGAGCTGAAGCAGTACGGGGTGAAGATCGACGAAAACATCCAGGGGGATCTGCGGGACTTCCTGGGGAAGGCGGAGAGCCTGCTGGCAGCGGAAAAAACGCTGCGGGGGAGCCATCCGCGCTGGGTGTCCGTGTGCCAGGACTGGCTGCGCCGCTATCCCGTGGTGCAGGACAAGTACCTGCGGGGGGAAATCATCAATTCCTACTGGCTGGTGGACACGGTGACGAAGCTGGCGGGGGAGGAGGACATCGCCATCGCGGATACCGGCTCCTCCTGCAGCATCGTGGCCCAGGCCTGGCGGGTGCGGGAGAAGCAGCGGGTGCTGATCTCCGGCGGCCTGTCCGCCATGGGGTACTGGGCCACCTCCCTGGGCCTGGCGGAGGCCAACCGGGGAAAGGGGCAGGTGCTCTGCTTCGTGGGGGACGGCGCTCTGCAGATGAACATTCAGGAGTTCGCCACCCTGGCGGCCTATCAGATTCCGGTCAAAATCTTCCTGGTGACCAATGACGGCTACCAGTTCGTCCGCATGAGCCAGGGCGGGTACAACATCCATCCCCCCTTCGGCACGGACGCCTCCGACGGGGTGCCGATTCCGAACATGGAAAAGGTGACAAAGGCCTACGGGCTGAACTACCTGCGCTGCGAAAAGCCGGCGGAAATGGAGGCCCGGGTCCGGGAAGCCCTGGCGGCCCAGGGCCCCACGGTGTGCGAGGTGTTTGTCAGCAAGGATCTGGAGGTGGAGCCCCGGCTGAAGTCCGTGGCCCGGCCGGACGGCACCTTTGGCATGCCCAGCTATGAAAACCTGTATCCGAACCTGCCGGAAGACGTGCTGAAGGCGGAGATGGCGAAAGCCTTCGCGGACGGGGACTGACCGTCCGCGGCCGGGATCAGGAAAGGGAAAGGAGAAAGCGCCATGCGCCTGCTGGACCGCGTCATTCATGTCCCCTACGTGTGGGAAAACCTGCGGAAGGCGGGGCTGCTGAAGGGGTATGAACGGAGGGCGTTCCGCCGCCTGGAGAAGGCGAAGACGGAGATCGACGCGCGGCTGGCCCGGAAGGCGGCCGCCGGGGAAAAGGTGAACGTGGTTTTCGTCTGCCACCGGCCCCAGGTCTGGCCCTCCCTGAAGCCCGTGTATGAGGCGCTGAAGGCGGATCCCCGTTTCCAGGTTCAAATCGTCGCCATTCCCCAGCGCAGCCCGGTGAAGGGCCTGGGGTACCTGAACGAGATCTATACCTCCGAGGGCGCGGAGGCTTTTTTCCGGCCGGAGGGCTGCCTGGAGGGGTACGACTACGAAAAGAAGCGGTGGCTGGATCTGCGGACGCTGGCGCCGGACTACGTCTTTTTCCAGCAGCCCTACAACGTGGCCCGGCCAGACGCCTACACCAGCGCCGCGGTCTCGGCCTACGCGAAGGTCTGCTACATTACCTACTACATCATGCTGGACATTGACCACCGGACCGTGGACTGCACGCCGGTGGATTTCCTGCATGATCTGTCCTTCTACTTTTCCCAGAACGCGGCGGACGCGGTGTTCATCCGGGGCCGGCTGGAAAAGGGCGGCCCCAACCTGTGCCGGGTGGAAATCACCGGGCATCCCCGGCTGGAGGGGCTGGAAAGGCACCGGGCGGACACCTGTGACCGATGGGACCGGCCGGACCGGTTCAAGGTTCTCTGGGCGCCGCGGTGGACCACCCACGAGGGCAACTGCCACTTCTTCGCCTACCGGGAGCCGCTGACGGCCTGGTGCGAGGCGGACGCGGACACGGAGCTGATGCTGCGGCCCCATCCCCAGGCCTTTAAGGAATGGCGCAGCACCGGCGAGATGGACGCGGCGGGGGAGGCGGCCCTGCGGGAAAGCTTCCGGCGGGAGCGGTTCCACCTGGACGAGGAGGAGAATTTTTACCCCCAGCTGTTCACCGCGGATGTACTGATCACGGATCCCTCCTCCCTGATCATCGACGCGTACTTTACCGGCAAACCGATCATTTACTGCGCCAGCGGCGGCCGCAACGACGGCGTCACCGAGGTGCTGCGCCCCGGCCTGTACTGGACGGAGAGCTGGGACGAGGTGGCGCGGACGCTGGACATGCTGCGGGCCGGGGAGGATCCCCTGCGGGAAATCCGGGCGGAATGCGCCCGGCAGTACCAGGGGGCGGACGGCGCGGCGCCCACCCGGAAAATCGTGGACATTCTGCGGGCGGACGCCCTGGGACCGGGGGCGGCGGATCCCGCCGGAGGAAAGGAGAACCCATGACACGGGAAAGCAGGCCTGGGAAGCGCTTTTTCCGGCAGCCCGGGGGGCCGGCCCGGGCCGCTTTTTTGGGCGCGCTGATCGGGGGCCTGGTGGCCCAGGGCATGGGGCTTTTTAACAAATTCTCCTGGCATGACGATATTTTCCAGCTCTTCGGCACCGGCGCCACGATCACCTCCGGCCGCTGGATGCTGCAGGTGCTGATGGAGGCGGAGGATCTGCTCTTCGGCGGGCACTGCAGTCTGCCGCTGCTGCATGGCTTTTTCGCGCTGCTGTGCGTCGGGGCGTCCGCCGGGTTGATGGTGGCCCTGCTGCGGATCCGCCGTCCGCCGCTCTGCGCCCTGCTGGGGGCCGTGATGGCGGCCTTCCCCATGGTGACGGCGCTCTTCGGGTTCATATTTACGGCGCCGGCCTATTCGCTGGCCCTGCTGATGATCACGGCGGGGGCGTACCTGCTCTGCGCGGAGGGCCGCTGGGGATGGAAGATCCCGGGGATCCTGCTGTGCGTCTGCTCTGTGGGTACCTACCAGGCCTTCCTGCCGCTGCTGCTGAGCCTCCTGCTGCTTTCCGACCTTCGGATGCTGGCGGAGGGGGAGCGGCCGCCGGCGGCCCTGCTGCGCCGCATGGCCGGCCAGGGGATCTGTCTCGTCCTGATTATGGCGCTCTATCTGGCGGGAAGCCGCTTCTTCCTCCGGAAATACGGCCTGGTGCTGGACACCTATATGGGCATCAATCAGGCGGCGTCCACCTCCCCGCTGGTCTATCTGGAGCGCGCGGGCCGGGCGTACCGGGAGTTCTTCCTGCCCTCCCGGAATGTGTCCTGGGACATGTATCCCCAGCACGCCCATTACCTGTACCTGCTGATGCTCTGCGCGGACGGGCTCATGGGCCTGGGGCTGGCGTTCACCGCCTGGCGGCGGAGCCGCGGCCGGGGGGCGCTGACGCTGCTGCTCCTGGCGCTTTTCCCCCTGGGGTGCAATTTCATCTTCGTCATGTCGGAAGAGGTGCACAGCCTCATGACCTACGGTCAGGTGGCGCAGCTGGCGCTTTTCGTCTGGCTGGCGGACCGGACGGAGCTTCCGCGCCCGCGCTTCCGGCGGCTGATTCCCGGCCTGGCGGCGCTGGTGATGGCCGGCCTGGGCGTCATGTATGCCCGGTATGACAATCAATGCTACCTGAAGACCGCCTTCCAGCAGCAGCAGGCCATTTCCTGGAACACGGCGCTGGTGGCGCGGATTAAGTCCGCGAAAGGGTACCGGGACGAGCTGCCCGTGGCCTGGGTCAACCGGACGGAGGCTCAGGACCGAACCCTGTACAACATCGGCGAGCTGGACTTCCTGCGGCTGTCCGGCTATGAGTACGACATCCAGACCTATGTCAACAACTGGGCCTGGGAAAGGTTCCTGGCCCGGTGGTGCGGCTTCGCGCCGGAAACGGTGGATCCGGAGACGGTTTCATCCCGGCCGGAGGTGGAGGGGATGCCCGCCTACCCGGCGGATGGATCCATCCAGGTGCTGGAGGACGTGGTGGTTGTCAAATTCTGAGAGAGGGGGCGCCGGCGGGTGAAAATCTCCTTCCTGGTGACGTACTATCAGCAGGCGCGGTTCGTGGCGGAGAGCATGGACAGCCTGCTGGCGCTGGAAAAGCCGGCGGAGTGGGAAATCCTCATCGGGGATGACGGCTCCACGGACGGGACGGCGGAGGCGGCCCGGGCTTACGTGGACCGGGATCCCGCCCATATCCGGCTCTTTGTCATGGATCGGGATCCCGCCCGGAAGTACAACGCCGTGGAGCGGGCCAGCCGGAACCGGCTGAACCTGGTGCGCCACGCCACCGGGGACTGCTTCACCCTCATGGACGGGGACGATTTTTATTCGGAGACGGACTTTATCCCCCAGGCCCTGCGCCTGCTGGCGGATCATCCGGAGGTCAGCGTGGTGGCGTTCGACACCTGGCGGTACAGGGAGGGGGACGCCCGGAAGGCCCGGAAGGCCGGAGACCCGACCCCCGTGGTGACCCATCGCGGCCGCTATCTCCGGTGGGACTACACCCACGCCGGGGCCTGCGTGTTCCGGCGGGATCCGGCGCCGGACGCCCTGGCGGCGCCGGAGAAAATCGGGCTGTTTGACGATAACGGGATCACCCTTTTCGCCCTGAACCGGGGCCGGATGATCCGGGTGCGCCGCCCGGTGTACGCCTACCGCCAGGCGGCGGGGGAAAGCGTCTACACGGCCATGCGCGCCCAGGAGCGGGCCGCGCTGAACCTGGCGGGGCTGGGCGCCTGCCTGGCCATGATGGACCGGAAATGGGAAGAAGCCGTGCTGGCCCGGTTTGCCACGGCGGTGTGGATGGCCTGGTTCCTGCGGAACCGGATGACGGAGGGCCTGACCCCGGAAAAGCGGGAAACCTATCTGGCGGCCTGCCGGCGGGCGGGCTTCCGGGAAGGGGAAATGCTGATGGGCTATCCGGCGCTGGAGCCGGCAGAGCGGCGGCGCCTTCGGAAATGGGTCCGCCGGACGGGGCGGCTGAGCCCGCCCCGGGTGCTGTACGCCTGGCTGGAGGTTCATCGCGGGAGGCGGAAGCCGTGAACAAGCAGATCAGCAGGGGGGTCATGCTTTCCTTCGTGGCCCAGGGCATCGCCATCCTGGTCAACCTGGTTTATACCCCCTTCATTATCCGGATTCTGGGGCAGAATGAGTACGGGCTGTACCAGCTGGTACAGTCCGTGGTCAACTATCTGAACCTGATGAACTTCGGCTTCACCGGCGCCTACATCAGCTTCTACGCCCGGGCGAAGGCGGAAAGCGGCGAGGAGGGCGTCGCCCGGCTGAACGGCATGTTCCTGCGGATTTTTCTGACGATCACGCTGGTATGCGTGGCGGCGGGGGTCTTCCTGGTGAGCCATATTCAGCTGCTGGGTTCCCGGCTGTCGGCGGCGGATTACGTCACCGCCCGGAAGCTGATGATCCTGCTGGTGGCCAACCTGGCCTGCTCCTTCCCGAACTCGGTGTTCACGGTGTACATCGCCGCCCGGGAGCGCTTCGTCTTCAAGCAGGGGGTCACCATCCTGAATTACGCCCTGATTCCCCTCTGCGGCCTGCCGGCGCTGTACATGGGGCTGGGCTCCGTGGGGCTGGCGGCGGTGACCCTGGGGCTGGCGCTGCTGCGGCTGGGGCTGAACATGGGCTACTGCCTGGGAAAGCTGCGGATGCGCTTCCGCTTTGGCCGCTTCGACAGGGCGCTGTTCGCGGGGCTGGTGGGGTTCACCTTCTTCATCTTCCTCAGCGACGTGGTGGACCAGCTGAACACCAATGTGGACAAATTCCTGCTGGGGCGGCTCATGGGCACCGGGGCGGTGGCGGTTTACAGCGTGGGCTTTGAGCTCAGCACCTACTTCACCTTCTGCTCCTGGGTCATTCCGGAGATGTTCATGCCGGAGGCCAACCGGATCGCCGTGGAGGAGGGGGACAACGGGAAGCTGACGGAGATGTTTGCCCGCGTCGGCCGGTACAACAACTATATCCTGCTGCTGGTGCTGACGGGCTTCATCCTGGCGGGCCGGCCCTTCATCCGCCTGTGGGCGGGGGAAGGATACGAGGTGTCCTACCAGGCGGGGGTGATCCTGATGCTGGCCCGGTACATTCCCGCGGTCCAGACCATGGGGGTCACCATCCAGAACGCGAAGCGCATGCACCGGCCCCGGGCGGTGATCTACTTTGTCATCGCGTGCGTCAACGTGGCAGCCAGCATCGGGCTGATCCGCCTGTGGGGCGTGGTGGGCACCAGCCTGGGCACCCTGGCGGCGGTGGCGCTGGGGGCCGGGCTGTTCATGAATCTGTACTACCATTTCCGGATCGGGCTGAACGTGAAAACCTTCTGGCGGGCGCTGCTGCGCTGGACGCTGATGGCGCTGCTGCTCTGCGGCGGGGCGGGCCTGGTGATCCGGGGTATCTCCCTGGACAGCTGGCCCCGGCTGGCCGCCTTCGTGCTGATCTATTCCGGGCTGTACCTGGCGCTGCTGTGGACCCTGGGCATGCGCCCCGGGGAGAAAAAGGAAATCCGGCAGGCCCTGGCGGGGCTCCGGGGCCGGAAGGGCTGAGGATCCCCGCGGGCCGGGCTTCCCCCTCCGGGAAACGGAAACAGCGAAAATGGACCGGAAACCGCCGCGGAAGAGCGCTTCCGAGGCGGGAAATCCCGGTGGAACGCAAGGAAAGGAACACAAGGCATGGAAGCAAAAGGAAGGGGCTTTTCGCCGCTGCGGCGCGTGCCGGAACCGGCGCGCTGGGCGTTTGGCGGCGCGATGCTCTTCGGGCTCCTGGCGCACGGCATGGGGCTCTGGAACAAGCTTTCCTGGCATGATGACATCGTCGCCCTCTTCTGGGTGGGCAGCACGATTTCCTCCGGCCGGTGGATGCTGCATGTGCTGGGCTGGCTGGAGACCCTGCTTTTCGGCGACGGGCATTTCAGCCTGCCGGTGATGAACGGCCTTTTCGCCCTTTGCTGCGTCGGGGCGGCGGCGGCCTTGCTGGCGCGGCTGCTGGGCATCCGGAAAAAGAGCATTTGCGCGGGCCTGGGCTGCGTCATGGCGGCCTTTCCCACGGTGGCGGGGCTTTTCGGGTATATGTTCACCATCCCCTATTACCTGCTGGCCATGGTCATGATGGTGGTCAGCGCCTGGGCGATCTGCGAGGGAAAATGGTGGATGAAGCTGGGGGCAGTCCTGCTGGGGGGCTGCTCCGTGGGGATCTATCAGGCCTTCGTGCCCATGCTGCTGAGCGTCCTGCTGCTGTATGACATGCGGCGCCTGGCGGAAGGCAGCGAATCCGTCGGCGCCTTCCTGAAGCGGGCGGCCGCGCAGGGGCTGTGCGTGGCGGGGGTCATGGGGTTCTATTTCGCGATGAACGCCTTCTTCCTCGCCAAGTTTGACCTGCGGATGAACACCTACATGGGCATGGATCAGATGGGGGCCGACTCCCTGGGGGACTATCTGGGCCGGGTGGGCCTGGCCTATCAGCGGTTCTTCGGGCCGGAGCGCTACACCTCCGCGGACATGTATCCCATGCGGGCGTATTACGCCTACCTGGCCATGCTCTGCGGGGATCTGCTGCTGGGGCTGGGGCAGGTGATCCGCCTCTGGCGGAAAAACCGGGGCAAGGCCCTGCTCTTTATCCTGCTGCTGGCCCTGTTCCCCCTGGCCAATGATTTCATCTACGTCATGTCCGAGCGGGTGCACGGGCTGATGACCTACAGCCTGGTGATGCAGGCGGCGCTCTTCGCCTGGCTGGCGGACCGGACGGATTTCCGGACGGTTTTCGGCAGGGAAAGGGCGGCGGCAGTTCTGCGCCGGGCGGTTCCCGGCCTGGCCGCGGCGGTGCTGGGTTTCACGGGGATTCTGTACGCCCGGTTTGACAATCAGTGCTACCTGAAGGCCACCTTCCAGCAGCAGCAGGCCATTTCCTTCTTCACCGCCCTGACCGCCCAGATCAAGGCGGCCCCGGGCTTCCGGGACGACATGCCCGTGGCCTTCCTGAATGAGGAGAAGATCGCGGATCAGACGCTGTACAACATCGATGAGCTGGATTTCATCCACCTGCCCCCCTACGGGGATACCATGGAGGGCTATGTGAACACCTATGCCTGGCGCGCCTTCATGGAGCGCTGGTGCGGCTTCGGCCCCGCCTACGCGGATCCTTCCGCCTGCGCGGATCTGCCGGAGGTCCAGGCCATGCCCCACTATCCGGACGACGGATCCATCCGCCAGGTGGGGGACATCCTGGTGGTGAATTTTTAGAAATAAGGTATCTATTAACACAGGAGGAAAAGCGCATGCGGGAGCCCGCGAAACAGGGAGAACACTGCGTCATCGGCCGGGATGTGGTCTTTGGCGAAAACGTGACGCTGGGGCATAACTGCGTCATTGAGGATCACGTGCGCATCGGCGCGGACTGCTATATCGACAGCAATACCATCATCCGGGGCGGCGTGACCCTGGGGGACGGCGCCCTGGTGGGGGCGAACTGCCTGCTGGGGGAATGCGGGGCGGACTTCCGCGGGGACCCGCGGCATCAGGAACTCCCCCTGACCATCGGGGAGAAGGCCCTGATCCGGAGCGGATCCATCCTTTACGGCGGCTCCGTCATCGGGGACCACTTCCAGACCGGCCATCAGGTGACCATCCGGGAGAAGACGGAGATCGGGAACCATGTCAGCGTGGGCACCCTGTCCGACATCCAGGGAAACTGCCGGCTCGGTCACTACGTGCGGCTGCACAGCAATGTGCACATCGGGCAGCTGTCCGTGGTGGACGATTTCGTCTGGATTTATCCCTACGTGGTGCTGACCAACGACCCGACGCCGCCTTCCAGCGACTTCGCGGGGGTGCATGTGCATTCCTTCGCCATCGTGGCCACCGGCGCCATCATCATGCCGGGGCTGGACCTGGGGCAGGACTGCCTGATCGGCGCCGGGGCCATCGTGACCCGGTCCGTGGAGCCCTACGCCGTGGCGGTGGGCAATCCCGCCCGGGTGATTTCCAATGTCCGGAAGGTGCGGAACCGGGTCACCGGCGAGCCGGTGTATCCCTGGCGGGAGCATTTCAGCCGCTACATGCCCTGGGAGGGGACGGAGTTTGACGCCTGGTACGCGGCGCTGCCCGCGGAGGAGAAGACGCGCTATACCCTCCGGGATCTGCAGGAATGAGGTGAAAGCATGCGGAACATCCGTACCGTGACGGTGATCGGGGTCACCGGGACCATGGGAGCCAATGTGGCCGGGATCTTCGCGTCCTTCGGGGACGCGAGGGTCTTCTGCGTGGGCCGTGACCTGGAGAAGGTCCGGCGGACGGTTCCTCGCATTGTCCGGTCCGTGAAGGCGGACGCCATCGCGGCGAACCTGGTGCCCGCGGATTTTTCCATGCTGGAGACCTGCGTGGCGGAATCGGATCTGGTGTTTGAAAGCGTGCGGGAGGATCTGGCCCTGAAGAAGGAGATCGCCGCCCGGGTGGCCGGCGCCCTGCGGGCGGACGCCATTTCCGGCACCGGCTCCTCCGGCCTGTCCATCACGGAGATTGCGGAATGCTATCCGCCGGAGAAGCGGAGCCGCTTCTTTGGCATCCATATGTTCAACCCGCCCTATACCCTGCCCCTGTGCGAGCTGACGCCCACGGTGTATTCCGACCGGGCGCTGCTTTCCTGGCTGAAAACCTACCTGCGGGAAAAGCTGTTCCGCACGGTGGTAGAGGTCCGGGATTCCCCGGCGTTCCTGGCGAACCGGATCGGCTTCCAGTTCATCAATCAGGCCCTGCGGGACGCGGAGCGGTATCAGGATAACGGCGGCATCGACTACATGGACGCGGTGCTGGGCTCCTTCACCGGGCGGACCATGCCGCCCCTGACCACCGCGGATTTCGTCGGCCTGGATGTGCATCAGGCCATCGTGAACAACCTGTACGCGCATACCGCGGACTGGGCCCGGGACAGCTTCGCCCTGCCGGCCTTCGCCCGGGACCTGATCGACGGGGGCCGGCTGGGGCGGAAGAGCGGCGGCGGGCTGTACCAGGTGGTGAAGTACGAAAACGGGCTCCGGCGGCAGACGGTGTACGACATTTCCACCGGGGCGTACCGGGATGTGATCCCCTATCATTTTCCCTTCGCGGAGCAGATGCAGCAGGCCATCGCGGAGGGGGATTATCAGCTGGCCTTCACCCGGCTGACGCGGAATCAGTCCCCGGAGGCCCGCCTCTGCCTGGCCTATCTGCTGCGCTACATGCTGTACGCGCTTTTCGCGGCGCGGGAGGCGGGCGGGGACATGGCCGCCGCGGACGACGTCATGGCCGCAGGCTTCAGCTGGTGTCCGCCCCTGGCGCTTTATCAGGCGCTGTCCTCCGCGGCGGATGTGCCCGCCCTGATCCGGGAGCGCCTGCCGGAGGTGTGCGAAAGGATGGACGTGGACCGCGCCCTGGCGGAGATCCGGCCTTCGCGGTATGATTACCGGCGGTATTTCAAGTCGGGGAGGCGGATGGAATGAAGAAGGTATATATCCTCGGCGGCGCCCAGACCGATTTTGAGCGGAACTGGAAAAAGGAAGGCAAGGGCATGGTGGCCCTGCTGAAGGAAGCCGTGGCGGACGGCCTGACCGGGGCGGGGCTCAGCTTTGAGGACGTGCGGGCCCTGAACCGGGAGGACCGGGTGGCCTGCTTCGTCGGCAATTTCATCGCGGAAAAGTATACGGAGCAGGGACACCTGGGCGCGTTTCTGACGGAGGTGGATCCGGCTTTCTACGGCGTGCCCTCCGCCCGGTACGAGGCGGCATGCGCCAGCTCCTCCGCTGCCATCGACGCCGCCCGGACCAGCATCCGGGCCGGGGACCGCGACGTGGCAATCGTCGTCGGCTGGGAGCTGATGAAGACGGTGGACGCCCGGACCGGCGGCGACTTCCTGGGCCGGGCCGCGTACTACGAGAAGGAGGCGAAGGGTATCGAGCTGCCCTTCCCGAAGCTTTTCGGCCGCCTGGCGGACGAGACGCTGCGGAAGTATCCGGCCCTGGAGGAAAAACGGTACATGGACGCCCTGGCCCGGATCGCCTGTATCAACTATGCCAACGCGAAACGGAACCCCCTGGCCCAGACCCGCCAGTGGTTCATGAACTTTGCCCAGGCCAGCGCCCGGGGCACAGAGACCAATCCCCTGGTGGGCGGGCGGCTGGCTGTGTCGGACTGCTCCCAGATCACGGACGGGGCCGCGGTGGTGGTGCTGGCCTCGGAGGATTTCGTCCGGCGCCGGGGCCTGACGGGCCGGCCGGTGATCAAGGGCTTCGGCCACCGGAACGCGCCCCTGCGCTTTGACCGGAAGGTCGCCGAGCAGCCGGACAGCCCTTATCTGCTCCCCTGGACGCGGCAGGCCGTGCTGGACGCCTATGGTCGCAGCGGGCTGACCGTGGCGGACATGGATGTTTTTGAGGCCCACGACTGCTTCACCAGCTCGGAGTATGCGGCGCTTTCTGCCTTCGGCCTGACGCCCCCCGGGGAGGAGTACCGGGCGGTGGAATGCGGGCTCATCGCCCCGGGCGGGGCGAAGCCGGTGAACTCCGGCGGCGGCCTCATCGGCTGCGGCCATCCCGTCGGCGCCACCGGCGCCCGGATGCTGCTGGACCTGTACAAACAGGTGACCGGCGCCGCGGGGGGCTATCAGGTTCCGGACGCGAAAAATGCCCTGATGCTGAACATCGGGGGCACGGCCACGACCAATTATGTCTTTATTGTGGGCAGAGAGGACTGAGAAAACCCTGACAAAAGCCCTCCCGCAAAGCGGGAGGGCGGGAAGGACCGCGGCGCCGCGGCGCCGCGGCTCCGGCCGCGCCGGTTATGCCCGGCTTTTCCGGTCTTTCCGGTTCTTCCGGGCGACGCGCCGGTCCAGCAGGGAGGTGTAGCAGAAGAAGGGCAGGTACCGGACGCGGAGCAGCAGGCGCTTCCCCGGGGACAGCCGGGGCCAGCGGGCTTTGGCCATGTAAAACTGAAGGCCGTGGCGCTTCAGCAGGTTGTAGACGCCCTGCAGCGGGCCGAAGCGGCGGTCGTAGGGGAAAATGAACTCGTCGTAGATTTTGAACATGTCCTCCATGAAGGCTTCGCTGTAGTGCCCGGTGCTGCTGATGCCGCTGAGCCGGTAGCAGAGCACCACCTCATCCAGGTAGGCGAAGGGCACGCCGTTTTTCGTCAGCGTTAGCCAGTAGGGATAATCCTCGATGAGCCGGATGGATTCCGGATACAGCCCGTTTTCCTCCAGCAGGCGGCGGGTCATGATCTTGGCGGGGGCGGGCAGAAAATTCCGGGAGAAGAGCCGGTTCCGGGTCTGCTCCACGGTGTAGGACTTCAGCAGGTCATAATCCGATTCGCAGCTGAGCAGGTGATCCACGGTCCGGCCCTCCGGGGTCACGCCCCGCATCCGGCCGAAACAGATGCCCCGCCCGGTTTCCTCCAGGGTTTCCACCAGGTGGGTCAGGACGCTTTCGTGGGCCAGCTCGTCCTCCGGGGAGAGGGAAAACAGATATTCTCCCTCCGAGGCGCGGATGGCGTCATTCATGTTCCGCACGGTGCCCACGTTTTCCGGGTGGGAAACCCAGCGGACGCGCCCCAGGGCCGGCCCGCGGTGGGCCTCAATGTAGGCCGCCACCCGGGGCTGCGCCGCCGCGTAATCGGCGGAGGCATCGTCGGCCAGCACCAGCTCCAGACAGGGGTAATCCTGCCGGAAGATGCTGTCCAGGGTCCCGTATACCCGGTCCAGGTTGTTGTAGCTCAGCAGCAGAATGGATAGCAGCTTCAAGAATCATTTCCTCCCGCGGCGGATCGTCACGGGCCGGCCCCGGTTTGCGCGGGCACGGCCTGCCAGACCATGATACGCCCATCCGCCGTTTTCCACAAGGGGCAAAACGCGGAAAGCCACGGCGCGCGAAGCGGGCCGCGGCAGGACGCGTCCTTCCGCGGGGCCCGGGAGGCCCTCTTTTTCCGTAACGATTCAGTCCAGCAAGCGGAGCGACGGAACAGATACCTTCTTCCGAAATACAGTTTGCGCAGGAGGTCAGTGGATGCGAAGAAAAAGCGTTTTCAACGGCGTGATCCGATGGAGCATTCCCTTTCTCTGCGCCCTGCTCAGCCTCTGTTTCCGCTTTTCCCATTTTCACTGGCAGGTTCTGGCCGGGGCGCTCTGCTTCGCGGGCGCCTGGCTGCTTTTCTGCGCGAAGCGCCGGCCTGTCCGAAGCCGGAAGATCCCCCTGTGCGTATTTCTGCTGCTGGCGGTACTGCTCGGGCTGTACGCCCTGGTGGGGGAAGGGGTCTATCACACCCGGTACCAGGCCCACGATCTGGACCGCAATCTGTTCAAAGGGAAGAAGATCCTCGTGCTGGCGCCCCATCAGGATGACGAGATCAACCTGTTCGGCGGCCTCTATGAGCACTTTACGGCGGACAGCGAGGTGTATGTGGCCTTTTCCACCAACGGGGACAAGGTGGTCACCGGGGACATCCGCATCCGGGAGGCAGCGGAGGCCCTGGGGCATATGGGGGTGGACCGGGATCACATCATTTTCCTCGGCTACGGGGATACCTGCGCGGCCTGGGCCGGCCGGCATATGTACAACCATCCCGGGGATCAGGTGGTGGCCTCCTTCCGGGGGGACACGGAAACCTACGGGGCGGAGGGCTTTACGCCATACCGGCAGCATACCTTTACCCGTGACCATCTGAAGGCGGATCTGCGGGATCTGCTGCTGGACCTCCGGCCCGACGCCGTCTTCTGCATCGACTACGACTACCATCATGACCACCGGGCCCTGTCCCTGCTTTTCGAGGAAGCCATGGGGGAGATTCTCGCCCGGGAGGGAAATGACTATACCCCCGCCGTTTTCAAGGGCTTCGGCTATTCCACGGCCTACCTGGGGGCGCCGGACTTCTACGCGGACAACATCCGGTCCACGGTGCCCTACGCGCAGGAGTATCCCTTTCCCGGGGACGCCTATACGGACGAGGCGGGCGGCCGGGTTTTCTACAAA
This sequence comes from Clostridia bacterium, assembly GCA_017469265.1. Classification (GTDB taxonomy): domain Bacteria; phylum Bacillota; class Clostridia; order Christensenellales; family Aristaeellaceae; genus Aristaeella. Next base: position 31,991 of record JAFUGS010000013.1, read on the forward strand.
GGGGAGAACAACATCTACCTGTGGCGGGACCGGATCCGCTTTCCCCTGGCGGAATGCAACCTGTCCCGCACGCTCCACGCCAGCCAGCTGTACGACGCCATGTACGCGCACCGGTCCCAGGACGTGCTCTACGAGGCGGGTGCCAATCTGCGCGCCATCCTGAACGGGGACAAGGTGTTCTGGCCGCGGGACACCTCCGGCCTCCTGTACGGGGCGGCGGTTTCCGTCTCCTCGGGGGACGGCGGCATGCTGCGGGACTTTAAGCTGATCGACTCCGGGGACATTACGGACAAGGAGCGGCCCCCTTTCGAGAACCTCTGGGCACCGGAGGCGGCGGACAGCCAAAAGACCGCGACCTTCACCTTCCCGGAGGAGACCGCCCTGGATTCGATCCGCCTGTACGACAACCCCTCCCTGACGGACAACGTGCTCCGCGCCAGCATCCTTTTCTCCGACGGCAGCGAAATCGCCTGCGGGCCCCTGGCCATCGGGGGCAGCCCCACGGTGCTTTCCTTCGGGGAAAAGCGGGTAACCTCCTTTTCCGTCCGGATTTTGGAGACGGAGGGGGAGCGGCCGGGGCTCACGGAGGTGGAGGCGTATCTGCGGGCGGATGCCCGCGCCGCGGTGCCGGAGATCATCAAGCTGCAGGACGCGGAGGAAAACTTCGTCTATGATTACTGGATGACGGAGGCGCCGGAGGTGTTTTCCGTCTATAACGCGCTGGACGCCTATGACGGGGGCGCTTCCCGGACCTACGAGCTGAAGCTTCTCGGCGGGCAGTGCGGGATTACCCGGGTGGACGGAAAGTCCTTCTCCGTTTCCTGCGAAAAGGGGGAACGGGCGGAGCTGGCCCTCTATGCGGAGGGACAATCCGACCCGGTGGACCGGATTACCGTCCGCAACCCCCGCTGGCCGGAAAGGGCGTGGATCGCCCTGCTGACCGCGGCGGAAAAAACGGAAGGCTTCTATACCCCCCGGGAGCAGCTGGCGTATTTCCGCCTGACGGTGACGGATTTTCTGGAGAAGCATTTTTAACCGCCTGCGCGCCTTTTGCGGCGTTCCGCGCGGATTTTCCGAAAAACGTATTTTGAAACGCCCGCGCGTTTGCCGGCTTTCCCGGCGGCGCGGCGGAAAGGAGCATCGGCATGGTCAGGTTCAGGGCGCTGATTGCCCGGGCGGCCATTCTGGCCTTCGCGGCGGCGGCGGCCTTCTACGCCCTGTACGTTTCCTCCCTGGGGCGGCTGATGGTTCCCTCCGGCGAGCCGGCGGAGCTGGCGCGCTTCCTGTCGGAGCTGGCGGCCTCCCTGGGCCGGAACGGCATCGCGGATATGCTGCGCCGGCTGGGAACGGCGGACTTCTGCGCTGCCGCGCTGCTGTTCGCGGCGGTGTGCCTGGGCGGGGAAAGCTGCTTTGAGGGGCGGAAAAGGGCCGCCCTGCGGCGGGCGGCGGCCCGGGGGCTGATGCCGGCCCTGGCGGTTCTGGCCGTCCTCTGGGTGCTTTTCCGCCTGAACAACACCAGCCTTTTCGCCTGGAACTATGGGCTGCGGGGCAACGCGGGCTATCCGCTGTTCGGCGCCGCCCGGGCCATCCGCCGGGACGAATTCGCCCTGTGGACCCCCATGGCGCTTTCCCAGGAATACATCGGCTGGCCGGGGGTCAGCAGCCTCATGGGCCAGGGGACGGACGTCACCTGGATCAGCATGGGCGGCCTGCCGGCCTGGAACGCGGCGGCGGTTTTCAAGCCCCTGTACTGGGGCTTCCTGCTGCTGGGGGCTGACCGGGGGCTCAGCCTGCTCTGCGTCAGCCGGCTGGCGCTGCTCTTCGCGGTATCCCGGCGGA
>JAFUGS010000014.1 GCA_017469265.1 Clostridia bacterium
CTTCTCCTCCAGGCCTACGCGCTTCAGCAGCTCCATGGCCTTCTTTTCCGCCTCCCCCCGGCTCAGGTGCCCGGTGCGGATCGGGGCCAGGGTCAGGTTCTTCAGAATCGTCATGTTGGGAAACAGGTTGAAATGCTGGAAAACCATGCCCATCCGTTGGCGCATCCGGTCGATGTCCGTTTTCGGGTCGGTCATGGACACCCCGTCAAAGAGGATTTCCCCGCTGGTGGGAATCTCCAGCAGGTTCAGGCAGCGCAGGAAGGTGCTCTTGCCGCTGCCGGAGGGGCCGATGAAGACGACGCATTCGCCCTTCTCCACCTCCAGGTCCACGCCCCTGAGCACTTCCAGCCCCTCAAAGTTCTTCCGCAGGTTTTTAACGGCGATCACTTGCGCGCAGCCTCCTCTCAAAAATCCCCAGCAGCCAGGTAAAGATCATGACCAGGATCAGGTAAATGACAGCCGCGCCGATATAGGGGAACATGGCCTCATAGGTCCGGCTGACCACGCCCTTGGCCGCGTACAGCAGCTCCTGCCCGCCGATGACGGAGATCAGGCTGATATCCTTCAGCAGCACGATGAACTCGTTGCCCAGCGCCGGCAGGATGGACTTGACCGCCTGAGGAATCACGATGAACCGCATGGTGTCCACATAGTTCAGGCCCAGGCTGCGGCCGGCCTCCATCTGGCCCGCGTCCACCGCCATCAGGCCGCCCCGGATGATCTCCGAGGTGTAGGCGCCGGAGTTAATACCCAGGGTCAGGGCGCCCACCAGGGAGAATTCCCGGCTGCTGGAGAAGATGACAAAGCCCATGATCAGCAGCTGCACCATCATGGGCGTGCCGCGAATCACCGTGACGTAGACCTTGAAAATGCCGTTCAGCACCCCCAGCACCGGGTTCCTGTGCCCAGGGCGCTGCTGGTCGTGGGCCGTGCGCACCACGGCCACCATGACGCCCAGCAGCACGCCCAGAATCAGGGCCATGACCGTGACGTACAGGGTGGTGCCCACCCCGTTCAGATACTGCTGCCAGCGGTCCTTCTCGATGAAGGCCTGGTAAAAATACACATAGAATCTCTGCCACGCGCTGACCCCCTCCCCGGAGGTAATCAGCGCCTTCCACGCGGTATACGTTTCCAAAAACCTGTCCCCCTCATTCCTTGCCGGTGAAAACGAAGAAAAGGGCGGCTTTCACCGCCCGATGCAAGCGTCCGGATTATTCGTTGTACTTCAGGATGATGGCTTCCACGGTGCCATCCTCGATCAGCTCCGCCAGGGCGCCGTTGATGGCGTCCACCAGCGCGGTGTTGCCCTTGTTGACGCCAAAGGCGTATTCCTCAATCTCGCAGTCCGTGGGCTGGGAGGCCAGGCCGGGGATCTTCTTCACATAGGCGCCGCCCACCGCGTCGTCCAGCAGCACGCAGTCCACCTGCCCGTTCTGCAGGGCCTGGAAGGCCAGGGAGTAGGTCTCGTACTTGGTCACGTTCGGGAAGTTGTCCTCCGCGTAAATCTGGCCGGTGGTGCCGCTCTGCACGCCGATGATCACGTCGTTCAGCTGATCTTTGGTCACCGCGCCGTCCTTGCTGACGATGGCCTGGGTGATGGTGGTGTAGGGATTGGTAAAGTCGTAGATCGTCTTCCGTTCCTCGGTCACGGTGACGCCGGACACGATCAGGTCCGCCTTGGCGCCCATGTCCACCCGGGCCGCCAGCAGCGCGCCGTCAAAATCCATGGGCAGGGGTTCCGCCGTCAGGCCGATCTTCTCGGCGATCAGGGCGATCAGCTCCGGCTCAATGCCGATGATTTCATCATTGTCATCCCGGTACTCAAAGGGCGGGAAGTCAGGGCTGGTGGAATAGATCAGCTTTCCTTCCTCCAGGGTCGTAATTCCCTCCGCGCAGGCCGCGGCCAGGCTCAGGATCATGCACAGCGCCATCAGGCACGCCATCAGCTTCTTCATCATCTTGTCCTCCACTTTTTATTCATCCCTCCCCCGCGTCTCCGCTAACCGGAAGGATTGGCGCAAGTATAGCACCGTCACCCCCCGCTGTCAAGCCCATTTTTGCATTTTTATGCACATAATTAGCTTCTTGTACCGAATTTATACATTTATTCGTGCATATTCATGGTCCTTCATGTATTTCCGTTGTATTCAGGCGCGGGAGGGATATGCTGCGGGGGTTCCAGCGCTGCATCCTCATACCGCCAAATGAAAAAACCTCCGTTCCATCTTCCGCCGCGGAACGCCTGCCAAAATGGCGAAAAAAAAGCCGCAAACGCTTGCGGCATAAGGCGTGCGGATGGCGGGGCTCGAACCCGCACGGCCGTGAGGCCAGGGGATTTTAAGTCCCCGGTGTCTGCCATTCCACCACATCCGCCCGATGCCGGCAGTATACCATTTTCCGGAATCCCCCGTCAAGCCCCACGCCGGGGCGCATCGCACAGGATCTCCACCCGTACTCCCGTTTGCCCGAAGGGCCGTTTTCGAATATAATAAGGGAAACGTCCGGTTTATCCGCAACTGCCCAAAGGAGGAATCCTGTCATGATGGAAAAAGCGCGCTGGAAAAAGCTGGGATGCTTTCTGCTGGCCCTCGCCCTGCTGGGCGGCGGCCTGACCGTCTCCGCCGCGGAAGGCGGCGAAGGCAGCGGCCTGTATGTGAAAAAGATCGATTCCCTGCCGGAGGATTTCATCCTGGGGATGGATGTCTCCAGCCTCCTGTCCCTGGAGAAAAGCGGCGTGACCTACCGGGACGCGGATGGCCGGGAAGCGGACCTTTTCGCCCTGCTGGCGGACGCGGGCATCAACACCATCCGCGTCCGGGTGTGGAACGACCCCTGGGACAGCGCCGGCCACGGCTACGGCGGCGGCAACTGTGACGCGGCCGCCGCGGCGGAAATTGGCCGCCGGGCGGCGGCCCACGGCATGAAGCTGATGGTGGACTTCCATTATTCCGACTTCTGGGCCGACCCGGGCAAGCAGATGGCGCCGAAGGCCTGGCAGGGTCTCTCCGCGGAGGAAAAGGCGGAAGCCCTCTACGCCTATACCCTGGAAAGCCTGCAAACCATCCGGGACGCCGGGGCGGACATTTCCATGGTGCAGATCGGCAATGAGACCAACGGCGCCCTCTGCGGGGAAAAGATCTGGATGAACATCGTCTGGCACCTGATGGCCGCCGGATGCCGGGCCGTGCGGGATTTTGACCCGTCCGTGAAATCCGTCATCCATTTCGCCAACCCGGAGAACACGGATACCTTCCTGAACTGGGTCTCCAAGCTGAAGTATTATGACCTGGATTATGACGTGCTGGGCATCAGCTACTATCCCTACTGGCACGGAACCCTGGAGAATCTTTCCCGCGTCATGACCGAAATCCGCCAGACCTACGGGAAGGACGTCATGGTGGTGGAAACCAGCTACGCCTTTACCCTGGAGGACACGGACTTCTCCGGCAACACCATCGGCGAAGGCGGCGCCTACGCCCACCCCTACCCCTTCTCCCCCCAGGGGCAGGCCAACGCCGTGCGGGATGTGGCCGCCACGGTCAGCGCGGCCGGCGGCCTGGGCATCTGTTACTGGGAGGGGGCCTGGATCTCCGTGGGCACATCCTCCTGGGAGGAGAATCACGAAAAATGGGAAACCTTCGGCAGCGGGTGGGCCTCCAGCTTCGCCGGGGAATATGACCCGAAGGACGCCGGCAGGTACTACGGCGGATCCGCGGTGGACAACCAGGCCTTCTTCGGCCCGGACGGAAAGGCGCTGGAGAGCCTGGCCGTCTTCCGGCTTCTGCGGGAGGGCAACGAGGTCGCCCCGCGGATTGAGTCCCTGGCCCAGGGCGAGGCCGTCGCGGAAATCGGCCAGGACATCGTCCTGCCGGAGACGGTGGAAGCCATCCTGAATGACGGCAGCACGGCACAGGTGCCGGTGACCTGGACCCTGCCCCCGGAGGGCCTGGACAGCGGCCGGGAAGCCGCCTGGACCCTGACGGGCGAGGCAGATGGCATGGAAACCACCTGCGCGGTGCGGGTGGTGCGCAGCAATCAGGCCCGCAATCCCTCCTTCGAGGAGGATGACCTCAGCATGTGGCGCTGTGAGGATCTGGCCGGCGCGGATCAGCTGTACTGTGAGGAGAAGGAGCTGGATTCCCTCACCGGCAAAAAGCACTGGCACTTCTACTCCGCCGCCGCGGGCACGGTCCGCTTCACCCTGGAGCAGGATCTGACCCTGCGCCCCGGCGCCTACGATTACGCCATCTCCGTCATGGGCGGCGACGCCGGGGATCAGGAAATCTACAGCTACGTGAAGCTGGACGGGGGAATCATCGCTCAGTGCCCCGCCGCCATTACCTCCTGGAACAGCTGGGACACGCCCCGCCTCTCCTTCACCTGCGCCGAAGGTCAGCAGGTGACCTGCGGCATCTTCGTCCGCTGCGACGGCGCCGGCGCCTGGGGCAAAATCGACGACATGAGCGTCCTCATGGCCGCGGAATAAACCACCGGATCCGTTCTATGGCATGCCCGCGCTTCGCTTCGCGGCATGAACCGAATGAACCACAGCAGGCAGGGCCGTCTCCGATCGGAAGGCGGCCCTTTTCATCATCGGCAACAATGCATTGACCGGTTTCAGGCATTCTCTTTCACAAATTCATCAAACAGCGGCAGCTCAAACTTTACAATTCCATATGTTTCCCCGGAAATAATGCCTTTGCGAATCAACCGGGTGCGATAGGGGGTAAACTGATTGCTCGTCATGGACAATTTCTCCCTGATCGCGCTTACCATCCCCCCCTCCGTGGTTGCGATGGCGTACAGCACTTTCCTGTCTCCGTCTGACAGCTCTGCCCAGATCTTTTCGTACACATATTCCTCCAGATACTGTTTATACTCGACATGGACGCGGTGCGGGTCCTTGCGATATTTCCAGGTGAAATAACCCAGCACCTGGAAAGCGAAAGAATACCCTTTGGTTTTCTTAGCCATCTCCAGCGCCACTTTTTGCTCCACCCCAAAGATCCTCGCATAGCTGTCCGTCATGCGCCCAATGTTCAGCGGCTCCAGCGCGATTCTCGGGGCGCGGTACAGAAAGGTAAGGGTCTTTTCATTCTGCAATGATCGGATGTTCTCATACAGACCTGTCATGATCAGAAAAACCGGCAGGTTCTGTCGCAGCAGAATCTGGTACGCGCTGGCAAAGACCCTCATTCCCGGTGAGTTGGATGCTTCGTCAATCGCGATCAAAACCTTTTTCTGATGCTTTTGAAGGCTCGCCAGCATTCGCGCCAAAGCAACTTCGATGTCGCGAATCGGCTCCGCCCCTTCAATCTGCACGCCGATTCCGAACCCGGCGAGATTAATTCTCGCTGCCCTGAAGATCCCCTTCAGCTTTTTCTCCTCATGGAGCTTGGCCGCCAGGCTTTGCAGCAAGTCCCTTTCCGGATTCAGCTCAACGATAGTCCAGTCCTTTTCCTGCCGAAGCGCTTTGCAGGCGGCGGTCATAAAGACCGTTTTTCCGCTTCCCCGGACGCCTGTTACGATATAGACATGGGAAGCTGGCTGCTCCGCGGTAAAGGAATCAATTAATTCACGCATCATCCGCGTCCTTGGAATCATCTCCTGCGGCTCTCTTCCGAAATCCACCGTAAAAGGATTTCCGGTATTCTCCTGCATCTTGTGGCGGCTCCTTCTTTACAGTTTTTTACAGTTTAAATGGATAATTACACTTTACTACAGTTCATTACAGTTTCACTGATATTTTACAGTCTTTTACAGTTTTGTCAATCCCCTTTCAGTGAAGAAAGCCGCTGTACTTTATCCTGCATCAGCATCGCGGATCCCGCGGCGCCCCGTCAATCCTTCCGGAAAATCTTTTTCTATGCTATAATGCGGATGCTGTCTGACAGCAGGCATGATTTTATGAGCACACTTGGAGGAAGCCGCATGCAGCATCATCAGCCGGATGAGCGGGATCTCGCCTGGGAAGAGATCTCCACAGAGCATATTGTTCAGGACGAATGGATTGATTTCAGGAAGAGCGCCTTCCGTTTTCCGGACGGCCGGGTCTTCCAGCCCTATTACAGCTATACCCGCAGGGATTATGCCGTCATCGTCGCTTCGGACGAGGAGGGGCAGTTTCTCTGCGTCCGCCAGTTCCGGCAGGGGATCCGCGAGGTGACCACCGAGTTCCCCGCCGGCGCCATCGAGCGCACGGACGGGCTTTCTCCGGAAGCCGCCGCCCTGGAGGCCGCCAGGCGGGAGCTGCGGGAGGAAACCGGCTACGTCTCCGACTGCTGGCGCCCGCTGCTGTGCATCCCGTCGGACGCCACCATCTCGGATAATCTGGCCTGGCTCTTTGTCGCTGAAAACTGCCGACCCGCCGGGGCCCAGCAGCTGGACGAGATGGAGCTTCTGAAGGTCCGGAAGCATTCCGCCCGGGAGATTGATGAAATGGTCCGCGGAGGAACGTTCCGGCAGTCCGTGCATGCCCTGGCCTGGCTCCTGGCCCGGAGCGGGCTTTCTGACCGTTCGTAGAAATGCCCGCGGCATCCTTTCCGCCTGCGTGGAGCTAAGGAAACGCTGGTTTATTCAAATCAGCGTGAAAACATTCGGCTTTCCTTTGTTGGTTTTAATGCTCCCCCGCTTCGCGGGGGAGCATTAATCAGCGTTTCTGAAGGAAACCCGCCGGGGCGGAATCTATTCGATGGTAATCAGCTCCGGCAAGTGATAATAGAACGAGGGGTAGGAGGATTCGGCATTTTCGGTGTAGCCTTCCCTCAGGCTGATGGTCACCCCCGGATTCTCCGCGCTCACGGCGGTGCAGTCGCAGGCGTAGGCGAAGCTTTTCTTTCCCCGCCGGAACTGGGCCGTCAGCTCATTGATCCGCTCCTGGGTGCCGGGGGCAGCCAGCGTGCTGTTCAGATCCATCACCTCGACCCAGCCCTGGTCGAAGCCGGCGGACATATCGTTCCCGTGGACGGCGCCCTGCACCGTCTGCTCGATGCGCCGGTCGTTCATCAGGGCCTCCACGGCGCCGGTCACATAGGGCGCCCAGTCGATCCGGCCAGCGATCAGGGCAGCGCGCGGCGCGATGTTCAGCATGCTCTGGTTGTATCCGACATGGTAGACGGTTCTCGTCTGCGCCGCCTCCTCGCAGGCCAGCGCCGGGCCGATGGTATCCGTGTGCTGCCCGATGACCACGCAGCCCTCCTCCAGCAGCTCCGCCGCCGCCTGCTTCTCTCTGGAAAAGCTGCTCCAGGTCTGGGTGCAGCGCACGCGCAGCACCGCCTCCGGCGCGGCGGAGCGAACCCCCATCAGGAAGGCGGTGTAGCCCGAGATCACCTCGGGATCGAGAAACGCGGCCACATATCCCACCAGCGCCTGCTCGGGCCGCAGTTCTCCCCTGTCGATCATCTCCCGCAGGGCCATGCCGGCGGCGGCGCCGGTGACATAGCGCGCCTGGAAGGCTTCCCCCTTGAAGCTGTGATAATTCCCGGGCACCGTCTCCCCGCTGAAGCTCCTGTAGGAGGCCTGACAGAACTGCACGTCGGGATAAGCCCTGGCCATCTCGATGACCTGGGCGCTGTACCCGTTCAGGAAAATGATGTCGCAGCCGCTCTGGACCAGCTCCCGGAGGGATTCCTCCGTCTGATTTTCCAGCACGTTGCTGCGGGTCAGGATTTCGACCCGGTCGCCGTACCGCTGCTTCAGCTCGTCCCGCGCCAGGGAGAAATTGTAGGTGTAGGAAATGCTCTCATCCCCGTCAAAGACAAACCCGACGCGGATTGTCGAGGGCGAGAGCGGAGGCGCGAACCAGTATTGATAGGCATACATCAGCAGAAGGATGACGGCGCAGGTCGCCGTCGTCAGCGTAATCAGCCGCTTCATGCGTCGGCCTCCTTTCCGCCGGATGGCTGTGAATCCGCCTTCATGGCGGCTGTCTGGGCCTTTTTGTCCTCCTCCGCGCGGCGGGCGAGCTCCTCCTTCGTCCGGGGATCCGCCTCGCTGATTTCCGCCGCCTTCTGGGCGTAGAGCTTCTCCAGGTTGATAACTCCCTTGTCCACCAGCCGCAGGAAGGCGTCCAGAGCTTCGGGGTCAAACTGCGTCCCGCGGCCGCGCCGCATCTCGTTCATCACGTAGTCCGTATCCATCTGGTTGCGGTAAACGCGGTTGGAGGTCATGGCGTCGAAGGCGTCCGCCACGCCGATGATGCGGCCGTACAGGGGAATCTCCTTCCCCTTCAGGCCTTCGGGATAGCCCTTGCCGTCGTAGCGCTCGTGATGATAGCGGGCGCCCTCGGCCACATGCTCCACCAGGGTGAAGTCCTTCAGGATGTCCGCGCCGCGGGTCACGTGGGATTTCATCTCCCTGTATTCGTCATCCGTCAGCCGGCCGGCCTTGTTCAGCACCTGGTCCTTGATGCCGATTTTGCCGATATCATGCATCTGCGCCGCTTCCCGCAGGTTTTCCAGCTTCTTTTTCCTTTGCCACCAGGAGAAGCACTTCATCTCGCGGGCGATCATCACGGCGTACTCCGCAACCCGCATGGAGTGCTGGCTGGTCCGCACGTCCTTGGCGTCCACCGTGTTGGCGATGGCCATGACGGTTTCGTTCGCCATGGCGATCTTCAGCTTCTGGCGGGAGAACTGGCGCTGGACAAACAGCATGATCAGCCAGATCAGGAAGGCGGTGGCCAGCGTCAGCAGGTAGACGGGGAAGCCGGGCTGCTCATAGAGCTCGCCCACCTTTTCCACCTTCAGCTGCCGCTCCTCCAGCACCTTCTGACCCGACCGGTCAAAGATGGCCAGGTGCACCGCGTACTCCCCGGCGGGGAGATTGGTATAGGACAGGCTGGTCAGCCGGCTCTGCGGCATGACCGTCCATCGGGTCTCATAGTTCTCGAGATAATAGCCCACGTTGGGGTCCTGAATCGTGTAGTTCAGGATCTCCGGCTCGATCTCCACCCGGTCGACCCCCCGCGGAACGGTAATGACCCCGGTGCGGGGCAGGGGCTGCTGGACGCCGTCGAACCACAGGGAGGCCAGGCGCATGCGGTAGGTGTCCGACTCATGCCGGTAGTTGGCGGCGTCGATAATGTACAGCCCCGTGTCGCAGGGGAGATAGAGATTCCCGGCGTCGTCGCTGCAGTTCCAGGAGTTCGCGGTCAGGGCGGTGGACAGGCCGCTGCGGGCGTCCAGCAGCTCGCAGGTCATGTCCTCCGCGTCGCTGACCAGTTCGTCCCGGCTGACCACGTAGATGCCCGCGCTGGACATGACCATCAGCGTCTCCTCGTCCCGGACCCAGATATCATAATTGTTGTAATACGGAAAATTACGGATGGGCCGGACGCTGCCGTCCTCCTCCAGATAGCACAGGCCGTTGCTGGTCACCAGCAGGACGCCGCCGGATTTGGGATCCCGCACCGTGCGGAGGATGACGCCGCTGGTCAGGCCGTCCTCCTGGGTGATGAAGGCTTTCACCTTCTCCGCCTCCAGCACCGCGATGCCGTCCCCGTCCGTCCCGGCCAGGACGGTGTGATCCGGCATCTCCGTCAGCGTAAGGATCAGTGAATTGATCAGCCCGTCCTGGTTGCGCAGGGTGCGGGCCACCACGTGGTCCCGGATATAGCTGATGCCCGTGTCTCCCGCCGCCAGAATCGTGCCGTCCGACAGCTCGATCACCAGGCGGGCCCGGCTGCCAAAGCCGCCGTTGTCCTCATCGTATCTCCAGATATCCCCCTCCGGGGAAACCTCCATCAGGCCGCTGCCGTAGGTGCAGATCCACAGATGATCCCGGCTGTCGGTGAGCAGGCAGCGGATCCGCTGCCCCTCCAGCTGTTCCGTCAGCTGGTTGCGCAGCTGGCGGCGGCAGGCGCTGTCCACCACGTCCAGGCCCTTGTCCGTGCCGATATAGCAGCAGCCGTCCCAGAACGCGACGGCGTTGACCACCCGGCGGCTCATACCGATGGTTCCGTACACGTCCCGGAAGGAGGACCGGGCCAGGCGGAGCAGGCCGAGGCGGGTGGAGGTGAACCACAGGTTTCCCTGATAGTCGCGCAGCATCCGATAGATTGAGTTGTTGAAATCGTTGGTGTTAATGGCGTGGCAGACCCCGTCCCCGCCGATGTAGGACACGCCGCCGTCCCAGGTGATGAACAGCGTCCCGTCCTCGAGGAAGGCCAGCCGGTTGAGCCTGCTGACGCCGGGCAGTTCCATCCTGTCCGCCAGGGAAAAGGCGTCCGACGCCACGTCGTAGCAATAGATATGATTGGCGGAAGAGCCGGCCAGGAGCGTACCGTCCGGCGCGAAGGCGCAGCAGTTGAACACCTCCCCGTCCTCCGTCAGCCGGAGGGAGGACAGGATGCGCCCCGCCTTCATCAGGTACAGGCGTCCGTCCGACGTCACCGCGGCGACGCGACCCTCCCCGTCCGCCGCCATGCAGTCCGCGTAATTGACCTCCTGCAGGGTGTGCGCGACCCGGAGGCCGTTGTTCATGGTCAGAATCTGCATGCTGCTGGTGGTGCCCACGTAATAGGTGCCGTCCGCGGACTGGATGATGGATCGCACGGAATTGGAGGGAAGGCCGCTCCGCTGGTCCAGGGTGTTGACCACGACCTCGTTGATGGCGATGGACAGGCCGTTGTCATTGGTGCCGATCCACAGGCGCCCCTCCTCGTCCACGTAGAGGCAGTTGACATTCCGCACCGTGTCATACGTGTCGATCCAGCGGAAATCCCGCCCGTTATACCGGTACAGGCCCGCGTAGGTTCCGATCCACAGCACGCCGTCCCGGGTCATGGCGATGTCGTTCGCCTGGCCGCAGGGAAGGCCGTTGCTGCCCGCGTACACGGTCTGCACGTAATCGTTATAGTCCGTATAGGCGCTGTCCTCCGCCCTGGCGGGGGAGCCGGCGCCGGAAAGCGCCAGGCACAGGATCAGGGCGCCGGCCGCCGCCCCGGCGGCGGTCTTTTCATCCCCCCGGTGCGCGTACCGGCGCAGAAGCTTCAGCAGCAGGGCCACGGCCACCATGATCAGCACCTTGTCCGTAAATTCCAGCAGCGTCTGGCCGGCCACCGTGCTGATGACCAGGGGGCAGCCCAGGGAGGTGAGATAGTCAATGATGGCGTCTCCCCACAGGTTGCCTGTCATGCCCCCGCTGAAAATCCAGTTGAACGGCACGGAGACCGCCGCCGCCGTCAGCATGGTGACGGTCGCGGTTTTCATCGTGCCGTAAAGCGTGTCGAGCCAGCGCTTCCGCGCGGCGTAGCCCACAATGAGGCCGATGGCGGCGCTGGTGAGGCTGTAAGCCACGGCCTTGGCGTTCATCATGCCGTAGATCAGGTTGCTCGTAAAGCCCACCACGGCGCCGCAGTAAGGCCCGGCCACATAGGCGTTCAGGACGGTGCCCAGCGTGTCCAGCCAGAGGGGCCACCGCAGCGAGGCGGCCAGCTGGCGCCCGCCGTAGTTCAGCAGCACGCACAGCACGGTGAACAGGATGATCTGCCAGGATTTCCACTTCTTCATCCGCGTCCTCCTCCCGTCAGCCCTCAGGCGCGTACTGGCTCAGCCAGTCCGTATACAGATCCTTTTCCAGCACTTCGCTGATCACGCCGTTGACAAAGCTGATCAGCTGGATCTCCCCTTTCCGGGCGGCGACGCGGTCGCCCAGGTATTCCTCCCTCAGCCGGAAGCCGGGAACCGGGACAAAGCGCAGCGGGCAGTCCCGATGCGCGGAGATATGGAGCGCCGCGGACTCGCTGTCCGTGATCCCGGCGTCCACCACCCCCGCCTCCACCGCCGTGATCACGTCCGTCACGGAGGAAAGCCGGCGGAACTGCCGGCAGGACAGGGCGCTGTCCACCGCCATCGCTTCCTGCAGGGAGCCGCTCTGGGCGGCGATGTCCCTGGCGTCGAGATCGGCCAGCGAGCGGATACTGTCCGCGTCCTCCTGGCGGATCAGCATGCCGCTGGCGGTTTCGGCCCCGCTGTAGTAATAGCCCCTGGACATCTCCAGGACCTCCGCCCGGCTCTGGGTGAAGGCCAGCGCGGAGACGGCCAGGTCATACCGGCCCTCCTGCACGCCCGTCAGCACCTCCGAAAAAGCCAGCGGCACAATCTCCAGCTCCACGCCCATGCGCTCGGCGATGAGCCTGGCCAGCATCATGTCCGCGCCGGCAAAGCGGTCCTGCCCGGTTTTGCTTTCGTCGATGTACTCCTGGGGCGGAAAATAGGGCTCGGTCGCCACCGTCAGCTTTCCCTTTTCCCGGATCTGGGCCAGCCGGCCCACAGCGTCCGCGGGGATGCCCGCGGAAACATCCATGGCCATGTCCACGTAGTTCCACTGGTTCTCAATGTAAACCGTCTGCTCCGCCCCGGCCCCTCCGGACGGAAAAAACAACAGCGCCAGGACGCAAAGCAGCGGTGTCACTGACGCATGGAGCCGGCCTTTTCTCTTCTTTCCGCGTGTCATGATGCATCCCCTTTCCTCGGTTCGCACTGACTGATATATTATCTTATCATAGAGAAGTGTGGAATGCAAGAAACGCCTTTTAAGGAAACGCTGATGAAAGCTCCCCCGCGAAGCGGGGGAGCAGGAAACCCATTTCATATCAGCAGCGTAAGCGGAATGCTTTTACGCTGATTTGAATCAGTCAGCGTTTCCTTTACGCTGTCACGATGAACCGGTAGGAGCCGCTGCCCAGACATTCCCGGCGGCCGTCCGGCAGGATCAGGTCCGCGGTGGCGTTCGCGGGGATCACGCATCGGTATTCGACCCGGCCGTCCTTCCGTTCCCAGGCGCTTTCGATCCGGCCCATGGGGGAATCGAACCCGCCGCTGACGCGGCCGAAGCCCTCAAAGCACGGCCGCAGGGTAAAATGACGGTACCCCGGGCTGGACGCGTCCCGCTGTATTCCCAGCAGCGTTTCGTAGAACCAGGAAAGGACGGAGCCCAGCGAATAGTGGTTGAAGGAATTCATGCTGTTGTTTCCGCCGAAGCCTTTTTCCTTTGTATAGGAATTCCAGCGTTCCCAGATGGTCGTCGCTCCCTGGGTCACGGGATACAGCCAGGAGGGAAACGCCGTCTGCCGGATCAGGGCGCAGGCGGTATCCACATGGCCGCCCGCGGACAGGGCGGGGTTCAGCATGCCCGTGCCGAAGAACCCGGTGTAGACGCGGTATCCCTTCTCCCTGGTTACGCGGTCCAGCTGATCGGAGGCGCGCTTCGCTTCCTGATCCTTCAGGATGCCGAACACCACGGGCAGGGCGTAGGAGGTCTGGGTGTCGCAGGGGCTCCCGTCCATTCCCCGGGTGATGCCGGTTTCCGGGTCCAGAAAATGTCCGATCCAGTAGGCCCGCGTTTCCGCCGCCCACGCCGAGAAGCGTCCCGCGTCCCCGTCCTTGCCCAGAACCGCCGCCATCCGGGCCATCAGGTCCGCGGCGCGGTAGAAGAAGGCGTTGAACATCAGGGCGTGATCCGTTTCCTCCGGGGCCAGCCAGTCCGCCAGGGACAGGGCAAACCCCTCCCCGGGCATTCCCTGCTCCCGGGCATACGCCATCCATCCGGCCATGGCGGGATAGAACTCCCTGATGATTTCGGGATCGCCGTACTGCTGGTACAGCTCCCACGTGATGAAAATCATGGCGGTTTCATAGGTGATGCCCCCAAATCCGCCGCCCATGGGCGCGATGGCGGGCAGGCTGCCGCTTTCTTCCTGCAGATCCCGCAGCGCTTCCAGATATCTCCGGTAGAAAATCCGCGTATCCGCCTGATACGTGGCGGTGCGGCAGAAAACATGGGTGTCCCCCGCCCAGCCCATCCGCTCGTTGCGCTGCGGGCAGTCCGTGGGGACGCTGATGAAATTGCACAGCTGGGACCAGCGGACATTCTCAATAAAACGGTTCACCAGCGGATCATCCGTTTCCAGGCTTCCGGTCAGCTTCGGCAGGGAGGAAAGCTGAATGCCCTCCACCTCCTCCGGCAGCGGCGGCGTGGAAACCCCGGTGACCTCGATGTATCGGAACCCGTGGAAGGTAAAGCGCGGCTGGTAAACCTCCCCTTCCGGGTCTCCCCGCAGGATGATCCGGTCGATGCTTTCCGCGTCCCGATAGTTCTCCGTCAGGATCATGCCGGTGTTCTGCCGGTATTCCGGAAGATCCGGGTAGCGGATTTCGCCGTAGCGAAGGGTCACCTCTGTCCCGGCCTCCCCACGCAGCTTCAACCGGGGGATCCCGGCGATTTCCTGTCCCAGGTCGTACAGATAGACACCCGGGCGCGGCTCCAGCCGCTCTTTCGCCGAAAGCCGGCACACCTCCGAAACGGGGGCGTGAAACGAGCCGGTAATCACGGGGTGGGAATGATCCAGCCGGGGCCAGGCCTTCCCGAATCCCTTCGGGGTGGTCCAGGTTTCCGGAATGGAATCCGGGATGATTTCCACCGCCGGCATGAGGCCGTCCGTCTCAAAGCCGGGCAGCGAAAAGCGCTCATACAGGTCCATCTTTCTCCGGTCCAGATGCTCCCCCTGAAACAGGCCCGCGTACACATAGGGGCCTTCCTCAAAGCAGGCCCATTCCCCGGGATCGGTCACAAAGGCCTCCGCCGTGCCGTCCGCGTAGCGCACCTCGAGCCGCGCGAGGACGGATTCCCGGTCGCCGTAATAGTTGTAGTTTTTCACCACGAATGTCTGGGCGTCGCTCCACCAGCCGGAGCCCAGCGTGATCCCCACCCCGTTCTTCCCGGGGCGCATCAGCTCCGTGACGTCGTAGGTCTGGTACAGGATCCGCCTGTTATACTGCGTGTTTCCCGGGTTGAGCACGGTCCGCGTGATTTCCCGCCCGTTGATCCGGCAGTCGTAAATCCCGCGGGACGTGATGTACAGCCGCGCGGAGGCAAGCTTCTTCCCCGGGTCCACGGTGAAATCCCGGCGGAGCATCGGCAGGGCGTGGCGGGAGGGATCCTGAAGCCAGCGTGTTCCGCCCGCGTCCGTGCCGGTGACCGTTCTGCCCTCCAGGCACGCGGCTTCCCTTCCGGGCTCCCGCAGATATCGCACATGGAGCCCCTCAAAATGAACCGTATCCCCTTCCCCCGCGTAGTAGCCGATTTTGCACAGATGGGGGAACGGAATGACATCATTGCTTCCCAGCGGGTTCAGCTGACGCGGCTGGGTTTCCCGGCCGCCCCAGAAGGTGGCGGTCTCCACCGCGTCCACAAGCACGCCGTCCAGCCGGGCGTAAGCCGCGTTTCCGGGAACCTCGACGGTCAGCGTGTGCGGCTGGCAGCGGTTGGCGTCATGGATGAGCGGAGCCGCGTCCGGATTGCCCCATTCCTTCAGGGGAACCCTGGCCAGCGGCTCCCCCGTGTCCTCCGGGGCGTATCCGACGCGGAAGATTTCCAGCACCGCGGGCTCCTCCGCCACGTTCAGCACGTACCGGATCTCGCTGTATCCCGCCAGGCCGTAGATGTTCCGGCTGGCCTCCGCCAGCCGCCGGTCCCCCGCGCCGAAAACAATGCCGGCGCGATGGCTGCCGGGGGAAAGGGTCAATGTGGCGGACAGGGAAAAGACCCCCATGGTATCGGCCCGCGGGTGGAAATCCGGGGCGCCGATCCACCGGGCGCCGCCCCACGCGGAAATGCCGCTGTCCAGCAGCCCCGTCTCAAACCAGTCGGAAACGGCGGCTTCTCCGCCCGCGGCGTCCCGGACTTCCACCGACACGACGTACCGCGTTTTCGGGGAAAGCGCCGGCCCGGCATAGGCAATGCCCGTGGAACAGGGGCTGTCCAGGAAGCCCGAGTCCCATACCGGTTCCCTTTCCGCCTCCCTGAAGACCCGCAGCCTGCAGCCGCGCTGGACCGTTCCCTCCGGTCCTTCCAGTTCCCAGGAAAAGCGGGGGCGGGGCACGTCCAGGCCCAGGGGCCGGGTCAGGTATTCGGTTCGCAGGTTGACGATCCGGAGCGGCTGATTCATCTCATTACACCTCTTTTTCTTTCGTGATTTCCGTCCCCGCCAGGGTCCGGGACGGAAACAGCTCTGTCCGCGTCCATGACGCGGGCATGGTGATTGGTTTATTCTGATAGATCCGCACAGAATGCCGCACGTCGATTGCTTCCGGAATCGGCATCACGGTGCACCCCCTCGCGCGGACAGTATATCAGAGAAACGCTTAAGATACAAGGCATTGGCTTTATGCTCCCGTGGTTCAGGGATACCCCCGCGGAAGATCCAGCTAAAGCATCATCCCTCACCAGCGCCTCCCCCGCCCTCCTCCGGGACGGCATCGCCCGCATCGACGTCCCCGACTCCGCCGCCACCGTCTGCCGCATCCTCGGCAAATACGGCCTGCCGTAAGAAGCCATGCCCCATACTCCGTCTACATTTTTCCTTCACTGATTTGCATATCGCGCTCCCCCGTGTTATAATATCCCCGGAAAGAAACCAGTACAGACGGAGGCCGAAAGGATTTTTCATGGAACTGACTTTGGAAGAGAAGCAGGAAAGAGTAAAGGATCTCCGCCCGATTGATGATGTGTTCTTTGAGGTCTTCGCAGACGATAAGGACGTCATGCAGGAAATCCTGCGGACGATCCTCGAGGATGACGGTCTGATCGTGACAGACGTGATCCCCCAGTCCAGC
Source organism: Clostridia bacterium (assembly GCA_017469265.1). Taxonomy (GTDB): domain Bacteria; phylum Bacillota; class Clostridia; order Christensenellales; family Aristaeellaceae; genus Aristaeella. The sequence continues at coordinate 16,620 of JAFUGS010000014.1, forward strand.
GAGCGAAATCTGTACGGACGGTCCATCCGGCTGGATGCCCTCTGTCAGCTGAGCAGCGGCGCGAAGGTCAATGTGGAAGTGCAGCGAAGCGACCGGGATGATCACACGAGGCGGGTGCGCTTCAACGCCTCCGTGATCACGGCGAAAGAATCCTATCCCGGAGACCGCTTTGCGGACATTCTGGAGCTGTATGTAGTTTATATCTCGGAGTTCGATATTTTCCGTAAAGGAAAAACGATCTACCATGTCGAAAATGTGATTCAGGAGACTGGGGAGCTCCTGGATGACGGACTCCACCGGGTGTTTGTGAACACAGAGATCGACGATGGAACCCCCATCGCATCCCTGATGTCCTGTTTCACAAGGAAGATGGTTAACAATCCCCGGTTCCCGCTCGTATCGGAACGGGTTACGAATCTGAAGACAACGGAAGGAGGTCAGAACGCTGTGTGCGCTGTAATGGAAAAATATGAAAAGCAGGCCAGAGAGGCCGGTCTGGCGGAAGGCCGCGCAGAAGGCCGCGCAGAAGGCCGCGCAGAAGGCCGCGCGGAAGGTGAGGACAAGCTGAATCAGCTTCTGACGGCCCTGATCGGAAAGAACAGATACAAGGACATCGAAGAAATGACCAGCAACGTGGAGTACCGAAACAAGCTCTACAAAGAGTTCGGCATTGCCTGATCCGGCATTTGCTGGAAGGAAATCCCCCGGTTCCTGTCGAAAAAAATGCAGGAACCTATTTTTAATTCTGGACATGGTGCCATTGCGAATGATTTAAAATGAGAATCGATCCTTCAATACGGTGATACCAATTGAAATCCCCGGAGTAAAGGAGGCGGCAAAGCAAATGCAGACAGCGATGAGCAATCAGCAGCAGCGCCAGATGATCTGGAGCCGCAAGCTGGCCCAGATGGACCACGACACCCAGCTCGCCAGCGCAAAAAAAGAAGGGCGCGCGGAAGGACGTACAGCAGGAATTGCGGAAGGAACGAACAAAGCAATGTCGTTAATGTCCAGGCTTTTCTCCCTCGGCAGAACCAACGACGCCATGCGGGCCGCGACTGATGAAGATTTCCGCCGCTCGTTATATGCGGAATTCGGAATGAGTGAGAATTAACAAATGTCTACAGCGATAAGCAATCAGCAGCAGCGCCAGATGATCTGGAACCGCAGGCTGGCCCAGATGGACCACGACACCCAGCTCGCCAGCGCGAGAATCGAAGGAGAAGCTCGTGGAGAAGTTCGTGGAAAAGCAAAGGGAGAAAAAAAGTTGGCACAGTTAATCTCCAAACTGATCACCCTTGGAAGAAATCAGGATATCCCCATAGCCGCGGAAGACCCCGCATACAGGGAAAAGCTTTACGCGGAGCTGAATATCAAATAACCGAAGCCCTACAACATCAAGTATGAAGGAGGTTAAGCCAAAGGCAAAAAAGAAGAGACGAAAAACCGCAGTGGATCTGTTGCCGCGATTGCAGCACTGCTGAAAGGCAATGTCCGGATCGCTCCTCCACCTCTTCTGTTATGTCCCCGCCCGAGGCGAAAAAGATGTCAAGAAAGATTTTTACCGCATTGTGTATTGTCTGCACAGCAACACTCCTGATCCACCTGAATACAGGAGCAGGGAAATGGACGACCATTCTTCTGCTTTTCGAGGGTCTGCTCGCGATAGCCGCCGCAACCCAGGAAATAATCCGCTTGATACGCAAAAGAAAATGCTGAAAAAAAGAATCCCCACTCTCTTCAGGGTGGGGATCTTCTCATTTTTTGGCATTTCACGGGAAGTCATGGACGTTCTCTGTTTCCATGCTCCGCATCCGCCGGATTATACAGAACCCATTCCTACAGCATTTCATCAGCACACTGGCTGCACAGCACGTCTCAAGGATATCGGCCGTCCCAGCTCTTCCGGTTTTGAAGGTTCGTCAATCTTTGCAGCCATTTCTTCTAACGCATCTAAACGCTTTTTTTGGCTCTCACAGTTTTTGCTCATCGAAAGTAAGAACTGGAAGTAAAGCCATGAATATGTTATAATTCAATGCATGCACCACCCATAATTCATTTTCATCTGGCACATAGTTATGACGGGTAGTAAAAAGAGAAGACAGAGAAAGGTTACAGCGGGTGAAGGCAATGGAACAGTATCAGATGAAGAATCTCTACTCAGCGGGTAACTATCAGGAGATCATTGCTCTTTGGCAGAACCTTGAGGAACGAAAACAGTTCACGGAATGGGATTACGTGTACGTAATGAACACTTTCTACGCACAAAAAAACTATGAACAGTGCCTTGAGGTTTATCGTGCTTTTCATGCTGTATTCCCCGAATCTGATAAGCTGGATGATAAAATGAGCTGGTCTTGCTATCACGCCAGGATCAAAGGATTCGACTTCAAAACCGGGGACGCCGAAAAGCTGCGCCGGCAAGCTGAGTATATAATCACACACAGCGGTCAAAGCGTCTACTCTCCGAAGTGGTTTATGGTAAAGTATATGCTTGAGCATATGAAAAGCGGCGACTTTGGCACAAATATGGACCCAAATCTTGCTCTTCGGTATATTGAACAGGTAGATCCCACATCACTCTCTACCAAATCTGAAGAATATACTGCGGAAAATGGCCGAAGGATATCCCTGGCCTCCGATAAAGAAAACTGGTATAAGGAACACACAAAGGTTCTTCTGGCGGTTGGACAATATGAGAAATGCATTGCAAGCTGCGATGCGGCGCTGTTTAACCTGCACACATTCCACAGCAATAATGATAGCTGGTTTCGGTTTAGAAAGGCAAAAGCCTTGTATGCCCTGGGAAAAACAGACGAATCCCGGAAATATATCAAAGAAATACAGACCAGAGGCTTAGACCATTGGTGCTTCTATCAGCTGCTTTACGAAATGGACAAAAGCGAGAATAATATAGAGAATGCGATGATACACGCCTGCATGTGCGCAACTGCCGATCCAAGCCATGAAATGCGCGTAAAATTCTATGATGATTTCTCTCAATTTCTCGAAGGCAACGGTTATGAACGCGAAGCCATGCTTCATCGTCAGCTTGTCTTGCTGATTCGAAAAGAGAACGAATGGACGTTGCGGGAAAACCACCTTGCATGGAAATTGCCCGACGAAATCGCAAAGATGAATAAGCACGCCGTTTTAAAAGAACTTCAGGAATTCTGGAACAAATGGAAGAACCGAAACAAAGAGTATTTTACAGGAGTCATAAAACGCCTGCTGAGCGAAGGAAAATCCGGATTTATTGAAGCCAACGATGGAAACAGCTATTATTTTAATGCCCGTGACTTTCAGAAACGCGGCACGGTTCCCCAGGAAGGAATGAAAGTAAGATTTGCGCTTACGGACAGACTGGATAAAAGCAAGGGCGTAGTAAAGAAAAATGCGATAGAATTAACCGTGATCTGAGCGAGGTATCGAAGTGGCGAAAAATTCATGGTATGCCTGGCGTGATGCAGAGGGAAACGGAGCAGTTTGCAAAAGCTGGGATGAATGTCAGAAGGCATGCAGCGGAAAGCGCGGCGAAAAGCATAAAGGGTTTAAAACTTATGAGGAAGCGTGGGCATTCGCTTATCCTGGAAAGCAGTATATCGAGCAAACGAAGGCACCGCCTACGGCATTCCACGAAGCAGCTCCGTCGGCAGCAGTCGATCTTAATGACGAGCTGCCTCCATGGGAAACTGATGAAAGTCTGACTAATATGTCCTCAGAGCAGATTCTCGAAGCATTGAAAAAACAAATCGAGCCAGAAAGCTTCCCAGAGACTTCTGCCCCAGTCACACATCTCGATGTTTCACGGGCCGAACAATTCGCAACATCCGACGAAGTAAATACATTCTGCTCCGCGTATCATTTCTCTCATCTGAGCGAAGAGCAGAGGCGAGCCGTGCAGGCAGTTGACGGCAAGTATCTGCTTTTTGCCGTTCCCGGCAGCGGCAAAACAACCGTTCTCATGGCTAGAACCGGGTTTTTGATTCACAGCCGTAAAGTTCCCCCAAGTACCCTGATGACGATGACTTTTACGCGTGCCTCTGCCAGGGAGATGCGGAAAAGATACTGCGATTTTTTTCATCCGGCGGAGGATCAGATACCTGATTTCAGGACAATACACAGTTTCTGTTATTCAATCGTCATTCCCATGCTTCGCCGCGCGGGCTTCAAATGCCCGCATCATATCATCAATGAAGATATCAAAGCAAAAAGCGGCAAGAAAAAATATTCGCAGAGACTGATCCTGGCGGATATGCTGAAAATGAACCTGGGAACAGCGAAAGCTTACGATGAGGCTGCCCAGGAAACAGTTCAGACCGCTTTTTCCAGCATCAAAAACAGAAAAATGACGGAGGAGGAGTATTCCCGCTATTCAGTCAGTATTGACAAAGCAAAGTATCCTATTGCGCCATTATTTAAAACCTATCAGGAACAGCTTGACAAGATAGACTGCATGGATTTTGACGATATGCTCATCTATGCGCTGGATGGACTATATGCGTGTCCGGGAGTTCTGAAATCTCTGCAGAAGACCTATCAATACTGGAGCATTGACGAAGCGCAGGACAATTCCAAGATTCAGCACGAACTCATGAACCTCCTCGCTGGACCGGATGGAAACCTGTTTATGGTTGGAGACGATGACCAGAGCATATATGGATTCAGAGGTGCCGAGCCAAATATGCTGCTGGCGTTTGGGAATCAGCCTGATGTGCACCTGCTGATAATGGGCACAAACTACAGAAGTGATTACAGCATCATTGACGCGGCTAAGCCCTTCGTCGAACTCAACCACTGCAGAGCGGACAAGAACATGCGCGCCAGTCATACCCAAAGCGGTACCGTAAATATCCCTCTCAGCTTCCCGACAGAATCGCTGCAGTATGACTACATTATCGAGGCCGCGAAAGAAGCTGTAGCCCACAAGACCAAACTGGGGATTCTTTATCAGCTAAACATTTCAGCGCTTCCGCTTATCGTCCGCATGCATAAAGCCGGCATCCCCTTCGAAGCATCCATGGGACTGTCCGACCTGCTGCGCAGGCGCGAAACCGGCAATCTTTTCCGGCTGTTAAGCTTTTCGCAGCAGCAGAACAGTCTGGAGTGCTTCCAGCAATGCCGGAGGGCACTTGGGCTTTACTGGTTTACCGAAGAATGGATGAATCAGCTGAAGCGAGCACACGAGCAGAATAAGAAAAAGGATCTTCTGCAAATCATATATGACAGCTTTGAAGAGGAAAGCGCAAGAAGCCGGAGCGTTTTGAGAATTCATAAAACGCTGCAGTCAATCAAGGATTTATCTCCTTCGCATGCAATTGAGACTCTGCTAAAATGCCCGGATCTGGCGCCTTCAGCTGAAATACTGACTGAAAGGCTGTCGATCTATGCTGTACTGAGCGTTTGCGATCTTTATGAAACGATTCCCGAAATGCTGCAGTCTCTGGCCAGCATGCGGGAAGCGGAAAAGCAGAAGGAAACCGAGATTCCGGAGTATGAGAGCACAGCTGAAACCCAGGCCGTCGTCACCGGAAACAACACCTTCATTACGCTTTCAACAATTCATTCCGCGAAAGGCCGGGAATGGGATCGGGTCATCTTGATTGACTCATTCCAGGAAACATTTCCCGGTGAACCCCAGTTTGACAGAATCGGATATGACCCTGAAGAAGCGCGGAGAGTGTTTTATGTCGCAGTGACTCGGGCGATACACAGGCTTGATATTCTAAGCGTTAGATTATGGCATGGAAACGCTGAACAGATCAGCAAATTTATTCCTGAATTAGCCTGGATCATAGAACAAGGAACCGGCGAAGTGCTTCCCCATGCGGAAAGAGCCTCCGAAACAAGTATTCCCAGCTCCGAATGCCTGCTTGCCCCTTCAGTTTTCTATGGTGTACCCGCCGGAAGAGCGCCCGGCGTTTACACAGATTATAAAAAAGCGAATGAGCAGGTCAAAGGATATTCCATACCGCCGGGAAAGCAGTTGAAAAAATTCCTTACCTTTGACGAGGCATGGAAATATACTTTTCCGGACAAGCCAGTTCCAAAACAAAAAAACCGCCTGGCTACGCAGTCCATAAGCAGCATCATTCAATTATCCGGAGGTGTTGCCTTTAACACGGGTGTGGATATTCCCGTTGAAGTTCGAAGAGCAATATGCAGTCATCTGAATGTAGGGTCATTTGACGATCTGTCTATGGATAGAATCAGAAAGCTGAAAACGGATTGTGACTTTTACGGAGGTAATGCCCAAGCGGATTACCACGGACACGCAGATGGCTACACAGCCGTTTATCTGCCCGTGAACTATTACAAAGTCTGGCTGCCTCTATGGATTCTTCTATCCGAAGAAAAGCTGCCAAAAAATGCTCGAATCCTGGAGCTTGGTCCAGGTCCCGGAACAGCAACCTGGAGTCTGATAGCATTTTACAAAACGCTTGCGAAAGATAATCCGGAACACAACTTTTCGCTTGAATATACCGCGGTTGAAAGAGAATCTGATTTCAGAGAAATATTCCGCGGGATTCAGCGTGAGGTGATAGATGCCCTGCCGGGAAATCTGCAAGTCAGCATGGATCTGATATCTTCCACAGACGCATTTCAGTTTATTGGAACGAGGAATTGCAACGACTTTGATCTGATTCTGGAAAGCAACATGCTGAACAAAGCGGAAAATACCACAGGAAAAGAGATGCGGGATTATCTTTCGGGATTGCAGCAAAACCTGAAAACAGGCGGATACGGTATATTTATTGAGCCAGGCAAAAACAGTGATGTAGAATTCTTGAATGCGGCCGCAAAGGCGGCGGAAAAAGAATACAACTGTCATCTATTCCGAGAAGCCGTAAAATCCGCCGTCTGCCTGGAGGGAAACTCCCTTGTGGAACAGTCGATCAAAATTGGGCTTCGATACAGCCAGCGCATGGCGCACTGGTTCAGCTGCATGATTCTGGAGAGAGGTGCAATATGATTTTAAGCGTGAGCCGCCGTACTGATATTCCCGCGTTTTACGCGCCATGGTTTATCCGACGGCTGGAAGAAGGGTATGTGCTCGTCCGCAACCCGATGAATTACCACCAGGTTAGCAGGGTAAGTTTAGCCCCGGATGTAATTGACTGTATCGTTTTCTGGTCAAAGAATCCGGCACCACTTCTCCGCCATCTTGAATACATCGGAAGCCGGTACCCATTCTATTTTCAGTATACGCTAAACGCGTATGAAAAAGAAATCGAGCCTGGCCTGGTTCCCCTAAGCGAGCGGATCGATACCTTTCGCCAATTGAGCAGGGCGATTGGCCCAGACAGAGTAATATGGAGATATGACCCGATATTCATCTCGCCAAAGTACAATGCGCAATGGCATGCAGAGCAATTCAGGAACCTGGTCAAAGCGCTTGCAAAGTATACAGATACATGCGTAATCAGCTTTGTCGATCTGTATGAAAAAGTGAAAAAGACCGCATCATGTTTTGGTATTTCGGAATGTTCAGAAGAAGAAATGAACAAGCTGGCCTCCGCAATTTCTATAGCTGCAAAGGAAGCTGGCATTCAGGTAAAAACGTGCGCAGAAAAAATAGATCTGCAAAAATACGGAATCACGCACAACTGCTGTATTGATGCAGAATTGATTTCAAGGATTACAGGCTGGAAACTGAAAGTAAAAAAGGATCCGAATCAGCGTGCGGAATGCGGATGCATCGAAAGCATTGATATAGGGCAGTATAATACATGCAAACACGGGTGTAAATATTGCTATGCCACTTTTAATCCCCATAGCGTGGAAACCTTTTCCAAAAGGCATCTGCCAGAATCATCGCTGCTGATCGGAGAGCTTGAGTCAGAAGATAAAATCACAGACCGAAAAATGAAGAGCTTAAAGGACCATGTTTCTGGTCAAATATCGCTATTTGACATGTAAGAAGAAGGCTCTGTGAAATTTTTTCTGTAAACACCGGTCTTCTACGATAAAACCGTGTGAGTGGTGGCCGAACGGCAGATTCTGCTGTTCGGCCTCTTGCCTACAACGTACCAGAAATCAGGCAGACATGTCAAGGGCGCCCGGCGAGCCGGGCGTTCATTTTACCCTTGATATGGCTGGCTGTTTCTGGTATTAGTCGGGCAACCGTCCCTCGTACATAATGGATAATTCACCGTAAATCTTGCCCCAGTTGTGGATCTGCATCGTCCATTTTTTTGTGGCCTCGAATGTTGACAGATACAATGCTTTCAGCAAAGCTGTATCGCTGGGAAATACACTGCGCTGCCGGTTGAGCTTGCGGTAAGTGGAGTTCAGGCTCTCAATGGCGTTTGTAGTGTAGATCACAGTTCGGACATCCTTGGAGAACTTAAAGATAGGGCTGACAGCATCCCAGTTGTCGTACCAGCGTTTCATGGCCCGGGGATATTTCTCTTCCCATTTTTCTGTGACTTCATCCAGCATTTCCCGGCCTTCTTTTTCGGATGGAGCATTGTAGATCTTCTTCAGATCTGCGGCAAAAGCTTTTCGGTCTTTATCTGCAACATATTTCAGCGTGTTACGGACCTGGTGGACAATACAGCGTTGGTATTCCGTATTGGGAAATGCCGCTGCAATAGCTTCCTTGATTCCGGTCAGACCATCAGCGCACAGAATCAGAATATCCTTTACTCCGCGATTCTTGAGCTCATTCAGTACGGAAAGCCAGTACTTGGAGCTTTCATTCTCCCCGACCTGGATGGTGAGTACCTCTTTCATTCCTTCGCAGTTAATACCCAGGATAACGTAGGCTGCCAGTTTCCGAATGACATTGTTGTCCCGGACAGAATAATGAATGGCGTCAATGTAAATAACCGGATAAACCTCATTCAGCGGGCGCTTCTGCCACTCTTCGATCTGCGGAAGAAGCTTGTCCGTCACATCGGAAATGAACCCCTCTGAGGCCTCGAAACCGTAGATATCCATGAGCGTATCGGAGATCTGCCGGGTGGTCATTCCTTTGGCATACATGGATATGATCTTCTGATCAATCTCAGAGATATCCTTTTGCCGCTTCTTCACGATCTTGGGTTCAAAGGTGGACTTGCGATCCTGCGGAACATCGATCTCCATACTGCCATAGGTAGTATTGATCCGCTTGGTTTTGTAACCATTCCGGGCATCGTCACTGTCGGAACGCTGAGATTTTTCATATCCGAGATGATCATCCATCTCTGCTTCCATCATTTCCTTGATGGTTCCGCCGAGTAGATCTTTCAGGGCTTCCTGAATGTCTGATGCAGACTGTATGTCATATTCCTGCAGCAATCCCTGAATGATGTTCCGCTTTCCTTCGGTCATGGGTCCCGGTCTGTAGACTTCCTTCTTCTTGTTCGCCATAAAAATCGGCCTCCTCTGATAGTTTTTATCTTATCATAGAAGACCGTTGCTTTTCAGCTATTTACAGACTTTTTTTCACAAGCTCAAGAAGAAAAGTCATCATCTTTTGCCCCTATCTTCCGCCAAATTGGATGATTTTCCCGATAAACAGAATGATTCACTCCCTGTTATTCCAGTGAAATACTGGAATTGACTTCTTTAATCCGGTCTCTGACATTTAATCTCCTTTACCTGATAATGCCGGGAATATAAGGTTGCGTTAACAGGGGCTGAAAGCTCACCAGTCATCGCTGCCAACGTCAAAGTCAAAGCCGTCGGAAGCAGCATCAAAATAATCTCTATCCGAGAAGTAATTCTCAGTTGTGCCTTCATCGCGTTCAAAATCCACAGTGAACGAATCAGCCTCTTCTGCTTGCTCTTTTTTAAAAGGGTCACCATGCATCCAGGCGTTTCTCCCCATCAGGATTTCATCATCCATATATCCATATGCGCCACCCCCAGAGAAGGCCTCTCCTCCGAATGCCGACTCATAAGATTGGCCTACATAGTTTCCATCAGTGTCATAGAAATCTTCTCCGTCCCCGACAATGCTTGGTAAAGAGTATCCTACTTTATTTCCTGCATTATCATAAACGTCCGAACCGCCAAAAATACCTCTTATGAGATGGAATCTTTCCATTTATTATTCCTTTCTCTTTCAACGTAGTCACCGTATTCGAGAGAATTGTATCCATGATCCTCTGCGAGCTTATCAATATAGGCATCTTCATAGTTTACAGGAAACGCCTCATAGAGCTGTTTAAAAACCAGCGACTGTTTAGCCGCTTCCGCAAGTTCATGAGGATGATCCACGATGATTTCCCGTCCGCGTTCCAGAAATATATGCATTACGCTGTTCTCTACGAATGCATCAGAAATGGCATCGGGATTCAAGTATATCAATCTGTAGCTCTTATCACCATATTCCGACTCTATAGCTTCTCGTATCTTCACCAGCATTTGATTTCCCCCTTCTTACCAGTCTTGTTGTTGTGGCTCAAGGTAGTAATCATCTAAGCTAATGGATCCTATGCCATATATATTAATAAATTTCCGATCGCATTTCCTGCAACGCAGCATATTCAGTTTCTTCTTTTTCCCAAGTTTATTCCTTACTTCAAACAGTTCCTGTACTAAATTGCTTCTGTCCGCGGGGCAGATATGAACCTTGCAGTACATGGGATAATATTTGAACATACTGTCTTTATACTGTTCATCTCTTGCTGCCTGCATGGACTGTTTGATAGCATCCATATCCTGTTGCAATGGATGATCAATCTTCGTTGAAATCGCTTGCCGGAAAGTTCTATCGAACATCAGTCCCTGATAATGCTTTTCGTTCTCCTCATATCCAATAAACAGCTGGGTGATGAGCGATCTCAATTCATTCCAATGGAAGACAGCGCCAGGGTGGGCACATTTGTTCCGATAATCCTTGCATTTCCTTAAGCGCTTTGATAAGCGGCTCCACCATTCTATATCACATTCTGGACAACCTATCTTATCCATTGCAATTGCAAGTTCCCTGGCCCTGCTGGAGATGATAGTGGTTACGTCTCCGATCATTACAGACTCTGGCGAAACAGTAGCAATCTTTTTCCCCTGCACGGTTTCATCAGGGAAAAGCTGCTGGAGCCAAACAAAATAGTTTTGCTTTAGTATTTGCTCATACGCTTTGCAGAAACAAATTCCAACAAAAGACGCATCGTAATTATCAGGCAGTGTATCGGCGCTCTGATCGATCCATGTATAAATCCACATTCCAGTGCGCAGCAGGTCCTTTGTCTTGTCATCAAACAGAGACTCGAACTCATCCATGGATGTCAGGCCAAAGTTTTTCAGCTGCTCAGATGTAAAATCCATAGCCAGGCCGGGTACGGCCGCTCTGACATTGCCAATACTGGAATCCGTATTAATAACATACTCTGTTTCCCCGGGTTCGTTTTCATCTGTAATATCGGAGATATCAAAAAGTTCAGAGGACGGCAGTTCAGGTATCTCGAACAGCTTTTCATCATCCTCGTCCAAAGCAAAAGATGAAGCTGCTTCTGCCAGCTGATTAAACTGATGAGCGTCCAGGTCAAACTTCATTTCCATGACGGGATCGCATCCACGCCAGGCTTTTACATCTCCTATAGCATAGAGCCGGTATTTGGCCCGGCTCACGGCCACGTTGATAATATTGCGGTTAACCCAATTAGCGGAGCGTTTGGATTTTTCATCACATCCCAGCAATAAGATAACTTCATCCGCTTCTCTGCCTTGGAAAGTGTGAACCGTACCGATATGAGGATTCTGGTCATCCATCAGCCAGTTTTCAACCATTTCTCTGTTTTGCAGCAGAATCGGATGATTCGCGTTAAATGAATTTGAGAGAAGGTTCCTCATTCCTTCAGCGACGGTATGGAAAGGGCTGATTACGAAGATATCCGGGCCTGCCGCGATTTTAGCTTCATCCCCAGTTAGCGCGACGGTCTCGAAGGCTGTTTCAAGCAGCTCGATTACGCGTTCCCCCTGAGCGCGGACAAAATGGTTTTTATCAGACTCGGCTTCTCCTGAGACATTAAGCCATTGAGATACCCCATAACAGAATTGTTTTTCGCTGCCGGGATTTCCCGTAATACTCAACATGGTATCGCCGTAAGACAACCTGTTGGAAATAGAAAACATTGGCTCAATGCATCTGGAATGCACATATAAAGGGAGACCAACCCATTTTTTTCCGAATCTTCCGAGAATGTCAAATTGTTCACTTCCATAGGTGGACAAATAATCCGCGATTTTCTGAACAGAAATTGTTCGGTCTGAGTAAGCGTTGCCGATTGAATCATCCAAAGTTGATTCCAGAAATGCCAATTCGTCCGATACAACCGGGTCTATCTGGTTCGGATCGCCGACAATAATAGCACGTGAAGCTTTGGAAAAAAGACTGATGGCCATCTGTGGAGTGGCCTGACCGGCTTCATCCACTACAATTGTTCCCAGAGCATCTGCTTTGGTCACATATTTAAAGAAGCGCCCTGCAGATGCAAATGTGGTCGAGATAACGGGTACCATTAATTGAAGCGTCTGAATCAAAGGCGTCATACACTCGCGCAGTTTCAGTTCGCGCTCACCGCTTTCCAGATTCGAAAAGACATTCAGATAAGTCTCAACCCCCCAGGCCATAGATAAGAGCTGGAGATTTGCCTTGCAGGCTTCAGAAGACAGGATAAACTCCTTTGTCAGTCTCAAAGCGTACCAGAAAAGCTTTTCTCTTTCTTCATCATATCGTTTGCTCAACCTGACGCAGGACATCTGTGCTTTTTTTCGGATATCCGGGTTTTCTGAAGAGAGGTCATCCAAAAGCCGCTCGCTTAAGCAAACAAATTTTCCGTCTCCTTCTCCACCTGTACTCAGGCCGCGCTTTTCGGCGTCTGCTACCTCAGCCTGCAGTTTTTTTCGATGCATCTCAACAATTTTATACTGTTTCTGAAACTCGTCGCGTGCCTTCAAATAAGATTGCATGCGAGAGCCTGGCGCACCCTGCAGGTATCGATCCCATTTAAGCGAGCTGAGAACCTTTTTATAAAATGCATATATATTGCTTTTCTTGCCTAACGGCGCGCTAATCAGCCCCCAGCATGGTTCTCTGAGCAAATCGGTTGCGTAGCAGCTGAAATAGATGTCCGGAAACTCAACCTTTTCCCGGGGGCTTCCTTCCTTTTCGAAATTGGTACGCATTGCAGATTCCAATGGCGCGTTCTCCAAAGAGAATAGCCTTTGGAGATCGGTTTGATCGTCAACGTCGTTCATCAGGTTTTTTTCCAGCGTCTCAATCAGCGGAAGCTGCTTGGAAATATTTTCTACTGCGTTGTTATTGGATGAAGCGACTACAATACCATATCGTTTTATGTCCTTCATATCCGGGCGAAAAAGATAATAGTACCTTCTTGTGTTTCCCAGATGCAGTTCCCGGGAAACAAACATCTGATCAGGCTTTTCATATTCTGAAAGGATCCGCGCGCGCTGGACAACATTTTCCGCTACGATTTCTTTTAATAGTGTTGTTTTCCCCGTTCCGGGAGGTCCGTTCACGGCGAAAACCGGATCGTTTGTATTAATGGCCAGATTAATTGCTGCCTGCTGCATGAAGAAAGGCTGATATTTGGAAGGCCACTTCCCCCAAGGGGATTTTTCTACGGCCAGTATTGTCTTTAAAGCTTCTCTTGCGATTGGAGCCTTACCAGGATCTTGCAGCGCGGTATTTCCGATATCAATTCTATGCCGAATGACATCATTTTCCATGTCATATGGTGCGCATATATAATCCGCTAAAGCCTTCCACATCGCATTGGAAAACCATTTGCCTTGAGCTGCTGCGTTGCGGAATTTAGCCAGATCTGAGGCATAAAAGCTCATAGACAGGCCAAAGTATTCGTCCGTCTCCCGCTTGCTTTGCTCTCTTTCATCCCTGTAAATTGAATATGTGAAATGAATACCACTCTCCAGCCCAGCTTCCTCTTTATTTATACAAACAGGAACAACAGTGGTTTCTATTATTTTTTCCGTCAACGCGAACAGGTCTGAATAGGAAACAAGTTCCTGTTCGGAGGAAGGTTCAAACTCCGTGTTGGAAGTATTATATTCGTCCGGATCCAATGTATCATACATTGATGCTCCCGCTTTTTGATCGTGAATCCGGCGCAGCGCCCAAACAACGGGGGAAAGGGAGAGCGTTCCTTTGACATATTTTCCGTCATTTGTCAGCTGCAGAGATGCAAGAGCTAGCTTTGCCGAGCTCGGATTCAGCGGCGGCTCACAGTTTAATTCCTGTGCGATCGCTATGGATAAAAATGCCTGATCAATCGCGCCAAGATAAACCGTAATCTTCCCGTGCGTAGGTGGACTTGGTAATTCCGCATTGGGTCCCAGGTATTCCCTTCTCTTTGCTTCGATGCTGGCTTCCACTTCTTTTATCCTGGATACCACATTTTCGCCGGGATTGAGATCAGTATGCTGATAAAGAACACTGAATCTGGTGGGATAAGACATCGCAAAGGATCTGTTTTCCCTGTCCCGCCGCGTTTCTTCAGTATTCAGTCCGCCCTGAGCGAGAAAATCTACAGTATACCAATACTCCAGCACTTGCTCAATTAATTGCTGGCGTTTAGGATCCATCTCCATGGCCATGTTGCGCAACCCTTTCGTTCAATTTGTATTCTATCCATCTAGAAAAGAGGATGAAGCGGTCGTCGAAACTTGTAATCCGTCACTTCTGAAAAGGGGAAGGAATCATTATCCATCTTGCCCGGCTTCAGCTTCAGCTTGCTCTTTTCATCGATGTTGTACCGGTTGAACCGATCCTCGTTGTACAGATACTTCTGGATGGCGTCCTTTTCCCTCTCATCCTTCGCGGAATCGCACAGCGCTTTCAGCAGGATGTACAGCGTGGTAAAGCGCTGCTGCCCGTCGATGATGATGTAGTAGTCAATATGGTTCTTCGTTTCGAGCGGCGCGTAGACAAAGGATCCGCAAAAATGCTCCCGGTCCAGCTGATAGGCCAGCACAATATCCTCAAACAGCTTTTCACACTGTTCCGCCGTCCAGGCATAATCCCGCTGAAATACCGGTATGCAGTATTGCTTCTTATTCGGCTGGATATAATCATTCAGGATTCTTCCCTGCCCGATCTTCATCTGTCGTTCCGTCCTTCCATGGATGTTTTTTCCCAGCGCCGCTGCTTCTGCTTTAACTCGCCCGTTACATCTGTGATATCCCCAACCGTTAAGCCAATTGGCCCTTAACAGATCAACTCATGGTCATAAGCGGCGTAAGAAGAAGCATCGATGTCACTATTTACCCTCATGAACATCCTCCCGCTCTCGCGCTCCGTTTTGCTCCTCCTATATTACCATACCCCGAAAAAAAAGAAAACCGGAAATCGAAAGAGTCATGTGATGGCAAAGAGATGTTTCTGTATCCCATGAATGGTATTCTCTCTGTTCTACAAAGAGGATAACATGCGCTGCCTGGCGCACAGACAAAAAAAGAGAGCTGCTTTTCACAGCCCCCCAGGAAATCATTCTTTCCTTACGTCTCTTCGCAATCACAGGATCCGGCCTGAACCTGATCCGGTCTTTCACTTCATCCACTTTTTCCTGGATGTCATTCACCGCGTTCTCGAAGAAGCTCCCGCCATTCACCTGTTCCAGTTCTTTTAGATTCAGTTCGGTCTTCACTTTCTTTTCGCTTTTCGCTTTCAATGCTCAAAGACATATTCGGAAATAATCAGACCGGCATCATCGTCCCACGCTTTCGCAGTCAGAGTTCGTTTCTGGTAGACATCCGGTAGACAATTTTGTTTTCGGTAGACATTCGGTAGACATAAAGCCATTTTTCACCCAATTTCCACCTGATTCTTCAGGATAAAAAAATCCCGGAAGCCTTACAAATCAACGCTTCCGGGGAGTGGGATTAGTAGGACTCGAACCTATGACCCCCACGATGTCAACGTGGTGCTCTAACCAGCTGAGCTATAATCCCATCATGTCAACCATGCGGTCAACGGATGGAATTATAGCACATGGGCTACTTAATTGCAAGTCTTTTTTTGAGCGTCTTGCGCTTCTGCCTAAAACAGGTCCAAAACCTTTTGCTTCCGCGCACAGGTCAGGCACATGCCGCTTTAAGGCGCCGGAGTATTTTCCTACTCCTCCGTCTTCAGGGCCGCCACCATGTCGATGTGCCGGTTTTTCCGGGCGATCATCAGGCCCACCAGCAGGGAGACCCCGAAGGTCAGCAGGACGCTGACCGCGTAGGTCACCGGGCCGATGACCAGCTTCAGCTCATACTCCGAGGCCAGGGCCGTCAGCAGGTACCGCAGCACCCCGATCCCCGCCGGAATTCCCAGCGCAATGCCCACCACCGTGAGCCACAGATTCTGGGTGATCAGCAGCCGGCCGATTTTCCGGTCCTTGAAGCCGACCACCTTCAGCGTCGCCATCTCCCGGTACCGCTCCGTATAGCTCATGACGCCCAGGTTGTACAGCACCACGACGCCCAGCACCACCGCGGCGATGACCAGCAGCGCCACCATCACGTTCATCAGCTCCATGAAGGTGTCGAAGGAATCCATGATGGCCTTCTTGCTCTGGGCGTTCAGGATCCGTGAATCGGAGGGGATCTCCTCCGCGTCGGTGTAGACTGTGTTGATGGTGTACGGAATCCCGGCGGCGTCCGCGCAGGCGTCCGTCATCACGATGCTTTCCGTCAGGGAGCTCAGCACCCCGGCGACGGGCACCGTGTAGCTGTCCTCGCTGTCGTAGGGCGAGAAGGTCAGGCTGTCCCCGGTTTTCAGCCCCTGATCCCGGGCGATGCGGCCGCAGATATACGCGCCCTCGTCCCCCAGGGGCGTCACCTTCATGTCCGTGTCCAGAAAGCGCACCTTGTCCCTTTGGATATGATAGATCTCCAGGGACACGGGCTTCTCCCCCATCTGGACGCTGCCCATGGCGCTCCAGTCCCCCTCATAGGCTTCCGCCAGGGCCTCCGCGTCGCTCCGGGTCACGTTTTCCCCATCCAGGTTGATCCGGTTCCGGTAGTGGATCGCCACATCATAGAACTGGGTCACAAAGGCGTCCAGCGTGTCCTTCATGCCCAGGCCGCCCACCAGCAGAATCGTGCACCCCAGGACGCCGAAGAGGGTCATGAAGGACCGGCTCTTATGCCGCAGGCAGTCCCGCAGGTTCCATTTGGTGCCGAAGCCCAGGGCCTTGAAGGCCTTCGTCTCCTCCACCCGCAGGTGGCGCATCTTCTTCGGCGTGTAGGGCCGCAGGGCGTCCGCCGCCGTGCCGGCCAGCATCTCCCGCACGGAGAGGAAGCCGATGCCGGTCACGAACAGCAGGATCGCGGCCAGCACGGCCCAGCAGAAGCCCGGCACGTACAGCTTCCACGCCGGCAGGTCGATGTAGGTGGCCATGGCGCCGCCGGGGCTCAGGATGTACCAGCCCAGCAGGTATCCCACCCCGATGCCCAGCGCGATGCCCATCAGCCCGATCATCAGCGCGTAGGACGTATAGTGCAGGATGATCCGCCGGTTCCGGAAGCCCAGGGCCTTCAGGGTGCCGATCTGGGTTTTCTCGCTGGCGGTGACCCGGTGCATCGTGGTCACCATGGTCAGCACCGCGATGGCCAGGAACAGCACCGGCAGGATGGAGCCCATGGTCTGCCCCTCTTCGATTTCACCCCGGGACTCGGCCCAGGACACGTTCTCGTCCCGCCCCAGAATCAGGGTCGTCTTCCCCAGGGCCCGCTCCGCCGCGGCCACGAAATCCGCCTTCGGCAGATCCGAGATCACGTTGATCTGGGGATAGAACTCGAAAAGGATCGCCTTCTTCAGCATCGCCGGGGAGATGTAGGCAAACCCGTAGGAGTTGTAGTCCGGCATCATCTGGGTTTCATCCGGGAGGCAGATCATATATTCCCCCGCCTTGATGAGCCCCTTCACCGTTCCCCGCACCTGCATGATCTTATAGGTCAGCCCCAGGCTGTCTCCCACATGGATGCCGTTCTTCTCCGCGTACTGGTCGGACAGCCAGATGCCGTCCAGGCTTTCCGGGTCGTAGGGCTCCCCGTCCATCAGATAGACGCCGGAGACCTGGATGTTCTCGCTGACGGTCAGCGCCAGCACGTTCGTGTCCCCCTGCACCGTGGTGTTCACCGACAGGAAGCGGGTTCCTTCCTTCACGCCGTCCACGGCCAGGATTTTTTCCAGATCCTGGGCGGTAAATCCCTTCTCCGAGTAGATCCGGTAGTCCGCGAAGCCCGTAGCCTCCAGCAGCTCCCCCGTGTCCCGCTCCAGGCTGTACCATTCCATGTTGAAGCCCACGAACACGCCCACGCCCAGCGCGATCATAATGATCATGGAAATAAACTGGGCCTTGTATTTCAGCAGCGTCCGCAGCCGTTTTTTCCGCAGCATCTTACCAGTCCACCTCTTCCGCCGTCATGGGATGCTCCTGATCCTCGCAGGAGACGATCCTTCCGTTCTTCACCCGGACCACCGTGTCCGCCATTTTGGCGATCTGCTGGTTGTGGGTCACGACGATGATGGTCTTGCCCATCTCCCGGGCCATGCGCAGCAGCAGCTTCAGCACCAGCACGCCGGTTTCGCTGTCCAGGGCGCCGGTGGGCTCGTCGCACAACAGGATCCGCGGGTTCTTGGCCAGCGCCCGGGCGATGGACACCCGCTGCTGCTCGCCACCGGAAAGCTCGGAGGGGAACTGATGAATGTGGTCCGCCAGGCCCACCTCCTTCAGCATCTCGTGACTGCTCAGGGGATCCGGCGCGATCTCCTTCACCAGCGCCACGTTCTCCAGCACCGTCAGGGTCGGGATCAGGTTATAGCTCTGAAAAACAAAGCCCACCGTCGCCGCCCGGTAATCCGCCAGCTGATCCTCCGTCAGGGTGGAAATGTCCTTCCCCGCCACGTGGATGGTGCCGCTGGTGGGGCTGTCCAGCCCGCCCAGCAGGTTCAGCAGCGTGCTCTTGCCCGCGCCGCTGGGCCCCAGAATCACGATGAATTTCCCTTCCTTCAGGGTCAGATCCACCTGTTTCAGCGCGTACTGCTCATGCTCCCCGTTCCGGTAAACCCGGGAAACCGCTTTCAGCTCAACAATCTCCATATCCTTGCTCCTTTGTTTCGCCTTTATGTTAGCTTTTGCTAACATCTGTTATCTTACGCTAATCAGCTGTTGCTGTCAACCTCCGCGCAAAAAATGAGCGCCGTCCGCGCAAAAAATGATCCCCCGCGCGCAAAAAAAGAAGCCCCTTCTTTCGAAGAGGCTCCCGCGTACGCCCTTTATTCCGCCATCACCTTGGCCCACAGATCCGGCTGCTTCGCCTGCCATTCCGTCGGCAGGTCCACGAACATCTCGTCCTTCTCATACCCGGCCCGGGGCACGTAGGCGGAGTTGCCCTCGTAGTCCCCGCCGGGGCCGGAAAGCTCCTCCAGCACCCGTGCGTTGGTGGAGGCGTAGCCCACCTCCTGGGAGTTGGCCAGGCTGGCGTCGTAGTCCAGCATGTACTGGATGAACACGTTGGCCAGCTTCGGGTTCTCCGCGTTGGCGGGAATGACCATGGCGTCCACGGCCACGTTGGTCCCCTGATAGGGCGTGCAGTACGCCATATCCTCATTCTCGGAGAGGATGTAGGCCGCGTCTCCGCTGTACACCATGGCCATCCACTTCAGGCCTTCCGCCATGCTGTCGATGACCTCGTCCGTCACGTAGGAGGGCTTCAGGGTCCGGTGCATGGTCCGCAGCCACTCCCAGGCATCCTGAATTTCCTTTTCGTCCGTGGTGTTGGCGGAGTAGCCCAGGGCCTTCTCCGCGACCATGAAGGCGTCCCGGGAGGAATCGTACATATAGGTATGTCCGGCGTAGGCTTCATTGTGGAAGGCGTCCCATCCCTGGGCTTCCATCTCCTCCACCGGGATTTCGGTCGTGTCGTACACGATGCCCACCGTCTGCCAGAAATACGGCGCGGAATAGGTGTTGTCCGGGTCGTAGGGCAGATTCTTCACGCCCTCCGCCAGCTGGTCCAGGTTGGTGACGATGTCCTTGTCCAGGGGCTGCAGCATCTTGTTCGCGATCAGCCGCTCGATCATGTAGTCGCTGGGCACGATCACGTCCCAGGCGTCCCCGGCCTGCATCTGCAGCCACAGGTACTCGTTGGACTCATAGGTCTTGTAGTTCACCCGGACGCCGTATTCCTTCTCAAACGCCCGGATGACGCTCATATCCACATACTCGCCCCAGTTGTACACGTTCAGAGTCGCGCCCTTGAACTCCGCGGGGTCAATCTCCGCCAGGCCCGCCAGGGGCAGCAGCGCCATCACCAGCGCCAGCAGTACGGTCAGTCCCTTTTTCATCGTCAGTATTCCTCCTTTTTATTCTTTCTCTCCCTGAGAGCGGGAATCAGGTTCGCCAGCACCAGCACAATGGTCACCGCCACCACGATCAGGGTGGAAAGCGCGTTCACGCTGGGGTTGAAGCGCTTCATGGAGTAGACGTACATGGAGATGTTCTGCACGTCCTTCCCCGCGGTGAAGAAGGAGATCACGAAATCATCGAAGCTCATGCTGAAGGCGATGAGCGCGCCGGATAGAATGGCCGGATAGATCTGGGGAATGATCACCCGGGTCAGGGCCTGCCAGGGGTTGGCCCCCAGGTCCAGCGCCGCCTCCGCCACGTTGTCGTCCAGCTGCCGCAGCTTCGGCATGACGGACAGAATCACGTAGGGAATGCAGAAGGTGATGTGAGCCAGGGTCAGGGTCACGATGGACCGCTGAATCTTCACGCTCAGGAACAGCAGCATCAGGCTGATGGCGGTGACGATGTCCGGGTTCAGCACCGGCAGATTGTTGATCTCCATCACCACGGACCGGATCAGCGGCCTGGCCTTGGACAGGCCGATGGAGGCGATGGTGCCCACGATGGTGGAAACCACGGTGGCGATGACCGCCACGATCACCGTGTATTTGACGCTCTCCAGCATCTCCCGGTTCTCCAGCATGGCCTCATACCACCGGAGGGAAAAGCCCTCGAAGGAGATCATGGATTTGCTGTCGTTGAAGGAAAACACCACCACGTACAGGATGGGCAGATAGATGAACAGCAGCACCAGAATCAGGTATCCGGAGGTGAAAAAATGCCACGCGGGTTTTTTCTTTCCCATTTTTTCATTCCTCCTTCGCCGTGGTGTCCAGCTTCTTGGTCAGGTACATGGACAGGATGATGATCAGCGCCATGATCAGCGAAATCGCGCTGCCGAAGTTCCAGTCCCCGGCCACCAGGAAGTAGGTCTCGATCAGGTTGCCGATCAGCACATAGTTTCCGCCGCCCAGCAGCTTCGGAATCACGAAGCTGGAAACCGCCGGCAGGAAAACCAGCGTGATCCCGCTGATGATTCCCGGCACGCTCAGGGGCAGCGTCACCTTCAGGAAGGTCTTCCAGGGATTCGCGCCAAGGTCGTAGGCCGCGGTCTTCAGGTTCGGGTCCAGCTTGGCGATGGCCGTATGGATCTGGATGATCATATAGGGCAGAAAGTCATACACCATGCCGATGAAAACCCGGATCTCGCTGGACAGGTCCTCAAAGTTCATCAGGATGCCCCGCCAGGCGTAGGTCTTCAGCAGCATGTTGATCCACATGGGCAGCGTCAGCAGCAGAATCATCAGCGTCTGCCGCTTCTCCGGCAGCCCGGCGATAAACAGCGCCGCCGGGTATCCGATCAGGATGCAGAACACCGTCGTCAGGAAGGCGATCCGCAGGCTGGTCCACAGCACCTTCAGGAAGGTGGGATCGCTGAGGAAGCGGGCAAAATTCTCCATCGTGAAGCTGAAGGTGATGGTCCCGTTGCCGCTCCGGGTCACCGCGTAAAGCAGGATCATCACCATGGGCGCCACGATGAACAGGGCGATCCACAGAATGTAGGGATAGCTCATGCGAAAGAATGATTTCATACGTCGCCCACTTCCTTATGCATGACATGGATATCTTCCGGCTCGAAGCTCAGCCCGACCCGGTCCCCCACCTCCAGGCGGTCCGTGGTCTCCACCTTGTACTCCCGGCCCTGGGTGGCGAAGGTGATGTCGTAGGATCCTTCCGTCACCGCGGCGGGGTCGAAGTCGAATTTCACATCCGTGATCTCCACGGAGGAGTCATCCTGCAGGTTCCAGGCCTCGGCGCTGGCCCAGGTCTTCAGGTCCGTGGAAATGGCCATGGATTCCTGAATCTCCTCCGGGGTGATGAAGAAATCCAGCGCGCTGATGCCGATGTTGTGCCGCGGGTCCTCCACGTATTCCGGATGCACCACGTAGACCTTCACGGTCACCTCCGTGCCCCGGTCCGTGCCGAAGGTGATGCTGTATACCCCCGGCGTCTTCTGAATGTCGTGGGTCACCTTCGTCAGGGACAGATCCCGGTTTTCCTCGTCCCAGGCCTGGGCGTTGGCGATGGAAATAAAGTCCTGATCCGTCATCTCCTTGTTTTCCAGGTCGTCGGAATCCACATAGAAGTCGTTGGCGCTGATCTTTTCCCCGGCCTGGGGGTTGTGGATGTCGTGGGAGGTCACCACGTGCATCTTCACGGTCTTGCTGGTGCCGGTTTTGGTCTCCACCATCAGCTCGTAATGCACGCCCTTGAACACCACGTTCTTGACCTCGCCCCGCATGACGCCGTCCTTGGGCCTGACCACGGTCAGATCCTCCGGCCGGATCAGCACGTCCACCGGCTCATCCGGCTTAAATCCGGTATCCACGCACTCGAAAACCTTGTCGTCGAAACGCACCCTGCAGTCCGCCTTCATGGTTCCTTCCACGATGTTGCTTTCCCCGATGAACCGGGCCACGTAGGCGTTGACGGGCTCGTTGTAGATTTCCAGCGGCGTGCCGATCTGCTCGATCTCCCCGGCGTTCATGACCACGATCTTGTCGCTCATGGTCAGAGCCTCCTCCTGGTCGTGGGTCACGTAGATGAAGGTGATGCCCACCTCCTGCTGAATGCGCTTCAGCTCCCGCTGCATCTCCTTGCGCAGCTTCAGGTCCAGGGCCCCCAGCGGCTCATCCAGCAGCAGCACGTTCGGCTCGTTCACCAGGGCCCGGGCGATGGCCACCCGCTGCTGCTGCCCGCCGGAAAGCAGGGTCACATTCCGCTTTCCGTACCCCTCCAGGTTGACCAGGCTCAGCATACGGTTCACCTTCTGGGCGATCAGATCCTCCCCCATCTTCTTGATCCGCAGGCCGAAGGCGATGTTCTCGTAGACGTTCAGGTGCGGAAACAGGGCGTACCGCTGGAAAACGGTATTGATCTCCCGCTTGTAGGCCGGCACCTTGTCGATGCACTGCCCGTCGAAAATCACCGTGCCCTCGTCCTGCTCCAGAAAACCGCCCAGGATCCGCAGCAGGGTCGTCTTTCCGCATCCGGACGGCCCCAGCAGCGTCACAAACTCGTTTTCATATATATTCAGGCTGACGCCCTTGAGCACCACCTGGCCGTCAAAGCTCTTGACGATGTTCCGGAATTCAATCAGCTTGCGCATTTTCCTTTTCCTCCTGTTCCCGGCCGCTGCCCGGATGATCCCCTCGTCGCGGACAAAATCCGAACGAATCAAAAAGTAATTTAATCATAGTTCGCCCCCCGTGTCAATTGATTGCGGCATAGTTTTTTCGCCCGGAATCGGCGGCTTCCGAAAAAAGGCCCGGCCCGCGGCAGGAAGCCGCGTCCTGAGCCCTGTTTTTTGGGACCCTAGCGGGGCGCCGGCCGGGGCCGGGACCGCGGAATCTGCTGGACCGCGCCCGGTTGCCTTTTCTCCGGATATTTGATAGAATAAATCATAAAGAAGGAACAATTTTCCGGATGCTTCGTCTGACAGAATGAAAGGGGAACCCGTCCATGCGCCGGGGCCCCGTCCCACACCCCCGGAGGAACTTCCCCGCCCGGTACTTTTCGATTTTCAGAGGAGAACAAACCGTCATGAATCATGATTTTGAAAAAAACGCGGTCCCGGAGAGCGCGGCTGCCTCCGATGCCGCCCCGTCCTTCGGCCCGGAAGGCCGCCCTGACCCCTTCCGCCTGGGTCTGCGGATTGCCGCCTTTTTGAGCGCGCTCATGGTTCTGCTGGGCCTGGCGGGGTCTGGCTGTATTCACAGGAGCAGCCCATGACCGCCACCATCACCGCCGTGGGTTCCGTATCCTCCTATACCAGGAGGAATCGGAGGCACGGCTCGACCACCAGCGTCACCACCGCTCCCCTGACGGTCCGCATCGAGGAGGACGGGGCCGTCCTGGAGGAAACCATGACCTTCCGGCTCCACAGCCGGTGGCTTGTGCCCCGTCCCGGCCAGACGGCCCAGATCACCAAAAACCCCTTCGGCGTGTATGTGCCCTGGCCGGACACGGAGCTGGAAACCGCAGGCTTCGTCCTGCTCGTCATCGGAGGCATCATCCTGTGCTTCTCCCTGTTCATGCTTCGCGGCATGTCCGACGCGGAACGGGAAAGCCTGCTTCACAGCGCGGAAATCAGCCGGGAAGCGTCGAAGCCCCCCTTCCCGTGTCCGAGCAGGTAACGGACCGGGTCACCCTGCAGCCCGGCGGTTTTTACAGCTGGTACGGAAACATGGATAACGCCTATTACCGGAATCAGCAGTATAACGGCCTGAAGCTCTTCATCGGGATCCTGCTGTTCATGATGCTGATCATGTTCACGCTCCTGCAGTCCCTGGAATTCATTCTCATCGTGGGAGGGATTTTCGCTTTTGTCATTCTGCTGACCCTGGGCATCATCCTTCTGACCGTCCGCGGCGAAGGCGTAACCCGGGAGATTTATACCATGACCGACTCGTGGGTCAGAGCCGGCTCCGGAAGATCCTCCAGCTATTTCACCTTTTCCAAAGCGCGCCAGGTCACCTTCATGCCCCGCTACGTGGAGCTGCGGGGCCGGCTCAAGGTCCTGCGCGTTTATGTGCCCCAGGAGGATATGCCCTTTGTCCGGGAGCATATCCGTTCCCACCTGCTCCCCGGCACCGGGATCACCGAGCCGTAAGTCTTTTCCCTTTCGCTTGTTATTCCGCTCCGGATGATGTATAAGAAAGCGCTGATGGAAGCTCCCCCGCGAAGCGGGGGAGAAAAACCGTTTAAAATCAACTGAACAGATGGAAAGCTGCGGCGCTGATTGGAATAAACCAGCGTTGATAATAAATGGCAACAATCGGTTTTTACAATTTAATGATCAAAGGAGGCGAGCACATGAAAAAGTTTCTGTCCATCGTCCTGGCCCTGGCGCTGCTCTTCAGCATCGCGGCGCCGGCCGGGGCCGCGGCGGCGGAATCCCTGACGGATTTTGTCTGCGGGGAAGAGTCCTTCTCCGTCCGGATTCCTGCCTCCGCCATGGCCCGCATCAGGTTCCGGGCGTAACGGAGGTTGTCGTCGGCGTCGTTTTTCAGCGCCGCCACCTCCATGCGCCGCTTTCCGGCCTTCATGTTCAGCTGTTTCAGAAACGCGGCGTTTCCCGCCAGGGCGCTGGCATGCTTTTCCACCACCGCGCCAAAGGCGTGGATGCTGCTGTCAAAGGCGGAATCGTATTCCCGGTCCACGTAGACGATCCCGCAACGGCCCTTTCCGGCCCGCTCCCGCCCGTAGGCCACGGATCGGGCATTGACGCCATAGATCAGCAGCAGCGGCCCCCTTCGCAGCAGCGTGACCCGCAGGCTCCGCAAAACCCGCTGCCCTACGGCGGCAATGGCCGCGCTGGCCATCACGTAATAGGCCAGAAAATGCGCCAGCCAGAAAACCGCCAGAACCAGCCGGTTCTGGAGCAGCGGCGCGGCCTTGATGGCGTCCAGGTCGCTGGATCCGACAAACATCTTGCACAGGGAAAACAGGGCCCGCAGGAAGGAAATCCCGTTCACGCCCTGGGTCCACGCATACCCGTATCCGTAAAAGAAAATCCCGGCAGCGCCTACGAAAACCAGTTCGAACCGGATCCACGCCCGGTGAAACCGGTTGTCCGTGGCCAGGTTCAGGATCAGGGCCAGAAAAACCGCCGCGAGAGCCAGCATCATCGAAATAGAAGAAACCAAGCGTATTCGCTCCTTCCGGTTGTCGCTCTTGATCGTCCCATATGCCGCTTCTGTGTTGATTTCATTATAGCAGAAATCCATCCTCTCCCGCAATAGACTCCGGTTTCAATGTTTCATCTTCATTCCGTCCCCCGTGTACGCGTTCGGAGGGAACGCGCGGAATGATTTCCGCCTGATTTTCTGTTTGACCTTCCATCCTGTTTATATTATAATCTTTCCCGGTTCGTGACAGTGCCCTTCGGGCTTTTGTCCGCTGAAAACGAAAGGGGAAAACCGTGTATGAATATCGTTTGTCTTGACCTGGAAGGGGTGCTGGTTCCCGAAATCTGGATCGCCTTTTCCGAAGCTTCCGGCATTCCGGAGCTCCGCCGCACCACCCGGGATGAGCCGGATTACAACAAGCTGATGCGCTTCCGGCTGAATATCCTGAAGGAGCGCGGACTGGGCCTGAATGAAATCCAGGCCGTCATCGCCAGAATCGATCCCATGCCCGGTGCCCGGGAATTCCTGGATACCCTCCGTTCCGAGACCCAGGCGGTGATCCTTTCCGACACCTTCACCCAGTTCGCCAGGCCCCTGATGGAAAAGCTGGGCTGGCCCGCCCTCTTCTGCAACGAGCTGGAGGTGGCTCCCGATGGCATGGTAACCGGCTTCCGCATGCGTTGTCAGCAATCCAAGCTGACCACCGTGAAGGCCCTCCAATCCTGCGGCTTCGAGACCATCGCCGTGGGCGACAGCTTTAACGACCTGGGGATGATCCAGGCGGGCAAGGCCGGCTTCCTCTTCCGCTCCACCGCGGCCATTCAGCAGGCGCATCCGGAGCTTCCCGCCTTCACGGAATACGATGACCTGCTGAAGGCCATCCGGGCGGTACTGTAACGCGGAATTCCCTCTGAAGCACGTCATCCGCCCGTGCTTTCACGTCCGCGCGGCGCGGAAATCCGACGCGTCATCCAATGATTTCTATTCACCCAGAAACAGGAGTACATCATGGAACAGCAGATTGAACGCAAAAAAAGAATCTTCTCCGGCATTCAGCCCAGCGGTACCCTGACCATCGGCAATTACATCGGCGCCCTCCGCCATTTTCCGGAGCTGCAGGACGCCTATGACTGTATTTACTGCATCGTGGATGAGCATGCCATCACCGTCCGCCAGACGCCCGCGGATCTGCGCCGCCGCTGCCTGGAGCTGGCCGCCATCTACCTGGCCTCCGGCCTGGATCCGGAAAAATGCATCATCTACTGCCAGAGCCATGTCAGCGCCCACGCGGAGCTGGCCTGGATTCTGAACTGCTTCACCTACATGGGTGAGCTGCAGCGGATGACCCAGTTCAAGGACAAGTCCGCCAAGCACGCGGACAACATCAACGCCGGCCTCTTTACCTATCCCGTGCTCATGGCCGCGGACATCCTGCTCTATCAGACGGACGCGGTCCCCGTCGGCGCGGACCAGAAGCAGCATCTGGAAATCACCCGGGATATCGCCCAGCGCTTCAACGCCGTCTACGGCGATGTCTTCACCGTGCCGGAACCCCTGATCACCAAGGTGGGCGGCCGGGTCATGTCCCTGCAGGATCCCTCCCGGAAGATGAGCAAAAGCGACCCGGAGGACTGCTTCATTTCCCTCCTGGATGACCCGGACACCGTCCGCCGGAAGATCCGCAAGGCGGTGACCGATTCCGACGGGGAAATCCGCTTTGATCCGGAAAACAAACCCGGCGTCAGCAACCTGCTGAGCATCATCAACTCCCTCACCGGGGAGGACATGGACGCCCTCTGCGCCGAGATGGCCGGCAGGGGTTACGGCGACCTGAAGGCCCGCACCGCTGATGCCGTCATCGCTGCCCTGGATCCCCTGCAGGCGGAGTTCAGGCGTCTCATCGCCGACAAGCAGTTCCTGCTGGACACCCTTCTGGCCGGCGCCGAAAAAGCCAGTTACCTGGCCACCAAAACCCTGCGCAAGGTGCAGAAAAAGATCGGCTTCGCTCCCCGCAGCCTGAAATGATTTGACAACCCTCCCCTTCCCCGGTATAATAATTTCCGCCCTTTTCAGGGGCGGATTCCGGTTCCGTAGCTCAGCAGGATAGAGCGGTCGCCTCCTAATAAGAAGTCGGACAGCCGCCTGAGACGAGCGATCAAGTACCCAGAATCCCCCGGAATCTGTTCGATTTTCCCTCTCAGAGCTACCGCCAAACAGCTAACGCGAGGCGGAAGATAAAGGGCCTGTGAAAGTCGAACACGCCGCCCGCAGTTAGCCAGCTAACGCGGAAAGCCCGGATTACTCCCCTCGGTCAGGAAGACCGAAAAGCCCGAAAGCCTTGTAAAATAAGGATTTCGAGCATATGGTCCCGTACCTCAGCAGGATAGAGGGTCCGCCTCCTAAGAAAAAGGCCGACTGCCGCTTTTCCGGAAGCTGAAAACGGGCGTAGCGTTCGGATATGACCCGGAAATGGAATCAGTCCGACGCCCCTGATCCGTAAGGTCAGTATCAGCAGGTGGGAAAATGTCCTACCGCCCAAATTAGAAAAGCTGATTAGAAATCGACCTTCCCGATTAGCAAAAACCACTCCCAAGCATCACGGTGAACAATCACCGAAGCCTCGAAAGTCTTGAAAAATAAGGACTTTCGAGAACGAGGTCTCGTAGCTCAGCAGGATAGAGCGGTCGCCTCCTAAGCGACAGGCCGTGGGTTCGAATCCCGCCGGGATCACCATTTTTCCTACCAGATCGACAGATTTGCCCTCAAAAAGGCAGCTGTGAAGCTGGTAGGATTTTTCTTTTTCACGGTGCTGTGGAACACAAATAAATC
>JAFUGS010000073.1 GCA_017469265.1 Clostridia bacterium
GAATCGAACCACCGACACTGTGATTTTCAGTCACATGCTCTACCGACTGAGCTACCAAGGCAAACGCGACCCGGAAGGGGCTCGAACCCTCGACCTCCAGCGTGACAGGCTGGCGCTCTAACCAACTGAGCTACCGGGCCAGATAAAATGGTGGGAACAACAGGGCTCGAACCTGTGACCCCTTGCTTGTAAGGCAAGTGCTCTCCCAGCTGAGCTATGCTCCCGTGGGCCACTGCCGAAGCTTTCAGAGAACCTCCCTCGCAAGCGGCTTTGCTATAATAGCCGATTTTGATCCGCTTGTCAAGAGGATTTTTTCTTTTTTTCGCCGGGAGCGGAAAAAAAGTTAATCCCCGCTTTTACGGTTAGCCGGGCGTGCGCGTGAAGAACAGGAAAGCCATCAGGAAAGCTGATACAACTCCACGCCGGCACGGCCGTCATATTCCTTCACCAGCACGGAAACGACCTCCGTGTGGCTGGTGGGGATGTTCTTCCCCACATAATCCGGCCGGATGGGCAGCTCCCGGTGGCCCCGGTCGATCAGCACCGCCAGCTGAATCTGTTTCGGCCGTCCGTGATGGAACACCGCCTCGATGGCCGCGCGGGCCGTCCGGCCCGTATAGATTACATCATCTACCAGGATCAGCTTTTTCCCCGTCACGTCCACGGGAATATCCGTGCTTCCCGTCTCCGGAAGATCCCGCAGAGCGGACAGGTCATCCCGGTACAGGCTGATATCGACACTGCCCAGGGGGACATCCACCCCTTCGAACTTTTTCAGGTTCTCCCGCAGCATTCCGGCCAGAGGCACGCCGCGCCGCCGGATGCCCAGCAGGCACAGATCCGCCGTACCCTTGTTCTTTTCAATGATCTCATGGGTAATGCGGGTCATGCTGCGCCGCAGCGCCGCCTCATCCATAATGACGGATTTCAGTTCCATGATCTCCTCCATGGACGCGCGGGGGACCCCGAAGGATCCCCCGCGTGATCGGATTTAATTGATATGCTTCTGATCCCGGTTGAACAGCAGGTTCACGATGATGCCCAGGATCAGGGCGCAGGCCACTTCCGTCAGTGTGACCGCGCCCAGATGGACGGTCATGCCGCCGATACCGGCGATCAGGATGGAGGAAGCGGTGAACAGATTCCGGTTGTCGTTCAGGTCCACAGGCTGCAGCATCTTCAGGCCGGAGACGGCGATGAAGCCGTACAGCGTGATGCACACGCCGCCCATCACACAGGTGGGAATCGTGCTCAGGAAGGTCACGAAGGGGCCAAAGAAGCTGGCGACAATGGCCAGAATCGCGGTAGCCACGATGGTGATGACAGAGGCGTTGCCGGTGATGGCCACGCAGCCCACGGACTCCCCGTAGGTGGTGTTGGGGCAGCCGCCGAAGAAGGCCCCAACGATGGAACCGATGCCATCGCCCAGCAGAGTCCGATGCAGGCCGGGCTCCTCCAGCAGCTCCGTGCCAATGATGGTGGACAGGTTCTTATGATCCGCGATATGCTCCGCGAACACCACGAAGGCCACGGGAATGTATGCCACGGCGATGGTCGCCACGTACTGACCGGTGATGTCCTTCATGCCCTTAAAGGCCTTCAGGAAGGTGAAATCCGGCACCCACTGCATCTGGGAGAAGGCGGCGAAGTTCAGGATCTTCAGGGATTCCCTGCCGGTGGCGTTGCCGATCAGGGTGAACACCAGCGCGCAGGCATAGCCGGCCAGGATGCCGATGATAAAGGGGATCAGCTTCACCATCTTCTTGCCCTTGACAGAGCACCAGATGACCACCAGCAGCGTCACCATGGCGCAGAACAGGTTCGCCAGCGTACCCCAGTTGCCGGTGCCCAGCACGCTGTAGCCATCCGCCACGGGGCCGCTGAAGCCGAAGGAATTGCCGATGGCGTTGCCCGCCAGGGAAAGGCCGATGATGGCCACGGTGGGGCCAATGACCACAGGGGGCATCAGGCGGTTAATCCACTTCACGCCCGCCACCTTGACGATAATCGCGATCACCACATAAACCAGGCCGGCGAAAACCGCGCCCAGCAGCAGGCCCATGTATCCGGCTTCCACGGTCACCGCGCCGGCAAAGGCCGCGAACATGGAGCCCAGGAAGGCGAAGCTGGATCCCAGGAAAACCGGGCTCTTGAACTTCGTAAAGCACAGGTAGACCAGCGTGCCCACGCCCGCGCCGAACAGGGCCGCGCTCTGGCTCATGCCGTTTCCCACAATGGAGGGTACGGCGATGGTGGCCGCCAGGATCGCCAGCAGCTGCTGCAGGGCGAAAATCAGGGTCTGACCGAATTTGGGCTTGTCCTTGACACCGTAAACGAGATTCATTCAGGTTTCCTCCCTTTTCGTTTTCTGGTGGATATTCTTGGCATGAAAAAAGCAGCTTAGCCGGCGCAGGGCACGGCAAGCTGCGGTTTCGCGCGTCACACGTTCATCGGCCGCATCTTGTCGGTATCCCGTACCGCCTTAAAGATCCACCGGACGAAACGATAGCACGGTTTCAGGGCTCCGTCAAGACATATTTCTTTACAATTCTGTGACGAAGGAAGAAACCGCAAAACGTAAACAGATTATCGCATTCGTTGACATGTGTGGGAAAATCTTCTACAATAGCGGTATCAAAAAACCCAAGGAGGATTATACGCATGCTTACGCTCAATGAGAAGGGTCTGGCGGATCGTCAGGCCTGGCTGGACAAAGGATATCACCTGCCCGCCTTCGACCGGGCCCGCATGATTCAGAAAACCGCCGAAGCGCCCGTCTGGGTGCATTTTGGCGCGGGGAATATTTTCCGCGCCTTTCAGTGCGCCGGCATGCAGAAGCTGCTGGAGGCGGGGAAGGCGGAAACCGGCATCATTGCGGTGGAAGGCTTCGATTACGAAATCGTGGAGAAAGGGTACCGTCCCAATGACAATTATTCCCTCCTGGTTACGCTGAAGGCGGACGGTTCCGTGGAGAAAACAGTGGGTGGCGCCATCGCGGAATCCTGCGTGCTGGACAGCGGCAATCCCACGGAGTTCGATCACCTGAAAGCCGTTTTCTCCGCCCCTTCCCTGCAGCTGGCTACCTTCACCATCACGGAGAAGGGCTACGCCGTCCGTGACGCGGCCAGGGAAATGCTTCCCGCCATCGCCGCGGATGTGGCAGCCGGCCCCGACAAGCCCCGGAGCTACCTGGGAAAGGTGGCCGCGCTGCTTTACGCACGGTTCCGGGCCGGTGCCGCGCCCATCGCCATGGTCTCCACTGACAACTGCTCCCACAACGGGGATAAGCTGTTCCAGGCCATCCGGATCTTTGCGGAGGGCTGGCATGACGCGGGCTTCCTCGCTTATGTCAGCGACCCCGCCCGGGTCTCCTTCCCCTGGACCATGATTGACAAGATCACGCCCCGGCCGGACGCCTCCGTGGAGGCCATGCTGCGGGCGGACGGCCTGCAGGGGCTGGATCCCGTCGTTACCTCGAAGCATACCTATATCGCCCCCTTCGTCAACGCGGAGGAAAGCGAGTATCTGGTCATTGAGGATTGCTTCCCCAACGGCCGCCCCTGTCTGGAGGCCGCCGGCTTCCTCTTCACGGATCGGGAAACCGTGAACAACGTGGAGCGGATGAAGGTAACCACCTGTCTGAACCCCCTGCACACCGCCCTGGCTGTTTATGGCTGCCTGCTGGGGTATACCCGCATCAGCGAGGAAATGAAGGATGAGGATCTGGTCCGGCTGATCCGTCGGATCGGATACACTGAGGGTCTCCCCGTGGTGGTGGATCCCGGCATTCTGCATCCAAAGGATTTTATCGACACGGTGGTGAACGTCCGCCTGCCCAATCCCTTCATGCCGGATACGCCTCAGCGCATCGCCTGTGACACCAGCCAGAAGGTCCCGATTCGTTTCGGGGAAACCATCAAGAGCTACCTGGCGGATCCATCCCGGGATGTCCGTTCCCTGACGGCCATTCCGCTGGCCATTGCCGGCTGGCTCCGTTACCTGCTGGGCGTGGATGATGAGGGAAAACCCTTCGAGATCAGCCCTGATCCGCTGCTCCCCCGCCTGCAGGAAGCGCTGGCCGGCATCCGGCTGGGGCAGCCCGAATCTGCCGAGGGGAAGCTGGACGCCCTGTTGGGCGATGCCACCCTCTTTGGCGCCAGCCTGACGGGCACCGGCCTGGACGAAATCGTCAAGGCGGATTTTGTCGCCCTGCTCGCCGGCCCCGGCGCCGTCCGGAAGACGCTGCACCAGGTGCTGGCCTGAGGCGCAGCGCCGGAAAAAGAGAAGCTTCCCGCTCCCCCGCTCCAGGGGGAGCTTTTCAATGCCGCAAAAGAGCCTGCGGGACGCTTTTCTGTCCCGCAGGCTCTTTTGCTTTTCTTTTGGCTTACCGCTGCACGCGTCCGGTTCCGGAGCCCTTCATCAGGCTCTCCACCTCGGCCACGGAAACCCGGTTGTAATCCCCGGGGATCGTGTGTTTCAGGCAGGAAGCGGCCACCGCGAATTCCAGCGCGGTCTTCTCATCGTCGTAGTTGTTCAGACCGTAGATCAGGCCGCCGCCAAAGCTGTCGCCGCCGCCGACCCGATCCACGATGTCGGTGATGCTGTACTTCCGGGAGAGGAAAAAGTCCTTTCCGTTGTACAGGCAGGCGCTCCAGTCATTGTGATTGGCGCTCTTGCTTTCCCGCAGAGTAATGGCCACCCGCTTAATGTTCGGATACTTGGCCATGGCGGTGGAGGCGATCTTCTTGTACAGCTCCACGTCAATCTGGCCTTCCTCCGCGGCGGAAGAGGATTCCGCGCTGAGGCCCAGAGACTTCTGGAAGTCTTCCTCATTGGCGATAACGGTGTCCACATACTTCACCAGCTCGGTCATGACCTCGTCCGCCCGCTTGCCGTACTTCCACAGATTCTTCCGGTAGTTCAGGTCGCAGGACACATGCACGCCCATGGCCTTGGCCGCCTTCACGGCCTCCAGGCTCAGGTCCGCCGCGCCCTGAGAGATGGCGGGGGTGATGCCGGTCAGATGGAACCAGGTCGCGCCGTCAAAAACCGCTTTCCAGTCGATGTCACCCGCCTTGGCTTCCGCGATGGCGGAACCGGCCCGGTCGTACACCACCTTGGAAGGCCGCTGCACCGCGCCGGTCTCCAGGTAGTAGATGCCCAGCCGCCCGTCCTTGCGGACGATCTTGCTGGTATCCACGCCGAAGCCCCGCAGCTCACGGACGCAGGCTTCCGCGATATCGTTCTTCGGCAGCACGGTCACAAAGGCCGTGTCTATGCCGTAGTTCGCCAGGCTTACCGCCACATTGGCCTCCCCGCCCCCAAAGGTCGCCTCCAGTACAGGGCTCTGGAAAAACCGCTCGTAAGCCGGGCTCTTCAGCCGCAGCATAATCTCACCGAATGTAATGACCTTCGCCATGGGAAATCCCTCCTATGATCTTCTTTCGCTTATTTCTGTACCAGATGCACCGCGTAACCGGCAATCTCGTTCTTCAGGTAGATCGCGGTGATCTTGCCGTTCTTGACGGTGGCTTCGCTCTCGTCCACGAATTCGAAGCCCCGCTGCTCCAGATGCCACTTGGCCCGGGCCACGCTGTTGCAGCCGATGGCGATGTGGCCATGGGTACCCTTGAAAGGCTTCTTCATCATTTCGAAGCCGGTGCCCACGAAGGTGGAGGAGTTCCCGTCCTTGATCTCCCAGCCCAGCAGCTTCGCGAACAGCTTCGCGTCCTTCATGGCCTGCTCCGGGCTGCCGCTGTTCACGCCCACATGGCGCAGCTCCAGCCCCAGCATCTTGTTCACCGCGGAACGGGTCAGCTCCGTGATCCGGCCCCAGTCCTTGGCTTCCACCGCATCCTTGGGAACCATCCAGCTGCCGCCGCAGCACAGGATCTTCGGGAAGGACAGGTAATCCAGCATGTTGTTCTCATTCACGCCGCCGGTGGGCATGAACTTCATATCCCCATAGGGCGCGGCCATGCTCTTGATCAGCTTGATGCCGCCGATGGCTTCCGCCGGGAAGACCTTGACCGCCTTCAGCCCGAAGCTCAGCGCGACCTCGATGTCAGAGGGATTGCTGGTTCCGGGGCAGACCGGAATCCCCTTGTCAATGCAGTACTTCACCACGGTCGGATTCAGGCCGGGGCTGACAATGGCGGCGGCGCCGGCATTCACGGCCCGGTCCACCTGATCCGTGGTCAGCACCGTCCCGGCGCAGAGCAGCACGTCCGGCAGAGCCTCATGCACCCGGCGGATCGATTCCTCCGCCGCGGCGGTCCGGAAGGTGATCTCCGCCACAGGCAGACCGCCCTCGCTCAGCGCCCGGCACAGCGGAACTGCGTCCTCCGCGTCGTTGATCGCAATGACGGGAACCAGCCCCGCCAGGGAAAGCTTATCCAGGAAATCCATCAAACCGCACTCCCTTTCTTCTCATTCCAGGGTTCCGGAAGCATTCCGGAACCTTTTGAAAGCATAGCATGAAAGCCCTTACAAGTCAATGCATAAAATGGCCTTTCCACAAAAAAAGAGCGCGTCAGAAACGCGCTCCGGAATCCGCAGCGTGGGTTATTCCGCAAGCCTGCCGGCGATGGCTTCCAGGAACTGGCGGCTGGTTACGCCCTGGGCTTCACCCTCCCAGATCATGGCCAGGTCCCTGGTCATGACCCCGGCCTCAATCGTGTCCAGCGTCGCCTTCTCCAGCCGGTCCGCGAAAGCCATCAGGTCGGGCAGGTTGTCCAGCTCGCCCCGCTTTCGCAGGGCGCCGCTCCAGGCGAAAATCGTCGCCACCGGATTGGTGCTGGTCTCCTCCCCCTTTAGGTACCGGTAATAGTGCCTTGTCACCGTGCCGTGGGCCGCTTCGTACTCAAACTGCCCGTTCGGGCTTACCAGGACGCTGGTCATCATGGCCAGGCTGCCGAAGGCCGTGGCGATCATGTCGCTCATAACATCTCCGTCGTAGTTTTTGCACGCCCAGATGAAGCCGCCCTTGCCCCGGATGACCCGGGCCACCGCGTCGTCGATCAGGGTGTAGAAATACGTAATGCCCGCCTGCTCAAAAGCGGCCTTGTAATCCTTCTCATAGATCTCCGCAAAGATGTCCTTGAAGCAGTGGTCGTAAACCTTGCTGATGGTGTCCTTCGTGGAAAACCACAGATCCTGCTTCACGCTCAGCGCGTACTGGAAACAGGCGTGGGCGAAGGAGGTAATGCTGCTGTCCAGGTTGTGCGTCCCCTGAATAATCCCCGGACCCTTGAAGCTGAAGATTTCCTGCCTGGTTTCCTTCCCTTCCGTATCCGTAAACACCAGCTCCGCCTTACCGGCTCCGGGAACCCGCATTTCCGAGTTCTTATACACATCGCCATAGGCGTGGCGGGCAATGGTAATAGGCTTCTCCCATGTGCGCACCGTGGGATGGATGCCGCTCACGGAGATGGGCGCGCGGAAGACGGTACCGTCCAGCATGGCGCGAATGGTCCCGTTCGGGCTTTTCCACATCTGCTTCAGATTGTATTCCTCCACCCGCTGGGCGTTCGGCGTAATGGTGGCGCACTTCACCGCCACCCCCAGCCGGATGGTGGCGTTGGCGCTGTCGATGGTCACCTGATCATTGGTCTCGTCCCGGTGCTTCAGCCCCAGGTCATAGTATTCCGTCTTTAAATCCACGTAGGGCGTGATCAGCAGATCCTTGATCTCCTGCCACAGCACGCGGGTCCTCTCATCGCCGTCCATCTCCACCAGCGGGGTCTTCATCTGAATTCTGTCCATGCCGTCTCTCCTGACTTACACAAAAAAATAAGGATTCCCATGGCAGGATTGTATCCAATCCACAGAAATCCTTCAACCCTTTTCGGGAAAATACAACAGAGAAACAACAGCCGGTCAGGACCCCTGCCCGGCGGCGGAATCCGGCTCGGGTGTCGGGGTCATGAAGAACTCATAATGCACAAAGTCATCCTCCGAGTCGTAGCCCACATAGTCCGAGCTGTGATCCGAGTAGGTATCCGGCCCGCGGGTCACCTCCGCGCCGCTGAGGATGCCGTAACCGTCCCAGTATCCCTCCATGGGAAAGATGATGGTCATCTGCAGCCAGCTGACGCCGTCGTGGTACTGGTCATAGTAGTAAGCGTAGTAGATATAGGGCTGGGTGCCGTTCAGGGATTCCACCTGATCCTCAAAGGAGGTGTCCGGGGATTTGGCCGCCTTCTGCATCCTTTCCGTCGGAACCCGCAGCGCATCCTCCAGGGTCATTCCTTCCGGATTCAGTGCCATGATGAAGGAGGCCGCGATCCGGGGAAAACGGCCGAAATCGCTGACCCGGACCTCCAGGCTGTTCAGCGTGTTTTCAAACAGCCTGGCCGTGATCTCCACCTGCTCCGGCACCTCCGCGTTCGGCTCCTGCGTAATGCCGAAAACCGCGAAGGATCGGTACGCCTCGAAAAGGCTGTTGATTCCGGGTTCTCCCTGCTGGATGAGGAAGGCGTCCGCCTGTGCCGCGTACTGCTTCAGCAGGCGCTGGCCAGCCGTTTCCTCCGGCCAGGCCACGTCCGCCCCCGCGCCGCCGCACCAAAGGCACAGCGCCGCCAGCAGCAGCGCGGCCCGCCCGGCCCAGCGCCTGAGAAAACAGTTTCCCCCTTCAGACCCGATGCTTACCATACCTGCGGATCCTTCTGCTCCTGTTTATGCTCCAGGATATGGACGCAGCTGGCAATCAGCTCCACCGCCCCCACGATCCCCAGGGCGCCCGTATCCACGCACAGGTCGTAGTTGTTCACATCCCCCCAGGTACCCGTGGCGTAATAATTGTAGTAGGAGGCGCGCTGCTTGTCCGATTTGCGGATCATTTCCTCCGCCCGCAGGGCGTCCGCCCCGTAGTATTCCACGATCCGGCGGATCCGGTCCTCCTTGTCCGCCTTGATGAAAACGTTCAGCACGTTTTCCTGATCCCGCAGCACATAGTCCGCGCAGCGGCCCACGATGACGCAGGGCCCGTCGCTGGCGATGCGCCGGATGGTGTCAAACTGAGCCAGGAAAATCCGGTGATTCAGCGGCATATCCATATACATGGCGCCGTTCTCCCCCATGGGCTGTGTCCCGCTCATCATGGAAAACAGGAAATTCCGGGTGTTCTTCTCATCGTGTTCCTCAAGCAGGTCCTGGCAGATGCCGCTGTCCTTGGCCACCTCCGCCAGCAGCTCCTTGTCATAGTAAGGAATCTCCAGTTTCTCCGCCAGCAGGCGCGCTACATACCGCCCACCGGAACCGTATTGACGCCCGACCGTGATAATTGTTTTGGCCGCCATGAAAACCCCTCCTTATGCTGTTTTGCCTGTCCTGTTTTGCGCCCTTTTCATCATGGAAAGTATAGCACAGATTTCCGTGCTTCGTCAATCACCTTGCCTTTTTTCTTCTTTTCTGCTACACTGCGTTGTATTCTGTTTTAGGATGTCTCCATGAGGATTTTTCTTTCTGGACAGGAGAGATTTGGAATGAAAACACCGGTCAACCGCGGCACGCTCCGTCAGCATCTGACCTACAGCTGGTGGAAATATGCCCTGCTCATCGTGCTGGGCGCCCTGCTGGTCAATCTGTATTATACGGTCACCTCCTATCATCCCCCGGCGGAAAAGAAGATCAATCTGTACATCTACGGTTACGGGGATGAGCAGAAGCTGAACACCTACCTGGAGCATGTCTGGCAGTCCGACTTTCCGGAGATGGAGGACGTTTCCTGTCTCTTCCTCGGTCTGGATGAAACCTACGGCCCCATGCAGCTGACCACCTATGTCGCCGCGGGGGAAGGCGACGTTTTCATGCTCCCCCGGGATGAATTCGTCTCCCTGGCCTCCAGCGGCGCCTGGGTGCCCCTGGAAGAAGACGAGGAGCTCATGTCCCTCTTTGAAAGCGCCGGGGCCAGCCTGCAGAGCGGCTGGCGCAGGGAGTCCGGTGAAGGCGTATCCCGTCTTTTCGGCATTCCCCTCTCCGCCCTGCCAGGTCTTTCGGAGTATGTATATGTGGAAAATGGCTTCCTGTGCGTCCTGGTCACCGGCGGCAATGTGGAAACCGTCCAGCGGTTCCTCCACGTCTTCTGCCGGGATATGCTGCAGGCGGAATAAGGAAAGAACAAAAGGCCCTCCCTTCCCCGTACGGGAAAGGAGGGCTTTTTTTATAATTTTGGGGGGCTCAGTTGCTGCGGCTGTAGTTCGGCGCTTCCTTGGTAATGCTGATGTCATGGGGATGGCTTTCCGCCAGGCCCGCGCCGGAAATCTTGATGAACTCGGCGCTGGCCCGCAGGGTGTCAATATCCTTCGCCCCGCAGTAGCCCATGCCGGCCCGCAGGCCGCCCACCATCTGGAAGATGGTTTCCGCCACCGGTCCCTTGTAGGGGACGCGGCCTTCCACGCCTTCCGGCACCAGCTTCTTGGCGCCCTCCTGGAAGTAGCGGTCCCCGCTGCCCACGGCCATGGCGCCCAGGCTGCCCATGCCGCGGTACACCTTGTAGCTCCGGCCCTGATAGATCTCCGTCGCGCCGGGTGATTCCTCCGTGCCCGCCAGCAGGGAGCCCAGCATCACCGCGCTGCCGCCGGCGGCCAGGGCCTTGGTAATATCGCCGCTGTATTTGATGCCGCCGTCCGCGATGATGCGGATGCCGTGCTTGTCCGCTTCCTCCGCGCAGTCCGCGATTGCCGTGATCTGAGGCACACCGATGCCGGCCACCACCCGGGTCGTACAGATGGATCCGGGCCCGATGCCCACCTTCACCACGTCCACGCCCGCGGAGATCAGATCCCGCGTCGCCGCGGCCGTCGCCACGTTGCCCGCGAACAGGGTAATATCCGGATACCGGTCCCGGATGGCCTCCACCTGCTTCAGCACGCCCACGCTGTGGCCATGGGCCGTGTCAATGTTGATGACGTCCACCTTGGCCGCCAGCAGCGCGTCAATCCGGTCAAAAACATCATGGGTCACGCCCACCGCCGCGCCGCACAGCAGCCGCCCGTTCTGATCCTTGGCGCTGTTGGGATACTTCTGGGCCTTCTCAATATCCTTGATGGTGATCAGGCCGCGCAGGTTTCCTTCCGCGTCCACGATGGGCAGCTTCTCGATCCGGTGCTTCGCCAGGATCTTTTTCGCTTCCTCCAGGGTGGTTCCCTCCGGAGCGGTGATCAGGTTCTCACTGGTCATGACCTCCCCGATCTTCCGGCTGTAGTCCGTCTCGAACCGCAGATCCCGGTTCGTCAGGATACCTACCAGCTTCCCCTCCCGGGTGATGGGCACGCCGCTGATGCGGTAGCGGCTCATCAGATCCTCCGCGTCCTGAATCAGGTTGTCCGGGCTCAGGAAGAATGGATCGGTAATCACGCCATGCTCGCTGCGCTTCACCTTGTCCACCTGGAAGGCCTGCTCCTTGATGGACATATTTTTGTGAATAATGCCCAGGCCGCCTTCCCTGGCCATGGCAATCGCCATCTGCGCGTCCGTCACCGTGTCCATGGCCGCGCTGACCAGCGGGATATTCAGCCGGATCTTCTTTGTCAGCTGGATGGAAAGATCTACCTCCCGGGGCAGCACCTCGCTTCGGGCAGGCACCAACAGCACATCGTCAAACGTGTATCCCTCTCTGATTTTCCCCTGCAGCATCCGGATCAGCCTCCTTCGGTTCAAGATTAACCGTTATGTTATCAAAGAACCGTTTCCCTGTCAATTCGCTTTTTCTGTTTCTCCCGCCAAATCCCCGGTTGTCAGTGAGCGGAAAACATGCTATATTTGGGGTATGCATGTAGTTTCATCCACATGCCTGTGGCGGCTATGATGGATACAGGGTTTGAGGTGCGTGACATGAAAAAGCGGCTGATCCTGCCTGTGAATATTCTGCTGATCGCGGCCATTCTGGCGTTTGTTTACTTTTATTCCGCCGGGGAGACCCGCGATCATTACCAGCATCAGGTGGAAGCCTTCACCCAGACATCCATCGCCATGGAACGGGTGACGGAGAACTACCTGGAGGGCGAGCAGCGGGTCTGCGATGTCTGGGCGCGGTATATCCAGTCCGGGGACATGACCATGGAGGACGTCATTCACTTCATCCGCGCCTCCCATGTGCTGTCCAACACCTCCGTCCATGTGCTCTACGCGGATACGCTCACGGGCCTTTCCTCCCGTCCACGCCGGTCCACCGGGGAGGACGCGGTGTCCTATAAGGGGATTACCAATCTGCTGGAGGACAGCTCCTGGATCTCGGAGATCGGGGAACGGATCAACGTCACCCGGGCCTATACCAACCCTGTCAACGGCGAGCAGTCCCTGGCCTTCTGCAACCGCGTACGGCTGCTGGATCCGGACACGGGCGAAAAGCGGGATGCGCTGCTCCTTCGTCTCCTGCCCATCAGCGAACTGGAGGGAAAATGGGTCTTCCCCCAGGAAGGGTACGCGAGCGCCGAGTTCTCCATCATTGACACCGACAGCAACTACATCATCAAGGGACGTTCCTTTAAAAATTCCAGCTTCTTTGACTTCTACAATTCCTACAATGTCACGGACTTCAATACCCGTCAGCGCCTTTTTGAGCAGATCGTTTCCGCTGAGCCCGGCTCCTTCGTCATGAAGGATTCCCACGACCGGGACTGCGTCCTGGTTCATGCCCCGCTGGAGGCGACGGGCGGCTGGGTGCTGCTCAGCTACATTCCCGCCGAAGTATTTCTCACTTCCGGGGAAAACTGGCTGCTGATCGGCATCGTTTCCGCGGGCCTGCTGCTGCTGTTCCTGATGGATCTGCTTTACATGCGGTCCCTGAACCGTCAGCTCCACGCCGCGGCGCGGGAAGCCGCCGCCGCCAGCCAGGCCAAGACGGATTTTCTCTCCACCATGTCCCATGACATCCGCACGCCCATGAACGCCATTATCGGTCTGGCCACGCTGACCGAGAAAAACCTGGGCGATCAGCAGGCCGTCGGGGAAAACCTGCGAAAGATCAGTATGGCCAGCAACCATCTGCTGACTCTGATCAACGACATCCTGGATATCTCCAAGGTGGAAAGCGGCAAGCTGACCCTCAGCCCCGTCACCTTCTCCATCGTGGAAACAGTGGAAAACCTGGTCAACCTGTCCCATCCCATGATCAAGGAAAAGAACATCGACTTCAGCTTCCACATCAACCGCATGGAGAAGGAATACCTCTACGCGGATCAGCTCCGCCTGAATCAGATCTGTATCAATCTGCTGTCCAACGCCATCAAGTATACGGAACCCGGCGGCAAGGTCTCCGTGGAGATGCGGGAGGAAGCCAGCCAGCAGGATGGCTGCGTCCGGCTGACCTACGAAGTCTCGGATACAGGTATCGGCATGAGCCGGGAGTTTATGGAAAAGATGTACCAGCCCTTCTCCCGCCAGACGGACAGCCGGGTCAACAGCATCCAGGGAAC
The DNA here is from genome assembly GCA_017469265.1 of Clostridia bacterium. Lineage (GTDB taxonomy): Bacteria > Bacillota > Clostridia > Christensenellales > Aristaeellaceae > Aristaeella. Next base: position 13,419 of record JAFUGS010000073.1, read on the forward strand.
CGGCCTAGGCCTGGCCATCACGAAGCAGATGGTGGACCTGATGCAGGGTACCATCACCTGCGACAGCGAGGTCGGCAAAGGCACCACCTTCACCGTCACCCTGGACATCCCCGTGGCGGACCGGCAGCGGGATGACATGCTGCTGGATGCTATGGACATCCTGCTGGTGGACGATGACGCCGTCCTGCTGGAGACGGCCATGGATACGCTGGACTCGCTCGGCGTCCACGCGGATCATGCTCAGAGCGGCCTGGAGGCCCTGGGCATGATCACCCACCGCCATGAGGTCGGCCGGGATTATGACATTGTCATCATGGACTGGAAGATGCCGGACATGGACGGGCTGGAGACGATCCGCCGCATCCGACAGGAAGTGGGGTCCCACGTCCCCATTCTGCTGATTTCCGCCTACGACTGGTCGGAGATTGAGGATCTGGCCCGGGAAGCCGGGGCCAACGGGTTTATCAGCAAGCCGCTGTTCCGCTCCACCCTGTACGACAAAATCAGCCAGCTCCTGGGTACAGAGGTTCGGTCCACTGAGCCCGAGGAGGATTATTCTGACCTGGCAGGCATGCGCATCCTGGTAGCCGAGGATAATGAGATTAACTGGGAAATCATCTCCGCCATGCTGGGTATGTTCGGTATCGAAACCGAGCGGGCGGAAAACGGCCGGCTGTGCGTTGAGCGGATGCGCCGGGCGGAAAAAGGCGAATTCTCCCTGATTTTCATGGACGTGCAGATGCCGGAGATGAACGGCCTGGATGCCACCCGGAACATCCGGAAGCTGGAGAGCCCCTGGGCCGCCGCCATCCCCATCATCGCCATGACGGCGGACGCCTTCTCCGAAAACGTGGCGGAATGCCTCAGCGCCGGCATGAACGGCCACATCGCCAAGCCCGTGGACATCAAGCTGGTCATCAAGGAAATCCGCCGCATCCGGGAAATGGAAACGAGACAATAAAAAAAGGCGCCTCCTTCGGCGTCTGCTCACCGGCCCACAACCCGCCCCGGTGGTCTGAAAACAGCCGCTGCGCATCCATTGCGCAACGGCTCTTTTCTTATATGACAGGGATCTCTTCCGCCCGGATTCCGGCTCCCCTATTCACTCAGAACCCCCAGCTTATGCAGCGGCAGATGCAGCGCGTTCATCAGCAGCGGGGCCACGATGGTGGCGAATACCGCGTTGATCAGAGACGCGGGCAGCTTGCTGCCCATGGAAACCAGCGTCGCGTCCATGTTCAGGCCCTTCACCCAGAGGCCCATGATAAAGGTTTTCAGCATGTACAGAACCACATAGGTCAGAGCGCCGGCCGCGGCGGCCAGGAAGAGGCGTACCCGGTCTGACTGTGTCAGCCGGGCCTTTGTCAGCGTCCGGTAGCAGATCAATCCGGCCACCAGGGCCACCGCTCCTTTGGAAACCAGCGTGATCAGCCCCTCCAGGCCGTATCCTGCGATCAGGTCAAACAGAAAATTGCCGATTCCGGCCGTCACAAAGCCGGCCCAGGGCCCCAGAATCATGCCGCAGAGCGCGCAGAGGGTATTGCTGACCGTAATCTGGGATCCCAGGAAGGGAAAGCGGATATAATTGGCCACAAAGGCCAGGGCGGTCATCAGGCCGTAGCAGGTCAGCCTGTAGGTCTTGTCCATGCCTCTGGTTCTTGTACTCATCGCCGCGTTGCTCCTTTCATCCTTTGGATTGCGGCCATTATAAGCAGAGTTTGGTATGCTTAAAAGTATCAGTTTTAAACTTTTTCATATAACCAGTTTATAACTGCTGCCGCTCCGCGATTTTTCGTTCCCGCTCCATCCGGGAGTACACGCACCCGCACCAGTCCTGCCGGTACAGGTTGTATTCCCTGGACAGGGCAATGGACCGGGCGTAGCCGTTCTGCTTTTTGAAATCGCTGTGCACAAAGGGCACCTGATATTCCCCGGCCAGCCGCTCCCCGATCTCATTAATCCAGCGGGCGGATTTATAGGGGCTGATGGACAGGGAGGTGGTGAAACAGTCGTATCCCTTCTCCCGGGCAAAGGCCGCCGTCCTGCGGAGCCGCAGCTCATAGCACAGATAGCATCTCTCCCCCCGCTCCGGCAGCTGTTCCCGGCCCCGGGCAATTCGCTCAAAGGCTTCATGGTCGTATTCCGCCACGATCACCTGGACACCCCCGTCAGGCCGGAAGGCCCGGACAAACCGCTCCTCCTCCCCGGCCCGTTTCCGGAATTCGGCCTCGGGCTCGATGTTCGGGTTGTAATAATAAATATCCACGTCATAGTCCCGCTGCAGGCGCTCCAGCGTCGCTGAGGAGCAGGGGGCGCAGCAGCAGTGCAGCAGCAGCTTCGGTCTGATGTCCATGTTTTCTCCCCTTACGGATCGTACCGCATGTCCATGGAAACCACCGTGCCATTCTTGTTGGTCCGGTATTCCAGCTGCCACCAGTGACTTCCGTCCGGAGAATAGCAGCGGTATCGGATAATCTTACCGCCGTCGTCCTGGACCCAGATTTTGCCGGTTCCGTCCTTGCTGGCGTACAGACCGCGGTTGCCGCTGGGGCTTTCCACCTGCCCCATGTCCCGGAATTTGCTGACGACGAAGGTTTCGGAGTCCCCCACGTTCGTCCCCCGGGGGCCGGAGAAGGGAGAGGTGGTGGTCGTGTAAACCTCCGCCACCACCCATCCGGTGGTGGAGCGGCTCATGATGGCGTATCCCCAGTCGTAGTCGTACCGGCGGCATTCCGTGTCCAGGTTTTCCATCGTGACCTCGCCCGCCAGCGTCCCCTCGCCGAAGGCCTGCTGGAATTCGATCATCTTGGTGGTGTACAGGGTAAAATTCTTCGGCGCGTCCTGCTCCGCGTTGTAGCCCCGCAGCGGCTCCGGTATTTCGATCTTATACAGGGTCTCCAGCATGTTGGAAACCTTGTTGTACCGGTTGACGGCCACCGCCTTCACCGTCACCCACCCGCCGGGCAGCCAGAAGGGTTCCCCGTTGTAAATGGGGCTGTCCGCGTCCGGTGAGGAGCCGTCCACCGTATAGTAAATCACGATGTCCGTGTCGTTTTCATTATCCAGGCCGGGCTTCAGCCGCACCCGCTGGCGGGTCTTGTAGGTCGCCGGGGCCAGGGAGGACCGGGGCGTCTGGGGAGATGGCATGATGATCCGGTAGGTGCCGTGCAGCTCGTCCGAAACCAGCTCCCCGTTCACCGCCACCGCCCGGAGGGTATGAATCCCCTCATCCAGGAACACCCGCTGCGTAAACAGGGTTCCCCCCGCTGGCAGTTCCGCGTTCTCATCAAAGGTATAGTAGACATCATAGCCCTGGTAGGAGGTAATGGCGATATATTTTTTGCTGTCATAGTATCCCGCGGTCAGGTCCACCTCAGGCGGAGCGGGCACAAAGTCGTTCCGCTGGGTATAGAAGGAATCATCCCCCGTTTTTTCGTAGGCCAGTTTCATCAGCTCGCTGGCCTTTGCCTTGTCCCCTTCCTTCTCGCTGGACAGCAGGATCCGGATATGGTTTACATAGGCTTCAGGCCGGCTGGGTGTCTCGGTATAGATCTCCTCGTACAGGGCCGCGGCGTCATCCACCCGACCGTCCGCCTCGTAGGCGCTGCCCAGCAGCAGCAGACCTTCCACGTCCACGATGCCGTTCTCAGCGTCCTTTTCCTTTGCCTTTTCAAACTGTTCGATGGCCCCGCCGATATCGCCCCGGTCCAGCATCTCCTCCCCGACGGACCAGAGCGCCGTGGAGCTGGCTTCCCGGCCCAGCCTGGCCAGCAGCCGCTGCCCCGCCTCCGTGCGTTTCAGAAACAGGTACCCCCCCGCGAAGACCACGACCGCCAGGATAAAAGCGACCAGGCTCACCTTGAACCAGTTGACCATCTTCCGATGCTGCCCTGGCGCGTGGGTGGCCGCGTAGGCGGCCGCCTGGGCTTCCCGGGCCGCCTCATCGGAGTATATCACAGGGGAAAAGCGTTCCACCGCCGCCGCCTGTTTCCTTTCCTCGCTGCCGTCGCCCACGCCGCTTTCCGTAACCAGCCTCGGGTCGTCAAAATCCGGTGCGTCCTCCCGCGTGTCATGTACCGGTGGCAGAGGGATGGTTACCCGGCTGGCGCCGCTTCGGCGGCGCCTGCGGATTTCCTCCTGCTTCTGGGCGGGTCGATTCTTTACCGCCTCCCTGGCGCGCCGGCCCTGGCGGATGGATTCCGCGCCCGTCGGCGCGTCCGGATTCCCGGCCTGCAGCATCGCGCCACACTGGGGACAGACGATGGCCTCGTCCTCGGCGTAAAAACCGCACTGCTTACATAACATGCTTCTTCTGTATCCTCACGTCAAATCCATTCCCCGCAGGGCCTCGTATTCCGGATCCTCATCGAATTCCCGCTCCGGGCATTCGCCGCCCAGCGTCTCGATGGCGTTGCGCAGCTCGATAAAGGTCAGATAGTTCACCTTCGGATCCCAGGCCGCTTCTATCAGCGCCGGCATCGCCCGGTCATCGCCTATTTTGGCCAGGTATCCCGCGAAGAGGGCCCGCCTTTCCGGATGTTCCTGGAAAAGGCGCAGCGCCAGACGGAAAATCTGCTCGTTTCCGGGATAATCCGCCAGCACCTCCAGCAGCGCCTCCTGCCCGGCCGCGTTCGCCTGATCCACCACCTGGAGAATCGGCTGCACCACCGTCTCTCCCATAGCCCGCAGGCTTTCCAGTGCGTTGTCCTTCATGTCGTCCTTTTCCGCCCGATCCAGCTGCCAGTTGATGTACAGCATTTTCGGCTGGGTGCTTTCCAGATCCCGCAGCAGGCCGATGGCCAGCATTTTGGCCTCCTCCTCCGCATCCGGATCCTTCAGCAGCGCCACCAGCCGCTTTTCACAGGGCTTGCCCACGAAATTGATCTGCTCCATCAGCAAATCCGGCACCGGCACTCCTTCCTGACAGTAAGCCTGCATCCAGTCCACCAGCACCTTCGGATCCTCAAACTGGGTGAAGTAGGAGCCGGGAGTCAGGCTGCCCAGCCATTTGGCCCGGGTGTTCAGAAAAGCCATATACACATGGGGCAGGTCCGCCTCCATGTCGTCATAGGTCTTGTACATCCCCGCGTGCTGCGTCATCCACTCGGAGGTGAAGTCCGCGAAATGTTCATCAAAGTTGATAATCGGCATTTTACTCATGGTCTTTCTTCTCCGCCCTCTCCAGCAGCTGCTTCAGCTGCGCTGTGGTAAAAAAGTGTTTCCGGTGACAGAAATGGCAGCTCAGCTCCGCCCCCTCGTCCTCATCGATCAGGCTCTGCAGGTCCGACCGTCCCAGGGATACCAGGGCTTTCTCCATCCTTTCCCGGCTGCAGGTGCAGCGGTACCGGATCGGCGTCCTCTCCAGGATCCGGGGCTCCAGCCCCCGGAACCAGTCTTCCGTCAGCTGCTCCAGCGTGCCGAAGGCCAGCTCCCTGCTGATGTCCGCGAACATGGGGCTGCGCAGCTCCAGCTGATCGATCATCTCCTCCGGGCATCCCGGCAGGGGTTGAATCAGGATGCCCCCCGCCTGCAGCACCGTGCCGTCATGCACCCGGACCCCCAGGGCTACCAGGCTGGGCTGCTGCTCGGAAACGGTAAAATAATTGGCGAAATCCATGGCGATCTCGCCGCTGACAATTTCGCTCTGCCCCACGTACTGCTTGCCCGCGCCCAGATCCCGGATCACGGTCATGCGGCCGGTATGTCCCACCGCGCCGCCTACGTCCAGCTTGCCGTCCGCCCGCAGGGGCAGGCGCACCGTCGGGTCATCCGCGCAGGCCCGCACGTCCCCATGATCCGCGATGGCCATCAGGGTGCCCATGGGCCCGTCTCCCTTCAGCGTCACGGTGACGGACTCCTCTTCCCCCTTCATCATGATCCCCATCATCGCCGTGCCGGTCAGCAGCCGGCCCAGCGCCGCGGCGCACACGGGGGAGGCGCCGTGGGTGTCCATGCAGGTCTGCGCGGTCTGCGTCGTGGAGCACAGCAGCACCCGTGCCTGTCCGTTTCCCAGGTCGATTTGCAGCAGCTGATCCGCCGCCTGTCCAAAGTTTTCCAATGCTCTTACTCCTCTTCCGCCGGTCTCGCGGCGCAGATATGCCACCGGGCGTCCGTTTCCTTCGCGGGGTTCAGGTTCCCGTCCCCATAGATGCACACGCCCCGGTATCCGGTCTGCAGCAGCAGGTTCTTCATCTCCTGCGCCTCCCAGGCCCGCTGGCGCTGCTCCTCCTCCATCCGGCGGTACCGGCCGTCCTTCTCCCGCAGGAAGAAGCACAGCTCCATCTCCACCGTGGCCGTCCGGGGGTTCCACCGGTTCTGCCAGAAATAGGTCATGTCCTCCAGATCCTCGCAGATAATCCCGGCGCAGAGCTGATCCCGCAGCTTATGGGGCGTGGACACGTCGAAAATCAGCGCGCCGCCGGGGCGGATGGCCCGCCAGGCCGCCCGCAGAAAGCTCCGCAGATCCTCATCTTTTGTCAGATAGTTCACCCCGTCGCAGGTGGCGATCACCGCGTCCATGGGCCGGTGCAGGTTCAGAGCCCGCATGTCCTGCTGCACAAAGGGAATGGCGATCCCCTGCTTCCGGGCCTTCTGCGCGGCCTGCCAGAGCATTTCCCGGCTCAGGTCCACGCCGGTCATCTGGAAGCCGGCCCGCTGCAGCGGCAGGGTCAGGTTGCCCGTACCGCAGGCGCACTCGCAGATTTTTCCTTCCCGGACCCCATAAATGGACAGCAGGCGAACATAATAGTCCGCCCAGCTGTCATAGTTGACGTTATCCATCAACCGGTCATAGATTTCCGCAAAATCCTGGTACATGCTTCTCCTATCCCTCTGTCCGGGACGCGCTCAGGCTTCCTCCGGCTCGTCCTCGTCGTCCTCCTCGTCCAGGTTGGGGTCCCGCAGACCCTGGTTGACCTTCGCTCCCTCAATGCGGCTGTTCAGGAAACGGTCAAACACCCCGTTGGTATAGCTGGCGGTCACGAAGCGGCTGAGGGTAAACCCGATGATCATGTAGTACCCGCCCAGAATCATGATGCCGTAAACCGGGTGCCAGAAATAGCACAGGGCCGCGCCGATCAGCACCGGCACGCAGTGCAGCAGCCGGATCCCAACGCTCCAGGGCAGCCGGGCCACGCCCAGCAGCATCCCGTTGCGGATCACGTCCTTCAGCTTCAGCTGGTAGCTGACCATCAGCGGATAATAATATGTCACGCACAGCGACCAGATCACCCCGATCATCAGCACCAGCACCTGGGGAATGACCATCAGCGTCTGATTCGCCGCCAGCTGGCCGTAGAACCGCCATCCCGTGTACAGCAGGAGGGGCAACACGGAGGTGATCAGCGAAATAACCAGCCCCTGTTTCCAGTTTTCCTTCACCGCGTCCTTGAAATCGCTCCAGATAAAGGCGTGCTCGTCCCTGGCCCAGTTCCGGACTACGTAGCTGACGCCCGCGGTAAAGGGGCCGGTAATCGCGATGCAGGGGATCAGGATCAGCAGCGTGGTGAACAGCGAGCTCTGAAGGAATTCGGCCGGATCCGCCGCCGCCAGCCGGGCGATGTCCTCCTCCGTGTAGGTCAGGGCGTTCTCCTCCCCGGCGCTTTCCTCAATGGCCTGCTTCAGGGTGCCATCCTTCGCCCCCATGATGGCGTTCAGGCTGGACAGCCCGTTGAGGAAGGTCATCATGATGACGATCATCGTCGGCAGCCAGACCACCATGTACATGAGATTCAGCCGGCAAAGCGCGCTGAGCCGGGTCCGCAGCATCTCCCAGAAAAGCTGCCACCGGTTTTCCGGCAGGTCTTCCTTCCGAAAATCACCTTTGCCGCTCTTTCCGTAGTAATAGTTGTTCATCAGCTTGCCAAACAAAGCGCATCCCTCCTGCCTTCCGCTCCGCGGAAAGGTTTTGTCCGGTGCGGGGATAGTCCCCACCCCGATCCGGTCTCTTCGAAAGGAAAGCCCCCGCCCCGAAGGACGGAGGCGATTCCCACGTGGTGTTTTTACTTCATCAGCGCCTGGCTGGCCTCGCAGAGCAGCTCGTTCAGCCGCTGGGCCTCAGGCCGGTCCTTCGCGTTGGTGTTGACATACAGCTTGATCTTCGGCTCCGTGCCGCTGGGCCGGACGCAGACCCAGCATCCGCCCTCCAGCTCAAAGTACAGCACGTCGGAAGCCGGCAGGCCCGTAGGCTCGCTCTGGCCGCCCGCCACGCGGACGCCCTTCAGGTAGTCCCGGACGGCGGTGACCTTCATGCCGCCGATTTCCGTGGGATGATTCTCCCGCAGGCCGGCCATGATCTCCTTCATCCGGGTCAGGCCGTCCTTGCCGGGCAGCGTGGTGGAGACCACCTTTTCCACATAGTATCCGTATTCCCGGAAGATCTGCTCCATCCGGTCGTACAGGGTGATGCCCTCCTCCTCGCAGGCCGCCGCCACTTCCGTCACCAGCAGGCTGGCGTTGACGCCGTCCTTGTCCCGCACGAAGGTGCTGCTCAGGAAGCCGTAGCTCTCCTCAAAGCCGAACTGGAAGGTATACTCCCCGGAATCCTGGAACTGCTGAATCTTCTCTCCGATGAACTTGAATCCGGTCAGCACTTCGAACATCTTCACGCCGAAGCTGTCGCAGATGCGGTTGGCCAGGGACGTGGAAACGATGCTCTTGCAGGCCGCGGCGTTGGCGGGCAGGGTGCCCAGCTTTTTCTTCGTGCTGAGGATGTAATGCAGCAGCACGCAGCCGATCTGGTTCCCGGTCAGCAGATGCCATTCGCCCTTTCCGTCCTTCACGGCCACGCCCAGCCGGTCACAGTCCGGATCCGTGGCGAAGATCACGGTGGCGCCCACCTTTTCCGCCAGCTTGAAGGCCAGGGTGAAAGCTTCCGGATTCTCCGGGTTCGGGGCGCAGGTCAGGGTAGAGAAATTGCCGTCCGGCTTTTCCTGCTCCGTCACCACGGCAAGCTTCTCGATCCCCAGCTCCTTCAGCACCCGGCGCACCGGCACATTGCCGCTGCCGTGCAGGGGCGTGTAGACGATGCTCAGGTTCTTGCCCATCCGGGCCAGCATCTCCGGCTGTACCACCAGGGTCTTCTCCTCCGCCATGTAATCATCGTCGATTTCCTTGTTGCCGATGATCTTCAGCAGGCCCTTGTCCAGGGCTTCCTGCTCATCCATGAGCACGCAGTCCGTATACTTCGTGGCGCGGATGACCCTGGTGATCCCCTCCGCGGCCTCCGGCCCCACCTGCGCGCCGTCGTCGCCGTAAACCTTGTATCCGTTGTACTGCGGCGGGTTGTGGCTCGCCGTCACCACGACGCCGGCCGCGGCGTTCAGATGCCGCACCGCGTAGCTCAGCAGCGGCACGGGCCGCAGCGCGTCAAACAGGTAGGCCGGCACGCCCTCGGCGCAGAGGACCAACGCCGTGTCCTTCGCGAATTCGGCGCTGAAGTTCCGGCTGTCATAACCGATCACCACGCCGCGCTTCGCGTTCTCCGGATCCTGCTTCAGGTACCCCGCCAGGCCCTTGGTCGCCCGGCGCACGTTATACTTGTTCATGCGGTTCATGCCCGCGCCCAGCACGCCGCGCATGCCCGCGGTGCCAAAGCTCAGCTCCGTGTAAAACCGGTCCTCGATTTCCTTTTCATCATTCCGAATGCTCTCCAGCTCCGCGATCGTTTCCTGATCCGCCGCGAAGTCCTTCAGCCACAGCTCATAATTCTCTTTCACCGTCATGATGCCCGCCATCCTTTCAGAGAAAAAATTGATAAATCTATTATAGGGAAAAAGCCGCCCGTTGACAAGCCCAAATTCAGCGGGTGGGGTGTGCCTCAGACGTAGCCCATGACCCCTCTGACCGAAACATCCCCGGCCAGTACAGGAACCAGCGTCCCCTCCGCCGTCTCAACGATCAGCTCCCCGTTTTTCCCGATGTCCCGGGCTACCCCCTTCAGCGCCGTTCCCCCGGAAACCAGCACCTCGCTGCCCAGGGTGACGCAGTGGCTTTTCAGTCCGCGCAGCACCTCCGCGCCTCCCGCCTCCAGGGCGGAAAGCGCCGTGTCCAGATGGCGCAGAAACTGATACAGCAGGTGTTCCCGATCCACTTCCGCGCCCATTTCCGCCAGGCATCCCGCCCGGTCCGCCAGCTCCGGCGGATAGCTGCCCGGCCGCAGGTTCACCCCCAGCCCCAGCACCGCGAAATCCAGCTTTTTCTCCCTGATCTGACAGTTGGAAAGGATCCCGCAGATCTTTTTCCCCCCGGCCACCAGGTCATTGGGCCACTTGATGCCCGTCTCCGGCAGGCCCGCCTCCGCCACCGCAGCGCGCATGGCGACGGCCGCGCAGAAGGAAAGCATCCCCGCCCGGCCCGCCGGGATCTCCGGCCGCACCAGCACGCTGACGTAAAGCCCCGTGTCCGGGGGCGAAAACCATTTCCGGTCCATTCTTCCCCGGCCGGCGGTCTGCTGATCCGCCACCAGGGTAAAGCCCGCCGGCGCCCCGCGCATGCCGGCTCTGGTTACATCCTCATTGGTCGATCCCGTGGTTTTTACGAAGCGTACATCCCATTGCATGATCCGTTTTCCTTCCCGCGCCATTTCACCGGTGCCCGGACAGTATATCACAAACTTGGCATCCTGTCCTCCGCGGGTGTCGTGTCTTCCGTCCCCGCTTTCTCCGGCTCCGCTTCCCCCGCGGTTCCGTCGGAACCCGTTTCCCTTTCCCATCCCGGCCCGCCTTGCGCAAAGCGCCTTTTCAAGGTATAATTCCCCCGTATTTTTCCTGGAGGAGGCGGTTCCATCATGTTCAATCCCGGGCGGATGATTTTAGCCCTGCAGCAGGCCATCGGTCAGGCCATCGTCGGCAAGGAGGAGGCGATTGAGTACGCGCTCATCGCCCTGCTCTGCAAGGGGCATGTGCTGATCGAGGATGTGCCCGGTGTGGGCAAAACCACTCTGGCCAGCGCCCTGGCCCGTTCCCTGGACTGCACCTTCCGCCGCATCCAGTTTACGCCGGACCTGATGCCTTCCGACATCACCGGTTTCACCCTCATGAACATGAAAACCGGTGAAATGGAATTCCGTGAAGGCGCGGTCATGAGCCAGATCATCCTGGCGGATGAGATCAACCGCACCAGCCCCAAGACCCAGTCCGCCCTGCTGGAGGTCATGGAGGAGCACCAGGTCACTGTGGATGGAACCACCCATCCGCTGCCCCAGCCCTTCATCGTGCTGGCCACCCAGAATCCTGGCGAGTTTGTGGGCACCTACCCTCTGCCGGAAGCCCAGGTGGACCGTTTCTTCCTGCGGATTTCCATCGGCTATCCCACCGTGGAGCAGGAAATGGACGTGCTGGAACGCTATTCCGGCGTAACGAAGCCCATGGACACGATCCAGCCCATCTGCACCGCTCAGGACATTCTGGCCATGCAGGAACAGGTTTCCACCATTTACTGCTCCCCGGAGGTTCGCTCCTATGTAGCCCATCTGGCCGCCGCCACCCGGGAAAATCCTTCCTTTCAGCTGGGGGCCTCTACCCGGGCCGCCATCGCGCTGATCCGCGGCGCCCAGGCCTGCGCCCTGCTGGATGACCGGGATTTTATCCTGCCTGAGGATGTGCAGCATATGCTGCTGCCGGTTTTTGCCCATCGCATGGTTCTTTCCCCGGAAGCCCGGATGAAAGGCGTCCTGGCGGAGGATGTGCTGCTGACCATTCTGAAGAACACGGCGGTGCCGATCAAGCTATGAAAGCCAGAATTCTGATGCCCCTGGCCGCGGCGCTGACCTTTCTGCTGGCGGCGCTGTCCACCGGCAGTCCGCTGCTGCTTCTGCTGGCGTTTCTGCTGATCATCGCCATGCTGGGCGGCGCGGTCAGCGTGCTTTGGGCCGCCAATACCCTGACCCTCTCGGGGGATCTGGACCGCTCCTCCGTTCACCGTGGGGAGGAAGCGCTTCTTACCCTGCGGGTCCGTCATCGGGGCTTCCTGCCCATCGCGCCGGTGAAGCTGGAAATCAGCGCCGGCCCCGGCGATCCGGTTCGCGAGATCTATCTCCGGGACATGCCCGGCAAGCGTCAGGCCCTGTCCATCCCCTTTCACGCGGATCACGTGGGCCTGTATTCCCCCGGGGTGCGCGCCTGGCAGGTAGAGGATCTGATGGGCTTTTTTCAGGTCCGCAGGCCTGTGGAGGACGCGTTCTTCCGCCTGCTGGTGCTTCCGAACCGTTTTGCCACGGAGCCCCTGACGCTTTCCCCCGGCGATCCAGGCAGCGACGTCATGGCCCGGGCTACGGAGGATCTGTCCGCTCCGTCGGATATCCGTGCCTATCAGCCCGGCGACCCGATCAAAAAAATCCACTGGAAGCTTTCCATGCGAAAGCGGGAGCTGCTGGTGCGCAAATTTGACGAGCCCATCCTGCAGGAGGTTCTGATCCTGATGGATTGTTCCCGCCCGCCCTCCTGGGGGCACCCGGAGGCGGAAGCGGACATCCGGGACGCGCTGCTGGAAACGGCTGCCTCTGTTTTTTCTGATCAGCTGAGCACGGATCTGGTGGTGCATTTTCCCCTCTTCGGTGCCCATCCTGTGGAGCTGGAGAAAAGCACAGGCGCGGCGCTGGCGCTGGAGAACCTGGCCCTCCTGGATTTTTCGGAGACGGACCGCTTTGAGCGGGTGCTGACCATGGAAAGCCGCCGGCTTCGAAAGGTCGGATGCCTGGTGGTGGTTTCCGCCCGGCTGAATTCCGCCCTGGTGGACGTCATGACCCGGATGCACCACATGGGTCCCACCATCCGTCTGTACCTGATCACCTTTCACCCGGATGACAGCAACCTGATTCCGCTGATTTCCCGTCTGCGCCAGGATGATATCCAGGTAACCTATGTGGAGCCGGATCATCAGCCGGAGGAAAGCGCCATCGCCTGATCCGCAGGCCTGATCCTCCCGCGGCAGCAAGAAACCCTTTCATAATCAGCGTTTCCCTGATAAGCCATAAGAACAAGTCCAGCAGCAGAAAGGAGGTTCCCCGTCATGCGTGACACCCTGCGCGATCATCTGTTCCGCCTGGCGCTGACCCTTCTGCTGGCCGCCGGGCTCCTGATGCCCCTGCTGGGCGCCCTCTCTCTGGAAGGGAATATCTTTTCCTGTCTGCTGGCCTGCGGAGCGCTGGCGCTTGGGCTGGAAGCCCTCTCTGTCTCCCGCCGCGCGGCCCTCTGGGGCGGCCTGGCGGCCGTGATTATCCTGCTCCTCTGGCTGGCAAACAGCGGCGCCGCGGTCCTGCGGGATGTGCTGCGGGCCTTTTCCCTGCAGCTCGCCGGCGTCTCCGGCGCGCTTCCCCTGGTCGCGGTGCCGGCAGCCCGCCTGCTCGGCGCGCTCATCACCCTGCTGGCGTTCTGCAGCACGCGAAGAAGCGCCGGTGCCCTGGGAGCGTCCCTCCTGACCATCGGCGCGCTGCTCATGCTCTGGCTGGCGGACCGGCCGGATCTGATGCTCCCTCTGCTTCCCGCCGGCATCGCCGCCCTCGCCCTTTATCTGCTGGATCGCCACGCGGAGGCCAGCCCCGCCCGGGTGCTGCCCTGGGCCGCCGCGCTGGTGCTCCTGGCCTACGCCTGTACGCCTCCCTCGGGTCTGGTGAATCCCACCCTGAAAGCCATGGCGGATGAATTCCGCCAGAATGTGATGGATCGGCTCTTCTTCACGGAGCCTCGGGACGTTTTTTCCCTCTCCTCCGAGGGCTTCTATCCCCAGGGCCTTTCCCAGCTGGGCGGTCCTGTCTCCCCCTCCGACCATGCCGTGATGCAGGTCTCCACCCCCCGGACCGTCTACCTCCGCGGCGTCATCCTCAATGAGTATGACGGACGCTCCTGGCGGAACACCCTCGGCGGCCGGCGCTATCTCTGGGACGCCTCCAGTATGGCTTCCCGCCGCGCCGCTCTCTTTGACCAGCAGCTGCCCTCCACAGGGCTGTCCTCCACCCTGACGGATCCCCTGTCCGTTTCCATCCGTATGCTTACGGACAGCGCTTCCACCCTCTTCGCGCCGCAGCGTGTGCGGGAGCTCCGGGCTGGCGGGGATCTGGTGCCTTACTTTTCCAATTCTTCCGAGCTGTTCATCACCCGGAATCTCACCGCGGGGGACACCTGGTCCATCTCCGCGCCGCTCTTTCAGGCCGGGGACGCCGGCCTCTCCATCCTGATCGAAGCCGCCTCCACCGCCGGGGATCCGCAGTATGAATCCATCCGGGAAACCTATACCACCCTGCCCTCCCACCTGGAGGAGCCGGTCTGGCAGCTGGCCACGGACGTGACCGAGGGCATCGCCTCTCCCTATGAGAAGGCCTTCGCCCTGCAGAACTACCTCAGCCGGAATTACCGTTATACCCTGGACGCGGCGGTGCAGCCCGCTTCCATCGATTTTGTGACCCATTTTCTCTTCAATACCCGGGAAGGATACTGCACGTATTTTGCCTCCGCCATGACCGTTCTCTGCCGGATGGCCGGGCTTCCCGCCCGTTACGTGGAGGGCTACCTGGCCACGCCCAACGCCCAGGGCGAAGCCCTGGTCACCGGGCTGGACGCCCACGCCTGGACGGAGGTCTATTTCCAGGGCTTCGGCTGGCTCACCTTTGACGCCACCCCGCGCCGCGCCGGCGGCAATGACGGCAGCGATACCGCCGCCGATGATTCGCCCGCCGACCCCACGCCGTCCCCGCAGCCTTCCGCCACGCCTCCTGCCGACACGCAGCCCACCGTTACCCCCTCCCCGGACGCGGCAGCAGTTGAAACGCCTTCCCCGGTTCCCTCTCCCGCGGAGAACGATCCGGAATCCTCTCCGGATCCGGACACCGCCCCACCGGAGGAAGGTCTTCCCGTGTCCGGCAGCTTTCCGTGGCTGCTGCTTCTGCTGCTGCTCCCGCCGCTGGTGCTGATCCTCCGCTGGCGCCTTACGGATCCGTCCCGAAAAGAAAAAAAGCTCCCCGATGAGGAAGCCCGCTTTGACCTCTGGATGGAGGAAGTCTTCGCCCGGCTGGCCGCCGCCGGCATCACCCGCGGCGAGGGAGAAACCCCCATGTCCTTTACCCGCCGTCTGGATCAGGAAGGCCGTTCTCCCGTCCCCCTTTCCACCCTGGGCGAATGTATCTCCCTGCTCCACTACGGCCACGTCAGCGCGCAGGCCACGGATACCTCCCTGGCCCGGGATACCGCCCTGGCCCTGCGGACGCGGCTCCCCCGCGCCGCCCGCCTGAAGTACGCGCTGCACCGCCTCCTGCCCTTCCTGCGTTTCTCAGCAGCCGGAAAAGCGTGAGTCCATAATCCATGCGTCAAAAAAGCGCCATGCCGTGTTTTTCAGCATGACGCTTTTTGTTCTGTCATCCCGTGAACGGAAACTGACGCTTATTCAATGCCAATGCGGGTGACTGTCGGCGATCATCCAGCGGCGCGGGAATGCTTCCTCAATCTTTTCTCCGTCGTACTTTTCATTGATCATCCGGGCTTCCTTCGGTCCGGATACCGGGAAATAATCAGCGTAATAACTGTCGTCTTCCATGCCGTGGAATTCGGACAGCTGAAGCAGCATATATCCGCCACAGTTTTTGCAGCGCATCAAAATGCGGGACCCGTCGTCCCAGACATGCAGGATGTTTTTTCCGCAAGTGGATCCGTAATCCTTGATCCGCATTCTGTCCATATGACGGAACGCTTCTTCCGCGTCTTCCATGGAGAATCCGATACAGGGTTTGCCGTCCTCAACGCGATACTCCAGGCGGTCATTAACTGTTTCGCACAAGTCGGCAATCCATTCTTTCTTCTGGATTGCGTCAATCCACTTGCCCGGGATTCCCGAGTAACCTTCACTGCCGTAGCCCAGGCCGGCAAGCCCTCCGGCAATCGCACCGACCGTATCGCTGTCATCACCAAGATTAACAGCCTTCAGCAGGGCGCTTTCAAACGAGTCTGTATTGATCAGAGACCAGACAACTGCTTCCAGCGTGTCAACAACATATCCGCTGCTTCGGATTTCTTCCGCAGGCGTCTTCGCGAAAAGGGAGAGATCGCGGAGTCGGGCGTAATACTCAAGGTTTTCATGATCCGACAAAGCTTTCTCGTAGTATTCAAACCCCTTATCCAGTCCTTCCTGAAGACGCGTCTCAAAAGTGGGGGCTTTCCCGGATAACACAGCTTTGACCATAAAGTAGTATAAACCGCAGGCGATGTTCGATCTGATGTGCGCGTGCGTCAGGCTTCCTACCTGATGGATCTCCCGGATGGCTTCTTTATCTTCAAGCCCTTTTTCATAGCAGTACAGGCAGGCGGGCATGATGCGCATCAGGCTGCCGTTTCCGTTGTTCCATTCATCACGGCCGCCGCACTGGTGTGGATTCCCTCTGTGCTTATACGCGGTGATGGCCCGAATGGTTCCATTTCCGATATCATATGCGTATCCATAGGGAGTAAAGGTTCCATGATCCAGCCAGTCGACGAAATTGTTCATAATGTGCTTCAGATTCAGCTTGTCCGTCTTACAGATGCTGTCAAGAAGCGCGAGCGTTAAGCTGCTGTCATCAGTCCATGAACCCGCCGGAAGGGCGAAAGCGCCATATCCACGCATGTCTGTAACAGGGTGCGCCGCGACTTCTGACCGGTCTTCAAACTGAACGGGGCAGCCCAAAGCGTCTCCGACAACTACACCAAAGATGGCGTCTTTCCAGATGTTTTTCATGCCTGATCCCTCTCTTTATTGAGTATTCCGATAAGCTTTCTTGTTCAATTCATGAAAACATCTCTATTATAATCGTTATTACAGACATGCGCAAACGCAGTCCGGCGAGTCCGGTACCGGATGACGGTCGTGCCAAATTCAGAGTCGGTCTTTCCGGCGTGCCGGCAGGATTTATAAAAATGCTATTGACAAAGCCTGATCAAGTGAGTATAATCGTCTGCGTTGTCGGCTTTAGGGCAATGGTGTAATGGTAACACGTGGGTCTCCAAAACCTTTGTTGAGGGTTCGAATCCTTCTTGCCCTGCTTGACAGAAACCCCTTGAGAACGTTGATTCTCAAGGGGTTTCAGCTTTTTGGCAAAATCACTCCCTTCACCAGATCCGACATATTTTTGCTCGTTTTTTCTGTCTTTTTTGAGGCATCGGGCATGAATGTGGGTGCCCGAGCGCCTGATCCTGCATGATTCATAACGTCTGAACCACCTCCGGACGATTTGGTAATGGGATCCGCAAATTCGAACAGCACAGGAATACCAGATC
>JAFUGS010000015.1 GCA_017469265.1 Clostridia bacterium
GGAAATATGAACGGAATGGATCATCCGGTCGACGCCCAGCGCTTCCGGCCCGTAGGCATAGCGGAGAACAGAATTCTGGCTGCCGCAGAGCAGGATCAGCCCGGCGTCGGGCACCGCGCTTTCCATCATGTTCTGTACCCGGTACAGCAGGGGAATGGCGGTGTAATCATCCAGCGAGGAGGAGGCCAGACGCCGAAAATCGGGATTGGAAGCGGTGAGTTGCCGGCAGAAGGTGGAGAGACGGGCGGTTTCGCTGACCAGCCGGGTGCTTTGCAGGCCCAGGGCTGCGTCGGCACAGTAGCGAAGCTGACGGTCATACGCCCAGTTGGAATACGCGCCGAAGGCCAGCAGAAGCATCAGGGTTACGGCCAGCAGAAAGGAGAAATAACGGATGAGCCGCCGCCGCACGGAGAAAACTTTTGTCATGGGTGCGCCTTTCTGTAGCATCATTTTGTTTCCGTTATTATAATGATGGACGATTCTTTTTGTCAAATCCCCCAAATGGGGAATCCTGTTTCGGAACAGGCCGCGTCCCGCCGGTACCGGACCGGAAAATGAGGGCTCGAAGAGAATGCGGCCGCATGGATCAGACTGAACAAAGAGGAGGAAAACGAGAATGCAGGGAATCATGAAAATTATGCCCGGTGAGCCGAACGACCAGAACAGGGATTATCTGCCGGAGGCCATCAAAGGCAGCCGGATGGTGGTAAACGAGAACGGGAACAATTCCCAGGTTTATCCGGAACGGCTGGAGGAATTTCACGGGGATCTTGTGGGGGATGGCATCGAGGATACCTGGTATGAATATGTTCCGGAGAGCTATGACCCGGGCCGGAAAACGCCGCTGGTATTCTCCATGCACGGCGGACTGATGACCGGATGGGGACAGTGTATCTATACCTGCTGGACCCAGGTGGCGGACCGGGAAGGGTTCATCCTGGTCTTCCCCAGCGCGGGCACGCGGCGCTTCTGGCAACTGGAATGTGAGCCGGAGCGGAAAAAGGAGCTGACGACGCCCAACGAAAGCGGCTTCTTCATGAACGCCTTTCCGGACGACATCCGAGAAAACCATGACGCGAATCTGGTGCTGGCGCTGATCCGGCGGATGAAGGAACGCTATGCCATTGATGAGGGACGGATGTACATGCAGGGCATGTCCATGGGCAACGGCATGACCGCGATGATGGCCAAGTATTACGCCCATCTGTTCGCAGGCATGGCGGGCAGCGCCGGCACCTCCCGGAAAACGCAGTTCTTCCACCCGGACGGAAGCGTGACCCATCAGTCCCTGCCCGTAGCCGCGTGGCAGACCCGAATGGAACTGGACGGTCCGCCTCCCTTCTCGGACGAGGATTATGAGGAGGCGGTGGTACATAACCGGCGGTACTGGCTGACCGTTAACGAATGTACAGAGCTGCCCCGGATCCGGGTGGAAGGGGAGAAAAACCTGGCCTATTATCACGGAAAAAAAGCCGACTATGTTTTTTGCGATGTGAAGAACCGGGATCACGGACAGACCCTGGACGACGCGGAATGGGTCTGGGACAATCTGTTCTCCGCCGCGCGGAGAATGCCGGACGGTTCCATCCGGATGGAACCCCAAAAGGATGGCTTCCAGCCCAATGCTTTCAGCGCAGCGCTGGCGGAGGGTCAGGCGGCGGCCTGGCTGAACGGGGAAGTCATCGCGCTGGCCGGCCGGGTGTTTACCTGGAAGAAACTGAAGTATCACGGGCTCAACGGCGGGGAGATCGTCCGGGGAACCTACCTGATGGCGCCGGTATCCTTCCTGGCCCGGGCGGCGGGAGGTACGCTGAAAACCGAAACGGACGGCGCCGTCGCGGAAATTGCGCTGCCGGACGGCCGGAAGCTGCAGACGGCGCGGGGCAGCATCGGAATGGTCATCGATAACCGGATGCGGGCGATGGACTGCGAAGCGGTGATGCGGGACGGGGAGCTGTACCTCCCGGCGGCCTGGTTCTTCCGGATGATCCTGGGCCGGCAGGTGTCGGAATGCCGCGGCGTGCTGTACGCGGCGGAATGCTATGGGGAGCTGTCCATGCATATGGCCCGCCTGCTGCGGGATCTGCTTTCGTAAAAGAGACAACCAATGAATAAAATGGCATCCTGAAAACGCAAGGCGAGCAGGATGTCATTTTTTCTTTTATCGTATCCCGGATGATTCCCTCGACGCTTTTTGGAACACGACATAAAACGAGAAAATGCCATGCTCAAAAGGACGGACAAACCGGTCCGGTTCAAAAAGCTGCCTTTTCTGTTTCTTCGGGCACTTTCATGATATGTCGCTGCCGCTGGAAATGATTTGACCATGCCGGGCTCTCAGGGCGATCTGAAAGCCATTTTGAAGGGATTGAAGAACGGAACCGTCAGCCGCAATCAGCTGAAAATAAACGCCACCCGGGTGAGCCGCATGGCGAAAATGCTCTGCAAATCGCGCAGGAAAGTCTGATGAGCGTAAACGCTTATCTCGACACATTGGATCCGGATAGTGCATCCGGGCCAATTCTGAACATAAACCGCGGATTCATACCTCCATCCCGTCGATCAACATCGCCACAATTGAATAAAATGGCGGCGTTGAGTTGATTTTGGACGGTTTGTGTGATACCATTTCTGGAATCGTGAGGTGAAAGAAAAATGATTACCGGCGAACTGAAAAACAGAATCGACAGCATCTGGGAAATCTTCTGGACGGGCGGCCTGACCAATCCCCTGGATGTGATTGAGCAAATGCCAAAGGCAGGAATACAACATGGCATCCGGTATGAACCCTTGTCTGTCCGGTTTCAGGAGACGAAGGACAAGTACGACGCGGTCACCGCTGAGATCGCCCAGCGCGGTATCCGGCGGCGGGAGTTCGGACGGTTCATCCACTCGCTGGAATCCCTGCCGGAGATGGTGACGGAGTTCAGCGAGGAACTTTGGGGCAGTCTGGTGGATCACGTGACGGTGCACAGCAAAGACAACATCGTCTTCACTCTCACCAGCGGGATGGAGATCAAGGCGTAAGGCAGACAGGAATTATGGCGCTTCACCTTCGGGTGGGGCGCTTATTTTGTTGTGGATTTTGGTGATGAAGTGTGGTATCATAAATGAAACGAATAGTGCAACTTATGAACTCTTAAGCAAGGAGGCAGTTATGCTTCAAAACAACATTGAACTTGATGTAAAGACAAAATGCATCGAAGAAAAAATCAGTCAGTACCAGGTGGCAGAAAGCATAGGTACATCCGGAACATACATCTCCCGACTGATCAATCACCCGGAGAAAATCGTCAATAAGACCTTTCTCGCCATGATGGAAGAACTGGGATACGATGTACGGCTGACTTACGAAAAGCGGGATACCGCTGAGTAA
>JAFUGS010000074.1 GCA_017469265.1 Clostridia bacterium
GCCCCAGTGGAGGAACCATCCGCCATGATCCGGCAGCTCCTTGTAAATCCGGTTCAGGTCGCAGGCCCGCAGCGACCGGCCGATCACGGTCAGGTCATCGCCCCAGAAGTAAACCACCCCCGCGTCCTGAGACTCCGCCAGCGCCTGAATCTCATCCATCTGCCATTCGTCATTCGTCGTCCGCAGATAATTGTAGTCCGAATGAAAATCTACCATCAGGATGGAGCCCGCCATGCACAGGGACAGCATGGTGGTCATAACCTTCCGTTCATCCAGCCCGTTGAAGAAAACCGCCGCCATCAGCGCCGTCACAAAGAAGGTGGTCACCAGATACCGCTCCTCAAAGATGCTGGCGCCGTAGCGGACATTAAACAGGCCGAAAATCAGGAAGTTGATCAGAACGATGTTGACCAGGAACAGGACCGGGCCATTCTCTTCCGTCAGATGCTTCAGCGTCCGCCGGATGACGGAGACCACCGCCACCATCAGGATGGCGAACAGCGCCAGCACGAACATCCGCAGCACCCCTGTGACGGACATGATCGCGTGGGTGTTTTCTGAAACCGGCAGCACCTGAAGCAGCTTCATGAAGCCCTGGATCACGGCGCCAAAGTTCGTCCACAGATCCGTGAGCGGTGTCCAGGACCGGCTGCTGTCCAGCGCCACAAACTGAATCAGCACCGTGGCCAGCGCTTTTCCCGCCAGGATAAACACGCAGCACAGATAGGCAAAAATGCTTTCCTTGCGGATCAGCTGTTTCCAGTCATTCCGGATCGCGGCCATCTCCAGCTCATAGGCGATATACGGGATAAACATGATGATAATCAGATACACACCGCTGGAAAATCCCGACAGCAGACATACCGGCCACAGGATCCAGCCCAGCACCCCGATCTTCCGGTCCTGAACAATCTTCAGAAACTCGTAGATGATCATCAGCACAAAAAGTACTTTTGTGCTGTAGTAGGACGCGCCGGAAAGAATGTTGCTGAAATAGCCCAGATCGTTAAACTGAGAATACCCTGTCGTCAGATACGGGCAGATTACCAGGTTCAGGGCGATCATCCGCGGATTGAATTGGACCTTCAGCCTGCCCAGAATTTTCCATACGAAGCACAGCAGCAGGATGACCATCAGCATATTGGCCAGGCCGAAGGACAGCAGGATATTCCCCGTCACGCCATACAGCAGCGCGGCCGCCGGCAGAAGATTATCCAGGCTCAGATCCGTCGTCTCGCTCCAGCTGGGACTGTAGAATGCTTTTTCATCCCACATCAGCGCCGCTCTGAGGAAATTCCAGGAGGAATCATAGCCCACATGATTCCGCATCTGGGTCAGATTGAAATACCCCAGCATGGCAAACTGGCACACAAAAATAAGCACCAGTGCCATGCCCACCACGCCGAGCTTTCTCCAACCCTTTTCTCCGGCCCGCGCGCGCTTTCCGCGCTGGGTAAACTGTGTCATTTTATGTTCCGCCTTTCCGCGAAGGGCACAGATGAGGTTGTGAAGCCCCGCTGCCGTTTCGCTTCGTACATTTGTTTGCGATCCTTGACCCGCAAGTCTCAGCGCGCTGCGGAAAACCCGAGGAGCAGCGTTGCGGGGTTGTACAGCTGCACCCCCGCCTTTGGGAGGAAGGATTATTCCGCCACCCTGTCAATCACCACATTTTCGCACCCCTCAAACGCGTCTGAAGCAATCTCAGCACCGGCGGGAACGCGGATGTATCTCAGATTCCCGCAGTCGCGGAACGCGTAATTCCCGATGGATGCACATCCCTCCGGAACGATAACCGCCTCACAAGCCAGATGCGCAAAGGCCTCGTCCTCAATCGCTTTCAGCGTGCCGGGAAGATGCATGACGGACATGCTGCTCAGCGCGGGAATCATCTCATTCCGGATCTGGACGCTGAATCCGTCATTGGCAAACGCCGCGGATGTATAGGTGACAGACCCTTCCGCGGTTTCCGTTGGGGAGGTGATCATTACGGTAACCGCCGCGGTTTCGGTTTCCATGTGCGCCGCGTCGTTCCCGCAGGTCCGTACCGCCGTCACGGCAGCATGGTCTTCCGTCCACCGGTATTCCGCGCTGTTCCATGCATGGCCCCTGGGCGAAATGGCCATCGGGGCTTCAATCCGGTTTTCGCCTTCCTCGTCAGAGAACAGCTCGCCGCAGGCCTCGCATTCCCAGCATGCTTCCGCTCCCGGCTCGGTGCAGCCTGCGTCCACCCTGGCGCGCACCTTCAGTGTATGGCCCCTGGCCGGGATATCTTCAACCGTTTTTGCCTGCGTTTCAAACGCCTCGTTTGCGAACGCCGCGCTGGTATAGGTGGTTTCGCCTTTCTCCACGCAGGTCGCTTCCCTCGTAACCTCGCCTGTCGTGTTTACGGTTTCCGTCTGCGCAATGGAAGGTTCCGCCTGGCTGACCCGCCTGGCGGTCACCTGACTGAAATCATCCGCCCAGACATATTCCGGTGTTCCCCAGTTGTAATCCGCCAAAATCCGCGCCCTGATTTCCTCCGGCCGGTACCATACACCACTAAACCGGGCCCAGACATAACCCTCCAGCAGGCCGGCTTGACCTTCATACAGAATGGAAACCGTACCTCCCTCCGCGGATGGGCGCAGCGGCGGGTTTGAACCGAGTATTTCCATCCCCGTTTCCGGATCGGTCATCCGGACCTGGTACGCCAGGGCCTCCGCGCCGGTCACCGTATATGTCAGTTCCTCGCCCACGGCAATGACCGTCGAGGAAAGCGTACCCACAAAGGGTGGAAGATACTGATCCGCCATGACAAAATCCGCGGAGGCCAGCAGCCGCGGATCATCGGAATCCAGGACGCCCTCATCGGTCTCGTTCACGCTGTAAAGGCAGACCTGATACCGCCCGGGCCTAGCGAAATGAATGCCGATCAAGGGCATCGTGTCGGAAACCCGCTCTATCCGGAGCACCCTTTCCCGGTCCCCTTCCTCCGGAAGATAATCAATTTCCATATGGAGATTCGTCCAGTCCGCCTGTCTGACCAGCGAGACGGAAATATCCGTTCCGGCACGCATCGCCCCGGTCACCGTGATGGGCTGGACCGTCGCGCTCACCGTCACCTGCACGGACGCGTCCGTCGGAACAAGGTCTCCCGTAACCTCATCGTAATACGCGGCCCAGAACCGGTACAAGCCCGGCTCATCCAGCTGTAATTCCAGCGTCAGGATTTCCGGCGTACAAGCGCCCTTTTCATCCCGCGGAACCGTCAGGCCGTCTTTCTCCTGAAGAATCCAGTATTCGTCGTGCCCGGGAACAAACGCGTTCAGGATCACCGTCTCTCCCGCGTCCATTTCCGTCGCGGAGGCGGTGATAAAGGGCCGGTCCTCCGCGTCGGTATCCGATAGATCCGGCGTCCCCTCGGCGTAAATGGCTGCCGGTTTTCCCGCAACGCCCATCAAAAAGAGCAACACCAGCAGGCAGAGCAAACCCGTTTTCCGCTTCATCGTTTCCCTCTCCCCTGATTTCGTCCCTTCTCCTTTCAGCACACCGCGTTTTCGCTCTTTTCTTTTCAGCGGGATTCCGTCTCTGTTTTTCCTTTTATCCGCCAGTCTTCATACTTCAGGCTCAGATTGGGGTTGTAATAAGGATCCCCCCGTTCCAGGACTGCTTGCCACTTCCGCCGGAATACAGCCCGATCCTTGTCATACGTCTCCGCTTCCCGGCCCACATCCAGGAAAAACGCCTGCGTCCGGCCGCCCCGCAGGGCTGCGTAGGGCGTCCAGAGATTCCGGTATCCCTTTTCCCGCAGTCTCAAACACAGGTCAATATCGAACAGCGCGTCCCCGTAGGCCGGATCCAATCCGCCCGCTGCTTCCAGCTTCTCCCGTTTGACCATCCAGCAGTCCGTCACCGCGGATACCTCCCGCGTCACGGCCAGCTGGCCAAAGAAGCCCACCAGGTCATCCTCCCGGTCGAAATAGGGCCGTCCGGCGATGCCTTCGGTCCCCAGCCCCAGGATCACGCCCGTATGCCGCAGATCCGTTCCGCCTTCCAGCCGAATCTTCGCGCCGACGGCGCCAATTTCCGGCCGCTGCGCCCACATCAGCATCTCCCGCAGCCAGTCCGGATTCAGCGGCAGCATGGGATCATCCATAAACACCAGATAATCCTCCGTGGCCTCCTCCTCCGCCGCCGCGTAGCGCTGGCTTCGGTTTCCGTTTTTTCCTTCCAGCACAGACCATGCCACGCCCGGCCAGTCGGTACCGCTCTGTAACGCCCTGAACCGATCCTCCCCTCCCGCCTTTCCGTCTATGATCACCCGTACGGTCAGATCTTCGGATACAGGATACCGGATTCGATACATGGTCGGAAACACTTCCGTGCTCTCCACCCGGGCTTCCGTTTCGCCCCGATCCCGCAGGAAGCTTTCCACCGCCCTGCGTCCCGCGTCAATGGCGTATTCCTTCATATGCACATCCGCCGCCACCGAGCCCGGGATGGACCGCCACAGGTACAGCACCTTCGGCACATGCGCCACCCGCTCCGCCGCGGCCGTCAGCCGCAGCACCAGATCATGATCCTGGCTGCCATCGAAATCCGGCCGGAACCCTCCCGTCGTCTCCAGCAGACGCCGCCGGAAAACCGTCAGATGGCAAATATAATTATTGGTCAGCAGATCCTCCGGCGCGAAATCCTGCTTAAACCGGATACCCAGAATCCGGTTCACCTTCGGGGAGGAAAAAATCATTTCATCCGAATACAGAAAATCCGCGTCCGTCTCCTCAATCTTCCTGGCCATCTCATACAGGGCGTTGGGCATCAGCAGATCATCATGATCAAACAGCGCCACATATTCTCCGGCGGCCATGTCCAGCGCGGCGTTCGTGTTTCCCGAAATACCCTCGTTCCTCTCCAGCTTCCTGTACCGGACTCTCGGTTCCTCCGCCGCCTGCTGCCGGCAGTATGCGCCCACATCCTCATGATCCGCATCACTGCCGTCCGCCAGGCACAGCTCCCAGTCCGGATAGCTCTGCTTCCGGACGGATTCCACCATTTCCCGCAGCACATCCTGCGGTGTGTTGTACAATGGAACAATCACGCTGAACCGGATTTTTCTCCGGAAAACCGTATTCCGCTGCGCCTCCAGCTCCTCCGCCGTCGGCCACATGCTTCGCGCGAACCGCCGCTCCAGCCGTTTCCGGTCAATGTGCAGCGCCGTTTTTCGAACGGTCTTCCGGATGCCCCTGGCTCGCAGATATCGGAGTCCTTTGCCAATGGTTTTCTGTAAACCCGCCATCTTTTTCTGTCCTCGTTTTTTCAGTCCGGAGCCACACCGGGTGAACGCACGGTATCCATCAGCTGCTGATACTGTTCGACGATGCCCGCTTTCAGGTCTTGCCAGTCATGCGCATCGGCGGTCTTCAGCCCCTCCGCCCGCAGTTTTTCCCGCAGTCCGGCATCCTGAACAATTCTTTCCACCGCGCCGGCCGCCGCCGCCGGGTCTCCCCGGGGATAAACCAGACAGTTTTCTCCGTCCCGGACATATTCTGAATTCCCGCCGTTCTGTACCAGGACACAGAACCCTCCCGTGGCCATCATTTCCAGCGGGGGATAGGAGAAGCTTTCCAGCCAGCTGGATTTCACCAGAATGTCGCATTGAGCATAAATATCCGGCGTCTCCTCATAGGGCACCGCGTGCAGGAAACGGTCCACCCGGTAGCTCTCCTTCGGCCGCGCGTTATAGGACATATACCAGACCTCATACTTTTCCGGATCCAGCAGCTCCACCGCCGCGAAGCTTTCATCCACATTCTTGTATTCCGCCGCGCAGTCTCCCTCAATCAGGACGCGGATCTTTCGTCCCGTCCAGTCCCGCTTCACTGCCCGGTATTTCTCTCTGTCCAACCCATTGGGCAGGTAGCCCGCCTGCTGGTGATACTGATCCTTCAGCCATCCTTCGCACCAGGGAGAAACCGTCAGATAATGCCAGTCCGGTCCCAGGCAGTAGGTACTTTCACAATCCAGTCTCTGCGGATCATTCCACGCGTAGAAATCCCGTTCCATATTCTGAACCAGATAGGCTTTGCACCGCACCCGCGGATAATTCCGGATATACGCCAGCGTTGTCCACATGGTTCCGATCAGCAGATCATATTCCGCCAGATTCTCATAGCCTCCGTCCCCAAAGGAAATACAGGAAAAAACGTGTCCGAATTCTTCCCACACCTGACTCTTCGCGTGGTGCGCGATGATATCCACGTTCCATCCCGCGTCCTGAAGGAAACAGGCATGCCGGAGGGCCACCATAATCCCGCCACTCATCTCGCTGGACGGCAACACAAACCCCGCATGCGGCGCGCGAACCTGCTCATAGATTTCCCGAACCCTGCCAGTATTCGCTGTGGTCACACAGTGATCCAGACAGTATCGGCGCGCGTTCTCCCCGATTTCCCGTCTTTCCTCCGGATGCTCAACGGCCTTCTTCAGCACCTCATACCATTGATCATCCCCCGCCAGATACCCTGTAACCCCGTCCTGAATCAGTTCCGCGAAGGCGCCCATCCTGCTGGCCACCGTAGCCACTTTCACCAGCGCCGCTTCCACCCACTTGTTCTCTGATTTGGCCTCATTGAATAGGCTGGTCTCCACGGGCGCCAGGTTCAGATCCACTCCCGCGATCACTTCCGGCAGTTCTTCCCAGTCCATAAATGTTTTCTGGATCACCCGGCTCTCAAAAGGCTTCAGTTCCGGCGGCATATCCAGCTGTCCCATCAGCAGCAGCTTCACCTCCGGCTTTTCTTCCAGGATCCGCAGCACCGCCGGCTTAATCATCTCAAAATCCGCGTTATGCGTCAGTGAGCCGCTGAAGTATCCTAAAATGACTCCCGGTGATTGCTCTATCCCTTCATCTTGTAAAGGCCGTTCGGGCTGTGTCTGATTCTTGCTCTGAAGGAGCGCCGCCTTTGCCTGCTTCCCATTTTTCCAGGCCGCTTCACTCAGCTCCACCATTCTCTCGGAAGCGCAGTTTCTGTTCAAATACACTTTGGGAAGGTACTTCAAAAGTTCCCACCGCATCGCCGTTGTCGTGGTCGTTGCCGCGTCACACATCCGCATGGTCATACCGTAGCGTTTGACGCCGTCATCATACAGCGCCCGCTCCGCCGGATTCATGGCCCGCACCGCCGGGATCGTATCTGTATACAAAGTATCGATCACCAGGTCATCAATGTCAAAGATTATCCTCTTGTTCATCGTCCTGGCCTGACGAATAGCTTCTCCAATCCCTTCGGTAAACGGGCAGCGATAGAACACGATCACATTTCCCATCAGCGCGGTTCCCGCGCCGCAGTCAGCATCCGATACTTCCCCCACCGTATATCCCGCGGCTTTCAGCTGCTCCATCTGGTGCAGCACCCGGTATCGATAAGGATGCGGCAGTTGCTCCGGCGGGCACCCATTCACAAACAGCACATCCCACACTGTCCATTGTGGCGCGCTGTAATCATGATCCTGAGCCTCGCCCTTTAAAATGATCCGATCCACACCGGCCTTTACCGCGCCTTTGAATCCATCATTTCTCCAGGCCCGCAGCAATTTATAAGTCCATCGCAACGCTCTTCCCATCTTCGCGCTTTACTCCACCTTTATCCGCAATACACTTTTTTCCAATACAGCGGCAAGCCGCTTCCTTCCAGAGCATTTTCCTGTATTACTCTGCTCCGAGATTTTCGAGCTCTTCCGCGTTCGCATATGGTAGGCATGCCAAATCCTGCTGGACACCCAGAAGGATGCTCTGATATATCTTATCCGTTTCTTTTTTCCAATCCGTCTGCTGAGCAAATCGGATCCCACTTTCCCGAATTTCCTGCAACTTCTCCGGATTCGTTAAGTATTCAGCCAGCGTATCGGCAATATACACCGGGTCACAATCGATAATAATCGCGTTTTCCTCATTGATAACCCATGTATTGTTCTCGCCATCCTGTGTTGCCACGACTCCCCCTGAGGCCATCACTTCCAGCGGCAGCAGCGAAAGGTTCGTGATAGACATCACGAGAGAAATATCGCTCTGGGAATAGTATTCCGCCAGTTCCTCCGGTTTTGCAATCCCAACATTCCGATGATGGAACGGAATATCGTACTTACTGACATCCCCACCCGCAAAAATGACCTCCAGATCAGGAACCTTTTCCGCCAATCGGATCAATGCCAGCAAGCCGAGCTCCCAGGCTCTCCGCGGTGTGAAAGGGCGGGCATAAAAGAAAACCCGCTTCTTGGCGTCCCGTTTCTTTTTTACGCGGTAAATCTCCTTATCATAGGAAAAGTGGAAGCTGTCGCATGCCATTCCGAACTCCCGCTCCAGCTTTTCCTTGAGCCAGTCCCCTGCCGTAATCCCCCGGAAACCGAATCGGTAAGTATTCTCCGCGAATTTGTATTCCGATCCGACCGGAAAGAACGATGGCTCATAATCCTGCACAAAATAAAACTTGGATACCGTATTCATAAACCGGCGAACAAAGTAAGCCGTTGCCCAACTGGTAGCTACAATGGCGTGACAAAACGCCATTCGTCCGCACCCACAACAGATTTCCACTTCCTTGTCCAGCAGTTCGAAATTCGCGTGTAAAAAGTCCGCCGCTTCCTGATCGGATCGAATCAGCTTCGGCTCCAGGATATATATCCGGTTTCTGATCCCTTTTCTCTGAAGCGCGGATACGAATCGAAAGATCGTCGTATGGCCGCCGGAACCTTTGGCCGGCTCTGGAATTACCCAGTTGACGATCAGGTTCTGGTCATCCTTATGAAGCTCATAATCCTCCTTTGAAAACAGGATCGTTTCCGTATTAATGATGAATCCGAATTCTTCCCCCACATGCAGAACGTCGCCCTGATCCGTTGTTAATCTGGAGAGTTCCTTCCCGTAGTCCCAAAGGTCCCGGTAATTCCATACCATGGCCGCGGCAATTCCCCGGTTTCGCCTGCTGCCCGATCCCAGAATCAGGTGCCGCTGGTCATATTGCTGGGAGTACCTTCTATCCATTCTTTCCCTGCCTTTGGGCGGCAGGTCATAATACTTTCCAGCATTCCATCCGGCCCGATAGCGCTTCATATCACGCTGGATAACATACCTGGCCCAGCGGAACTTCTGACCATAGCTCATGGGCTGCTGGCGGACATAGGCGATATCAAGCTTGATCTGTGCTTTTGCTTCCTGGACCGCATCAGACGCACTGGAAATGACCTTATGTCCTTGCAGCTCCTGGATTCCCTTATACTGGTCAAAATACCTCCGTGCGTATTCCTTCGGCGAATAGTTGTGCGAATGATAAACTGGCGCATAGGGACAGTATACCTTGCTGTATCCCTTTTCCATCATCTGCCTTGTCCAGATCTGATCCTCCGCAAACTCAACATCCGGATAAGGATACTGCTCAAATACGTCTCTCCGAACACAGGCATTGTTATCTGAGGAAAAAGCCAGCTTTTCCCGGTATATCTCATCCTTTTCATATTTTTCCGGATCATCCAAACGGTATATCGCATTGGTTCGTCCAAAGCTGCTAAAATGATTCAGGATATCCCTTCGATCCAGTATGTTGCAGTCAGGATACGGATAATGGATTCCAAATCCGAGCACAATCTGATCATCCATTTTCATCGCCCGGATCATCTGTTCCAACCAGCTGTCTGAGGCCGGAACCGCATCCTGTGTAAGAAAAACAATGTATTTCCCGCTTCCAAGAGACGCAGCCAGGTTTCTGGTCTTTCCATGGCCAAACGCTTCCGCTGGAATCTGATGTAAAATAATCTCCGAATAAGAATGGATTATCTCCAAAGTCTGATCCGACGACCCTGAATCCACACAGATTACTTCATAGGAACAGCTTGTGTTCTGGTGAAAAATTGCCTCCAGTACCTGTCTGAATTGTTCACCACCATTTTTTGTCGGAATACAGATCGATACTTCCATTATGGCC
>JAFUGS010000075.1 GCA_017469265.1 Clostridia bacterium
AACATCCGGATCCTGAATGACGCCCTTTTTCCCAGGCTGGACGATCTGCACAGCGCTTCCGCGGGGGAGATCGCGGATCTGGAAGCCTTTGCCGCGGCCCTGATGGACTGGAAGACCAACCTGGACTGCGGCGTGTATGTGCTGATTCATGATGCCCTGCTGAGCATGTACCGGATCCGGCGGGACCGGGCCGGAATCATCCGGGAGCTTTATCAGCTGGGCATGGGCCTGTACTACCGGAACCGGGCGCTGATGGGCATTGGGCCCGCCTATATCAATCATTTTCTTTTCCAGAATGAAATGGTCTTCACCGAGGGCGGATCCTACCTGAAGCTGTTTGCCCAGCTGCCGGATGAGGCCACGAAGGGATACGTGATCCGCTGCCTGGCCAACATCGCCATCTGTACGCCGGAATACCGGCGGCGCATCCGGGTGGGGGCCCGGATTCTGGACATCGTGCAGGATCCGGAGTACCGGGCGATGGCGCCCGGGCTGCCCTGGGACACCTTCCTTCAGCGCACCCATCAGCAGATGAGCTCCAACAGGCAGGTCATGGGCCGGGGGGATCTGTCCACGCGGGAGCTGGCGCAGGTGCTGGAAAGCTGCTACGAGGTGTTCAGGCCGGAAGCGGAAAGCGAAAATCCCAACGTGCGGTGGCTCTGGCCCTACTACGAAATGGAATACACCTGCGGCTTCGCCGACGTCAAAAAGACCGCGGCCCGGCTGGAGCAGCTGATCGCCGGCAGCGCCTACGATCAGTACGACGAGTCCGGGCTGTACGCCAATGTCCAGCTGGCCATCAATTACGGCAAGCTGCTGCGGAATCATCCGGAGTTGCGGAACGTGCCGGGACGCGTGGCCTTCCTGGCAGAGGCGTATCAGAAAATGATGCGGACACTGACCACCTATCCGGAGGACCGGACCAGCGAACTGTTTCAGTACAATGTCCGGCTGGTGCTCTGCGACTATTTTGAGATGGACGGGGTTGAAAGCTACCGGTCCGTGCTGGAGAAGCTGCTGCGGTCTTTCTTCGACAGGCTGTATATTCAGGGCCGGAGGACGGGGGAGGTTTCGGCGCTCCTCTGTGAGGCGATTCTAGGGGAGAACCCCGGCTTTTTTGACGATATCCCCTTCGTGAAGACCTGCGGGGACGCGACGGAAAAACGGCGCGCGGTGCTGGATTTTGCCCGGACCTGCGGGCTGTTCCATGATGTGGGAAAGGCCAAGATGAACATGACGCGCCTTTCGCTGATCCGCAATCTCTTCGAGACGGAGGATCAGATGGAGCGGCTGCATACGCAGGCCGGGTACGAAGAGCTCAGCGAGCGGGCCTCCACCCGGATCTACGCGGACACGGCTCTGGGACATCACAGCTGGTACCAGGGCGGAGGATATCCGGCGCATTATGTCCGCAATGACTCCCCCTACCGACAGATGACGGATGTCACGGCGGTGGCGGCCTGCCTGACCGACCGCGGGCAGGACGACCCGCGCGCGGCGGTGCAGGCGGTTCTCGGACAGGAAGGAACCCGGTTTTCGCCGCTGGTCACCGCCTTCCTGGGGAAAGAGCAGCTCCGCGAGAAGCTGGAGGAGACGCTGCGGGGCGATGACACGCCCTTTCTGCGGGAAATCTATGATGATACGGCCCCGTGAATGGGTTGAAGGTTTGGCGGAACCCGCGTATAATGGGAATGGAAACAAGTGCGAGCTTGACGGAAAGGCAGGGGAATATACTATGACGGAAGAAATGAAGAACTGCGCTTACTGCGCGGAGGGAGAACGGCTGGACGCCTTCGGCATCAAAATCTGCGAGCTGCCCATGTCCAAGGTGATCCTGTTTAAGGAGCAGAGCCACCGGGGCAGGGTGATCGTCGCGTGCAGGAAGCATGTGGACGACATGACCAACCTGTCCCGGGAGGAAAGGATCCAGTTTATGGAAGACGTGAACCGCACAGCGGAGGTGCTCCACGAGCTGTTCCATCCGGACAAAATCAACTTCGGTGCCTACGGGGACACCATGCATCACCTGCATTTTCACCTGGTTCCCAAGTACCGGGACGGGTTTGAGTGGGGCGGCGTTTTTGCCATGAATCCCGGTCGGGAGACCCTTTCCCAGGAAGCGTATGAGGAACTGATCGCGCGGATCCGCGCGGCGCTGGAAGCCTGAGAAATAACCGGCGCGGGATGATGGAGCGGGCGGAAGGAGCATATGCCATGAAGG